>JBBNGO010000029.1:0-32868 GCA_040095065.1 Hominicoprocola fusiformis
CAGAGACAGCCGCTTTTCCTTTTTCACTTGTTTTTCTCCAAGCTGTACGGGTCCCGTCCCGCGGCGAATTCGGAGATCATCTCCGCCGTCAGGGCGATACCGTTGTTGACGAAGGTCTCCTGCAATTCCTTTCTGCTGACCCACGCGCCGTCCGCCAGCTCAAAGTTGTCGAGATGGATCGTATCGTCGCCGTCGAGTCTGCACCAGTAGCCCATCATGATGTTGCCGCTGATGCCCCAGGGCTGACAGCGGTAATAGCGCAGGTCCTTGACCTTGAGCCCGACCTCCTCCATCACCTCGCGGTGTACGGTCTGCTCAAAGCTCTCGGCAAACTCGGTGAAGCCCGCGACAAGCGCCGTGCGCTGCGCGCCGGGACGGTTGGCGTACTTGGTCAAAAGCAGGTAGTCCCCGTGCGTCACGGCCACGATGACCGACGGGTTGATGCGCGGGAAGATCATGTTGCCGCACTTGGGACAGCGCATCATGCGCTCGTTCACGTCGTGGACGAGCTTTTCTCCGCAGCGGCCGCAGTAGCGCGCGTCGCGGTACCACGAGCAAAGGTGCCACGCGCTGACCGCCGCATAGGCGAGCTCCTTGGGCTTTTCCGTGCGGAAAAGGCCGATGTTGCGGTAGGAGTAGCCGTCGAGCGCACGCTCGTTTTCGTCAAAGAGCAGGTAATACTCCCGCCCGTCGAGCTCAAAAAGATAGGTGAACGCCTCATCGGACTCTGTGAACTGCGCGCGCGACGGAAACTTGAGGCCGTTGTCGTCGATACGGCACAAAAGGTCCTGCCCGCGGAACTGCACCACGGCGCTGCTCTTCTTCGGCACGGCGTTCTTCTTCCACTCGTTGTAAAGATGTTTCGGCTCGATATCCTGGATCATGTCGGCTTTCCTCCCGCTTGTTTGTTCTTTCGCAGGGCTATTCTACAACGCGCGGCGGCATTTTGCAAGATGCGCGTCACTCCTGAATGACGCGCTCGGCTTCGAGCACCGCGATCTTCTGTTTCGCGCGGCGCAGGCCGACCGGACAGTCGATGAGTCCCACGATGCACACGAGCAGAAGCAGTGAGGCCGCCGTAAGGAGAACTATCTGCGCCGAACTGAAGCGGATGGCGGCCACACCCGCGTACCGGCCGATCACGTTTGCATTCATCAGCGTTGTCAACACATTCATCAGCATCATACTTCCCCAGAAGAAGCTCATAATCAGGCCTTTGCGCAGATAACGCACGGCCTTTTTCTGCTGGGCAATGCGGGAGTCCAGATCGGAGTACAGCTCGAACGGCGTGCCGTCCGAGCTTTTGCGCAGGATGAGCAGGTCTCCCACGCTGCCGACCTCTTCAATGCCAAACTCCGCAAGCTCCGCCGTGTAGACAAGGCGGTCCATGCCTGCCTCCTTCACCTGCACGCGATATTCGTACTCGCCCGCCTTTCCGCGTCGATAGGTGGAAAACAGCGAGCCGAACTTTTCAAGAATCCAGCCCTCTTTTGCCATTCGGTTTGCCTGCTCCTCGATCCGCTCGGGATCGTTGGCATAGCTTGACAAATGCGGCAGCACCTTCTTGTCCTTGACCATGGCGATTCTCCTTTCACTCTTCGATCAGGCGTTTCCGCTTCAATTCTCCATACGTTTTCCCCACACGGGCAGCCTGCATTGCGGTCCTTACCGCCGCGGCGGTGCCCAGCACGCCCAGCACCGCATACCAGACGATGTGCTTTCCCCATAGCCGCAGCGATAAAAAACTTGGCTGGTGATAGGTCTCTCTTAGGTCGGCATACATCGCGTCAAAGCTGACAGCCAGATCATACCAGACCCACGTGTTATAGAACCAGTCCGCCGCCAGCAGCGCAAACGCGACCGCCAGAATGATCTTTATCCGCATCAGTCGCCGCGCGTCCATGATCTGCGCATCGAGGTCAGAATAGAGCGTAAACGGCGCACCGTCCGCTCTCTTGCGCAGTACAAGGAATGAACCCATATCGCCGACCTTCTCGACGCCCATGTCCGCGAGCGTTTTCACATAGTCGGTACGCTGGCCGTCACGCGATTCGTAGATGTACTGCACGCGGTATTCATACTCGTTCGGCTCGCCGCGGCGATAGGTGTAAGTGCCATAGGTACACTTTTCCAGCAACCAGCCCTGCGCCGCCAGACGTGCAAATTTGCGCTCCAGTTCCCCCGGTTCCAAAAAACAATAAGGAAGGTGCCAGACCCGCTTTGTGTCCTTTTCCATCGTTATCCTCCTCTCAGTTCCATTCGCTTGTCAGCTTGTCGCCGTTCTGCGTCAGCTCATGCAGTCTTCGCAGCTCCGCGCGCACGGCCTCGCGGCCCGCGGGCGTGATCTGGTACTCCTTTTTGCGTCCCTCGCTCTCGTCGCCGAGCGAGACGATCCAGCCGCGCTCGGTCAGCGTCGCGAGCGCGCCGTAGAGCGTGCCTGCGGCGAGCCGCACACGCCCGCCGCTCAAATGCTCTACGTTCTGCATGATGCCGTAGCCGTGCAGCGGCGTATCCAGCGAAAGCAAAATGTAAAAGACCGCTTCGGTCAGCGCCGTCGTTCCCATGTGGTATCCTTCTTTCCTCGGCTCCCGTTATAACGGAAACCGATATATCGTCTACCGATAAAGTATCATATTGCTCTCTCCCCGTCAACTGAAAAAACGGAATGCCCTCCCTGCCATTGCCAACGGTTTTCCACAACGCAAAGAGGCAGGGAATGCTTCCGCATTCCCTGCCAAAATAACTTATCCCGCCGCCCACAGGCGGCCAAAAGCGTCGCAAACTTTCGCGTCCGCAGACGCGAAATAAATTTGAATCGTAAATTCTGACGTCACCGTCGTGGCATTACGACTCCCGCGCCCTTTCGGGCGCGCCAATCGTGCCACTTCCTCGAAACCGGCTCGCTTCATCCGCCACTGGCGGCGCTTCGCCGATTTCCATGTGCGTGACAATTTACACTTCTCAGGCCGCAGGTGTGGAAAACGCCCGCCAATGGCGGGCGTTTTATGCGCGCAGCGGCCTGCAATTCCCCAATTAAAACAAAGGAGCGGCAAAGCCGCTCCTTTGTTTTAAAGTTTCGTGATAACCGGTAAAACCATCGGGCTTCTCTTCGTCGCCTTAAAAAGATAGTTGCTCACCGCGCTGCGGATCGCGCCCTTGAGTTCGTTCAGGTCGCGCCCGCGCTTGCCGCGGTAGGCCTCCGCCGTGGACATCGTGAGGTTTCTGAGATCCTGCAGCAGCTCCTCGGAATCCTTGACGTAGATAAAGCCGCGCGTGATAATCTCCGGCTCGGCCAGAAGGTCACCGTTCTGCGCGGAGATGGGCAGCACGACGACGACCATGCCGTCTTCCGCCAGATGCTTGCGGTCGCGCAGCACGACCGCGCCGACGTCGCCGACGCCGTAGCCGTCGACAAACACCTCGCCCGCGGGCGCGTAGCCGGGCACGCACTTCATCGAGCGCGCGCCGATCTCGACGGCGTCGCCGTTGTCGCAAATCACAATATTCTTGCGGTCCATGCCCATCTGGAGAGCGAGATCCTTGTGCAGCTGGAGCATGCGCTGCTCGCCGTGCACGGGGATGAAATACTTGGGCTTTGTCAGCGCGTGGATGATCTTGAGCTCCTCCTGGCACGCATGGCCCGAAACGTGCAGCATGTCCGCGCGGTCGTAGATGACCTCAACGCCCTTGCGGAAGAGCTCGTTGATGACACGTGAGACGGTGTTCTCGTTGCCGGGGATGGCGCTCGCCGAGATGATGACGCGGTCGCCGGGGCCGACCTCGATCTGCTTGTGCTGGGAGAACGCCATGCGGTACAGGGCGGACATCTCCTCGCCCTGCGAGCCGGTGGTGACGATGACCTGCTTTTCAAGCGGCATCGACTTGATTTTGTTGATGTCGACCACGGTGTTTTTCGGCGGCTTCATGTAGCCGAGGTCCATGGCGACCTTTGTGACATTTTCCATGCTGCGGCCCGTGACGGCGACCTTGCGCCCGCACTCCGCCGCGGCGTCCATGATCTGCTGGATGCGGTGGACGTTGGAGGCGAACGTCGTGACGATGATGCGCTGTTTGCAGCCCTGGAACAGGCGGTTGAAGGTCCGGCCCACCGTGCGCTCGCTCATCGTATAGCCTGGGCGCTCGACGTTCGTCGAATCCGCGAGCAGCGCCAAAACGCCCTGCTTGCCAAGCTCGCCGAAGCGGGCAAGGTCGATGACCTCGCCGTCGATGGGCGTCGAGTCGATCTTGAAGTCGCCCGTGTGGACAACGGTGCCAAGTCCTGTGTGGATGGCGAACGCGACAGAGTCCGCGATGGAGTGGTTCACGTGGATAAACTCCACGCTGAACTTGCCGGCCTTGACGGTCATGCCGCTTTCCACCGTGACGATCTTCGTCGATTTGAGAAGGCCGTGCTCTTCGAGCTTTAAGCGGATGAGGCCCGCGGTGAGCCTCGTGCAGTAGATGGGAATATTCACCTTTTTGAGGATGTAGGGCACGGCGCCGATGTGGTCCTCGTGCCCGTGGGTGATGAACATGCCGCGGATGCGGTTCTTGTGCTTGACAAGATAGCTCACGTCGGGGATGACGCAGTCGATGCCATACATGTCGTCGCCAGGGAAGGCCATGCCGCAGTCGACCACGATGATCTCGCCGCCGTATTCGTAAACGGTCATATTCTTGCCGATCTCATTGAGACCGCCGAGGGGGATGATTTTTAACTGTTCAGCCAATGCTGGTTCAACTCCTTTGATTCGTTTCATAATAGAATAACGATAGATTTGTTTTGATTTTGTCATGTGCGTCCGGACCAAAAAGCGCAAAGCATCGGAGACGTCCGTGCTCTCACTTCGCCCTGCTTCACGAAGCGATCGCACCTGCGGCGCCTTTTGGATCCCTATGGACTTTCTATGAGAACCGCGAAAATGCGGTCAAAACCCGTTGCCGCGGAGGCTCTTGCGCGCATTTTTCCCGCGCGGCCATCCGCTATTACGGGATAGTATAGCACGTTTTCCACCAAAAGTATACCACATTTTTTGTCGACGCCGAAAAATAAAATATTGATATTGTATCCGCCCGCCCCGCCGTGTTATAATGAAATGGATTATTCCCGCGGTTTGCCGCAGTAATGTCGATCATAACGGGAGGGCAGCTTCATTATGCGGAACAAAAAGATCAGCAAACTGGTAGACCCCAGCTTCCGGCTCTACTTTCTTGTCGGCTTTCTCTTTGCCGCCGTCACGGTGCGCGTGAGCATCCCGCTCGCGATCTGCGAGGCTGCGGCGATGGCGTTTCTCTGGTGGTACTTCCGCCACACGGCGCAGAAGCGCCGCGAGGGCATCCGCCAGTATATCGACGACGTGACCGACGACATGACCACCGCCGACAAGGCCTCGATGCTCTCGGCCCCGTTCGCGATGATGGTCTTCCGCCCCGACACGCAGGAGATCCTGTGGAGCAATGACAGCTTCATGCAGCTCACTGGCGTGCGCGAGGATATCTTTGACAACCGCATCGACGATATTCTCCCCGATTTTCCGACGCACTGGCTGCTCGAGGGCAAGAGCGAATGCCCGGACACGGTGATGATGGGCGGGCGCCACTTCCGCGTGTTCGGCAATCTGAGCCATCCCTCCTCCCGCCGCGGCGGACAGAGCCTTCTTGCCACAACATACTGGACGGACGTGACCGAGCAGGACTCGCTGCGCGAGGAGAACGAGAGCCGCCGCCCCATCGTCTCGGTCATCGTGATCGACAACTACGAAGAGCTGATGAAAGCTGGCAGCGAGGCGTCGCGCAGCGCGGTGCTCGCCGCCATCGACGAAAAGATCAGCACATGGCTCAAGGATTCGCACAGCCTGTTGCGCAAATTCGATCGTAACCGCTACGTGCTCGTCACGACCGAGCAGGAGTATCAAAAGCTGCTTGAGGGTAAATTCTCCGTGCTCGACGCGGTGCGAAGCGTCGTCACTGAGGACGGCGTCGCCGCAACGCTCTCGATCGGCGTGGGCAAGGATGTGGATGACTACGAAACGCTCTATCAGAACGCCATGCTCTCGATCGAAATGGCGCTCTCGCGCGGCGGCGACCAGGTCGTCGTGCGCAACCGCCTTGACTTTGAATTCTACGGCGGCAAGGCCAAGTCCCCCGAAAAGCGCACGAAAGTCAAATCCCGCGTGATGGCCAACGCCCTCGGCGAGCTCATTTCCGACGCAGGCCAGATCTTCGTCATGGGCCACGCGCACGCGGACATGGATGTGGTCGGCGCAGCGGCCGGCATCTGCTGCATCGCACGCAAGCGCGGCAAAAAGGCGCAGATCGTCATCGACATGGAGGACAATGTCGCAAAGCCGCTGCTCAGTAAGCTTGCCGCTCTTCCGGAATACAAGGACGCGTTTATCTCCGGCAACGACGCGTTCATCTCCGCCCAGCCGGGCGCGCTGCTCGTCGTGGTGGACACCAACCGTCCCGACCTTGTCGAATCCGAGCAGCTGCTCGACGCGTGCAACCGCGTGGCGGTCATCGACCACCACAGAAGAGCCGCGAATTATATCGAATCCGCCGCGCTCAACTTCCACGAGCCCTACGCCTCGAGCGCGTCCGAGCTCGTGACGGAGCTGCTGCAATACCTCGCCGACCCGACCGATCTTCTTCGCGCAGAGTCCGAGGCGCTGCTTGCGGGCATCGTGCTCGACACGAAGAACTTCACGATGCGCACCGGCGGGCGCACGTTTGAAGCCGCCGCGTTCCTGCGCCGCGCGGGCGCGGACACGTCGGACGTACAGCGACTCTTCCAGAGCGACCTTGCCGGCATGATCGAGCGCTATGAGATCATTCGCCACGCAGAGCTCGTCAACGGCGACATTGCCGTTGCCGCCGTCGAAAAGGAGATCGACCGCGTGACCGCCGCCAAGACGGCCGACGAGCTTCTGACGCTCTCGGGCATTCACGCCTCGTTCGTGCTGTTCAAGAACGGCACGGGCGTGAACCTCTCAGCGAGATCGCTCGGTGAGATCAACGTACAGTTCATTATGGAAAAACTCGGCGGCGGCGGCAACTCTACTACCGCCGGCGGCCAGGTGGCCGATGCCAGCGTCGACGAGGTGCGGGCGCGTCTGCTCAACGCCATCGACGAATATATGGAAGAGTGACGCTCTTCCCCCACAACGTAAATCACCCCACAAGGAGGAAACAGATATGAAAGTCATTTTAACGCAGGATGTGAGAGGTCAGGGCAAAAAGGGCCAGCTCATCGACGCAGCCGAGGGCTATGCAAGAAACTTCCTGCTGCCCCGCAAGCTCGCCGTGCTCGCCACGGCTGACGCCATCAACACCATGAACCTGAAGGAAAAGGCCCGCCGCGCCGAGGAGGCCGCGAACCGTCAGGCCGCCGTCGAAATGGGCGGCAAGCTCAAAAATGTGACCGTCAAGCTCACGGCCAAGGGCGGCAAAGAGGGCAAGCTCTTCGGTGCCATCACGAGCAAGGAGATCTCCGAGGGCCTTGCGAGCCAGTGCCAGCTCGACGTGCCCAAGCAGAAGATCGTGCTCGACGAGCCCATCAAGGCTTTCGGCACCTACGAAGTCAAGGCCAAGCTCGGCTACGAAGTGAGTGCCAAGTTCTCCGTCAGCGTGAGCGAGGAGTAAGGCGCAAGATTACGCAATAAGGAGGTCTTCTCGTGGAAGATATCTTCTACCGGCAGATGCCTCATTCGCTCGAGGCCGAGCAGTCCGTGCTCGGCTCGATGCTCATCGACGCAAACTGCGTCAAGGACGTGATGGAGCAGCTCCGTCCCGATGATTTTTACTTAAAGCAGAACCGCGAGATCTTCGAGACGATCTACTCCATGTTCGTCTACTCCAAGCCCATCGACGGCGTGACCGTCGCGGGCGAAATGGAGAAAAACGGCACCTACGACGAAAACACCACGCGCCCGTATCTCGCCCAACTGATGGACGTGACGCCCACGAGCGCAAACGTGATGGAATACGTCGGCATCGTGCGCGACAAGGCGCTGCTGCGCGCGCTCTATACCGTGGCAGGGGAAATTTCCACCATGGTGCAGGACGGCACAGGCGGCGCGTCCAGCGTGCTCGATGCGGCGGAGCAGAAAATTTACGCCGTGCGCCGCGGGCGCAGCGCGCAGAGCATGGCGAGCATCGGCGTCGTTTTGCAGGGCGTTCTGGACCATCTGAGCGAGCTGAGCGCCAACGGCGGCAAGACGCTGCCGGGTCTTCCTACGGGCTTTGGCGTACTGGACGACAAAATGAATGGCCTCAACAAATCGGATCTTGTGCTGCTGGCCGCGCGTCCCGGTATGGGTAAGACGAGTATGGCGCTCAACCTTGCGCTGAACGTCGCGCGCTCGAGCGGGCAGGCCGTGGCCGTGTTTTCGCTCGAAATGTCGCGCGAGCAGCTCGTGACGCGCATTTTGTCGAATCAGGCGACGGTAGAGAACCAGCGCCTTGTGACAGGCAACCTGCGCGAGCAGGATTGGGTCAACATCGCAAACGCCGCATCTGTCCTCTCGGGGCTCGACATTCTGATCGACGACAATCCGTTGCTCACCGTTGCCGACATGAACGCCAAGTGCCGCCGCATCGACAATTTAGGGCTCGTCGTCATCGACTACTTGCAGCTGATGGCGTCCTCCGGCACGAAGGGCTACAGCGGCGAGAGCCGCCAGCAGGTGGTCAGCGATATTTCCCGTATGCTCAAGATCATGGCAAAGGAGCTTCAGGTTCCCGTGCTGTGTCTTTCCCAGCTCTCGCGTGCGAACGAAAAGCGCGAGGATAAGCGCCCCATGCTCTCCGACCTTCGTGAATCGGGCGCTATCGAGCAGGACGCGGATATCGTCATGTTCCTGTATCGCGATGACTACTACAACGAGGACTCGGAAAAGCGCAACATCGCCGAGTGCATCATTGCCAAGAACCGCCACGGCGAAACGGGCAAGGTAGAACTCGCCTGGTCGCCGCAGTATACGACGTTCTCGTCGCTCGACTACCGGCATGAAGAGGACTGAGCTGCCGCGCGCGAAAGCACTCTGCGCGCGCTATCTCGACAAGAACCGGCCCGTGCTCGCCGCCGTGTCCGGTGGTTTGGACTCGATGTGCCTGCTGTATTTTCTGCGTGAGCAGGGCTATGACGTTTCCTGCGCGCACTTCAACCACCAGCTCCGCGGCGCGGAGGCCGCGCGCGACGAAAACTTCGTCCGCGCGTGGTGCGAAAAAGAGGGCATTCCTTTCTATCCGGGCACCGGCGATGTGCGCGCCCACGCGCGCGCGACCGGCAAAACCGAGGAGGAGGCTGGGCGCGACCTGCGCTACGCCTTTCTCCGCGAAACGGCAAAGTCGCTCGGCGCGCAGATCGCGCTGGCGCACCACTTAGATGACAATGCGGAAACAGTGCTCTTGAACCTCGTCCGCGGCACGGATCTGCGCGGTCTTTGCGGCATGCGGCCCAGGCAGGGCGACATCGTCCGCCCGTTTTTGGAGCAGACGCGTGAAGAGCTTGTCGCCTATGCGCGCGCTCACAACATCCCGCATGTCGAAGACCATACGAACGCGGACCCGAACGCCGCCGCACGGAACTACCTGCGGCTTGAAATTCTGCCGCGGCTCAGGGAGCTCAATCCCCGCGCGCCTCAGCATATCGCCGCGACGGCGCGCTCATTGACCGTACTCGACGATGCGCTCGAGCACGCGGCGGAAGCCGCACTTTCCCATGCAAAAGCGCAGGACGGCGGTATTTCGCTGTCGCTGGACTGCTTTCTTGCCGACGATGAAGTCGTGCAGCCACGTATCCTGCTGCACTTGGCCGACGCGCTCGGCCTCGGGCGCAAGGACATCGGGCGCAAGCAGCTCGACGCGATCTGCGCCCTTGCGCAGAGAGGCGGCAGCGCCGAGCGGCGCTATACGCTGCCGCAGGGCGCGACTGTCCGCATCGCGGACGGCGCGCTGACGATGGCGTTCTCCCCCGCCGCGCTGCCAAAGGCGGCGCTTGTGGAAAACGTTCCCCTCCCATGGGGCAATTTCGAGCTGACGCTTCTGCATAAGCCCGACGGCGAGGGCATTTCGCTCCGCGTGCCGGAAGACGGTGAGATCATCACCGTTGCCCCGTGCGACTTGAACGCGCGCCTGACGCTCGATGGCGCAAACGGCGCGCGCAGCGTCAAGCGGCTGTGCGTCGACCGAAAGCTCTCCCTCACCGAGCGCGACGCGCTCCCCGCCCTTTACGTGGGCGGCCGGCTCGCCGCCGTGTGGCGGCTGGGAACGGACGTTACTTTCCTGCCGGAAGGCAGAGACGCAGCGTGCTTCGTGCGCATCATTCCCAGATAACATCAATTTGTGCGACCTGCGGCGAAACGCCGCATCAGATACAACAAATACGAATAAAAAGAAAGTGGAGAAAAAAGCTATGGCTAAGAGCAATATGGATCAGGATATCCTGAAGGTACTGTATTCCGAGGAGCAGCTCAAAACGCGCGTACAGGAGATGGGCGACGAGCTCTACGAGCGCCTCAAGGGCAAAAATCCCCTGTTTCTCGGCGTGCTGAAGGGCTCCTTCATCTTCATGGCCGACATCGTGCGCGCCTGCCAGCTCAAGAGCGACATTGAATTCATCGCCGTCTCGTCCTATCAGAACGCGACGACCTCGTCCGGCGTCGTGCAGATCACGCGCGATCTCCAGCAGGACATCACGGGCCGCGATATCGTCGTCATCGAGGACATTCTCGACTCCGGCAACACGCTCTACTTCCTCAAGAATTACTTTATGACCAAGGGCGCTTCCAGCGTGACCGTCGTGACGCTGCTCGACAAGCCCGCCCGCCGCACCAAGCCCATCGCCGCCGACCTCGCAGGCTTTGAAGTGCCCGACGAATTCGTCGTCGGCTACGGCCTCGACTACGCCCAGAAGTACCGCAATATGCCGTACATCGGCGTGCTCAAGCCCGAGGTTTACGCCAACTGATTCAAAAAACAGCAAACGCTGTTTTTTGAGAAGGCTGCACTCCGCTGCA
This sequence comes from Hominicoprocola fusiformis, assembly GCA_040095065.1. Classification (GTDB taxonomy): domain Bacteria; phylum Bacillota; class Clostridia; order Oscillospirales; family Oscillospiraceae; genus Hominicoprocola. Next base: position 11,019 of record JBBNGO010000029.1, read on the forward strand.
GCGCACTCGCTATCGCTCGCACGTTTGCGGAGCGAGCGGTGTTATTTCCGACGCACTTGTCGTTGGAAATAACGATCTCACATTTTTTCACGCCTGCGGGCGTCTGGACAGCCGTTAGCAACTCTGCTGCTCTACGGATGTCGCGTGCCCCTTGCGGGCAGAAACTCTGCGAGGCTTTTATCTTTGCAGTGCAAGGAGGATATCCCATTGACTCAACAGACCAAGCGTCCCAATCTTTTGCCGTATCTGCTGGTGCTGCTGGTGCTCGTCGGCGTCTACGGCTTTATGAACAAGCCGGTGGAGGCCGAACCGTCGTATGCCAAGGTACGCGAGCTGTTCGAATCCGAGCAGGTCTCGGCCTTCACGGTGACGGACACCACGCTGCGCATGAAGCTGCGCGAGCCCATCGACGGCAAAACGGAGCTCAAAAAGGACCTTTTCAGCGTGACGCTCTTCTATGACGACTTAGGCGAGCTCATCGAGCAGCAGAAGGCCGACGGCATCATCGAGGACTACGACTTCACCGCCGACCACTCGATCAACTATGTCGCGATGTTCGCGCCCTATATTCTGGCGGTGCTCGGCATCTTCGCCATCTGGTACTTCCTCTCCCTCCGCTCCGCGGGCGGAGGCGGCGGCGACCGCATGGCGAAGTTCGGCACGGCGTCGTTCAAGACCGGCGGAGACAACAAGCGCCCCACGACGTTCTCTGACGTCGCCGGTGCGGACGAGGAAAAAGAGGAATTGCAGGAGATCGTCGACTTTTTGAAAGCGCCGGGCAAGTTCATCGACCTCGGCGCGCGCATCCCCAAGGGCGTGCTGCTCGTCGGCCCTCCGGGCACGGGCAAGACGCTGCTGGCCCGCGCCGTCGCGGGCGAGGCGGGCGTGCAGTTTTTGTCGATCTCCGGCTCTGACTTTGTCGAGATGTATGTCGGCGTCGGCGCGAGCCGCGTGCGCGACCTCTTCGAACAGGCGAAGAAAGTTGCCCCCGCGATCATCTTCATCGACGAGATCGACGCCGTAGGCCGCCAGCGCGGCACGGGCCTCGGCGGCGGCCACGACGAGCGCGAGCAGACGCTCAACCAGCTGCTCGTCGAAATGGACGGCTTCGGTACGAATCAGGGCGTCGTCGTCATGGCGGCGACGAACCGCGCCGACATCCTCGACCCCGCGCTGCTGCGCCCGGGCCGCTTCGACCGTCAGGTCTACGTGGGGCTTCCCGACATCCGCGGCCGCGAGGAGATCCTGAAGATCCATGTCAAGAATAAGCCCCTTGCCGAGGATGTGGACCTCTCCACCGTCGCCAAGGGAACGCCCGGCTTCACGGGCGCGGACCTCGAGAACCTCTCGAACGAGGCGGCGCTGCTCGCCGCGCGCCGCGGCAGCAAGCTCATCACGATGGCTGATTTCTCCGAGGCGGAGATCAAGGTCATCGCAGGTCCCGAGAAGAAGAGCCGCGTCGTCAGCGAGCACGAGCGCAAGCTGACCGCCTATCACGAGGCCGGTCACGCCATCGTGATGCACGCGCTGCCGACGCACGACCCTGTGCACCAGATCACGATCGTCCCGCGCGGCGGCGCGGGCGGCATGACGATCTCGCTGCCCACGGAGGACCGCTCGTACCAGTCCAAGCGCTATATGGAAGAGCAGATCGTCTCGCTGCTTGGCGGGCGCGTGGCGGAAAAGCTGATACTCGGCGACATTTCGACCGGCGCGTCGAACGACATCCAGCGCGCCTCGCAGATTGCGCGCAAGATGGTCACGGTGTACGGCATGAGCGACAGGCTCGGCTCGATCTCGTTCGAATCCGGCCACGATGAAATTTTCATCGGCCGCTCGATGGCGCAGGCCAAGCCGTATTCCGAGCAGGTCGCCGCACAGATCGACGAGGAGGTCAAGTCCATCATCGACGCGGCCTACGAGCGCTGCGAGGACATCCTCTCGCGCGATCAGAAGCACCTCATCGCCGTGGCGGAATTCCTGCTTGCGCATGAGACGATGAGCGCCGAGGAATTCGAGGCCGTCTTCACCGACGAAGCCGCCGGCCATGACAAAATCTAATCCTGTTATGAATAAAATGTCTCATCAGCAAGCCGTTGGTGAGATATTTTTTCGCATTTTCGCAGGAATTCCTGCATTTTTAGCGTCTCTCCCCTTGCCAATTCGGTTTCTTCTGCTATAATGGGGCATTAGTCATTCCATTTACATGAAAAAAGAGAGAATCGAACATGAAAAAAAGCAGTAGTTTCAGCGGCTCGCTCGGCTTTGTGCTGGCTGCGGCGGGCAGCGCGGTGGGCGTCGGCAATATCTGGCGCTTCCCCTATCTCTGCGCCAAGGACGGCGGCGGACTGTTTCTGCTCGTCTACCTCGTGCTGGTGCTGACATTCGGCTTCACCCTGCTGACGACCGACGTAGCCATCGGCCGCCGCACAAAGCAGAATGCGCTCAACGCCTTTGCAACGCTCAACAAAAAGTGGAAGTTCTTGGGCTACCTCACCTTCCTCGTCCCCACGCTCATCATGACGTATTACTCCGTCATCGGCGGCTGGATCACGAAGTATTTTACCCTCTACCTCGTCTCAAGCGGCGATGCCGCCGCGCAGGACGGGTTCTTCACCTCGTTCATCACCTCCCCCGTCTCGCCCATCGTCTTCATGCTGATCTTTTTGGCGCTGACGGCGTGGGTCGTGTACTGCGGCGTTGAAAAGGGCATTGAAAAATACTCCCGCTACATCATGCCGGGTCTGCTCCTTCTCATCATCGGCATCGCCATCTTCTCGCTCACGCTCTCTTACACCGACGAGAGCGGCATGACGCGCACGGGTATCGAAGGATTGCTCGTCTACATTAAGCCCGACTTCACGGGCCTGACCGTCCAGCGCTTTTTGAACATCGCGCTCGACGCGATGAGTCAGCTCTTCTTCTCGCTCAGTGTCAGCATGGGCATCATGATCACCTACGGCAGCTACGTCAAGGACGACGTCGACCTCAACAAGGCCAACAACCAGATCGAAATTTTCGACACGGGCGTCGCGTTCCTCGCGGGCCTCATGATCATCCCCGCCGTCTATGTCTTCCTCGGCACCGACGGCATGGCCAGCGGCCCGAGCCTAACGTTCATCAGCCTGCCGAAGGTCTTCGCCGCGATGGGCGGCGTGGGACGCGTCGTGGGCGCGGTGTTCTTCCTCGCGCTCGGCTTCGCCGCGCTGACGAGCTGCGTGTCCGTCATGGAGACGCTTGTCGCCAACTGCATGGAGATCTTCCACAAGTCGCGCAAGGAGATGTGCGCCGCCGTGGGCGTCTACTCGCTCGTCACCGCCGTGCTCATCTGCCTTGGCTACAACGCGCTCTACTTCGAGCTCCCGCTGCCCAACGGCTCGACCGCGCAGCTGCTCGACGTGATGGACTACATCAGCAACAGCTTCCTCATGCCGTTTATCAGCCTGCTCACGAGCATTTTGGTCGGCTGGGTCGTGGGTCCGAAGTGGATCATTGCCGAGGTCGAGAAAAACGGCGAACACTTTGGTCGCGCTAAGCTCTACAGCGTAATGATGAAGTATGTCGTGCCCGTTGTCATGCTCATTCTGTTTTTGACCTCCACGGGTCTTGGCAGCCTGATCTTTGGTGGCTGAGGCAACAAGCTATCAAAAAAGGGAATGCTCGCGCGTTCCCTTTTTCTCTTGCTTTTTTGCCTTTTTCTCCGTTCAAAGTACGCAAAATATATTTTTCCGCCGCGCGTTTTTTTGTCAAAAGCGCAAATTTCTTTTTCCCTGCTTGACAAAACGGGGGCGGGCGATTATAGTAGCATCATTAAATCTCATAGTTCACAAATACCATGACGGGGAAAAATTCGTCCTACAGACGCTTCAGAGAGTTGCCGGTCGCTGCGAGGCAATGCAGAGCGGGATGATGTCACTGGCCCCTGAGTAGCTTCGCTGAGACATTCGTTTAGGCGGAGCCGGATCTCCTCACCGTTACCAACGAGGCGCATTCGCTTGATTTTCAAGCCGATGCAGAAAGCGGGCATTTCATATGCCAACAAGAGTGGTACCGCGGAAGTTTTGAGCTTTCGTCTCTTCAAGGGAAGAGACGGAGGCTTTTTTTGTTGCTATGCGAGAGAAAAAAGCAGGAGGAACACCCCATGAAGCGCATTAAAATTTTTGACACGACCTTACGAGACGGTGAGCAGTCCCCCGGCTGCAGCATGAATCTGACGGAAAAAATCGAAATGGCCCGCCAGCTTGAAAAGCTGGGCGTCGACGTGATCGAGGCGGGCTTCGCCATCGCGTCTCCCATGGACCACAAGAGCGTGCAGGCCATCGCCGCCGCGGTGACGAACTGCACGGTCGCCTCGCTCGCGCGCTGCGCCAAGGGCGATATCGACGCGGCGTGGGACGCCGTGAAGGAGGCCAACCACCCCCGCATCCACACCTTCCTCGCAACAAGCGACATCCACATGGAGTACAAGCTCAAGATGACGCGCGAGCAGGTCATCGACCGCATCCGCGAGATGGTCGCCTACGCCAAGAGCTATTGCGATGACATCGAGTTTTCCGCCGAGGACGCCTCCCGCTCCGACTGGGCATTTCTGGCCCATTGCTACTCCACTGCCGTCGCCGCGGGCGCGACGACGCTAAATGTGCCCGACACCGTCGGCTACTCCACGCCGCAGGAGATGTATGACCTCATCACCTACCTGCGTGAAAACATCGAGGACGTCGAGCATGTCGACATCTCCGTCCACTGCCACAACGACCTCGGCATGGCGGTCGCGAATTCGCTCGAATGCGTCCGCGCGGGCGCGACGCAGGTCGAATGCACGGTCAACGGCATCGGCGAGCGCGCGGGCAACGCGAGCCTTGAAGAGATCGTCATGGCGCTGCGCACGAGAAAGGACTTCTACGGCGCCGAGACCGGCGTGAACACCAAGCAGATCTACCGCTCGAGCAAGCTGCTGAGCAACATCACGGGCGTGCCCATCCCGCCGAGCAAGGCCATCGTCGGCGCGAACGCCTTCGCGCACGAGTCGGGCATCCATCAGCACGGCGTCATTGCCAATGCAAGAACGTACGAGATCATGAACTCCACCGACGTCGGCATCCCGCAGAACACGATGGTGCTCGGCAAGCACTCCGGCAAGCACGCGCTGCGTGAAAAGCTTGAATCCATGGGCTACGAATTGAGCGACGAGGAGCTTGAAAGCGTGTTCACCCGCTTCAAGGATCTCGCCGACAAGAAAAAGAACATCACGAGCAGCGACATTGAGGCGCTCGTGCTCCACCGCCAGACCGCGGTGCAGGGCAACTGCCAGCTCGTGAGTCATGTGGTCAACACGGGCCACGGTGTGCCGAACATCTCGTGCATCAAGCTCCAGCGCGGCGACGAGCAGATCGAAGATGTCGCCATTGGCACGGGCCCGCTGGACGCCTCGTTCAAGGCTATCAACCGCATGCTCCAAATGGACGTAAAGCTCGAGAGCTTCAGCCTGAACGCCGTCACGGACGGCGAGGACGCCATCGGCGAGGCCGTGGTCAAGGTCTCCGGCCCCGACGGGCGCTCGTACACCGGCTCGGGTCTCTCGACCGATATCATCGAATCGTCGATCCGCGCCTACGTCAACGGCATCAACAAGATCATGGAATCCGGCAACTGAAAGGAGAAACGCGACATGGGCATGACAATGACGCAGAAAATTCTCGCCAAGCACGCAGGACTTGAGAGCGTGCGCGTGGGCCAGCTCATCCAGGCAAAGCTCGACCTCGTCCTCGGCAACGACATCACGACCCCCGTGGCTATCAACGAATTTGAATCCGCGGGCTTTGAAAAAGTCTTCGACAAGAGCCGCATTGCGATGGTGATGGATCACTTCGCACCGAACAAGGACATCAAGTCCGCCACGCAGTGCAAGCAGTGCCGCACCTTCGCCCGCCGCTCCGACATCGACCATTTTTATGACGTCGGCACGATGGGCATCGAGCACGCGCTGCTGCCCGAGCAGGGGCTTGTCGCCCCGGGCGAGGCCGTGATCGGTGCGGACTCCCACACCTGCACCTATGGCGCGCTCGGCGCGTTTTCCACCGGTGTCGGCTCGACCGACATGGGCGCGGCCATGGCCGCAGGCGAGACGTGGTTCAAGGTCCCGTCCGCCATCAAGGTGAATCTCACCGGCAAGCTCCGCCCGTTCGTCTCCGGCAAGGACGTCATTCTGACGCTCATCGGCACGATCGGCGTGGACGGCGCACGCTACCAGTCCATTGAATTTGCGGGCGAGGGCGTCAAGAACCTCACGATCTATGACCGCCTGACGATCTGCAACATGGCCATCGAGGCGGGCGGCAAAAACGGCATTTTTCCCGTCGACGACGTGACGCGCGCCTATGTTGAGGGCCGCGTGGACCGCCCCTGGACAGCGTTCGAGGCCGATCCCGACGCGGAATACGAGCGCGTCATCGACATCGACCTCGGCAAAGTCGACTGCACGGTCGCCTGGCCGCACCTGCCCGAAAACGCGCACAGCGCGCGCGAGGGCAGCGACATCGCCATCGACCAGATCGTCATCGGCTCGTGCACGAACGGCCAGCTCCCTGACATGGCCGCCGCCGCCACGATCTTAAAGGGGCATCACCTGGCCCCGAACGTCCGCGGCATCATCATCCCCGCCACGCAGGAAGTTTACCGCGCCTGCATGCACGAGGGCTACACCGATATTTTCCTCGACGCGGGCTGCATCGTCTCCACGCCCACGTGCGGGCCGTGCCTCGGCGGCTACATGGGCATCCTCGCCGCCGGCGAGCGCTGCGTTTCCACCACCAACCGCAACTTTGTCGGCCGCATGGGCCACGTCGACAGCGAGGTCTACCTCGCCTCTCCGGCTGTCGCCGCGGCGTCTGGTATTACCGGCCACATTTCTCATCCGGAGGAGGTCATGAACAAATGAATGCACACGGCATTGTCCATAAGTATGGGGATCACGTCGATACGGACGTCATCATCCCCGCGCGCTATCTGAACACCCAGAGCCACAAGGAGCTCGCCTCCCACTGCATGGAGGACATCGACAAGGACTTCATCCACCGCGTCAAAGACGGCGACATCATGGTCGCGGGCGTAAACTTCGGCTGCGGCTCGTCGCGCGAGCACGCGCCCGTCGCCATCAAGGCGAGCGGCATCTCCTGCGTCATCGCGGCGAATTTCGCCCGCATCTTCTACCGTAACGCCATCAACATCGGCCTCGCCATTTTGGAGTGCCCCGCCGCGAGCGCGGAGATCGAAAACGGCGACGAGGTGACGGTCGACTTCGACACCGGCGTCATCACAGACGTGACGAAGGGCACGACGTATCAGGCCGAGCCCTTCCCGCCGTTTATCAAGGACATGATCGCGCGCGGCGGCCTGATGGCTTCGCTCAAGGCAAAGGAGGCGGCGAAATGAACAAGACCATTGCCATCATCAAGGGCGACGGCATCGGCCCCGAGATCGTCACCGAGGCCATGGGCGTTTTAGACGCCGTGGCCGCGAAGTTTGGCCACACCTTCACCTACGTCGACGCGCCGATGGGCGGCAACGCCATCGATAAATTCGGCGTGCCGCTGCCGGATTCGAGTTTAGCGACCTGCCGCAACGCGGACAGCGCGCTGCTCGGTGCGGTCGGCGGCCCGAAGTGGGACAATCAGCCCGCCGCCAACCGTCCCGAGCGCGGTCTGCTCAAGCTGCGCGAGGGCATGGGCCTCTACACGAACGTGCGCCCTGCGAAGATGTTCTCCGAGCTCTCCGCCGCCTGCCCGCTGCGCGCTGACATCGCGGCAAACGGCATCGACTTCATCGTCGTGCGCGAACTCATCGGCGGCGTGTACTTCGGCGAGCACCGCACGGAAGAGGCGAACGGCGAGCAGAAGGCCACCGACATCATGGCCTACTCTGAGCACGAGATCAAGCGTGTCGCCCGCGTCGCGTTTGAGACCGCGCGCAAGCGCCGCAAGCGTGTCACCTCCATCGACAAGGCCAACGTGCTCGACACCTCGCGCCTCTGGCGCAAGACGGTCACAGAGGTCGCGAAGGACTACCCCGATGTCGAGCTTCACCACATGTATGTCGACAACGCGGCGATGCAGCTCGTGCGTGACCCGAGCCAGTTCGACGTCATCGTGACCGAAAACCTCTTTGGCGACATCCTCTCCGACGAGGCGAGCCAGATCACGGGCTCGATCGGCATGATCCCGTCCTCCAGCATGGGCGACGGCACGAACGGACTCTACGAGCCCATCCACGGCTCCGCGCCGGACATTGCGGGACAGGACAAGGCAAACCCCATCGGCACGATCCTAGCCGCCGCAATGATGCTGCGCTACAGCTTCGACATGGCCGCCGAGGCCGACGCCATCGAGCGCGCGGTGGATAAAACGCTGCGCTCGGGCTTCCGCTGCGGCGACATCATGCAGGAAAACTGCCAACTCGTCGGCTGCAAGGCCATGGGTGCGGAGATCCGCAGCCGTATCTGAAACGATCTCTTCCAAACTTCTTTATGAACCTCTCCTTTGATCCTCTGCATCGCGCGGCGATGCGAAAAAGGTTCCCAAGCCATTGGCTTGGGAACCTTTTTTCTTCCGCTGTCAAATTTTGCCGATCAGCACAACGATCCCGCCGATCGCGGCCGCGACAAGCAGGTACAGCATCATGGCCGCGCTGCGCTTGATGACGACCGCCCGCCACGGCTTCACGTAGGGAACGCCCTCCATGCCCTCGATACGCCAGATCTTGCTGTGGCCGACCCACAGCAGGTCGATGACAAAGCCGTCGAACCAGTTCATCACCACGAGGAAAAGGTAGGCTTCAAAGCAGGCGGTATGGAAGTCCTTCACGCCGTTCCATCCGGCGATGACCGCGATCAGCACGACGAAGATCACAAGACAGAAGAACGTCATAAAGCGCTTGCCCTTGCGCAGCTCCTCAGTCTTGTCGGCGATGCCGCGCTTCTGCGCCTCGTCGAGATACGCGTCCGGGTAAAAATAGAGGCAGTTGCGCCCGCTGTCTCGCACCGCGCATTTGACCAGCGCGAGATACAGAAGACAACATAAAATGATCTGAAGCAGTAACAGCATGGCTGTGTTCTCCTTTGAAAAATGCTCTTAAGATGCAAAACCGGCGCTCAGTGCAACTTCTTCCCCATTTCGATCCGCACCTCGTGCCGCTCAGGATCGTCGTTGGAGTAGGCGTACAGGTCGAAGCCGACGATCGTAAAACCGTTCTTTTTGTAAAACGCGATGGCGTTTTCATTGCACGACTGCGTCTCTAAAATCAGCATGCGCGCCCCGGCGTCCTCCGCTGTTCGCTCTATGGGCTTCATCAGTGCCGTGCCGACGCCCCTGCTGCGCTCGGAAAAGTCCAGCACGCAGATGTTGCTGAGCCGAAAACGGTTGTTCCAGCCCTCTATCGAGCCTTCGACATATCCGATCAGTTTTTCGCCCTCGAACGCGCCGAAGGCGATCGGATCTTCGAGCCATTCGCCGAAGAACACATCGTCAAATGACCGCTCAGTCGGCTCCGCAAAGGGCACATAGTCCATCTGAAAGCCCGTTTCAGACGGGCGGATCTCATAATAGCCATTCGTGCGGTAGCAAGCCGTAAATGTTTTGCCCGCATATATCTCCCTGTCCAAGGGTCTGATCTCCATGCACTCTCCCCTTTCCCATCCAACATCTGATTGGTCCACATCCTATCACATCTTTTTACAAAGTACAAGCGCCCAGCCGATGGCTGGGCGCTTGTTTGATTCAATAAAAGCCTATGCCGAAAGCGATTTGCTTACTGCATGTCCTTGATGGCAGCCTGCGCGGCGGCGAGGCGGGCGATGGGGACACGGAACGGGCTGCAGGAGACATAGTCCAGGCCGACCTTGTGGCAGAACTCGACGGACGTGGGATCGCCGCCGTGCTCGCCGCAGATGCCGAGGTGGATGTGCGGGTTGGTCTCGCGGCCCATCTTGGCGGCCATGGAGACGAGCTTGCCGACGCCGGTCTGATCGAGACGGGCGAACGGATCGCTCTCGTAGATCTTCTTGTCGTAGTACGCGCCGAGGAACTTGCCGGCATCGTCACGGCTGAAGCCAAAGGTCATCTGGGTCAGGTCGTTCGTGCCGAAGGAGAAGAAGTCCGCTTCCTTGGCGATCTCGTCCGCGGTCAGAGCGGCGCGCGGGATCTCGATCATGGTGCCGACCTTGTACTTCATGGAGCTGCCGGCCTCGGCGATCAGCTTGTCAGCGACCTCGACGACGACGTCCTTGACGTACTTGAGCTCCTTGACCTCGCCGACGAGCGGGATCATGATCTCGGGGATGATGTTCCAGTCGGGATGCGCGGCGTTGACGTTCAGCGCAGCCTTGATGACCGCACGGGTCTGCATGGCAGCGATCTCGGGGAACGTAACGGCCAGACGGCAGCCGCGGTGGCCCATCATGGGGTTGAACTCGTGCAGGGAGGCGATGATGTTCTTGATGTCCTGAACGCTCTTGCCCATGTCCTTGGCGAGCTGCTCGATGTCAGCTTCCTCGGTGGGAACGAACTCGTGCAGCGGGGGATCGAGGAAACGAACGGTCATCGGACGGCCCTCGAGCGCGATATACATGGCTTCAAAGTCGCCCTGCTGCATCGGCTCGAGCTTAGCGAGCGCCTTCTCGCGCTGCTCGACGGTGTCGGAGCAGATCATCTCGCGGATGGCGGGAATACGGTCAGCCTCGAAGAACATGTGCTCGGTGCGGCAGAGGCCGATGCCCTCAGCGCCGAACTTCACGGCCTGCTCGGTGTCGTGCGGGTTATCGGCGTTCGTGCGGACGCCCAGACGGCGATACTTGTCGGCCCAAGCCATGACGCGGCCGAACTCGCCGCCGATGGTGGCGTCGACCGTGGGGATGATGCCGTCGTAGATGTTACCGGTGGAACCATCGATGGAGATGAAGTCGCCCTCGTGATAGGTCTTGCCGGCGAGCTCGAACTTCTTGTTCTCCTCGTCCATGTTAATCTCGCCGCAGCCGGAGACGCAGCACTTGCCCATGCCGCGCGCGACGACAGCCGCATGGGAGGTCATACCGCCGCGGACGGTCAGGATGCCCTGGGAGGCCTTCATGCCCTCGATATCCTCCGGAGAGGTCTCGAGACGGACGAGAACGACCTTCTCGCCGCGCTCCTTCCACTCTTTGGCATCCTCAGCGGAGAAGACGATCTTGCCGCAGGCGGCGCCGGGGGAGGCGGGCAGAGCCTTGGCGATGGCGGGAGCCTTCTTGAGGACAGCCGCATCGAACTGGGGATGGAGCAGGGTGTCGAGGTTGCGCGGGTCGATCATGGAGACGGCCTTCTTCTCGTCGATCATGCCCTCGTCCACGAGGTCACAGGCGATCTTGAGAGCAGCCTGCGCGGTGCGCTTACCGCTGCGGCACTGGAGCATATAGAGCTTGCCGTTCTCGACGGTGAACTCCATGTCCTGCATGTCGCGGTAGTGATCCTCGAGCAGGTCGCAGACCTTGACGAAGTCGGCGTAAGCCTGGGGGAACTTCTCTTCCATCTGGGAGATGGGCATCGGGGTGCGGACGCCGGCGACGACATCCTCGCCCTGAGCGTTGGTCAGGAACTCGCCCATGAGCTTCTTCTCGCCGGTGGCGGGGTCACGGGTGAAGGCGACGCCGGTACCGGAGTTGTCGTTCAGGTTGCCGAAGACCATCGGCATGACGTTGACGGCAGTGCCCCAGGAATAGGGGATGTCGTTGTCGCGGCGATAGACGTTCGCGCGCGGGTTGTCCCAGGAGCGGAACACGGCGCGGATGGCTTCGTACAGCTGGGTCTTGGGGTCGGAGGGGAAGTCCTCGCCGATCTGCTGCTTGTACTCGGCCTTGAACTGCTCGGCGAGTTCCTTGAGGTCGGCTGCGGTGAGCTCAATGTCGAGCTTGACGCCGCGCTTTTCCTTCATCGCGTCGATGAGCTGCTCAAAGTACTTCTTGCCGACTTCCATAACGACGTCGGAGAACATCTGGATGAAGCGGCGATAGGAGTCGTAAACGAAACGCTCGAAGTTGGGATCGGGGTTGCCCGCGATCATGGCGGCGACGACGTCGTCGTTGAGACCGAGGTTCAGGATGGTATCCATCATGCCGGGCATGGAAGCGCGCGCGCCGGAACGGACGGAGACGAGCAGGGGGTTCTTCAGATCGCCGAACTTCTTGCCGTTCATCTCTTCCATCTTCGCGACGTATTCCATGATCTCTGCCATGATCTCGTCGTTGATCTTGCGGCCGTCCTCGTAATACTGAGTGCAAGCTTCGGTCGTGATGGTGAAGCCCTGGGGCACGGGCAGACCGATGTTGGTCATCTCGGCCAGGTTCGCGCCCTTGCCGCCCAGAAGCTCACGCATGGTAGCGTTGCCTTCCGAGAACAGGTAGACATACTTTTTGCTCATTGGTTTTCCTCCATTAAAAATGTATCGCTGTGTGATCATTATCAAGCCATATTATTATAGACAGAAAATCCCCGACTTTCAATAACAAGTTGTGAAATTTTTGTCGACTTTCCGCATTTTTTCTCCCGCAAAACGCAATTTGGCGCAAAATCGTTCTGTTTTTCCGTCGCGGGGCGCGGATTTTCTTGCAAGCGCCGCACTTTTGCGATATACTACTTTTAAATTTGCGCTGGAAATGCGCGCAGAGTACAGAGCATGGAGCGGGCAATGGAGCTTTTGGATTTTGCAAAAACCGATACGGCGGCGCGTCTTCGCGCCGCGGCAAAGCGCGGCGCACTGTCGCACGCACTCATTTTCAGCGGCAGCGGCAACCGCGTGAGCGCTGCGCGCTATGCCGCCGCGGCGATGGAGTGCACAGCGGAAAGCAAGCCCTGCCTCGCCTGCCCTGCCTGCCGCAAGGTGATGCAGGACATCCACCCCGACGTCACGTTCGTGCGCGACGCAGAGCACAAGGAGCTCTCGATCGACACGGTGCGCGCGATGCGCGCCGACGCGTTCATCCGCCCGAACGAGGGCGCGCGCAAGGTCTACATTTTCGAGGACTGCACCATCCTGACGGAAAAGGACCAGAACGTGCTTTTGAAGCTCGTGGAGGAGGGGCCCGCTTACGCAGCGTTTTTCTTCTGCGCGGAAAATCCGGCGGTTCTGCTCCAGACCATCCGCTCGCGCTGCGTGGAGGTCAAGCTCTCCCCCACCGTCGAAGAGGGCGGCGCGCCTGACGAGCGCGCGCTCGAGCTCGCGCGGCTCATCGCCGAGGGGTCGCGCGCGTCCCGCGCGGCATTCCTCGCAAAGCTCGAAACGCAGAAAGTCACGCGCGACGACCTGTCCTCACTTTTCGAGGGGACGCGGCTTCTGCTCTCGTCCGCCCTGCTGGGGCAGTACGGCGTGAGCGTACCGGAGAGGGATCTTCGCATCGCGCGGTCGCTGGCTTCGCGCTTGACAAAAGCCAAATTACTCGGCACAATAGATTTATTGCAGGACTACCGCAATAAATGCACCTATAACGTCGGCGTCGGGCCCACGCTGGGCGGCTTCGCCGTTGAATTGGAGGAAACCCTTTGACAGAAGTGATCGGAGTCCGCTTCCGCGGCGGATGCAAGGAATATTATTTTGACCCGCACGGCATCGCGGTCGAACCCAACCAGTTCGTCATCGTCGAGACCGCGCAGGGGCTCGAGTACGCCCAGTGCGTCTCGGGCAACCATGAGGTGGAGGACGATTCCGTCGTCCAACCGCTGCGCCCGCTCGTGCGCGTGGCGACGGAGAACGATGACCGCACCTACGCCTACAACAAAACGCGCGAAAAGAACGCCTTCGAGGTCTGCCAGAAGAAGATCGCCGAGCGCGGGCTCGACATGAAGCTCGTGCGCGTGGAGAGCAACTTCGACGGCAGCAAGATCATCTTTTTCTTCACGTCCGATGGGCGCGTGGACTTCCGCGAGCTCGTGCGCGACTTAGCCGGTGTGTTCCGTGCCCGCATCGAGCTGCGGCAGATCGGCGTGCGCGACGAGGCGAAGATGCTCGGCGGCCTCGGCATCTGCGGCCGGCCTTTCTGCTGCTCGCAGTTTTTGGACGACTTCGTCCCCGTTTCGATCAAGATGGCCAAGACGCAGAACCTGAGCCTGAACCCGACGAAGATCTCCGGCACGTGCGGCAGGCTCATGTGCTGCCTCAAATACGAGCAGAACGCCTACGAGGACGCGGCGCGCCGCTGCCCGAAGCAGGATTCGTTTGTCGCAACGCCCGACGGCCTTGGCAACGTGAGCTCGGTCGACATTCTGCGCGAGCAGGTGCTCGTGCGTCTCGACGGGCAGAACGAGAGCCCCAAGCGCTACCGCACCTGTGAAATTCATGTGCTGCGCAACGGCAAGGGCTCGCGCGACGGCATCGAGCTCCCCACGACGCTCCCCGAGCGCTATCAGGAACCGCCGGAGGAGCCGCAGCTGACGCTAAACTTCTTCTCGTCTGCCAAGCCCATCGTGCCGCCCGAACAGTGGACGGCCCCCGTCGCAAAAGAGGACGCCCCCGCCGCTGACGAGGAGGAGAAGGAAAAGCGCCGTTCCCGCCGCGGCGGCCGCGGACATCGCGGCGGCAGAGGCCGCGGCAAGGGCAGCGGTGAAGGCGGCGAGAAGTCCGCCGCGCCGAAGAGTGAAAACACGCCCCAAAAGGGTGGCGACAAGCCCGCCGAAAAGCGAAGCGAACGCCCCGCGCGCGGCGATAAGCCGAGCAGCGAACGTCCGCCCCGCAATCCCGACAAGAACGGCGAGCGCCGCGCCCCGCGCCAGAGCAAGCCGAACAGCGAAACTCCCGACGTGCCGAAAGCACCGCGTCCGCCCCGCCCGCCGAAAACCGAGGGCGCGATTGAGGGCGGCGAGAACAAGCCGCGCCGCCGCAGCCACCGCGGCGGCAGAGGCCGCCGCAGAAGTGGCGGTCAGGGCGGCGAAGCCCCCGCGCCGAAGAACGAAGCGTAAACAAGAAATAGAACCGCCGCGAAGCACAGTTGTTTCGCGGCGGTTTTGCCAAAAGGCGGAAAGGAATTGCTTCCATGCTGTACCATGCCTCCCCCACCGGCGGTCTCACCGTCCTCACGCCGCACGTCTCCAACCATGGCCACCCGCTCGTCTATTTTTCGAAGAAACGGGAAAATGTGCTGGTCTATCTGAGCAATGCCGTTGAAAAATACTGCCGCGACACCGGCTTTGTCCACACGGGCCGGTGGGAAAAATGGGGGCCTTACGGCTTCGACTTAGACGGCGTGCAGCGGCTGGAGGAATACTACCCCAACGCACTGGAGGAGACCTATGCCGGCGTCTCCGGCTATATCTACGGCGCGGAACCGGCAAATACCGCCCCTGTTTCCGACGTGCCGTTCGCGGTCACGTCCGAAGAGGCGGTAGCAGTCGTCTCGTGCGAGTTCGTCCCCGATGCCTATGAGGCCATTCTCCGCGCAGAGCAGGAGGGGCTGCTGCGCATTCTGCACTATGCGCAGACCGGCGATCCGTTCCGCGCCTGGATATGGCAAACCATGAAACATGAATACGAAAATGCCGAAAAGCAGCCCGACTACCGTCATTTTATCAAAGGAAAATTCGGCATCATCGGCTGATATCTTTACGCAAAACATCCCTTTTCATTTCTCCCGCGCCGTGGTATACTTTCGTCGAAAAACAACGAGAAAAGAAGAGAGGATCCATCATGCTGAAATTCAACAAGGTGCTGCTCGCCAGCGACTTTGACAACACGCTCGTCTATACGCAGGGCGCGCTCGAGCGCGGTGAGGACATCCCGCCGATGAGCGCGCGCAACCGCGAGGCGGTCGAGTATTTCATTCAAAACGGCGGCTATTTTTCGATCTCCACCGGCCGCGCGCTGCCCGCCTTTGCCCGCTACGCCAAGGATCTGCCCTGCAATGCCCCCTGCGTCATCGCCAACGGCGCGGCCATCTATGACTTCAACAAGGACTGCTATGTGGAGACCGCGTTTTTAGACGCGGACATCTACGACCATGTCGACGCGCTGCTCGCGCGCTTCCCCGGCCTGTGCTTTGAAATTTATCACGATGACCGCCGCATCCACGTCCTGCACCCGAACGACTACACGCGCAACCACGAGCACCTGACGCGCGCGAAGACCGAGGAGGTCAAGGACTTCCGCGAGGTGGACCTGCCGATCATCAAGCTGCTCTTTGAAGAGGAAAAGCCGCTTTTGGAGCAGGTGCGCGATTTTATCGTCTCTCAGGAGTGGGGAAAACGCTACGAGCTCATCTTTTCGAGCGATCACCTGCTTGAGCTGACGCGCCGCGGCGCGACGAAGGGCGGCATGATCTTAAAGCTTGCCAAGCTCCTCGGCGTTGCGCGCAAGGACATCTACTGCATCGGCGACCACAACAACGACATTCCGATGCTCGAGGTCTCTGAGATCGGCTTCGCGCCCGAAAACGCCATCCCCGAGGTCAAGGAATGGGGTGCGCACATCGTCTGCCACTGCAAGGACGGCGCGCTGGCGGACGTGGTGGAAATTCTAAACAGGCGATATTGACTTCAAAAAAGCGACTTTTGCCGCTTTTTTGAGGGGGATCACACTCCGCTTCGTGCCTTGCCGCCCGCAGGGCGGCTGCGACACGCGCAGAGCGAGAAGAATAAATCGCCACGCACATGTCGCGGCGATTTATGATCGAAATTTATTTCGCGTCTGCGGACGCGAAAGTCTGCGACGCTTTTTGATCTTGCAGATACAATGTCCCTCTTGCGCGTAAAAATCTGCGAGACGCTTTTTTATCCTCTGCTGTCCTTTTTCGTACAACTTTTCGTTTGCTCGCGCATATAATAGCCGGGTGAGAGAAAAGCTGAAAGGAATGGTACAATGAAGGAAAAAGACAACATCCGTCATGGCGACGTGGACGACATGATCTTCGGCAGCGAGGCGCATGTCAGCGAACGATAATATGCCAAAAGGCTCCGCTTTCGCGGAGCCTTTTCTCACTTTTATAACGCCTTTTCGATCGTGCCGCCGCCGAGAACCTCTTCGCCATCATAGAAGACGACGGCCTGTCCTGCCGTGACGGCGCGCTGGGGCGTGAGGAGCTCGACGTGCGCGCAGCCTCCTTCCAGCGGTGTAACGACGGCGTCGCACTCTTTCTGGCTGTAGCGCGTTTTGGCGGTGCAATAGACTTTTTCCGCAGGCGTCTCCCCCGCGATCCAGTTCACGCGCGAGGCGAGCAGCGCTGTGGAAAACAGTTCCTCGTTGTCGCCGAGCAGCACGGTATTATTTTCGGCATTTTTGGATATCACATAGAGCGGGCGGTCCGCGCTCACGCCGAGGCCCTTGCGCTGACCCGCCGTGTAGCACTCCAAACCGCGGTGGCGGCCGAGCACGCGGCCCGTTTCGTCGACAAAGTCGCCGGGCTGCGGCGTGACGCCGCCGTAGTCGTGCAGAAAGCGCACATAGTCCCCATCGGGGATGAAGCAGATGTCCTGTGAATCGGCCTGATGGGCGTTTTCAAGGCCCGCCTCCTCCGCCTGTTCGCGAATTTCCGGCTTTTCAAAGCTGCCGACCGGCAGCAGCAGGTGCGAGAGCTGCTCCTGCGTGAGCTGATAGAGCACATAGCTCTGATCCTTGGTACGGCTCTCGCCGCGAAGCAGCCGGTAACGTCCGCTCGCTTCGTCATAGCCGACGCGGGCATAGTGCCCCGTCGCGATGTAGTCAAAGCCCATCTCCAGCGCGCGGTCCAAAAATGCACCGAATTTGAGGCAGCGGTTGCAGTCGATGCACGGATTCGGCGTGCGGCCCGCGCGGTACTCGCTGACGAAGTGATCCATCACCTCGCGCGCAAAAAGCTCGTGCTCGTCGAAGATGTAAAACGGCATACCGAGACCGTCGGCAATGCGCTTCGCGCCGTCCGTCTCGTTGCCGCAGAGCGACAGCGTCGCGCCCGCGCACTCGTAGCCCTGCTTTTGCAGCAAAAGCGCGGCGGCGGAGGAATCCACGCCGCCGCTCATGGCGATCAAAACTTTTTTCTTCATCTGTGTCCCTTAATCCAGATACTTTTGCAGAAATGCCTCGCTCGAAAGCGCGTCGGACATCTCCACGAGCGTGCGGTTGAAGCCGCCGGCGTAGTCGCTGCCGCGATCCTTGAGCTGTACGCGCCCGGCCTTTACCGCAGGGAGCGAGACGGTGAAGAGCGAGCCCTTTCCCTCCTCCGACTGCGCGACGATCATGCCGCCGTGGCCCTGCGCGATGCGCTGGCAGATGGGAAGGCCCAGTCCCAAGCCGCGCGGCGGCATGGGGTCCTGCCCGCCGTCCATAAAGCGGTCGAACAAATGGGCCAGCGTGTCGCTGTCCATGCCCTTTCCCGTGTCCGCCACGGTGATCTTGACAAATCTCCCCTCCGTTTTCACGCGCACGCGGACACTGCCGCCCTTGGGCGTAAATTTAAGCGCGTTGGAGAGGAGATTCAGCAGCAGCTTGCGGATGGCCTCGGCGTCGAGGGCGATGATGCGGCTGTCGCGGTCGGCGAGGAAGTCGAGCTCCACGCCGCGCTGCGCAAAAAGGAAGTCCACCTCAGCGCACACGCTGCGGCAGACGCCGACAATGTCGTCATCGTAGAGCTCGAAACGCTTGCGCTCAAACAGGTTCCCCGCGTCAGTCAGATTACTGATGACGCGGTAGAGCTGGTAATAGCTCTGGTAAAATGCCGCGGCGGTGCGGTCAGTCTTCGGGTCCTTCTCCCGCGTCTCCTGCGGTGCCAGGCGGTCGACCGCCGTGTAGATCGTCGAAAGCGAGGTGCGCAGCTGCAATGCAATATTCGGCAGCACATCCGACAGCATTTTCAGTTCTTCTTCAGTATAATCCCGCATAGCGTCTCCTAATAAAAGTTCTCCTACCGGTAGCATTCACCGCAGGGAGGCGGAGTTTGCGCGGAAAGAATTGGTGTTTTCGCGATAAGCTCGCGCTTAGAACGTTTTGTTGTACAGCGTTGTAGTATGAGGGTAGCAAAATTTCGGTCAAAAAGCAAGGAATTTGTGGAAATTATGAAAATAATAGAGTTTTTGCAAAAAAGGACTTGCAAAACGAAACTACTGCTATATAATATCTAAATGTACCAAACATTCGATATATTCCGATAAGCAGGAAGGAAGTAAGTTTTATGAGTATTAAGGTCGGTATTAACGGCTTTGGCCGCATTGGCCGTATGGTCTTTCGCGCAAGCCTGAACCATCCTGAGATCGAGATCGTGGGCATCAATGACCTCTGCCCCGCCGATTATCTGGCCTACATGCTGAAGTACGATACTATGCACGGCAGATTCGCCGCCGATGTGAAGAGCAACGACTACGGCATCGTGGTCAACGGCCGCGAGATCCCCGTCTTCGCCGAGCGCAACCCCGCGGATCTGCCCTGGGGTAAGATCGGCGCGGAGTACGTCGTCGAATCCACGGGCCTGTTCCTGACGAAGGAAAAGGCGCAGGCGCACATCGACGCCGGCGCGAAGAAGGTCGTCATGTCCGCCCCGTCCAAGGATGACACGCCGATGTTCGTCTGCGGCGTCAACCTCGATTCCTACACGAGCGACATGCAGTTCGTCTCCAACGCCTCGTGCACCACGAACTGCCTGGCCCCCATCGCCAAGGTCCTGAACGACTGCTTCGGCATCAAGGATGGCCTGATGACCACCGTGCACTCCGTCACCGCCACGCAGAAGACCGTGGACGGCCCGTCCCTGAAGGACTGGCGCGGCGGCCGCGCGGCCACGGGCAACATCATCCCCTCCTCCACCGGCGCCGCCAAGGCCGTCGGCAAAGTCATCCCCTCGCTCAACGGCAAGCTGACCGGTATGTCCATGCGCGTTCCCACGCTGGATGTCTCCGTCGTTGACCTGACCGTCAACCTTGAAAAGCCTGCCACCTACGATGAGATCTGCGCGGCCATGAAGAAGGCCAGCGAGGGCGAGCTCAAGGGCATCCTCGGCTACACCGACGAGCAGGTCGTTTCCTCCGACTTCCTCGGCGATACGCGCACGTCCATCTTCGACGCCAAGGCAGGTATCGCCCTGACGGATACGTTCGTCAAGGTCGTGAGCTGGTACGACAACGAGATCGGCTACTCCAACAAGGTGCTCGACCTCATCGAGCACATGTACTCGGTCGACCACGCCACGAAGTAACTTAGCTTTTTCCTGTTCCTGTTTTTGGGTAAAAACAGGACGGTGCTCCTCTGAGACAAGAGGGATCTGGTGCGAGATCCCTCTTGTTTTTTTCGCGTTTTTGGTGGTATACTGCCATCGTTGCAAATTTTTCTTTGAGGTGGATCATGTTTCAAGGTTTTACGCCCGAGGCCGTCGAGTTCCTCTGGGGCATCAAATTCAACAACAACCGCGAGTGGTTCCTGCCGCGAAAGGAGCAGTTCCTCGCGCTCGTTGACCGGCCGATGCGCGAGCTCGGCAGCGAACTGTTCGACGCGATCGCCGCGGCATATCCCAAGCAGTCGCTCAAGCTGCACGTCTGCCGCATCTACCGCGACGCTCGCCGTCTCTTTGGCCGCGGCCCATATAAGGACCACCTGTGGTTCACGATCGAGCGCCCGCACGAGCGCTTCGAGGGCGTGCCCGCGCTGTATTTCGAGCTCGCACCGAACTACTTCAGCTATGGCTGCGGCTACTGGGACGCCTCCCCCGCCACGATGGCCAAGCTCCGCCGCCGCATCGAGACCGACCCCAAAAGGCTTGAAAAGCTCGTGCGCAAGCTGAATAAATCCCGCTTCACGCTCTCCGGCGAGCAGTTCAAGCGCCCGAAGGGCGACGTCGGCAAGCTCCTGAACCCGTGGTACAACGCGAAAAATATCGCCGTCGGCTATGACGACAATCCCGAAGGCGTGCTGTTCACGCCGGAGCTCAAAGACGAAGTCCTCGCGGGCTTCCGCGAGCTGATGCCGCTGTATCTGTATCTCGATTCGCTGGCGGGCGATCCCGAACCGAATAAAGAATAATGCCTCTCGCAGAGCGGCGGGATAATTCCCTGCGCCGCGCAGGGGTGCATAAAAAGGGGGATACTCTCTTTCTCAAAAGAGAGTATCCCCCTTAGACCCCCGAGAGAAAGGACGAGGGGTCTTGCCCCTCGTCCCCGCTTACATTGGCAGTCTGTGGCTCGAAGAGCTGCACGCGCTGCGCAATCAGGTGCGGTGTACGTGGCTTCGCCACGAATCCCTACGTTTCGTCACCACTCGCAACCGCGCCTTACTATCGTGAGGCGCGAGTGACGGTAGTTGGGCGGCGGACTGCGTGCGGACGCGGCATTGCTGCGCTCGCCGCGGCCAGATGAAACAGATGTTGCAACTTGTTGAAAACTGTGGTACGGTAAATACAGGGCGCTGCACGAACGGCAGGCGGTTGGTCACATCTCCGAAAGGGGGTGAGACGATGCGGATCACATTCCATATTGGAGACTTTACAGTCACTATTATTGTGAAAAGCAGAAACCGCCACTCTGCCAAGTGACGGTTTCTTAGTTTTTGCTAAGTACATTTACTTGATTAGAGGCTAACCGCTTGTCGCAGCGCCCTCTTTCTATATGTTCATTATATCAAAACATTCCGCCCTGTCAAGCACACGGCAGGATGTTTTCTTAATACTCACGGCGAGCGCAGCAGTACCACCTCGCACGCAGTCTGCCGCCCAACTACCGTCACTCGCGCCTCACGATAGTAAGGCGCGGTTGCGAGTGGTGACGAAACGTAGGGATTCATGGCGAAGCCATGTACACCGCGCCCGATTGCGCAGCGCGTGCAGTTATTCGAGCTACAAACTGCCAATGGGCGGGGTCAAGGGGCAGGGCCCCGTGCGTTCTCTTGGGGG
>JBBNGO010000002.1:0-98876 GCA_040095065.1 Hominicoprocola fusiformis
GGGCCATTCTCTCACGTGAGAGAATGGCCCCCTTTTTCCGCGCCCCTGCACGGTGCAGGGATAGAAGCGCGCTATCGCGCTGCCTTTTATGCTGTTCAGCAGAACTGCACTGGCTCAGTGGCCGCCTTGAGCCACTCCAGCTCATCCCCACTCAGATACGGCGAGATCGCCGCAAAGACCTTAGCGTGATAAGCATTCAAAAGCTCCACATCGCGCGACGAGAGCAGCGACAGATCAATCGCATCGCGGTCATACGGCACGAGCGTCAGCGGTTCGAGCGCAAGGAAGCGGCCGTACTCGTTGACCTCAGCCTCGCGTACAACGACGAGGTTCTCAATGCGCACGCCGAACTTGCCGGCAAGGTAAATGCCCGGCTCGTTCGAGAAGATCATGCCCTCTTCAATGACGCAGTGGCGCTTCTGGCGCTTCACGTCCCAGTGTACGCGCTCAGGGCCCTCATGCACGCCGAGGACAAAGCCCACGCCGTGGCCCGTGCCGTGGTTGAAGTCGAGGCCCGCTTCCCACAGCGGCGTGCGGGCCAGCATGTCAAGGTTTTCGCCCATGCAGCCGTGCAGGAACTTGGCCGCGCCCAGCTGTATGTGTCCGCGCAGGACAAGCGTGTAGATGCGCTTTTCCTCGTCCGTGAGCGGCCCCAGCGCGATGGTGCGGGTGATGTCGGTCGTGCCCTCCAAATACTGCGCGCCCGTGTCGGCGAGGCAGAGGCCGCGCGGCTCCATGGGAATGTCGGTCTCCTCGGTCGGCTCGTAGTGGACGATCGCGCCGTGCGCGCCGTAGGCGAGGATGGGGTCGAAGCTCTGCTCAAGATAGTGCTCACCCTCGGCGCGAAGAGATTCGAGCTTTTTCGACGCGCTGAGCTCGGTGATCGGCTTTTTGCCGATCGTGTGCTTGAGCCAGTAGATGAAGCGCGTGACGGCCACGCCGTCCTTGATGTGGGCGAGGCGCTCGTTCTCCTGCTCGGCGGGCGTTTTCATCGCCTTCATCAGCTGAATGGGGCTCGTGCGGTCGAGCACTTCGGCACTCTCAGGCACGCTTTGCAGAATGCGGTAGTTGGCGCGCTCGCCGTCGAGCAGTACGCGGGTGCCCGTGGGCAGCGCCGCGACGAGGCGGTAGATGTCGTCATAGGGGGCGAGCGTTACGCCGTCAGATTTCAAATGTGCTTCGATCTCTGCGCTCACGGCCTCTCTCTGCACGCAGAGCGTGGCCTTGTCCTGCTCAAGCAGCAGATACGAGAGAAACACGGGCGTGAAGAGCACATCGTTGCCGCGCAGATTCAGCAGCCACGCGACCTCGTCGAGAGAGGGGATGACGAACACGCTTGCGCCCATCTCCTTCATCTTGCCGCGCACCATTTCGAGCTTTTCCCTGCGCGTCAGGCCTGCATACTTTACGTCCAGCTCCCACACCGGCTCGCACGAGAGTGCGGGGCGGTCCGCCCACACAAGGTCGACAAGGTCCTCGTCGCCCGCAAAGCGGATGTGCTTCTCGCGCGTCTTTTCGCCGATCGAACGAGCGAAGTCGTTGCTGATCGTGCGCGAGTCGAAGCCGATCCAGCCGTTTTCAGGAACATGGTCGCGCAGGAACGCGGGGATCTCAGGCACGCCGGGCTGGCCCATGCGCATGAGCTCAATACCGCTGCCCTCTAACTGCTGCGAGGCCTGCAAAAAGTAGCGGCCATCCGTCCACAGCGCGGCGGCGTCCGGCAGAACGACGAGCGTACCGGCAGAGCCGGTGAAGCCGGAGAGAAATTCGCGCGCCTTGAAGTGCGCGCCGACATATTCCGAGGTGTGGAAGTCGTCGGTCACGACGACGTAGGCATCGATATGGCGCTTGGCCATCTCCGCGCGCAAAAGTGCGAGCTTTTCGACAGGATTCATCACAAAATCACTCCATTTCTTTGATACGATAGCCCTTGCCTTATTCGGCAAAGCTCTCCGTCAGCGTGACGAGCACGTTCGTCATGGCCTCGAGGCTGTCCGCGGGGATCCACTCGCGCACACCGTGGTAGTTGTAGCCGCCGGTGGAGAGATTGGGGCAGGGAAGCCCGTCCCAGGACAGGCGCGCGCCATCCGTGCCGCCACGGATGGGTACGCACTGCGGCTCGACACCGTTGGCGCGGAAGGCGTTTTCCGCGCGCTCGATGAGGTGGAAGTGGGGGAGGATCTTCTCCTTCATGTTGTAGTAGCTGTCATTGATCTGGGCCTCGGCTGTGCCGTTGCCGTAAATTTCGTCGAGGCGCGCGGCGCAGTCGGCAAAGAGAGCCTTTTTCTCTTCAAAGCGCTCGCGGTCGTGGTCGCGGATGATATAGCGGAGCGTCGCCTCGGTCACGCTGCCGCTCATCTCGGTCAGGTGGAAGAAGCCCTCGTAGCCGTCGGTTTTCTCCGGCACTTCGTCCTCGGGCAGCATCGCGTGGAAGGCCATCGCTGCGGTCGCGGCGTTGATCATGACATTTTTGGCGCTGCCGGGGTGGACGCCGACGCCGTGCACCGTCAGAACGGCGGACGCGGCGTTGAAGTTTTCAAATTCGATCTCGCCAAGCGGGCCGCCGTCCACGGTATAGCCGTAGTCGCAGCCGAGCTCCTGCACGTCGAGACCGTCGACACCGTTGCCAATCTCCTCGTCGGTCGTGAAGATGACGCGCACCTCGCCGTGCTTGACGTTTTTCTCAATCATCGTTTCGACCGCGGCCATGATCTCGGCGACGCCGGCCTTGTCGTCCGCGCCGAGCAGCGTCGTGCCGTCGGTGACGATGAGCTCTTCGCCCACATGGCTTTCAAGGCCGGGGCAGAGCGCCTCGGTGAGGGAGACAGTGTCGTTGAGCTTCAGCTCGCCGCCCTCGTAGCGCACGAGGCGGGGCTTGACGTTTTCGCCCGAAGCGTCGGGAGCGGTGTCCATGTGCGCGATGAGCGCAATGACGGGCGCGTCCACGCCCTCGCTCGCGGGGAGCGTTGCGAGCACGTTGCCGCAGTCGTCCATGTGGACGTCCTCAAGCTTCAGCGCTTCAAGCTCCTGCATCAGCGCGCGGCCGAGGTCCTTCTGCCGCTCCGTAGAGGGCGAGGTGCCGGTGAATTCATCCGAGGTGGTGTAATAGGTCACATAGCGCAGAAAACGCGATTTGGCAGATTCCATTTTGGGGTACCTCCTTGCAGTCATGCTGCGTGATATTTCACGCTCAGTGTACCACAAAAGGGGGCGAACTGTAAAGCGGCGGAGCACCGATCCGCGCAAAAGTGAAACGGTGCAAAAGATTCTTTTGCTTGACAAAGGGCGGCAGTTGATAATATAGTGTGATACATATTAAATAAGAAACTGGGAGGGAAGAGGAAAAATGAACGTGGAAACCATCACGAGCCGGCAGAATCCGCTGATGACGCACCTGCGCAAGCTCGCTTCCTCCCGGTCTTACCGCAAAAAGAGCGGCGAATATCTCTGCGACGGGACAAAGCTCTTGGACGAAGCGCTCAAGTGGGGCGCACCGGTCCAAACGGCGGTGTTCTCCGACGGTGTGGACATTCCGGCGCTTCCCGATACCGTGCGCGCCGTGCGCGTGAGCGAAGACCTGATGCGCTCGGTGAGCCCAATGGAGACGCCGCAGGGCGCACTGTTTACGGTCGCGCTTCCCGAGACGAAGCTGCCCGAAACGCTTGCGGGTAAGCACTATCTCGTGCTGGACGGCGTGCAGGACCCCGGGAACGTGGGGACCATCCTGCGCACGGCGGACGCGTTTGAGTGCGACGGCGTGTTCTTAGTCAACGCCTGCGCCGACCTCTTCAATCCCAAGACGGCGCGCGCCACGATGGGCGCGATCTTCCGCCGCGAGGCGTACAGCGTCACGCCGGAGGAGCTTTTCGCGCTGCTCAGTAAAAGCGGCGTCCCGCTCTACGGTACGGCGCTGCGCGAGGACACCGTGCCGCTGTCTGACGCGAACCTGTCTAAAGCCGCTGTCGCCATCGGCAGCGAGGGGCGCGGACTGTCGCAGCAAATGCTGGATGAGTGCGCCAAGACGCTCAAAATTCCCATGAGCCCGCGCTGCGAGTCGCTGAACGCGGCCATCGCGGCGACGGTCGTTCTGTGGGAGATGTATCGTTGAAACAAACAAGGAGGTGCTCTTCATGGCGGGCCTTAAATACTGGGTGTGGCTCTCGGAGGTCAAGGGACTGACAAACCGCTCAAAGCTTCTGCTGCTCGACTATTTCGGCACGCCGGAGAACGTCTACTATGCCGACGAGGACGAGTACCGCCTCGTCGAGGGCATCGAGCCGCGGCAGATCGCGCTGCTCGCGGAAAAATCGTTGGAAAACGCCGACCGCATCCTCGGCGCGTGTTCGCGGCTGGGGCTGCGGCTTCTCACGATGCAGGACGCGGACTATCCGATGCGCCTGCGCAATATCTTTGAGCCGCCGTGCCTGCTTTATGTCAAAGGCCAGCTCCCCGTTATCGACGAGGAGGTCGCTGTCGCCATGGTCGGCACGCGCAAGGCCTCGCCCTACGGCATCGAAGCGGCGGAGAAGATCGCCTACGGCCTGTGCAAGCAGGGCGCGGTCGTGATCTCCGGCGCAGCGGCGGGCGTGGACAGCGCATCTCACCGCGGCGCGCTGCGCGCGGGCGGAAAGACCATCGCCGTGCTCGGCAACGGGCTGGACATTGTCTATCCCGCGGAGAATGAATGGCTGTACCGCGATATCGCGGCCTCGGGTGCGCTCATCAGCGAGTATCCACCCGGGACGGCGGCCGAGGCGTGGCATTTTCCCGTGCGAAACCGCATCATCAGCGGCCTGAGCCTCGCGACCATCGTGGTCGAAGCGCCGGAAAAGAGCGGCGCGCTCATCACGGCGAATACCGCGCTTGAGCAGGGACGCGATGTTTTCGCCGTTCCCGGCCCGATCGACGCGCCATTAAGCCGCGGCTGCAACCGTTTGATCGCGGACGGCGCGGCGGGCCTCATCACCGACAGCTGGGATGTGCTGCGCGAGTACGAGGCCATCTATCCGCATAAAATACTCGGCGAGCGCGTGGAGCTTCCACGTACGCTCGGCTATCAGGCGCGCGAGGAGCAAGCGCGCGCCAAGCAGGCCGCGGCGGAGGAAATACTGTCGCTGCCGACACTGAATTTGAAAACCAACGACGCGGGGCTGACCGACGATCAGATCGCCATTCTGCGCACGCTCAAAGACGGCGCGCTGCAGGTGGATGACCTGATCGAAAAGACGCAGATCCCCACGCGCCGTGTTCTTTCCGCGCTCACGATGATGGAGCTTGAAGGCTACGTCGAGCAGGGCAGCGGCAAGCATTTTTCTTTGACTGTCACACTACTGGAGGAATAATATTCATGGCAAAAAAGCATCTGGTGATCGTCGAGTCTCCGGCCAAGGCGAAAACCATCGGAAAATATCTGGGCAGGGAGTACGAGGTCAAGGCCAGCATGGGCCATTTGCGCGACCTGCCCAAGAGCAAGCTGGGCGTCGATATCGAGCACGACTTCGAGCCCGTCTATCAGCCTATCCGCGGCAAGGAGGAGCTCATTGGCGAGCTCAAGAAGGCCGCCAAGGACAGCGACACCGTGTATCTTGCAACGGACCCGGACCGCGAGGGTGAAGCTATCTCGTGGCACTTAAAAGCGCTTTTGAATCTGGACGATGAAAAGGCCAAGCGCGTGACTTTCAACGAGATCACGAAAAAGGTCGTCTCCGAGAGCATCAAGGAGCCGCGCGCCATCGACCAGGACCTGGTCGACGCGCAGCAGGCGCGCCGCGTGCTCGACCGCATCGTGGGCTATCAGCTGAGCCCGCTTCTGTGGAAGAAGGTCCGCCGCGGCCTCTCCGCGGGCCGCGTGCAGTCCGTCGCTGTGCGTATGGTCGACGACCGCGAAAAGGAAATTCAGGCCTTCGAGGCGCAGGAATACTGGACGCTTGACGCCGACCTCACCGACGAGGCGACGCACAAGACCTTTGAGGCGCACTATTACGGCAAGGACGGTAAAAAGGTCGAGCCGGCCTCCGGCGAGCAGGTGGACGGCATCATTGCCGACATCGGCGACAAGCCCTTTACCGTGACGAACATCAAGCGCACGGACAAGCAGCGCTCCCCGTCGCTGCCGTTCACCACTTCCACCTTACAGCAGGAGGCCTCGCGCAAGCTCAACATGACGCCGCGCCGCACCATGGCCATCGCCCAGCAGCTCTATGAGGGCGTGGACATCACGGGCGAGGGCACGGTGGGTCTCATCACCTACATGCGTACCGACTCGCTGCGCATCTCCGAAGAGGCCATCGCTGCGGCGAAGACGTTTATCCTGGGCCGCTACGGGCAGAGCTACTATCCCAAGACCGCCCGCCACTACAAGGCCAAGGCCGGCGCGCAGGACGCGCACGAGGCCATCCGCCCCTCGAACGTCAACCTGACGCCCGAGCAGATCAAGGGCGACCTGACGGGCGAGCAGTACCGCCTGTACCGCCTGATCTGGAGCCGCTTTTTGGCCTCCCAGATGGCGAACGCTGTGTATGACAGCGTGAGCGCGCAGATCATGGCGGGCGGACACGAGTTCCACGCGAGTGCCAGCAACTTGAAATTCTCCGGCTACACCGCCGTTTACGAGGAATCCCGCGACGACGACAGCAAGGAGGAAAAGGAGGGCACGCTGCCGCCGCTCGTCGAGGGGCAGGGCTTGACGCTCGAGGCATATACACCGCTCCAGCACTTCACTCAGCCGCCCGCGCGCTACACAGACGCGACGCTCATCCGCGCGATGGAGCAGAACGGCATCGGCCGCCCGTCGACCTATGCGCCGACGGTTTCGACGATTCTCGACCGTGAATACGTCATCAAGGACGGAAAATACCTGCGCCCCACGCCGCTCGGCGAGGTGGTGACGGGCCTGATGGAAGAGCGCTTCCCCGACATTGTGGACATGAAGTTCACCGCCCGCATGGAGGAAAAGCTCGATACCGTCGAAGAGGGCAAGACTGCGTGGAAGGACGTCATCCGCGACTTTTACGGCGGCTTTGAGCGCGACCTTGAAAACGCCGAGAAGGCGCTTGAGGGCGTGAGACTCAAGGTCCCCGATGAGGTCAGCGTGGAGAAGTGCGATGTCTGCGGCCGCAACATGGTCATCAAGAGCGGGCGCTTTGGCCGCTTCCTGGCCTGCCCGGGCTACCCTGAGTGCACGTTCACCAAGCCCCTTGTCATCGAAATGCCGGGCCGCTGCCCCAAGTGCGGCGGGCGCATGATGAAGCGCACTGGCGTGAGCAAGAAGACGAACAAGCAGTACACGTACTACGCCTGCGAATTCTCCACCAGCAGCGATCCCGAGAAGAAGTGCGACTTCATGACTTGGGATGTGCCGACGAAGGACGACTGTCCCGAGTGCGGCCAGACGATGTTCAAAAAGGCGGGCAAGGGCTTTAAGCGCCCGTACTGCATCAACCCCGCGTGTTCGCGCTTTGTGCCGGAAGACCAGCGCGGCTATGTGAAAAAGAAGACCACCGAGACCGCGGAAGAGGGCGCGGAGAGCGCCGAAGCCGCCGATGCGGCGGAGACCGCGGCAAAGAAGACCGCCGCCAGGAAGACGACGGCTAAGAAGAGCACCACCGCAAAGAAAACGAGCACAAAAGCGGCGAGCACCAAGAAGACCGCGACGAAGACCGCCGCAGCGAAGAAAACGACAAAGAAGGCCGCAGCCGAGGATGGTGCAGAAAAGCCCGCAAAAAAGATGGCGGCAAAGAAGACCGCGACCACGAAAAAGGCGGCCGCTAAGAAGACGACCACCAAGTCCGCGGCCAAAAAGACCACGGAGAAAGAAGAGAACTGATGCAAGTAACTGTGATCGGTGCCGGCCTTGCTGGCTGCGAGGCTGCCTGGCAGCTCGCGCAGCGCGGCATCGCCGTGACGCTGCATGAAATGAAACCCGAAAAGACCACCCCCGCGCACCACACGGCGGATTTTGCCGAGCTTTGCTGCTCGAATTCGCTGCGCTCGGACCAGATCGAAAACGCGGTCGGCCTTCTCAAAGAGGAGCTGCGCCGCCTCGATTCGCTGATCCTTGCCTGCGCGGACGCGACGCGCGTGGAGGCGGGCGGCGCGCTGGCGGTCGACCGCTACGGCTTTTCAAAGCTCGTGACAGAGAAGATCCGTTCGCATCCCAATATCACGGTTGTCCCCGGCGAGGTGACGGCCATCCCCGAGGGGAACGTCATCATCGCCTCGGGCCCCTTGACGAGCGACGCGCTCGCCGCCGCCATCGCCGAAAAGATCGGCGACGGGCACACGCTGAACTTTTTCGATGCCGCCGCGCCGCTCGTGACGTTTGAGAGCGTCGACATGGATTCGGCGTTTTTCGCCTCGCGCTACGACAAGGGGACGGCGGACTACATCAACTGCCCGATGACGGAAGAGGAGTACGATGCCTTCTGGCAGGCGCTCACGACCGCGGAGGAAGCGAGCGTACACGGCTTTGAGGATAAAAACGTCTTCGAGGGCTGCATGCCCGTCGAGGTCATGGCGCGCCGCGGACACGATACGCTCTGCTACGGCCCCCTCAAGCCGCGCGGTCTGCGAGACCCGAAGACGGGGAAAGAGCCCTATGCCGTCGTCCAGCTGCGGCGCGACAACGCGCAGGGCAGCGTCTATAACCTTGTCGGCTTCCAGACGCATCTGCGCTTTCCCGAGCAGAAACGCGTGTTTTCGATGATCCCCGCGCTGCATGATGCGGAGTTTGTGCGCTACGGCGTGATGCACCGCAACACCTATCTCCGCTCGCCGGGGATGCTGGACCGCTACTATCGCCTGATCGCGGATGACCGCATCGCCTTTGCCGGGCAGATGACCGGCGTGGAGGGCTATATCGAGTCCGCGGCTTCGGGCTTTCTGGCGGGCATCGAGATGGCAAGAAGACTCGAAGGCAAACCGCCCGTCGATTTCCCACGCGAGACGGCCATCGGGGCGCTGGGGCTTTACATCAGCGATACGACGGTCTCGGATTTTCAGCCGATGAACGTGAACTTCGGTATCATGCCGCCGCTGGGCTACCGCATCAAGGGCGGCAAGCGCGTGAAAAATGCGCAGCTTGCCGCGCGCTCGCTTGAAAAGATCGACGCGATGCGCGAGGACGTGCTGCGTGACAGGAAAGGAGAGTGACCCCATGAAGATCATCGTCGACGCCATGGGCGGCGACTTCGCCCCGCTCGCGCCCGTCAAGGGCGCGCTGATGGCGCAGGAGAAGTACGGCGTGGACATCGTCCTGACCGGAAAAACGGAAGAGATCTTGAAGGCCCTGCAGCAGTGCGGCTGCAAGGAGCTCCCCAAGGGCATGGAGATCGCCAACGCGACCGAGGTGGTCGAGATCTGCGACGATCCGGCCACGGCCTTTAAGCACAAGAAGGATTCGTCCCTCACCGTGGGACTCAATATGCTGCACGCGGGCGACGCAGACGGCTTTGTCAGCGCGGGCAGCACGGGCGCGCTCCTTGCGGGCGCGACGCTCGTTGTCAAGCGCATCCGCGGTCTGCGCCGCGCGGCGCTCGCGCCGACCATCCCAACGGCCAAGGGCAAGGCGGTACTCATCGACTGCGGCGCGAACGCCGAGTGCACGGTCGAATACCTGCTGCAATTTGCGTATCTTGGCAGCTACTACGCGCAGAAAGTGCTCGGCGTCGAAAATCCGCGCATCGGTCTTTTGAACATCGGCGCGGAGGAGAGCAAGGGCGACACGCTGCGCCGCGAAACGTATCAGAAGCTCAAGGAAGCGGGCGAGGCGGGGCATCTCAACTTCACCGGCAACATTGAGGCCAAGGAAGCGATGCTCGGTGAGTGCGACGTTATCGTCGCCGACGGCTACAGCGGCAACATCATGCTCAAGAGCATCGAGGGCACGGGCAAGCTTCTTTCCATCAAATTGAAGGAAATGCTGATGCACAGCACCGGCACGAAGCTGGCGGCGCTGCTGCTCAAGGGACAGCTCGGCGATTTCAAGAAAATGCTCGACGCGAACGAGGTCGGCGGTACGGCGCTGCTCGGCATCTCGAAGCCGGTCGTCAAGGCGCACGGCAGCGCAAGTGAGGTCGGCATCTGCAATGCGGTCCGTCAGGCGATGGAGGTCGCGCGCAGCGGTATCATCGACGACATCGCGCAAAATATCGACAAGATGCGTATTGAACAGAAGGCAGAATAACGCGAATGCCAAAAAGCGGCAAAATGGGTATTGACAGTACAGTGCCTTTGCCGTATCATTTGGAAGAACCAAAACCGTGAGAGGAAGTATAAGACTTATGAGCCCCGAAGAAATTTTCAAAACGATGCAGAAGCTGATCGTCGAGCAGTTCGCGCTCGACCCCGATGAGGTCACGATGGACAGCTCTTTTGAGGAAGATCTTGGCGCCGACTCCGTGGATCTTGTCGAACTGGTGATGGCCATGGAGGAAGAGTTTGAGCTCGATGAGATCCCCGAGGAGGAGCTCACCTCGCTCAAGACGGTGGGCGACTGCGTGCGCTACCTGAGCACGAAGCTCGGTTAAGAAGAAAAAAGCCGCCCCGCTTTGCGCGGGGCGTCCTTTTATCAGGAGGAAACACCATGCAGGCCTTGGAAGAAAAGCTGCAATATCATTTCAAAAATCCGGCGCTGCTCGAAGAGGCGCTGCGCCACAGCTCGTATGCCAACGAGCACCGCGGCGCAAACTTTTTCAGCAACGAGCGCCTGGAATTCCTGGGTGACAGTGTGCTCGGCTTTGTGACGGCGGAGTATCTGTTTGCCAAGCATCCTACCGCGCCGGAGGGGGAGCTGACGCGCATCCGCGCGCTGCTCGTGTGCGAGGACAGCCTGCACGAGGTCGCGCAGCGCCTGGAGCTTGGAAAATACTTAAAGCTCGGCAACGGCGAGGAGAGCTGCGGCGGCCGCACGCGTCCGTCTATCCTGGCCGACGCGACCGAGGCGGTGTTTGCCGCGGTGTATCTTGACGGCGGCATCAGCGCGGCCAGCGCGCTCATCCACCGCGTGTTGCTCGATACCGAGCGCGAGGAGGTCGCCGAGGAAAAGCGCCGCGACTATAAGACCATTTTACAGGAATTCGTGCAGCGCACGCCGAACCAGACGCTTTCCTACCGCCTGTTTGGTGAGAGCGGCCCCGACCATGACAAGACGTTCTATTTTGAAGTGCTGCTCAACGGCGGCGCTGTGGGCAAGGGCGCGGGCCGCAGCAAGAAGGAAGCCGAGCAGATGGCCGCAAAAGACGCGCTCGAAAAACTGACGGACCAGCGCT
The DNA here is from genome assembly GCA_040095065.1 of Hominicoprocola fusiformis. GTDB lineage: Bacteria > Bacillota > Clostridia > Oscillospirales > Oscillospiraceae > Hominicoprocola. The sequence continues at coordinate 11,268 of JBBNGO010000002.1, forward strand.
GAAAAGATGATCACCGACTGCTTTGACGATAAGACCGAGCCCGTCATCAGCCTGCGGGACTTTTATGGCGAACAAAAGCACCTTGTCGAAACGTGCCTGATCCTGTTTTCGCAAAAGATCTATCAGCATTTGCTGGAAGCCTTTCCCTGCGAAAAGATCGGCCTCATCGGCGCGTGCAACGGGAACATCCCCATTTACCGCATGAATTACAAGGGAAAGGACATCGCGTTTTACCTCTCGGGTATCGGCTCGGCGATTGCCGCGTCGGAGTGCTATGAGGCGAGCTGGATCGTCGGTGCGTCGAAGTTCGTGATGTTCGGTTCCTGCGGGAGCCTGAATCGGGAGGCGACGAGGGGCAAATTCATCGTCCCGACGGAGAGTTACCGCGGCGAGGGCTGCTCGTATTATTTCGCCGCGCCGTCTGACTACATCACGGTCGAGAATGCGCAGAAGCTCTCGGACATCTTTACCGAGCTGGGCGTCCCGCACGTGACGGGGCTGGTTTGGACGACGGACGCCATGATCCGCGAGACCGCGGGCCTCGTCGCGCAGCGAAGAAGCGAGGGCTGTCTCGCCGTGGAGATGGAGCTCGCCGGCGTGCAGGCCGTGTGCAGCTTTTACGGCTTGGCGCTTTATAACTTCCTCGAGGCAGGCGACGTGCTGGAGGAGAGCGGCTACGATGTCGCCAATCTTCGCGGCGCGAACCACGACCTCGGCAAGCTCTATATCGCGCTGGAAACGGCGCTGCGCATCTGAATAGAATCGAAAACGCCATGACGAAAGTCACGGCGTTTCTTTTTTTCCGTTTTTCTTCTTTTCAAAGAGGATCGACAGCCCCGCGTAGAGCAGGAACAGCCCGAACGGCTTGCGGAAGACGCTGCTGTCGACCATTGTCGTCAAAAACGCGGCGGCGAGCGCACAGAGCGTGCCGGTCGGGATGGCCGCGCGCAGGACGGCTTTGTTGAGATATCCGTTTTTGCGATGCGCGAAGAGTGAGATGCCCGCGGTTGGCAGAAAATAGAGCAGGTTGATGGCCTGCGCTGTGCGCTGCTCCACGCCGAAAAAGAGCGTCATGCATAAAAGAAGCAGTGTCCCGCCGCCGACGCCCCAGGACGAGAGGATTCCCGTCAAAAGCCCGCAGAGCGCGGGAAAGAGCCAGTCCGTCACAGAAGGTACCTCACCGCGCCATAGAGCAGAAACAGCGCGAAAATGCGCTTGAGCCATGTGTTCGGCACGTCCTTGAAGAGCCTGCCGCCGATCCATCCGCCTGCAAGCCCGCCGACAAGGTAGGGGAGCGCCTCTCCGAGCGGCAGCACGCCGCGGAACGCATACACGAGCACCGACACAAGGCAGAACGGGAAGATGACGGCCACGCAGGTCGCAAGCGCCGTCTTGTCGGAGAGTTTTGCCCACGAGCGCAGCAAAAACGCGAGCGGGATGCCGCCGCCCCCGCCGAATAAGCCGTTCACCGTGCCCGCGAGCGCGCCGCAGACGCGGTATTTGCCCTTTTCCGTCATGCTGTCACCGCCTTTTTCGATGCTATGTAGCGGCCGCCTGAGGGGCGGCTGCAAAAATTACTGCTTCTTGAAGCTCTGGCAGTCGGTGCACTGGTCCATGGTGGGGTTGGCCTCGTGCGTGCCGACCTGGATGGCGTTCAGACCGCAGTACTGGGCGTCCTTGCAGTGGTTGGCGCAGTTGGTCACGGCGCAGCGAATAGAGGTGTTGGGCGTGCAGGAGCAGCCGTTATTGGTATGATCGGTCATGGATTTGTCCTCCTGAAAAAGTTGTTTTGGCGTTTGCCGCGCTTAGTTTGCGCGCATTTTTGCCCGCTATTCAAAAGGAAGAACATTCCAATAAAAAACGTCCGGCTGATATTCAGCCGGACGTTTTTTCACTTGTCATTTTAGAAGCTCGTCGATCGCGCGGTAAAGCTCGGAGAGCGTCTCCTCGTCATTTTGCTGGATGGCGGCGGTGACGCAGGTATCCATGTGGTTGCGCAAAATCTGACGGCTGGTCGAGCGGATAGCGGACTCCACCGCGGCGAGCTGGATCAGCACCTCGGAGCAGTCGCGGTCGTCCTCCACCATCTTTTTGATGGATTCGAGATGCCCGATGGCACGCGCAAGGCGGTTGCTGATCTTTTTCGTCTGCTCGGGGTCATGGACATGCCCGTGCATATGGGGGTGCTCGTGGCCGTGCTCATGGACGTGTTCGTGCTCGCTCATGGCATTCTCCTTTAGAACTTCAACTCGCCGACGCTTGCTTCCACGGTGCGGATATACGCGCGGTCGATGATCTGCTGGGCGACGGCCTCGAGATACGGCGTGAGGGGCATGTCGTTGTCCATCTCGGGGACTTTGGTGCGGAGCAGATCGTAGATGGCCTGCGTGCCCTTGGCGCAGCGCTTGTCCTCGTAGCAGTCGAGCGCCTGACCGTCGCAGATGAGCTCGGCGGCGAGGATATACTTGGCGAGGTGCATCGAGTCATAGGCCTTCTTGGCGGCGTTGTAGCCCATGTTGACGTAGTCCTCCTGGTTGGCGCAGGTGGTCAGGTTGTCGACCACGGCAGGGTGCGCAAGGATGCGCAGCTCGCCCTGAAGGCCCGCGGAGGCGTACTGGATCATCATAAGGCCATTGTTGAAGTCAGCGTTCTTGTTGAGAAACGCCGGCAGCTCACTGACCAAACTGTTGAGCAGACGGTCAATGCGGCTGTTGCTCATTTTGCACAGATCTGTGATCGCGATGCAGAGATTGTCGGACGCCATACCAGCATAGGTGCCGTCGGCATTGCAGCCCATCAGCGCGACCGCACCGCCGTCCTCTTCATCGAAGATGAGCGGGTTGTCGACGGACGAGTTGAGCTCGATAGCGAGCGTCGCCTGCGCGTCCTTGACGGCCTTTTTGACCGGGCCGTGGAGCTGCGGCATGCAGCGGATGGACAGCGCGTCCTGCACGCGGTGGCCGCGGTAGCGCTCAAGCATGGGGCTGTCCTTCAAAATGGCACGGATGTTGGCCGCGGTGTTGATCTGGTCGGGGTGCGGGCGCACGGCCATCAGGCGCTCGTCCATAGCCATCAGCGTGCCCTTGAGCACCTCGAGCGTGAAAGAGCCCGCAATATCTGCCGTCAAGCTGAGCGTCTGCGCGTCATAGATCGCAAGCGACGCGAACGCGGTGACGGACGTGGTGCCGGAGAGCAGGATAAGGCCTTCTTTGGAAGAAAGCACGACGGGCTTGAGTCCCGCGCGCTTGAGCGCCTCTGCGCCGTCAAGCGTTTCGCCCTGATAGGTGGCCTTGCCCTCGCCGATCATCACCATGCCGATGTGGCCCTCGAGCGTCAGATAGCCGACGGAGCCATGACCGGGGACGACGGGGCTGATGCCCGCGTTGAGCATGTCGCGGATCAGCGCGAGCGTTTCAAGACGGATGCCCGTGTGGCCGGAGCCGAAGTGGCAGAGCATGACAAACATCATCGCGCGCGTGCACTCCTCGGCGATGGGCTCGCCGACGGCGCAGGTGTGGGCGTAGATGTTGTTGCGCTGGATCATTTCGCGGTCCTTTTCGGGGATGAACTTCTTCCAGTTGTCGCCAAGGCCCGTGGTCAGACCATAGATGGCCTTGCCCTCGTGGCTGAAGCGGTCGACATGGGCGCGGCAGTGGTTGACGCGCTCTTCATATTCTTTGGAAAACGCGACCTTTGCGCCAAAGCGCGCGACGCTGACAAGGTCGTTGATGGTGGCGGTGCCGCCAAGCGTAACAGTGTTCATATCGGATCGTACCTCTTGAAATGTGGGGCTCGCTCTCTTACAGGGAGCTGTCGGTCTTGTAGCCGTCGGCCTCGATGGCGATGTAGCGCACCTTTTTGCCCATCTCCATCTCGCCGTAGAACGCGACGTAGTACGGGCGGTAGAAGGGACGATAGGATGCAACCTCCATCGAGGTGATGATGTGACCCGAGTGGCGGCGCATGATGCGCATGGCGACGCGCTTGGCCTGAGCGATGATCTTTTCTTTGTCGAAGGTGGAATCCTGGCACATGTCGGGATCGAGGTCGGCTTCGTAAAGCGGGAGCGGCTGCTCGTGATAGCTCGCCGTGCAGCGCGTGCCCTCAACGATCATGCAGATCTTCTGCGAGTTGCCGCCCATCTGGCCCTTGCGGGTGAAAAAGCGCTCCACAAGGCCGGGCTTGAAATAGGCGTCGAACACGACTTCAAAGCTCTGCAAATAGAGCTGCTTCATCGTGATCTTGCCGCCGCCGTACATGGCCTTGCCGATCAGGTTGCCGCCGCCGCGGGCCTTGACAAAGGCTTCGGAGTCGGTCATTTTCTTTTGGGTGATTAAAACGTCCACAGTGCGGGAACCTCCTTGAAACGGAATGGGAGAGTAAAAAAAGCAAATACGAGAAAGACAGATTCCGCGGGGGAATCAGCCTATCTTTTCATCATACGCCAACGCTGGGGGAATGACAAGCCGCTTTTTGCGCGTTTTGTGGCAAAAACGGAAGAGTTTACACATTTTTTCGGCAAGCGGAAACTGAAAAGCCGCTTTTTTGCGAAAGAAGCAGCTGCTTGCCGGTTCATGCCACTTTTGTGCATAACGCAGAAACGCTTGAGCGTTTGGCATGAAAAGATTATACTAAGCTACCGTTGAAAAAAGCGTTGAATCCGTTGGGCGGCCCGCATGGCGAAGCGGGCGGCGATGCGCTGCGGATTCAACGATAATTCGTCGGCAAAGCATTATGATAAAATAAGAATGCTTCATAGCATCGTTGTATCATTGCTGTGGAGGGCGGAGGATAGCGCCCCCGAAAAGGCAATGCAGATAAAATAAGAAATCAGGCAAGCAATAAAAAGAGGAGATAGCAATATGTCTTTACTGACCAGCAAGCTGAGCGACGAAGATCGCAAGAAAGCGCACGAGCTTTTTGGAGTGCCCGAGCAGTTCGACGAAGTGGCCGACCTGATGGTGCACGAGGAGGAATGGCAGGTCATTCTTCTGATGGGCAAGGAGCCCATGACGGAAAAGGAGCTGCGTAAGCTCATGGAGAAGAACCGCCTGGCCGCGTCGCCCTATGTGCTCATCAACCGCATGTACTCCCGCAACGTACTCAACAAAGTCACGGATGCGGACGAGCCGACCTGGAAGATCAGCGACTTCTACAGCCGCTATTCCTACTATGCGCAGTTTGAGTACTATGAGTTCGGCTGTCTGCCGAGAGAGCTCATCGAGGCGCTCTACGACTGGCAGACAGAGATTTATCAGTCGATCTATCTGCCGCAAGTGAAGGCCAAGGTCGCCGGTGAGGGCGTCTATGTCCACAACCAGACGTATCTGACGCTCGAGGAGTTCGATAAGATCATCGACGGGCATCACGGCAGCATCCATCTTGTGCCCTGCAACTGCAAGAGTCAGAAGTATTTCCACGACCGCAAGCTCAATGTGTGCGTCAACATGAACGACGGGCCGAACAGCGCGGTCGACCGCGGCATGGGCGAGCCCATCAGCCATGAGGACATGAAAAAGAAGGTGCGCGAGTTCAACGCCAGCGGACTCATGCAGAACGGCGAGGACGGCTTCATCTGCAACTGCGACGGTCTGTGCTGCTTCCCGATGCAGATGGCCTATAAGGCCGGCTCCCGCCTGATCTATCCCGAATCCAACTGGAAGATTGACTGGCACGAGGACGAGTGTGTCAACTGCGGCAAGTGCACGAAGATTTGCAACTTCGGTGCGTTCTACAAGGACGACAACCGCAAGGTGCACTACGATGTGGACAAGTGCTGGGGCTGCACCATCTGCGCGCCCAACTGCCCGAAGCACGCTATCCACCTGCTGCCGAGAGAGCAGAAGGCCTGAGAGAAGCACTAAGGCACTACGCAATAGCATTTTGGCCGGACGGTACCCTAAAAGTGGCCGCCCGGCCTTTTTCTTGCTTTGCGCGAGAAATGGAGAGAGGAAGTCAGCACCATGGTACTTATCAAAGTTCTGATCATCTTTGTGGTGATCCTCGCCCTGCTCAACAAACGCCTGCCCCTTTATCTTGCGATGATTTTTGGTTCACTCCTGATGATCGTGATGTTCCGTCTGCCGATCGCCACGGCGGGGCAGACGGCGCTGCGCACGCTCACGGGCTGGGACGTCTGGTCAGTGAACCTTGCGATGTACGTGATCTCGGTGCTCGTCTACGAGCTTGACCTGCGCCATCGGTTCGAGGATGCGCAGCGGGCGATGAATGGACTAATGCGCGACCCGAGGCTCAACACGTCGCTTGCCTGCATGTTCATCGGCCTGATGCAGGGCCCCGCCACCGTGACGATCTGCGGCGGCATGGTGGACACGATGGCGGGCGACCACCTCAAAAACGATGAAAAGGCGGCGGTCGCCACGTACCTCCGCCACATTCCCGAGGCTATGGTGCCGACGTTCACGGGCGTTATCGTGGCGTGCAGCATCAGCGGCATTTCCATTTCATCCTTTTTCGTATGGATGATCCCGATGGCATTGCTGACGCTTCTGGCAATTTACCTTGTCTATCTGCGCCGCGTGCCGTGCACAGTCGGCGAGACGGGACGCAGCAAAAAAGAGTGCGTGCGTCTGCTTTTGCGGAGCCTGTGGTCGCTGCTGCTGGCGATCGCGGTGATCATCGTGTTCTCGCTGCCGACGTGGGCCGTCGTGGCGGTCATCGCGGCCGTCAACGCGCTGGTCGAAAAATTCTCCGCGCAGGAGGTGCGCGATGCGCTCGTTAAGGGCTTTGACCTAAAGTCGCTGCTCGGTATTACGATGACGTATGTCTTCAAGGACCTTTTGATCCTTGGCGGCGTGATCGACGTGCTGCCGACGTATTTCGAGCATTTGCCCATTCCGGCGTTTCTGGTGCTCGTGATCCTGTACGCGTTCGGCACGCTGGTCGCGGGATCGAGCGCCGCGGCCGCGGCCTTTATCCCGCTGGCCTACACCATGATCCCGAACGGCGGCGCGTTTTTGCTGGCGCTGTTGATGAGCGTCAGCTTCGCCTCGAGTCAGTTGAGTCCCACGCACATCTGCACGGCGATCATCTCGGACTATTTCGACGTCACATTCTTCGCCACGGTCAAAAAGCTCCTGCCGCTGTTTCTGCTCACCGTTCTCATCGCCTGCGGCTATTACATGCTGCTGACGGCGGTATTCTGAAGAAAACAAACAAGGCCTGTGCCAAGCAGCACAGGCCTTGATCGATTTGCTGTAAAGGGAAAATCAAAGGGAAAACAGAGCAAAAAATGCAGACCCTTTCCCCTAAACGGAGATTTCGGGCAATTTTCAGAGAAAACCAGGATTTGAAAAACACAAAAATGCGACTAATTTAATATAAAAAGAAAGGATTCCAAACATTTCTGCTTGAAATCCTAACTTCTGGAACATCACAACAGTATAGATGTAACAGTGTTTTCCGTTAGTTACCTGCAATAAATTACTCTTAGAATCTGGCAAGCGAAGCGTTTTAAATCATTTTCTTATCATTTAAAGTCAGCATCTATATAATCTAATAACCTCTGGCCAAAAAAAGTAATATGAAAACGATCAATGTCATTAATAGACATTGTCCCCAATGTTGATTTGAAGTCGCACTGTAGGACACTTAGGCTTTGCATTTTGATAACAGATTTTGCAAGGAAGGCAAACTCAATTATTTCGGAATCAGATTCTCCGGCTTCCCCCTTTTTTACAAACTTGCTATTTAGAAAGATTCCCATATCCGTAATTACATCTCTTAAAGGAAAGATTTTAACAAAATCGTTCCAAAAGATAGTGTTATTTTCTCCGTAAAAATAGCTTCTATCTTTCCAACCTCCTTTGATAGCCGCATCTTCTTGAACAGCTTTGAGTTTTTCTTGATATGTAGTCTTCTCTCCGTTCAATTGGAACCATTTGATATATTTCAACAACATGATATCATCTGCATTGCATTGTTGAAGTATTTCACAGATATGTTCCGGTAACCCATATGGTTCACGCATAATCAAATCAATAATCGCCTTATTAATTGTGTCTACGACTTCCGGCTGCGCAGAGAGACAAATATGTTTTACTGCATTCCTTACAACATATTGTCCATGCTCATCTAACTCAGAAACTTTTGCTGCAAATTCTTCAAGCGGAATACCCTCTTTCTTAATCTCATTTTCTAGGCAATTAAGTCTTAGCTCTACACTTTTATTATCAAAATATGAAAAGAGTTCATTGGCTACAGATGAAACAATTGGGATAGCCAAAAAAGCTGGATTGATTAATGAAAATGTCGAGGCTATTGGGGATGCAATATTCAAGGTATGTTGAACAACTTTTTTTGCTTTATCCTTCATTATGGTCTCCTTCTAATAAGAAGCTTTCCCCTTTTATATGTTTAACGCATGAGTCATTTGAAGTTGATCCCATGCTCAACTGATCGTGCATAGACAAGATTTCCAATCTTCTCAGTATCTCAATACTAGCAGCTTCCGAGTCGATTTTAATTCGCTGTTCCAAACCAGCCTTCTATTATATATTTTTAATTTTTACTTTTTCTTATGACCTTCAGTGCATTTTTATCAGGCTCCTTAAAATTTTTCAATTTTTCGCTATTTTTTAATATCTTGTAACACGGAGCAGATGTATACGTTAACAATTTTATTACTGCGGCACCAAAATATAAGCACACCCCTGAGGAACAAGCGGCTTCTTCAATAATACCATGTGCGACTTCATTTCTAATATTGGCACCTGCTTGTTCATTCAGTAGTCCCTTAAATGTGAACAAAATATCGTTATCGTAACTGTCCAACATTTCCGGCAGATTAAATATAGAACTTAAGACCTTTTCCATTGAAGAGCCGTCATTTTCTAGTGTAACAGTAAGGCCTCCAACTTCTGCTGCTATATTCCTAAAGAGGTTTTCCGTTTGAGGTGCAAGTATATGGATTGCTTCATAAAATTCACCTCTTAAAAACATACATATTGCTTTTTGGAAAATACCCTCTCGTCCTTCCGGAATTATAGGGTTGCCTTTTACCAAAAAATCAATCATTGAGTTTTCAATTACAAACCTATCTTTTATAAGAAGGAGAATATTTTTTACCCATATATCGCCAACAATCTGTTGTTTTTTTACGGCATTTTGGTACATGTGCAACTCTAGTAGTTTTGGATCTTTGTCAACATTCCGAATGTCTAACGGCGGTAAAGTAAGAATTATTTGGCCACGTGCATTTATTAAGTTTTTACCAAACAGATGCGTTAGAGGGAATTCTTTAAATTCTTCTATCACCCTGTTTTTTATTGATTCTTGGCTATCGAAAACAATCATTTGGGTAAGCCTTATAATGCTTTCCTCAAATGTCAGTCCCTCCATATTGATTTTAATATTGTCTATAATCTCCTATTACAATAGATTTACGGTTAAAGGCACGGCAGCCAGCCGTGTCTTTTTCCGCATTGTTGCCTAAGCTGTTAGAATGAGAGCGTCTTGGCCTGACGCTCATCTCCAAGGACCATTGCGTCCGTACGAAAGTCTGTCAGCCAGCCCCTCATTCGCAGCGTTCGATTTATGCAGGTTGAGCCACCACATCGGTGCGCCCGTGTCATCAAATAGATTGGATCGGCAATGATGAAAAGGCTGGTCGCCAAAGAGAAATCCAGGATGAGGAGCGATTGATATGAACAATGTGGTAGGGGTTGATGTTTCCAAAGGAAAGAGCATGGTATCTGTTCTCCGGCCTTTTGGGGAAGTGGTGACAAAGCCATTTTCTGTTGGTCATACCGGCAGTGAACTCAAGAAGTTGGCAGACTACTTGAAAAGCCTGGATGGTGAGACACGGGTAGTCATGGAACACACCGGGCGGTACTATGAACCAGTGGCCCGCTTTCTCCACGAGGAGGGCATCTTTGTCAGCACAGTCAATCCGAAGCTCATTAAAGACTATGGGAACAACACCCTGCGCAAAGTAAAAACAGACAAAGCGGATGCCCGGAAGATCGCCCGCTATGGGCTTGACAACTGGGTGGAATTGCGCCAACATACACCCATGGACACGATTCGTATGCAACTGAAAACGCTGAACCGGCAGCGGGGTCTGTACTCCAAAACTAAGACGATGATGAAAAACAACCTCATTGCGCTCCTGGATCAGACCTATCCCGGCGTCAACAGCCTGTTTGACAGTCCTGTCCGTGAGGACGGCAGCCAGAAGTGGGTAGACTTTGCCACGGCCTTTTGGCATGTAGACTGTGTGCGGAGCATGAGCCTCCCCGCCTTTACAGAGCGTTACCGCAAGTGGTGCAAACGACATGGATACAACTTCAGCCAGAGCCGGGCCATTGAGATCCACACAGCGGCTCAGGATTTGATTGCCATGCTCCCAAAAGATGCCCTCACCAAAACCATGGTACGGCAAGCCATTGATGCACTGAACGCCGTCTCTGCGTCTCTGGAACGGCTCAAGGCCGAAATGCGTATCCTGGCAGCCCAACTCCCGGAATATCCTGTTGTCATGGCTATGCACGGTGTGGGGGATTCCCTTGGCCCACAGCTCATGGCGGAGCTTGGGGATGTGACCCGGTTCACCCACAGAAACGCCATTACGGCCTTTGCGGGGGTTGACCCCGGTGCAGACCAGTCCGGTACCCATGAGGCCAAGAGCACAAGGACTTCCAAAAGCGGGCCGCCGGAACTGCGCAAAGCACTCTTTCTGGTCATGGACTGCCTGCTGAAAACCATGCCCCAAGATGACCCGGTGTACCGTTTTATGGACAAGAAACGAGCCGAGGGCAAACCCTATCTGGTTTACATGACAGCCGGCGCCAACAAGTTCCTCCGCATTTACTGTGGCCGTGTAAAGGAGTATCTGGCTTCTTTGGAAAGCTCTGATTAACCATTTCCATACTTTTTCAATTTGACCGGCGCTTGCGCGGCGGTCTTTTTGTCTTGCACTTTTCCCCTCCTTTTGTGCCTGCTAATTTTTTCAATTTCCTATTGACTTTTTATTTGCAGACTTTATATCCAATTCAGTAGAAATCGGAATCATATTCTTTGGTATTTCTTTTTGAATTTCCACCAATCTTTTATGTGTTGCTTCCGCTTGGACTGGTGCTCCATTATTACGATACAAAACAACAGCTTTTTGAAAAAAGTTGACTGCTCTCATAGCATTGCCCATGTTGTCTTCTACAATTTTTTCTGCAAAATCAACATAATACTGCGCCAAAGAAAGGTTGCTACTAGTTGCACCTCCTTTGTCTTTAAGCTTATACAAGCACTGCTTCTTTAGTTGGTATGCTTGTTCAACTATTAAAGTATTATCATTGTTTAGGGATATAATGTTATCTAATACAGGCAAAAAAGACGAAACATCAATATTCTTCTGTTCAACGAACAGTTCCATAATTCTTAAGGAGATTGGGCAATCTCTATGAGCCGCCCTATGTACCAAATAATCCTCAAACCATTTACATATTCGTAAATATAGTGATGTTTGATTCGTTTGCACAGATATGCACACTGCCCTTCGAATCATATGCAGTGTTCCAAGATCATCTCCATCCACATACCACAATTGGCACAATGCCCAATATGCTTCTGCAGCTATTTTGGCAGCTTGAAATTCTTTCTTTTGTGTCCATAGGATATCTGCGACTAAGCTTCTCAAAACCAATGGTAATCTCTGGAAATCAATAGCTTTTAATATTTCATAATCATCATCTGTAATATCCTCAACAGCAAATGCTCTTCGCCCATCTACCATTACGAACATGGGATGGAACGTAATTCCGGAATTATAAATTTCTATACTCATTGAGGATATATTTTTTAACAGATCAAACAGTGGCTTGTCATTTTCATTTAAGCTTTCTCTATCCGCCTGTGTAAAGAGGTCCGATGATAATTTAAAGCTTTCATTTACAATGATTTTATTTAATAATTCATAGATATCCATCATCAAGCTTTCCTTCCAACTTCCTTTTGCTGCATCAGCCTCTTTCAGAAATGATACAGCAAGTCTTGTTTACAGCATCAAACCATTGAATTATCAATCTTTCGTGGGACTGATCAGTTGGCAATAATCCAACGAAAACATAATTCTTCATCAGGCATTTAGCAAAGCCGACATCGCTTATCCCTACACTAATGCTCTGCTTAATGTAAAATCTGATTTTGATTATACCATTTTTCACTTATCGTGATCATTCCTCTAAGAGAACGGAGAGCCAGATTTGTGTCTTAATCATAGCACAAGTTTGGCTCTCCGCATAGCTTTACGATAAACGGAATGGTATCTAGGACAATTAAGTAGTCGCCGTCCAGGCGAAATCCCGCTGAAATTTCTTCTGCCAACCAAATCACTGAGCTGCAAGTCTAGCTCTTCAAAAATATTAACAAATCGTCGGTAAAACTGCACTTGAAGTGTGGAAAACGCTTGAGTTATAGCTTTTCTTACATTCTTGAAATCCTGCCGTGACAGAGGAAAAGTACCTTGATCATAACTATTACAATTGAGCTCAGTATAACATTGATTCTCAAGCTCATCGAGTTGGATTTCCAGATAAGCGTTAGAGTCTATCTTCCTTTGAAGTTCTGCCTTTGACCAGCCAAATCGGCCGGCAGCACGCAAGTACCATCGCCGTTCCTCTATTTCCAGATTTGCTTCCAAAATAACCACGTTCTGCGTCCAGGCAATCTTCATGGCCAGCGCCAGTAGCTCGGCATTTCCTGCATACATCCGATAAAACTCCCGCATCCGGCGCAGGTTACGAGGGGAGAAGCCGGAAACGTCCGGAAAACGGCTGTGTAGGTACTCAGCTGCAGCGACTGCCGCACCTTTTTCCGCACGCTCACAAACCAGGCGTCCAAGCTCGCAGTACAGCTTCATCTGGGACAGTCCTGCGTCAACAGCCGCATCCATAGCGGTAAACATGTCAGAGTAATCGATGTTCTTTCGGATGTTCATGGCTTCTCCTTTCTCCAATACCTGTCTTATCTAAAAACAGGCCAAAGAGAAACGCAGGGGTATCTCCTGCCCTTCTCTTTGGCCTGTTACACCACTTGTACCATCTGCTCCCAGAGCAGCACGAAGTGGTCGTCGATCATTCTATTGTCGTGGTAATGTCCGAACAGCCAGTAGTGAAACTCAGACTTTTCTTTGACTTCCTCCAGAAAGTCCGTCAAGTGGTCGTGAACATAACCACCATCTCCTAGTATGTCCACGATGCTGCTTGGGGCACAGTGGGTGACCACATAGTCTACTTTATAATGAATACGTTCCAGATTGCGCCGGGCCTCCTCATACTCCGACTTGCTGGGAAGCTCCTGTTTCCACCAGGAGTGGTGGTTCACCCGAAAGCGGGCGCCCATTCTTCGGAGGGCCCAATACTGTTCTTCAAAATCTGGTGCGTTGGGATTCAGAATACCATCGTCAATATCGTGGCTCCTGGCGCCTCCTATTGTGAAGAAGGAATACCCCTGCAGATCAAAGATCTGCCCGCGCATCAGATGGATTACATGAGGGCGAAGGCGCTGGACTTTTCCGCCGTTCCATTCCTCTGTGGGGTATTTTCTAAGCAGGTCGAAGTTTTCGTGGTTCCCGCTGACAAACAACGTGGTGAACGGCAGGTTTTCCAACCGATCCAGGTTACGGGCATCCTTTTTTCCGCCTTCCCATACACCGCCGAAGTCACCGCAGATGATCATAAAATCATCCCTGGTCATTTGAGCCTGCTCTGGGAAGTGTTCTGGATCAAACCGTTGAAAGTTGCCGTGGGTATCGCCAGTAGCATAGATCATATTGATTCACTTCCTTTCGCTTATTATATCATATCCTGCTCCACCTGAATGCCGCCGCGGAGGAACACCGTAATTTTTTCTGCTGAATGGACTTTAACCGTGTCTACAAGCTGACGAATGATCGTTTCATCCCACTGACTGATGCAAGCAGCTGCCTGTCCGAGGGCCACAGTCGCTGCATCAATGCGACGGGCAGCCAAAGCATCGTTTCGGCGCCGTTCCTGAATGAATGTCCGTTTTTCTTTTAATTCGGCGGCCTCATTCACAATTTCCCTCAGCTGAGAGGTATAGACGGAGGAATCTTCGCTTTGAGCTGCTTCTGCCACCAACTTACGGGTCCGGTCATTCAGCTCACCCAGGCGATGCTCGATGTCCGCAAGGCTCATGCTCTCTCCTGGGACCGGAGCAATTTCCATCTCCATAGCGGATGTGATTTGACGAATGAGGGTGTCTTTTTTGCTCATAATGGAGTTAATGGCGGCGAGAATCGTCCGCTGGAGGGGTTCCTCATCCAGTGTCGGTGAGTTGTGGCAGTATTTTGTCCCATAGTCCAGTCGGCTGACACAGCGCCATACCACACGCTTTTTGCCGCCTTTAGACCAGGTGCACCTGCGATACAGCGTTCCACATTCACCGCAAACCAGACGCTCCGACAAGGCGTACTTGCTGGCGTAGGATGTCAGCCCTGTGGGAGCTTTCTTCTTGGAGGGGCTTTTCCCGGCGTTGCGCCGTGCCATCTCTGTCTGCACCGCATCAAAGGTTTTTCGCTCCACGATGCCATCATGATGATTTTGCAGCAGATACATGGGTAACTGGCCGGTATTGCGGATCACTTTCCGGCTGATGCAGTCGCTGATGTAGGTCTTTTGCAGGAGAACATCTCCGCAGTATTTTTCGTTGGTCAGAATCCCTCGAATGGCTGTGATTGTCCACTGAGGATTTCCAGCCACATTTAGAATCTGCTCCGATTCCAATCGTTCCTTAATCATCCGTAGACTGGCTCCGGTCAGGTATTGGTTATAGATGGATCGAACTACCTCTGCCTGTTCTGGAATCACTCTGGGATTCCCGTCATCACCCTTTTCATAAGCGTACAGCCGGTCATATTGGATGATGGCTTTTCCTTCCCGCATGGCCTGCCGCTTTCCCCAGCGGACATTGGCGCTGATACTTTCGCTCTCGGACTGGGCGAAAGCCCCCAGCATAGTGATGAGGATCTCGCTGTCCGCCTCTAGTGTATTGATATTTTCCTTTTCGAAGATGACCGCGATTCCCAGCGACCGCAACGCTCGGATATAGTTCAGGCAGTCCACCGTATTTCTGGCAAATCGGGAGATGGATTTCGTTAGGACAATGTCGATCTTCTTCTGCTTGCACATCCGAATCATCTTCAGAAACTCAGGCCTTTTTCGGGCTGAGGTGCCTGTGATGCCCTCATCGGCAAAGATTCCGGCCATAGTCCAATCGCGGTTGGTCATGATTTTGTCCGTATAGTAGTTTTGCTGGGCCTCATAGCTGGTAAGCTGTTCCTCATCATCGGTGGAGACACGGCAGTATGCCGCCACGCGAAGCTGCCGTTTGACAGTCTGCTGGGCTGCGACCTCCGGCTTTGCAGGGATGATGATGACCTTGGCGGCGCTTTCCCTCATTGCATATCTCCCCTTCCTATGATTTGTTCATTTTTTAAGTAAACATCCAGTGTACCATCCGCATAACAGTGAATTGCCGCCACAATACTTTGCAGTAATTCCGCATCCAGCTCTGTCATGATCGCATGTCTGGAAAGCACCCCGCGCAGGCGAATGGTTTCATATTCACAGGAAGCGATTGCTGTGTACTGAGCGGCGGCCATGGATAAAATCAGCTTTTGGGCTTTCTCTTCCTCAATTGGCTGTTCCTCCATCACCTGCTCTAGTTCGTGCTGCAATCTATGTACCTCAGATTGATTGGAGGGCATTGTTTCCGGCAGCTTAACTCGATCTGGTGATGTAACCAGACGATTCAGCAGATTCAGCACCTGAACTTCCATTGATTTCGTAACAGCTTGTCCACTGAGTCGACGAAGGATTTTTTGAGCCTGTGTTTTTTGGGACGGAACATGCTTTGCGCGTCTCTTTGCAAGTGCCCTTGTTAGGAGCTCCCGGTCAATTACTGGTGGGTAATCATGTTTTCCAGTATACCGTTCATCCTCCAGAATCCGGGCCACCATATTTTTATTCCAGACTTTCCCTTCGCTATATGGGATGGATTGTTCTCGCAGCTCCTCGACCAATGTACTGAAGGCAGCCCCGGCAAGATATTTCTGGAAGATATACTCCACCAGTTCTGCCTCCTGGGGATGGATCACAATTTCCCCCATAACAATTCTATATCCAAAGGGCTGCTTTCGGTTTCCCATCATCGCATCGTCCTTTCCATGGTTTCGGTTAATTCCAGCCCATTTTTCAGGCGGAATCGGATTTGCTCGTTGCTTTCCACAATGATCTTATCAACAAGCTCACCGAACAGCTCCGCATCAAAGCTGTCAAGGAAGTCTGGACCATCATCCAGGATTTCCATCAGCTCGCGCGTTTGGACGATGGTATTGTCTCCATCAACGGCCAGGAGGCTCTCCTTTTTCCGCTTTGCAGTGCGGAGCTGTTCGGTCAACTCATTGCTCTGGAATATAAAAATGTCAGAATCAATGAGGCCCTGCTGTTTCAGCTTGGCCAACATCTGATTCTGACTGGCAAGTTCAGATATTTGTTTGTTGAGTTCAATGATATCCATACTCCAGAGCATCCGGCGGTTGCGAACGGCTTGGAGCGCGGTAAGCATTGAGGTGAAAATAGGGGCTCCATGATGTTTAAGTTTATAATAGAGGCGGAAGAACGCGTTCTGAATTTCCACTTCGGGAATCTGCGTTATCGCACAGGCTCCCGCATCTTCTTCATGGGTTCTGCAGGACCAATACATCTTTTGATTCTGCTTTTTCCAGCGAAATGTATTTCCACACACCCCACAACGCAGTTTGCCGGACAAGCAGCGCGGATTTGCTGCACGTATCACCTCTCGCTTAGCTCGGAGCTTTTGAACTCGATCAAATAGTTCTATATCTACAATGGAATCATTGCTGTTTGGTACAAAGTACATTTCTTTCTCTCCCCTATTCCGCTTTTGCTCTGGAGGGAAGGAATTTGTCCTATACCGCTTCTGCAACAGCGCATTTCCTGCGTAGCGCTCATTTTTTAACATATATTCAATCCGCTCACGTCTCCAGGGTCTGAGCTGCGGATATTCCGCATTTAATTCTTGCGCGATAGTTCGGGAGGTCTTTCCACTGAGATAATCGGTAAATATCCTTCGTACTACAACAGCCTCCTCCGGTATAATTTTCAATTTGTGATGTTCCAAGCGATAGCCATACGGCGCCAAGCAGGTATTAAATTCTCCATTCATCATCCGCATCTTAATGCCAAGGCGCATATTTTGTGATGTGCTTTCACTCTCCGCCTGGGCAAAGGAGGCAAACAGAGCTGTCATCATTTCGCCGGACATGGTTGAGGTATCGATGTTTTCTTTTTCGAAGCAGATCCCGATACCCAATGCTTTTAGCTCCCGGATGGCCTCCAGGCATTCCTTGGTGTTGCGGGCAAAGCGGGAGATGGACTTTACCAACACTTTGTCAATCAATCCTCTGCGGCAGTCTGCCAGGAGCCGCTGGAAGTCCTCTCTCTTTTCTCCAGAAGTTCCGGTTATACCCTCGTCGGCATATATGTCCACCATACTCCAGTTTTCCTTACTGGATATCAAGCTGATGTAGTACCGATTCTGAGCAACGAAGGAGTTAAGCTGATCATCAGAAGCGGAACTAACGCGGGCGTAGGCTGCCACCCGTAATTTGATATTTTGGGGGCTTTGGGTTGCCTCAATGGTAATGACCTGGCACTTCTTTTCCTGCAGTGCCACACTTCCCTCGGTTTGCCGGTTTTTTGCCATGCTGCTTCACCTCCTGCGCGACACAAACACTACCACACTTTTAGAGAAATATCCATGAAAAGATTAAGATTTCAGAGAAAAATAATAAGGTCTGCACCTGTTTCGACAGCAATTCTGGAGAGAATACGTTTAGCCTCTTTATCTGTAAGCTTGCCTTGTTCGCACAACCGACGCAATAGGACTGTAATTCCCAACAAATCGATATTGACCATTTTGTATCCCTCCATCCTAAGTAAATATATAACTTGATATTACAAGCATAGGGGCCGTTCCCTGGTGCGAAGTGATTTAACCAAAACCTCACCGATTGAACAGCCCCCATGGATTCTAATATCAAGACTTAAAGCAGCCTCATGCTTGTCCGTATTTGACACTACTTCCCCGGACATGGGCGGCAACGAGAACAGCGGTTGGCACCGCTTCATGGGCATCTCACCCCCGGCAGGATCTCTGTCGGCCGCCCTCCTTGCGTGATCCCATCATGGGGCTGGGACTGGACGGAAGTATCATTATCAGTCTGACAAGGTCATGGCACAGCAGCTTACCAAAGCTGCCCGCCGGGGATGAGTCTGCGCTCGCCGCCTTTCTGGCCGTTTCTTGATGGAGTTTCCCTCCACAGGCGGGTCCTGGCGCACCCCCGGCACCGCTTTCCCTTTTGGGGCCTGTCAGCTAACGTATTCTCGTTAACCGGATATGACCGTCTCTCGACGGCATTTATCAAGGAGCAGACAGGCTGAATTGCCTTTCACTCTCCTACTGCACAAAAAGCCCTTAAAACGAAACACCTCCAAAGAAATTTTTTAAAATTTTTTTAAACTGCCATTTGTACTTCTGCGCCGTCCGCGGAAAGCGCTTATATTTTCATATCTGTAGGGAGATGCTGTATGTATGCCCACAATGTATTTTTCCTGCAATTATCCTTTGAAAATTAAAGAAGTTATCCTATTCTCAAACTTTTAAGCAAAAGTACGTAGCGCTCAACTACACGGAGCCGTTTCCGTATAGTTATTTCAAAATACGATTTGAAAGAGGGTAATCTTGCTACTTTTTTGAGTTTTTTATTTTTTGTTAAACAACAAGTAAAAATATCGAGGGAACACACTTTTCAATTGTAAAACAATAATAAGAAACTGGCTACTGAAGTGATTCCTGAGCAGATAAGTGATGCAATTTCAAACCATTTTTTGTAACAACACTTCTTTTTACGTAGGGAGTTCTTGTGTTCTATCTCTGCAATTAAACAGCTTGCATTTATACTTTCTATTATTTCTCGATCTTTAACTGTTAGTGCGTCTGTCAATATTTGGATTGTGTGTTCACAATATATATACAACATTTGGCCCTGTTTCCCATTCGGTTCCATATATATATTTCGAAATCGTTTCCTATCATATTGAATTTTCAATTTTTTATCCATTATATTTGCTCCAATCTAAATAATATTGTCTTTTCCAGCATCTCCATAAGTTCATAGTATTTTGATCGGTTTCATAATTGGGGGGCTGGATGTCCATCAACAATATATTTAAATTTGAGCTTTCTCCAGTATTTCCAATCTTTCACCACTTTTCTGTCGATAATTTTTAACAAATATTAGATATCTCTCTTTCCCATGGGGGGCAGGTCCTAGTTGATAGGCAAATCAAATTCTGTGGGTACTCCAATAGCTAAAAATGTAGCGCACCATTGCGCTCTGAGGCAGTTTTTGGGGATACAATATTGACACTTCCCCGCTTTCATGAAACAGGCGCACACTTTCCTTGGCGGAAGTATGCGCCTGTTTCTATTCTGGTGTCCGTCAAGCTATAATTGACATAGCAGTATCAAAGTCACATAAAATAAACTTAAGATGTAAAATCCGCAAAGAACTTTTTTAAAAAATTCTCAAATTGGCGTTTATACTTCCGAGCCGTCTGAGGCGACACCTTATATCTTCGCACAAGCATGGGGACGCAGCTCCTATGCTCACCGGCTAAATATAGTTCCAAAAGAAATACCCCCCAGGGTCTCCAGTCTTCCAGTTCTTTCTGAAGGGCTTCCAGCTGCACCTTATCAATCGTTTTCTTCTCTGTGTGATCGCCCGCCTGCAGTACATCTCCCAGGGCAATACAATCCTGGCTATCTTTTAGATATGTATTTAGCGAAAGTATGCAGATTTTTTGACCTAAATTACGATTTCGTTTAGCAGCCATTCTTTCTCTATTCCACTGCCTATATTCCTCATATGATGTTTCAATTACCATGCAGTCCAGAGTGTCTGCATCTTGAAAACAGTCTGTTACAAAATACCGACGTTTCTCTGCGGGAAGCATACGGTTTTTCTGGACTATCTGTTTCCATTCATCATAAGAAACCACAGACAATCTTGTGCTTTTATCAGGCTGTTGTATATATGCCAGATATGTAATTTTCATTGCTTTTACCTCCAAAAAGTTTGAAAAATAAATTCTTTTCAAACTTCTGGAGGGCGGAGCGCGGCAACCACCAGTGCGATACCACTTATGTCGAACCATCAGGAAATTTGGTTCGGTAGGCGGAGGCTTAATGGATTTCTCGCAAAACTCCCGTTGTCTTCTTTCCCTTTTTGGCGTTTTTGGTTCTTTCTTGACAAAAAAAGTCGAAGAAAAAGAGGGCGCAAGTGATTGGATAATCACTTGCGCCCTCTTGGGGCAACTTATGATGTTTTGTGTCTCTCCACCCATAAGCGGCGGAGAACAATCAAAAGGGATGTTTTCCCATCGGCTCTCTCTTTCACCGCTATGGGAGACGAGTAAGGTAGCTGGAGCTACATTTCTTGCTACCCACTCACGGTATCCATTGTCATATTTTTAAAATTCTCCATATCCTTACCAACTACCGAGGGTCCCTTTATCAACCAACGCATTTTTTGTGTAAGCCAATCCAACTACCAGCAAGCCAATCTCAGCTTCATCAAAGATTGCGATATATAGCATTCGCTTGCTTTTTCATAGCAGCACATATTTATTACATACAGTGGATCCACGATACAATTTCTCAGCATTTTTATAGTTCAGGCTTTTCCTCGACACTGCTTTACTCTGAAGCCACCTATAACCTACCTGCAGGAGCCTAGGCAATATTACTTGGTATTGGAGTTCATTCGCCGTATTCTTTCATAATGCGTAGTTTGTAGTTTTTAGTGAAAAAGATCCATACAACCTTATAAGAATGAAGGAGAAATTCCAAAATCAACTCAGCGTTGGATACGGCCGGAACCGTCGCCGCCGGCCAGCTTCTCCACCTCGGAGACGTTGACCATGTTGTAGTCGCCCTCGATGGTGTGCTTCAGCGCGGAAGCGGCCACGGCAAACTCCACGGCCTCCTGGGTGGACTTGCCATTGAGAAGCGCGTAAATGAGGCCGCCGCCGAAGCTGTCGCCGCCGCCCACGCGGTCGATGATGCGCAGCTCGTACTTCTTAGAGAAGCAATACTCGTCGGAGGCCACATCGTACAGCATGGCGCTCCAGCCGTTGTCGGAAGCGGAGTGGGACTCACGCAGGGTGATAGCCACCTTTTCAAAGCCGAACTTGTCGGCCAGCTGCTTGGCCACAGACTTATAGCCCTCGTGGTTGATCTCACCGGCGTAGATGTCGGTGGACTCGGCCTCGATGCCGAACACGTCCTTGGCGTCCTCCTCGTTGGAGATGCACACGTCCACGTACTGGCACAGCTCGGTCATGGCCTCCCGGGCCTGCTGACGGGTCCATAGCTTGCCGCGGTAGTTGAGGTCGCAGGAGATCTTCACGCCGTGGGCCTTGGCGGCCTTGCAGGCCTGCTTGCAGGTCTCCACCAGGTTGGGGCCCAGAGCGGGGGTGATGCCGGTGAAATGGAACCAGTCCACGCCCTCGAAGATCTTGTCCCAGTCAAAGTCGCTGGGCTGGGACTCCTGGATGGCGGAGTGGGCACGGTCGTAGATACACACGCTGCCCC
Source organism: Hominicoprocola fusiformis (assembly GCA_040095065.1). Classification (GTDB taxonomy): domain Bacteria; phylum Bacillota; class Clostridia; order Oscillospirales; family Oscillospiraceae; genus Hominicoprocola. The sequence goes on from JBBNGO010000002.1 coordinate 32,982, forward strand.
GCTGGGAGGCGCCCTTCTCGTTGAAGTAGATGCCCACACGGTCGCCGCCCCGGACGATCATGGAGGTGTCCACGCCGTAGCGGCGCAGAGAGTTGACGGCCGCCTGGCCAATGGCGTGGGCGGGCAGCTTGGTGACATAGGCGGCATCCAGGCCGTAGTTGGCCAGGGAGACGGCCACATTGGCCTCGCCGCCGCCGAAGGTGAACTCCAGGTGATCAGCCTGGACAAAACGCTCGTAGTTATAGGGCTGGAGCCGGATCATCAGCTCGCCGAAGGTAACAACTTTCATTGTGCTCTACTCCTTATCACAAACTCAAATAGAATGGTTTTGCCCGATTATTTCTTCACCAGGTGGACGGCAAAGCCGGCCAGCTCATCCTTGAGGTAGATGGCCTTGGTGTTGCCCTTGGCATCGGTCTTGCGGCTGGACTCATCGAAGGTCACGCCCCGCAGACCCAGGTGGTAGACGGCACGGTCCACGTTGTTGGTGCCGATGGCAATGTGGCCGTTGGCGCCGCGGCCGGGAGCCTTGTTGCACTCCACGGCGGAGCCGGCAAAGATGGAGGAGTTACCGGGCTTGTACTCCAGGTCAAACAGGGCACACAGGGTCTTGGCGGTCTGCTCGGCCTGAGCCTCGTCGGCGCAGTTGATGCCCACGTGGGCCAGAGAGAAGCCCAGCATGGTCTTGACGGCCTCCTTGCAGATGCGGGTGATCTCATCCCACTGCTCGCCCTCGATCAGGTCTTTCTTCACCATCCAGGTACCGCCGCAGGCGATGATGCGGTCAAAGCCCAGGTAGTCCATCATGTTCTTGGTGTTCACGCCGCCGGTGGGCATCCAGCGCAGGTTGGTGTAGGGGCCGGCCAAAGCCTTCAGCTTGGCCACGCCGCCGTTCTGCTCGGCGGGGAAGAACTTCACCACGTCCAGACCCATGCTCATGGCCTGCTCCATCTCGCCGGGGGTGGCGGTGCCGGGCATCATGACCACGCCCTTGTCCAGGACATAGCGGGTAATCTCAGGGTTGAAGCCGGGGCTGACGATAAACTGGGAACCGGCGGCAATGGCCCGGTCGGCCTGCTCCTTGGTGAGCACGGTGCCGGCGCCCACCAGCATGTCGGGCACTTCGGCCACGATGCGGCGGATGGCCTCCTCCGCGGCGGCGGTGCGGAAGGTGACCTCGGCGGCGGGCAGGCCGCCCTTCACCAGGGCCTGGGCCAGGGGGACGGCTTTGTCCGCGTCGTCAATGGCGATGACGGGGATGATGCCAATTTTAAATATTTGTTCTGAGATCTGCACCATATTTAACGTCTCCTTTTTGATGTTTCTAAACATGAAATCTATCACAAATTACAATATACAGGTAAAGCGATCAACTTTTGGTGGTCGGTTTTCCTGATACCAGGGCCGCACGTCGAGGCCAGTTGATTTTGCAGACAAAAAACTGGCACAGGACACCTCGCAGCATAAGATCCGCAACCATGGCAATCCAGATGGCGGCAAGGCCCAAACCGCACCGAACAAGGAGTATGGGACCAAGCGGCAGCCGTACTGCCCACACCCCCACCAGCACGATCAGAAATGGCGTGCGGCTGTCCCCAGCCCCTCGAAGCACACCGCCCAGAACAATAGAAAGGCCGTACAGGGGTTCCGAAATGGCAACAATGCGCAGCATATCGGCAGCCAGAGCAATCACCTCTGGGTCAGAGGAGAAGAGTCCGGCCAAGGGCTCTGCGCAGAAAAACAGGAATATCCCGGCCAGGAGTCCGGAGCACAGCCCAATTCGTCCGGAGAGCACTCCATATCTTCGGGCCAACACCGGTTGATTGCCGCCAATCGCCTGCCCCACTGCCGCGGTGGCCGCAAAGGAGACCCCCTGCGCTGGCAAGTAGCTGATCGCCTCTGCCGTTACCGCAACGTGGTTGGCTGCCAGAGCAATATTCCCCAAACCGGCAACCATGTGGGTTACAATCAGCTGTCCGCAGCTGAAGCAGGCCCGCTCCAAAAACACAGGAATCCCCAGTGCCAGTGCCCGCCGTACCACAGACTTTTGGGGACGAAACAACACAACCGCTGTCATCTGCAACGGTCCTTTCCGCAGCGCCATAAACAGCGCCATAGAAATTCCCATGAGCCCTCCCGACAAGGCAGTCCCTATGGCTGCCCCGGTCACGCCAAGCCCAGCTCCCCAGATGGACAAGGAGCAACCCAGAATGACGACCTGCCTTGATGGAAATATTAGCAAATAATTCAAGCAGATATTAAGAAGGTTGGTCCCAGCATTAAACAGCAGAGGCGTTCTGGTATTCCCCGAACATCGGAGCACGGCAGACAGCACAGCCAGCAGAGCTTGCAGCGGCAGGCCCATGGCATAAAACCAAAGGTAGGCTCTGGCATTCGACAAAATCGTTGGTTCACCTCCCAGCCACAGAGGAATAAACCAAGACAAAGGGAGCATGCAAACAGCCGCCCCCGTCCCCATCAGCAGAGCCCCGCTGGCTGCTTGATGCACCGCAGTTCTGGCACGGAACAAATCCTGCCCCCCCAGCGCGTGGGCGACCTGCACGGAATAACCAACTCCTGCAGCAGCAAACAGTCCCATTAAAAGAAAGCACACCGAGGAGTTGATGGCTACCGATGCGGTGGCATCAGCTCCCAAAGAGCCCACCATGGCAGTATCCACATAATTGGCGGCAGTAAGCAGAAGCTGCTCCAAAATCGCTGGCCAGGACAGACGGAGCAATGTAACAATGGGAACGGCGCTTTGGTTGAGCTGCGTAGAAGGTTCACACATGGTGTTGTCACCTCTGGGACCCGTGCTCCGCAAAGGAAAGCCGGGAAAGTGGGAACTGTACTGTGCGGAATAAAAACCTGCTGTGTCAAGGGGCCCGGGGACATCTGCCCCGAGCCCCCGACAGGAGAGAAAGAAAGGAATGATCTTATGAAAATACTTACAGTTTATCTTCCCGCATAAAGTGGCCGTTGGTACCATTGATGGCAAAGAACTCTTCTGCGGCCCGCTTGCCGATGGCGTCTGGGTACTGGGGGATGGCGGCCAGATACTCTTTTTCATCTACATAGGTAAATGTACCGTCCCGCATAATGACCTTGCCGTCCACCGCAACCAGAGAAACCTCAGGACCCCGGGCACTGTAAACCAGGTTTGGTACCATATTGCGCATAGGATAGGTATATACCGGCAGCATGGAAGGACAGTTGAGATCAATGGCAATGAAATCAGCCTGCTTCCCCGACTCTAAAGAACCCACGGTATCGCCCAAGCCAACGGCTTTAGCCCCCTCAATGGTGGCCATACGCAGGGCTTTCCAGGCGGGCATGACCTCTGGATTTTGATACTTGATCTTGTTGAACAGGCACACGTTTTTCATCTCGTTGATGATGTTGTGGCAGTTGTTGCCCGGTGCCTGGTCAGAGCCCAGTGCCACCACGCCGCCCGCCTGCTGGAAGGCCACGCTGGGGCAGACAATGCCGTCAATGATCCCGATGGAACCGGGATTGACGATCATGGAGGCCCCGCGTTTGGCAATGAGAGCGGCTTCCTCGTCTGTGCAGTCCGTGAGGTGGACTGCGATGAGAGATTCATCCAGATAGCCCAGTTCATCCAAAAAGGCGGTGGGCCGCTTGCCATAGCGCTGGACGATCTGATAGGTCTCCCGATCGCCCTGCTGTACATGCATATGGATTTTTGTACCCCGCTCCTTGACCGCCTTTTGGATGCGCAGCAGCATCTCCGGGCTGACAAAGTCAGCGCCTTGGGGGCCAAACAGGATCTTGATCCGGCCGCCCGCCTTGTTGTTCCACTGGTCATACAGGGCGATGTTGCGATTCAGGCTCTCTTCGCCCATGGTGTCATCAAACTCATAGAGCTCGCCGGGTTGATAGACCCGCCGTTTGGCCGCCCGGATGGTCTGGGCAATGTTGCCTCGTGCCCCCACCTTGTCGATGAACGCACACACGTTTTCCATCTTAAATTCATAGTCGCCCAGCGTAGTGGTGCCCGCCCGGATGGCCTCCAGAATGGCCACCCGGCTGCCCGCATCTCGCTCCTCATCGTTGACCACGTTATCAAAAGGCTGAAGACCGAACATCATCCAACTATTGGTGTCCTGGGCCAGGCCCCGCATGATGTTGCATGCCGTGTGCATGTGGCCGTCAATAAAGCCGGGCAGCACCATGTGATGATCCAGGGTGATGGTTTCCTCAGCGGTATATTCCGCTAAAATTCTGGACTGGTCGCCCACCTCCAGAATCTTGCCTCCATCCACGGCCATGGCGGCGTCACCGTAATAACCCACGCCAGCCCCTTCCATGGTGTAGAAATGGGGCGCCACCACAATGGTATCAATCTTTTTCATAAAAAGCCTCCTGTTCCAATGGTGAAGCAGTTAGTGCACTTTCTCCGGGTAACGCAGCTTGGTAAGCTGGGTCACCGCAAACAGAACCACTACCAGAATAACAGCGGTAACCACAATGCTCAAGATATATTGTCCCGTCAGGCCGCCGAAAAGGAATCCCAGGAACGCCGAAATACCAACTGTGATTCCGTAGGGCAGCTGGGTCATGACGTGGACCACGTGGTTGCAGGAGGCGCCGGTGGAGGAGAGGACGGTGGTATCGGAGATGGGGGAGCACTGGTCGCCGAACAGACCGCCGCCGATAACTGCGCCAACCACAAACGGAATGGAAATATCAAAGGCAACGGCCATGGGGAAGGCGATGGGCATCATAATGGACCACACACCCCAGGAGGAGCCGGTTGCAAAGGAAATGAGCGCGCCAAACAGGAACACAAGGGCAGGAACCAGGCCGGGAGTCAGGTAGTTCTCTACAATGTGGATCAGGAACTCGCTGGTGCCCATGCCTTTGACGATGGAACCCAGAGACCAGGCACACACCAGTATGAAGGGGACGGAAATGAGCTCGGCCATGCCGTTGACAAAGGTGTCAAAGGCCTTGGTCACGCTGAACAGCTTGGTGCTCACACCCATAATACCGGCGCCCACCGCGCCGCCCATAAAGGCGATGCAGATGGCCAGCGTAATGTTCGCGTTGCGGAAGCACTCCACCAGCCCATTGTTGACCAGATCGCCGGACCAGAAAATGGTGGCAAAGAGGGAACCAAACAGGAAGAGGATGGGGATGATAAAGTTCCACATGGTGAGCTTATAGCCCTGGGGCAGCTCATTTTTCACCTCAGGTACCAGGGGCTGGATCCCGTCGCCCAGCAGCTTGCCGGTCTCCCGAGCCCGCTTTTCTTCCTTGTACATCGGCCCGAAGTTCAAACCGAAGGCGGCGACGATCAAAACGGTGATCATGGCAAATACGCCGTACAGGTTAAAGGGGAGCATATTCAGCCAGATGCCCCACTCGCTGCCCTCAATGCCGGCAGCCAGCAGTTCTGCGGCAATCAGGCCGGTGATGAAGGGGCCGTAGCTGCTGATGGGAGACAGGGCAGCCAGGTTACAACCCATAGAGTCCAGGATATAGGCCAGCTTTGCCCGGGAAATACGCACCATGTCGGTCACGGGCCGCATAATGGTACCCAGCATAAGGCAGGGCTCCGTGTAGCTGAAAATGAAGGCGCTCAGGCAGGTGACTACCTGGCCCTTTTTGGCGGTATTGATGACTTTTGTCACCTTGGTGGCAAATGCCTCCGCGGCGCCGGTGGTGCGCAGCATGGCGATCATGCCGCCGGAGAGGGTGACCAGGACGATCAAAGACGCGTTTCCGCTGAGAGAGGGGATCACATAGTCCGAGATAATTTTGACAAAGCCAACCAGAGGATTAAATCCGTTCATCATGGTGGAGCCCAGCCAAACTGCGATAAACAAAGAGAAAATCGTCTGCTTGGTCCACAGGGCCAACCCGATGGCTACGATGGGGGGGATGAGGCACAACACACCATATGTGGTATCCATACAAGAAACCTCCTGTCATAAAATACTCTGTGGTTTTTCTTTCATGGAATCGCTGCTTTCGCAGATACAGGCCCGCCAAAGCCCAGGACCCATACCTCCTCACTTCTTTTTTGACTCTTTTCACCTCTCTCCAATGTACGCTGCTTGGGCGGGGCAGCCTGCTGCAGGTACACTGGATCAGTTCCGGTTTTCGTAACCGGAGGCATACATGTTGGCGGGAATAAACTGTCCCTGGCCGTAGCGGCCCACAAACTTGGCGTTTTCCACTACCACCTGTCCCCGCAGCAGAACGGTCTCCACCCGGCCGGACTGGCGGCGGCCCTCATAAAGGTTGTAGTCCACGCCGTTGGGGTTGTCCGCCAGGCGGATCACGCCCTCATAGCTGGGATCAAAGATCACAATGTCTGCGTCGGAACCTACCGCCAACGTGCCCTTTCGGGGGTAAATGCCGTTGATCTTAGCGGGCTGGGTAGCGATGACGTCTACAAATTTCTGACGGCTCAGCTTGCCGGTACATACGCCTTCGGTCCATACCATATGCAGGCGATCACCGGCGCCGGGGGAGCCGTTGGGGATCTGCGTGAAATCGTCCCGCCCCGCCTGCTTGAGCTCGGCTACGTCGATGCCGCAGTGGTCGGAGGAGACCGCCGTCAGCAGTCCGCCGGCCAGAGCCTGCCACAGGGCCTCACAGTCCTCCTGATCCCGCAGGGCAGGGGAGCAGACAAACTTGGCCGCTTCGTTGAAATCGGGGTTATCCAGGACCTCCTTGGTGGTGGTTAGATAATGAGTACAGGTCTCACCAGAAACTCGCTGGCCAGTCCCCTTCGCCTTTTGCAGTTCGGCAATGGCCTCCCTGCAGGTCATATGGGCAATGTATAGAGGTGTATCGGTCTGGCCAGCCAGGTAGATCGCCCGACGCACTGCCTCCGCCTCGGTAAAGGGCGGGCGGGAGACGTAGTGGTAATGGGGGGTCAGCTGTCCCTTCTTTACGCACTCGCTGCGCAGGAAATTCAGGATCTCACCGTTTTCCGCGTGGACAAATACGGTGGCGCCCACCTGGCGGCTTTTCTCCAGAATGCGGAAGAAAGTTCCGTCATCCACGTGGAGGGGTGAACCATTGTAAGCCATAAAGATCTTGATGCTAGAGATTCCCCGCCTGGGAAAGTCCTCAATTTCGTCAAAGATGCTGTCCATAATATACGTTACCATGGCATGAAGGGCAAAGTCTACACAGGCTTTGTCCTTTGCCCGCACATTAATTCGGTAATCAATGGAATCCAGCAGTCCCCGGTCCGGATCTTGAGGCGCAAAATCCACAATGGTGGTAGTTCCGCCTACAATGGCAGAGTCAGTGGTCTCATACCCTGCGGTGTCCCGATCGCCCACGTTGCATAGGGCGGAAAAGTGGGTATGCTGGTCTACGCCGCCCGGGAACACATATTTTCCCTGGGCATCTATCACACGATCTGCCTTCTCGTCCAAATGGGCCCCCATGGCACGGATGATCTCACCCTCCACCAGGATATCACCCACAAACTCCTGTTCCGCGGTTACAATGGTGCCTCCTTTGATCAAGGTGCGCATATAGTCATCTCCTAAAACATCAAATCTTCTTGCCTAAACATGGGGAACCCCACGATCTTCTTAGGCTCCGGAAATCCCCAGGTAGATACCTTGCTGGTGTGCAGCCCCATGTCCACCATAGCCTCTGCAAATTTGACCGCGGGCATAACTCCGTCCAGTACAGGAACGCCCAACTGAGCAGACAAGTCCTGGACAAAGTCCACAAAACCGGCGCATCCCAGCAGGATGCATTCTGCTCCGTCCTGCTGTACGGCCAGCTCCCCCTGGTGTGCCAGAGCCTCCAGCCCCTTCTGGGGATTCCGGCCAAATTCTAGCACGCTCAGACCGGTGGAGCGGATAGAACGGCAGAATTTTTCCGCTCCGTAGTTGGCCACCACATCCTCCGTCACCTTGCGGGAGCGGTCCAGCACCGATACGATAGAGAAATAGGGGGCAATGAATTTTGCCGCTGTGATGGCCGACTCGCAGATCCCCAGCACCGGCTTAGAGGTGACCTCCCGTGCAGCCTGGAGCCCGGGGTCCCCGAAGCAGGCAATAATAAAAGCGTCAGCTCCTTCCTCCCGGTCTCCCCGGATCACCTCTTTCAAAACCCCAGGAACGGCCAAATGCTCATCCACATAGCACTCGATGCTGTCCGGTCCGGACGCCGGGCTGACGGCCCAAACCTGGGTATCGCTGCGGGCTACCCGGCGGGCCAGCTTTTCCACGCTGTCGGTCATGGATTGTGTCGTGTTGGGATTGATGATTTTGATTTTCACAGGTCCCCCTCCTCTTGATCCAAAGCTTGAACCATCTCCATCAGCAGTTGGGTGCCCCGGTACAGGTCCTCAGGCGCACTGTACTCACGACTAGAGTGGCTGATTCCGTCTTTGCTGGGAATGAACAGGAGCATGGAGGGCACAGCTTGCCCCCAATTCATCAGATCGTGCCCCGCGCCGCTGAACATCCTGCGAGAACGGATGCCGCGGCCGCGGCACAGCGTCTCACTCAACTTTATCAGTTTCGGACTGCACTGGGTAGGGGACTGGCGGATATATTCTTCTCCCGTCAGTTCCGGATACTCTTCCAGCACGGAGGCAATGACTTGATCCATGGCCTCCATGGTCGGGCTGCGCAGCTCCACAATAAACTCCACCTTGCCAGGAATCACATTGACCGCTCCCGGAAACACCTGGAGCGTGCCCACGGTACAGACCATATCCGGCGAAGCGGCTCTGGCCCGATCCATAAGCTTGGTAATGATCCGGCAGGCGCTTACCAGGGCATCATCCCGCAGATGCATGGGTGTACTGCCTGCATGGTTGGCGCAGCCGGAAACCGTCATGCGGTAGCGCACGATACCTACAATGCCGCCTGCCAGGCCGATTTGCGCCCCCTCCGCCTCCAGAAGTCCCCCTTGCTCAATGTGCAGCTCCAAATAGCACTGATATTGGGCTAAATCCTGGCGGCAGGCACCCACCTGCTCCATCGTAAGGGCGTGAAGTGCCAGATTGGGGCGCATGGCACCGTCAATTGCTCCTCCGGTGAAGGCCTTGCTGCCAAAGGTCCCGCCGATGACATTACCCTCCTCCTCGGTGAAGGCAACCACCTGAATGGGATGCCGGTTTTGATACCCCAGCTCCCGAAGGCGCTGCACACATTCGATACCGGCCAATACGCCGTAGGCTCCGTCATAGATCCCACCCCCGGGCACTGTGTCGATGTGGGACCCCATGCAGATAGTCTTCCCTTTGCCGGGCAGCGTACCAATCAGATTGCCTACGGGATCGATGGACGTCTGAAGTCCCGCCTGCTCCATACACCACTGCACATAGGCCCGTCCTTCGTCATAGGCAGGCGTATAGGGCAGTCGTGTGGTTCCTTCCCCTGGCACAAAGCCGATCTGTCCCAGCCGGGTGAGATGGCCGGATAAGCGGGGGCCGTTGATATCACTCATGTCCGGTCCCCCTGGGCTGCGTGGGCGCGGACAAACTCCTCCAACGCCTCCAGACCCTGTTCCAGGCATTCCATGGATGTGGCATAGGACAGGCGAATGTACCCCTCACCAAAGTCTCCAAACGCGGTGCCCGGTACCACAACCACCTGCTTTTCTTCCAGCAGCTTCATAGCAAATTCCTCGCAGGGCATGCCCAGGCGACTGATGTTGATAAACGCATAGAAGGTTCCGGCAGGAGTATGACAGGACAGCCCTGGAATTTCAGCGATTCGCTGTATCACATAGTCTCTGCGCAGACGGTACTGCTCCACCATATACTTCAGGTGATCTTGAGATCCCTCCAACGCTTCAATGGCAGCAACCTGGCATGGAGTAGCCGCACAGGCACTGACATTTTCCTGCAGCTTGATCATATTTCGGATCAGTTCCTCCGGTCCAGCGGCGTAGCCAATACGCCAGCCGGTCATAGCATACGTTTTGGAAAGGCTGTCAATGACCAACGTGCGCTCCTTCATTCCGGGCAGGGTGGCAAATCCAGTGTATGTCCTCCCGTCAAAGAGGATATGCTTATATACCTCGTCTGCTAGCACCACCAGGTCCCGCTCCTGAGCCAGTTTTGCCAGCTGGGACAGTGTCTCAGCACTGGCTACGGCTCCCGTGGGATTGCAGGGGCTGTTTAAAATGATTGCCTTTGTCTTGCTGGTGATGGCCTCGGCAACAGCGGATACATCCAAATCAAACCCCCGCTGTGCATCAGTTTTCACGGATACCGGCACGCCGCCGCACATCCGGATCTGCTGAATGTAATTGGTCCAGCAGGGCTCATTGACGATGACCTCATCTCCTGGGTTCAGCAGCACCTTCAGGGCTAAAAACAATGCTCCCATAGCTCCGGGCGTTACTACGATCTGGCTCGCCGGATCGTAGGACAACCCTTCTGTACGCGCAAGATAACGGGCGATAGCCTGGCGCAGAGCCAGCAGGCCCGCATTTTCGGAATATTTGGTCTTGCCTTCTCGGATGGCCCGGCACCCGGCCTCCATCACATTTGCCGAGGCGGTAAAATCCGGTTCTCCCAGCGTGAAGCTGAGCACACGGTCATATTCCAGCGCCTTATTAAACATTCTCCGGATCTTGGAGGGCTGGATCTGCTGGGTGTTGTCTGAAATCTGAATCATACAAGTGACTCCTTTCTGCTCTGATTTTTCCGTTCCCTGAGTTTTAGAATGGTCATCAATATACCAAACACCAGGGAAAGGACTGCGGCAAATACAATGCGATACTCTTGGGGAAGAAGAAAACCAACGGTATTGATGGGAATCCAAAACAGTGGAATGGTTTTAAACAGGGTAAAATCCACCAGCTCGCCCCAGTCCACCGAGTCCACTGCCTGGCGCGGCGTAATATGGCGTCCCTCCAGAAAGCGGATCTCGCCATAATTTCCACACACCCGCATCAGGGCGGAGTGGATGGGGGCAAAAAACAGATTGTTGGTACAGCTGGTAAAAAAGGCTAGCGCCAAAGCATTTCCATATCCGGGAAGCAGCCCAGCCGCCATGGCTTGCTGCGTACCCTGGCTGAACACGCTGAAGGCCAAGGTGACAAAGAGACCTCCTACTCCCCAGCTTACACTTTTGAACCATGTGGCTCGGTTGATCTGCCAGTGTCCCTCCAGCATCCGCCCGGAGAGCAGTTCTCCCGCCGTAGCATAGACGGAAAATTGAATAAATCCGGCCAGATAAGGATACGTTGCATTAAACCAAGCAAAGCCCCCCGTAACACAAAGGAGCACGGTGGCCGCGGCCAGCAGTCCATAGGCAGCCACCCAATAGATATCCCTTCGTTTCATATACATCCCCTAACTTTTGTATCCTAAATATAGCAAAATGGAGCCGGCGTTGAAATTCAGCGCCGGCTCCATCTTATTTAATCCATGTATTATCCAAGGAGATCTTATGTTTCTCTGTATGGGACCGATGTTTCTTTTTATACCACCAAAGGATACTGCAATTCAAACAATTTCAAGCAAGCTTTTCTGCTTCCATTTATTTATAGTGCATCAAAATCAATCTTGTTTGTGGACATTGGGAGGCTTTGGAGCATTTGCACCCGATTCCGTACGTTCATCTTGGTGTAAATACTGTGGAAATGTTTTTTTACCGTATGGATGCTGATATTCATTTTTTGGGCAATGTCTTCATTGGAAAGTCCATGTACCGCCAGATCCAACATCTCTCCCTCCCGACTGGTCAGACCGTATTGACGGCACAGCTTCTCATGGTACCCTTTTGCAAAGAAATAACGGGTGTCGCCCTTTTTAGCCTCATATACCAGACGGTATGCAAAGTGCTTGTGCAGCTGCTCCAGTACAAACATATCCCGTTCACTGAATGGAGGCTTGTCTGCCTCACGATACAGCCGCAATAGGCCCACCGGCTCCTCCCGGAAACAGATCGAGAGTCCCACCGAGTGGGTCAGGTGGTTTGGCAAATAAAAGTTCTGGTAAATTCCTTGATTTTTTATCTGCTCCTCCGGAACGGACATGGATTCCCGAAAAGCCCCGCCTTTGCAGGTATACAGGACCCAGCGAAAGGCATCTGAGTTTAAACTCTCCTGTACCCAGGCATTCACCGCCTGCTGAGACAGTTGAAACGCTGCGGGCGTCTGAAACTGATAGGCCCCGTCTTCGGTGGTGGAGATCCGGGCAAAAATAGCTGCATCATAAGGAATAAGAAAGGGCAGCCATCGATTCAGCATTTCCTGCTGCATCTCCTCTACTGTATAGATAAAAGAAATATTATACGCAATTTCATTGAGGAGTATCCACTCATTTTCATTTAAAAATGCCATACTGGCACCTCCCTAAACATTTGTATCAAACTATAATGGGAAGATTAAAGCAGTCGATATCACCTGATTTACTGAGAATCCCGTTGCAGTTGAATATCCCCCTTTTGCCTCTACACAGATAATCAATATAAACAAGGGATTATACGCACCTTGTTACTCATCACCCCCGTCGTACAACCTAGTTATTGTTGCTTATTTCAGCAGTCCTCCAACAAAAGCCAGTTCTGCACGGTACACTGCCTATTGGGACGGCCAATGTTGTACGGCTCGCATTTCATCAGCCCTCTTCTTCTGGGAAGGCTATAACCACCCCTACGAGCTACTCTTTGAAGTGTTACTCCCTTCCATGCTGTTATAAATGTGAACTATTTCCTGGGTTATTTTCACTTTTTTTCAGTCAATGGCTTTGCATATCTGCTCCAATTGGAATTACTTCGCCGTCCATAAGAAAAATTCATCACTTTTGCTTTACTGTCATGTTGTATCACTCTGAGTTTATTATATTTATTATACCGTAATATTTCTGAAATCACAGTATAGTTTAAAATAAATCAAGCGACTATCCGGCAAATGCCTTGAAATACAGGCAAATCTGAGGGATTGCAGGCCGAATTTACTACCAATTTACTACGAATGGACAGAGCCGTGATATGCGCCCGCAATCCAGAGGATAGACCCCGAAAGGCACACCAGACCGACAACTGAATATCGAACCGCATAGGCGGCGTTTCTTTACTCCCGGCAAGGGAGGACAGGAACGCCGCTTTTTTCATGCCCGGCGTTACGCAGTAGGGGCAAAAAAAGCCTTGTATCATAAGGCTTTCCAGACGCGGACCCGAGGGGGCAAGGGTAACTATCCTAAACCCCTGAAAACCGCCCTCTATTGCGTAACACAGACCAGAGCAAGGAGGAACAAGCTATGGCAGTTTTCCGCGTGGAGCGCAACCGTGGCTACCGCAAGGGCATGGAATACGGCTCCGCCCGATGGGGGACGCCGGAGGATATGCTATCCAAAGGGCAGGAGGACGAGAACGGAATCCTGTTTGTCTGCTTCCCTGTCACAGCCATTGCCGCAGTCCTGTCCCGCAGCCCCATGACGGTCAAGCGTTCTCTGAATGAACTGGAAACCGCCGGACTGATCATGCGGGTGCGTCAGGGCGTTGGAGAACCAAACAGGATTTATGTGCTGATACCGGGAAAGGAGGACGCTGCCCTTGCCTGATACCTCAAAGCTGGAAAAGCTCAACCAGGAGTTGGAAAAGAGTGAAAAGAAACTGCGGAAAGCTATCAATGATGAAAAGGCATTGCAGCACCAGCTAAAGCAGCTTACCCGAAAAGAACGGACACACCGGCTCTGTACTCGTGGCGGTATGCTGGAAAGTTTTCTGCAAGAGCCGGAACGCCTGACAGATGATGATGTCATGCTGTTGTTGAAATTCATTTTTCACAGGCAGGACACGCAGGAACTATTGAAAAAGCTGCTGGAACGGGAGAAGCCGGAAACCCCTTAGTTTACTAAGGGCGCAATTATACACCACCCAGAGGTTGGTGCATTGCGTTCTCCGAAGGCTCCTTGCCGGAGGGCTGTGATTTTCCGCAGTCATGGTCTGCTTCAAATCATACAGGGGACGCTACGCTTCCCCTGCGCTGGCTGCCGCCAGCTACCCTTTTGTGGACTTGCCATCTGGGGACACCTTGCGTTGCAAGCTGTTCCCAGCCGACAAGTTTCATAAAATATGCTATCTTTTCGATAGGCAATAAAGTATAATAAAGTCAGCAATAAATCGTAATTTATCAGAAAATGAGGAATAGTTGAAATGGAGGCGCTATAATAACATGAAGATTGAAGGGAACCAGAAAGAACTGGATGCAATGGTAGAATTTCATAAGGGAAACCGTGTCGAGGGGCTGAGACTGCAAGAAGAATTTGCAGCGGAATTTCGTAAGGAGTATAAAGACAAAGATCACTGTCCTTGCCTGAAAGCCTGTCGTTATCACGGAAACTGTAAGGAATGTGTAGCAATCCACAGAGCGCATCAGGAACATGTTCCTAATTGTATGCGACCATTGATTAATAAAAAATTGAAATTGATGTCAGAATTAACAGAGCATACCTTGGCAAATGAAATAGAAGCTCCACATGAGATTTTAAGAAAATAGGCAAGTCAAATTTCAGTTTGTTAGCTTTACATCGGGTCAACTTGTCCCGAACTTTTACAACTAAATACCCGCCGCTCACACAGCGGCACACCGAGCAGGAAATCTGAAAAAAGGTCTCCTGCTTTTTTTCTGCCCAAAATGAGGTGGTAAAACGCCACCCCATCCACCAATTACCGAAAGGAGGGACACGAAATGCCCTGTCCACACAACGAAATCACGATTGTTCAGCGCAGCCAGCGGCAGTCTGCTGTTGCCGCCGCTGCTTACCAGAGTGACGAAAAGCTGTTCTGTGAATACGACCAGCAAGTGAAGCACTACCCGGAAAAGCGTGGTATCGTCCACAATGAAATCCTGCTCCCGGCAAATGCCCCGCCGGAGTATGCAGACCGCAATACCCTATGGAACGCCGCCGAAGCGGTGGAGAAGCAATGGAACTCCCAGCTTGCAAGGCGGTGGGTGCTTAGACCGGGACGCGGCCATTACCACATTCAAGAAAGAAAAATACTACCATGTGCGCCTGACCCTCTCCGGCGCGGAAGCCGTAAGCGGGCGGCTTTCCAGCAGGCAGGAAGCGGAAGCCCTAAAAGCGGCCTGTAAAGCGGCGCGGCCCGTCTGTGTGTCCCTGACGCGGGAGAAGAAAACCGCCGCCCCGCCGAAACTCTTTGACCTCACCGCCTTGCAGCGGGAGGCAAACCGCCTGTTCGGGTACACGGCCCAGCAGACCCTTGACCTGGCCCAAGCCCTGTATGAGAAGCGGCTTTTGACCTATCCGAGAACGGACAGCCGTTTCCTCACCGACGACATGGGCGACACGGCGGCGGAGATCGCCGCGCTCCTTTGCGGCAAGCTGCCCTTTATGCAGGGGGTAGCGTTCTCCCCGGAAGTCTCCCGGCTCCTGGACAGCGGGAAAGTGTCCGACCACCACGCCGTTATCCCCACGCGGGAGATCGGGGCCTGCGACCTTGCGGCGCTGCCGGAGAGCGAGCGCAATCTCCTGACCCTGGCCGGGGCGCGGCTCCTGATGGCCGCAGCCCAGCCGCACGTCTTTGAAACCGTGACAGTGGTTTTCCAGTGCGCCGGACAAGAGTTTACCGCCAAGGGACGGACGGTTCTCTGCGAGGGGTGGAAAGCCCTGGAAGCCCTCTACCGCGCGTCGCTGAAAGCGAAGCCCGAAGCGGAGGACGGCGAGGAAAACGCCCTCATGCTGGACGTGCCGCCCTTTGCCGAGGGGCAGGCCGTGGAGCCGGAGGCCGTCCAAGTGACGGAGCATGACACTACGCCACCCAAGCCCCACAATGAAGCAAGCCTGCTCACCGCCATGGAGCGGGCCGGGAACGAGGACACCGACTCGGACGCGGAGCGCCGGGGCCTGGGGACGCCTGCCACCCGCGCCGCCGTCATTGAGAAGTTAGTCAAGGGCGGTTTTGTGGAGCGCAAGGGCAAGCAGTTACTTCCCACCAGGGACGGCGTGAACCTTGTCTGCGTCCTGCCGGAAAGCCTGACTTCCCCGAAGCTCACAGCAGAGTGGGAAAACGAGCTGACGCAGATCGCCAAGGGCAAGGCCGACCCGGAGGGCTTCATGCGCCGTATCGAGGATATGACGCGGGAGCTGGTGAAAGCCTATCCATTCCTTTCCGACAGCGAGAAAGCGCGCTTCCAGGAGGAAAAGCCCGTGATCGGCAAGTGCCCCCGCTGCGGCGGGAATGTCCGGGAGGGGAAGAAAACCTACGCCTGCGATAACAAGGACTGCGCCTTTGTCATGTGGAAGAACGTCCGCTTTTTCGAGGAACGGAAAGTTGCCTTTTCCCCGAAGATCGCCGCAGAACTCTTGAAAAACGGGAAAGCCAAGGTGAAAAAGCTCTACTCCCCGAAAACGGGTAAGACCTACGAGGGCTTGATCGTCCTGGCCGACACGGGCGGCAAGTATGTGAACTACCGCATTTCGATTCCGAGGGAAAGAGAACTTACGCAGCAAGCATAGGCAAAGGGTACCCTTTTGCCGTAAATCCCCGCCCGCCGCCACAGGCCGGACGGGGATTCTGCTTGTTGGGAAGTGTCCCAAACCCTCTTGAAAATATTGCGCAGAAAGGAGGCTTACAGCTATGGCAAGTCTGCGTGACACCGTAAAAGACTATCAGGACGAATTGCGGGGCGGTATTGCATGGGTGGCGTTCTGGCGGGAGGGACGCTCCTGGAACGCAGAATATTTTTATATCGACCCGGACGACATTTTGACCGCAGAGGACAGAAACCGCCTTGAGGAAATCCGGCAGGCCGACCCCGCAGCCGTGGTGCTGAACAGCTACTACTGCGGGCAGCTTGCGGAAGATATGACCGTGGACGAGCTGACCGCAGGAGTACGCCATCACTACGAACAAGGCTTTAACGGAATTGAAGATTTTATAGAAGCCCACGACAACAGGCTATCCCCGGAGGAAATTGAGAAAGGGCAGGCAATCGCCCATGCCGCAGGACTTCCCTTTTCCGAAAAGCCCTACCGGGGAGAAGATTTTAACCCTTATATCTATGACGGCAGCATGAGTATAGAGGACTATGAACTTATGCACCGCTTGATCGAGCAAGAAAGGAGTGAACGAATGGCAGAAAAACCGATTATCAGCGGCTACCTCTCGAACCTGGGAAAGTACGCCGAGGGCAGGCCCGCCGGGGAGTGGGTGGGCTTCCCCACCACCGCAGAGCGCATGAAAGAAGCCTTTGCCCGTATCGGCCTAGACTTCAAAACGTATGAGGAATGGCACTTTACAGAATTTCAATCCTCTGTCCCCCGTCTGGCGGAGCATTTGCCGGAACACGCCCACCTGGACGAGCTGAACTATTTAAGCGCCCTGCTATCCGCCATGGACGGCGGGGAACGGGAGAAATTCGCGGCGGCGGCGCAGCATGGGGAGTACGCCGGGAACCTGCAAGACCTTATCAACCTGGCGCAAAACCTGGACTGCTACGAGCTTGTCTCCGACGTGCTGGACGAGGGGGACTACGGCCACTACCTGATCGACGAGCTGGAAACCATCAAGCTCCCGGAAGAAGCCAAGCCCTATTTTGACTATGAGGGCTACGGCGGGGACACCATCATCAATCAGGGCGGCGAGCTGACGCGCTTTGGCTACATCTACAACAACCGCAGCCCCTTTACCGAGTATTACAACGGGCGGGACGTGCCGGAGGAATACCGGGTGACGCCCACGCCGCCGGAGCCGGAACGGGAGGGGCCGGACTTTGAAGCGGCGGCCCCCGCCGCGCCCCGTCCCGTCGCGCCGATTCTCCTTGCGTCCGACAAACCCGGCGACAAAATGAAAGAGATTACCGGGCGTTTGGAACAGGGCATTACATAGTTTGTTGGATGTCTGGATTTTCGTGATCGCCCATCTTGTGTCCCAGTACCAACCGCTTTGCCATCAATTTCTTGCGGCGCTTGCTGTCCATCCGGACACCCATGGGATTGCTTGGGGCCGGGGCATTGTCCCGAAAGATCTGCCCCATGTGGTGGAACAGATTCAGCACCGCAACAGCTACTGCCGCAGCTGCTCCGCCTCCTTGATCGCTCGGAATTCTTTTTGCTCTGAGCAGCGAAGGAGTTAAGCTGATCATCAGAAGCGGAACTAACGCGGGCGTAGGCTGCCACCCGTAATTTGATATTTTGGGGGCTTTGGGTTGCCTCAATGGTAATGACCCGGCACCTCTTTTCCTGCAGTGCCATACTTCCCTCGGTTTGCCGGTTTTTTGCCATGCTGCTTCACCTCCTGCGCGACACAAACACTACCACACTTTTAGAGAAATATCTATGAAAACATCAACCATTCAGAGAGAAATAATAAGGTCTGCACCTGTTTGGACAGCAATTCTGGAGAGAATTCGTTTGGCCTCTTTGTCTGTGAGTTTGCCTTGTTCGCACAACCGACGCAATAGGACTGTAATCCCCAACAAATCGATATTGACCATTTTGTATCCCTCCATCCTAAGTAAATATGTGACTTGATATTACAAGCATAGGGGCCGTTCCCTAGTTCGAAGTGATTTAACCAAAACCTCACCGATTGAACGGCCCCCATGGATTCTAATATCAAGACTTAAAGCAGCCTCATGCTTGTCCGTATTCGACACTACTTCCCCGGACATGGGCGGCTACGAGAACAGCGGTTGGTACCGCTTCATGGGTATCTCACCCCCGGCAGGATCTCTGTCGGCCGCCCTCCTTGCGTGATCCCATAATGGGGCTGGGACGGGACGGAAGTATCATTATAGGTCTGACAGGGTCATGGCACAGCAGCTTACCAAAGTTGCCCGCCGGGGATGAGTATGCGCTCGCCGCCTTTCTGGCCGTCGCTTGATGGAGTTTTGCTCCACAGGCGGGTCCTGGCGCATCCCCGGCATCGCTTTCCCTTTTGGGGCCTGTCGCTAACGTTTTCTCGCTAACCGGATATGACCATCTCTCGACGGCATTTATCAAGGAGCAGGCAGGCTGAATTGCCTTCCACTCTCCTACTGCACAAAAATGGCTTAAAACGAAACACCTCCAAAGAATTTTTTCAAAAATTTTTCAAACTGGCGCTTGTACTTCCGAGCCGTCTGGGGCGAGACCTTATATTTTCGTACAAGCATGGGGACGCAGTTCCTATGCTCGCCGGCTAAATATAGCTCCAAAAGGAACACCCCCCAGGGTCTCCAGTCTTCCAGTTCTTTCTGAAGGGCTTCCAACTGAACCTTATCAATCATTTTCCTCTCTGTATGATCGTCCGCCTGCAGTACATCCTCCATGGCGACACAATCCTGGCTATCCTTCCGATATGTATTCAACGAAAGTATGCAGATTTTTTGACCTAAATTGCGATTTCGTTTGGAGGCCATTCTTTCCCGATTCCACTTCCGATATTCCTCATATGATGTTTCGATTACCATGCAGTCCAGAGTGTCTGTATCTTGAAAACAGTCTGTTATAAAATACCGACGTTTCTCCGCGGGAAGCACACGGTTTTCCTGGACAATCTGTTTCCATTCATCATAAGAAACTACAGACAATCTTGTGCTTTTATCAGGCTGTTGTATGTATGCCAGATATGTAATTTTCACTGCTCTCACCTCCAAAAAACTTAAAAAACAAACTATTTTCAAGCTTTTGAGGGTGGAGAGCGGCAACCGATAGTGCAGTGCCACTTATATCGATCCGTTACCAAATGTAGTTTGGCAAGCGGAGGCTTATTGGATTTCTCGCAAAACTCCCGTTGTCTTCTTTTCCTTTTTGCTGTATTTAGTCCTTTCTTGCCAAAAAAAGTCGAACAAAAAGAGGGCGCAAGTGATTGGATAATCACTTGCGCCCTCTTCGGACCACTTATGAATTTTTGCGTCTCCCCACCTATAAGTGGCGGAGAAAGATCAAAAGGGATATTTTTCCACGGATAATCTCCCCTTCTCTATTATGGGAGATAAATAAAGCAGCTAAAACTACATTTCTTGATCCCCACTTACGGCATCTATTGTCAATGGAAGTGCTGCTCATTTCCTAGCTTTAGTTGAGAGAAATTAACCATTTGAAGGTGCGAACAGACCCGAATATGATTTTTCAGCCATATTCTATCTTTATTAGTAATCCCTTATCTAATATCTATCAACAAACAAATGCTGAACTGTTAGCTCCAGGCGAAAAGCACAATGGTTAATTTCTCCGGACTCTAACAGAACATCAGCTTCGCTGTTTAGCTTCTCGCTTTCCCTCCTGCCTCCAGAATTTGATAAAGGGTAGACTTCAAGAGAAGTCTACCCTTTAGACGTGCAGAGGGCTATTCTCACCTGCCCGTAGCTATCCTGTGCAGCCAAGCGAGAAGCCTTACGCTACCATAGCGTAATACAACACACTTTTTATAACCGTTTTGTTTTCACACTACCATCAGTCATATTCCAGATGATATACCGGAAGAAAACATTTGATGCGACACGCCCTGATGATAACTGTCGATAAACACCCCTCAATAAAGTCCAAGAACATCATCTCTTCTCTTTCTTGGAAGGTTTAGCAATAAAGAATACACAAGTACCCAAACCGGCCACAAGAACTACATTGATGCCTGCCCAAAGAGCGATAAACAGCGTAGACTGGGGCACATCTGTGATGGACACCGCAGTAGTCGTCACAACATATGTATAGAGAATGTTCTTTACGGCCTGGCGGGCACTGTACGCTGTGCCTGCATCGGACAGATCGATCTCGGCGGCCCGGTCAAACGTGCCGTCAAGCCACAGATTGTTGCCGGCCTTCAGTCCCCGGGTGTAATCCATATAGTAGGGCTGATACCAGTCTGTGATCACGGTACCGTGGAATCCCCATTCGCCGCGCAGCAAATCGGTGATGAGGGCATGATTGGCTCCGGCCCATACTGCACCTACCCGATTGAATGCGCTCATGATCGCGTTGGCTCCGCCGTCTTTTACGCACATTTCAAAGGGCTTCAGATAGATTTCACGCAGGGTCTGCTCTGTCAGCCAGGTGTTCTTGTCGTTGGGGTTGGCGCCCGCCTCGCTCACTGCAAAGTGCTTGACATAGCAATAGAGGTTGTTTTCCTTGGCGCCCTGTACCACGGCCGCCGCAAGCTTGCCGGTCAGCACAGAGTCCTCACTAAAGTATTCATAGTTGCGGGTGTTATACACCGATCTGTGCAGATTAACGCCCGGTGCATACCATCCCTGCAGTCCCGTTGCAGAGGCCACCTTGCCCTGTGCAACGCCCATGCTGTAGGTGAGGGAGGGATTCCAGCAGCAGCCGATCAGGGATTCGGTGGGGAAGCCGGTCCACATGGTTTCGGTATTCGGATTGGTAACGCCCATATTGAATCCGGCAGGGCCGTCACGATCGGTACTCAGGGGTTTACCCACACTGTAAGCGGCTTCGTTCTTAAAGCCACCTCTACCAATCAGATCCTTGACCTCCTGCTCGGAAAGCTGATCCAGGAATGCGTCCCACTCCTCCGCGTCGTAATCCGAGAGAGTTTCCATGAGTTCCTCATTGATGACAAGCGTGGCGCCACTTGTGTCTGTTCCTTTCAGCTGGTCGAGAGTGGCTCGCTGAGTAGATCCATCTTCATTTTCAACAACTACCAGATACATCCCGGAATCAACACCATACTGGATGTCGGATACATCGGCATCATCATAGCCGTCGTATTCGTAAACGCCGATCTCATCCACCTGGCTGCTGGGAGCACCCGCGGTGGTGGTGGGATAGTTGGCAAAGCCATCGGCTCTGGAGAGATAATCAACGCCGCCCTCGATCATGGTAGAGCCATCGATGGGGGTGCCCGCATAGGCGGTTTCGCCGGTAAACAGATTGGTTACCTCGGCATTGGTGTCAGGGTCCTGAGGGAAGGTGATGCCGGGAGACTTGAGAAGGAAGGAGCTCTCGCCGTTTTCTGCCATGATCCCATCGGTGTGGGAGTTCTTCATCAGGCGGATCTCGTAGTCGCCCGGAACCGTTTCATATCCGGAGAACTGATTGCCGTTGGCGTCATTGTAGTCATAGGATGCCAGATCATAGGTATCAAAGGTCAGGGTGACGGTCTGGCTCTCACCAGGCTGGATCAGATCCGTCTTTGCAAAGGCCAGCAGGTTAACGGAAGCCATCTCGATGCCGCCCTGGGTATAAGGGGGCGTATAGTAGAGCTGAACCACGTCCTTACCCGCGGTGTCGCCGGTATTGTGCACCGTGACCTCCACGGTATACTCGCCGGTTGCAGAAAGATTCTCATCCGCCGACCAGGAGGGAGTGGCCTCCCACTCAAACTGGGTATAGGACAGGCCGTAGCCGAAGGGGTACTGAACCACCCCATCATAGCCCGTTCCGTAGGCGTTGCTCACACCGTTGAAGAAACCCTCTTCATCGGCCGTCTCATACCACTTATAGCCGACATAGATCCCCTCCTGATATACCATGCTGTTATCTACATATCGGCCGTTTACATAGGTGGGGTTATTTGTCTGGTAGTCATAAGCCAGCGTGTCCGCCGTTCTGCCGGAGGGGTTGACGTCGCCGCGGAGGATTCTGGGGATGGCAAGGGCGCCCGACTGACCGGGCAGCCCCACATAGAGCGCCGCCTTTACACAGTCATACTCCTCCAAAAAGCCCATCTCCATATTGTTTGTGGTGTTAAAGAGGACGATGACGTTAAATCCGTTTTCCTCCAACGCATCAAACATGGCCTTTTCATTTTCGGTCAGCTCAAGGAAGGTTCCGTTTGAATAGGTGCCGATGTCAATCAGCTCGGTCTGGCTTGCATTTTCGCCGGAGAAGCGGCTCAGTACGACAATAGCCGTATCGGAGAACTCCTTGGCCTGCTGCATTCTGTCCTCGGTATAAAAAGATGCGTCGGGATTGGCCAGAGCCGCCATGGAGTCAGGAGAATTGCTGTTCGCATCCGCATCGGCGGAACTGACTGCGCTGTACGCATCCAGGAGCTCCTTGTTATATTCAAGCCCCTCTTTGTCCAGCGCCGTGGTCAGCGTAACTTTATTTTGCGCCGCGATTACGGTACCTCCCGAGCCGCCGCCGACAAGCAGGAAGCCCTGATCGGTCGCAGCCCAGCCAAAGAGGTTCACCTTCTCCTCTTTGTCAAGGGGCAGGAAGCTGTCCTCATTTTTCAGCAGCACCATACTCTCTTCGCCCAGTGCCTGGACAATTTCGTCGCCCGCCTCCAGCTCTGCACTGGCACTGCCATAATCGGTAGTATCTCCAGCTAATGCCTGATTGATAACATAAGAAAATCGGTTGATCATGACATTACCTACAACAATCGCCACCACCAGCACAACGGCGATCAAGCTGAGGATTGGCCTCATTCTTACCTTTTTTAACATTTTGCGTTCCTCCTGAAAATACATGAACTATCAAACACACAGCAGACGAAGAGCTTACTCTATCGTATACACACCGGAATACCTAAGGCTCACTCCAGTGTTTTTGAGACAAGCTCATCCCAAGTAATACCTACAATACCAAGCATATAAGTACACGATCCCTCACCGTCTACACCATGCCAAATTGAGACAGGCGACTTTATGTATTCTCGTCTGCAGGGGCACACCTACATCATCGCCCCCCAGACGTCCATCCAGACCGCCCCATAAATAACTGTTACCTTTCACATCATTTAATTTTTTCAAGTATCATTTCATCTCTTTACATATGGCAAGTTTAAATGCAAATATAGCAGCACTTACGGCGTACATTCCGTCCATTTAAGTTCGGATATTGTCCGATGCAACAGCCGTGAGGGTAGTTTCTCCCCCATTGGTCTGATGTTGCTTCTGGAAGCCCCGAAATTGTGTGACAGCATTAGCCCCCCTTCTTTGAATTCGCCAGCCGAACTGCTTCTGCAATCAGTGAGAGACAGATAAATAGCCATAACCAATACTAGAACGCCAAATTATAAATTCCCCTTTTTTGTTCATTTGACGCTTTTCTTGTAAATATTGTATAAGTTTTATAAAAATAAAATGTACAGAGTTCCGGGCGCATCCTGTTATGCCTTCTTGACCTCGCCCTCGGGGAAGATGATCTTGTTGACAAAGAAGAAGATCACCATGGAGATGCCGCCGTTGAGGACGACGGTACCGATGTTGTAGATGAAGGCGGGCACAAACAGACCGGCCACCGCCATCCAGATGCAGTTGATGGAGTTGACGATGCAGGTGATGATACAGAAGGCGATCACATACCACAGGATCTGATAGGCCAGGTTGCCCTTGCTGCGGAACACCAGGTTGCGCTGGAGGGGGAAATTGATGCACTCACCGATGACCATGGCCACCATGTAGGCACAGAAGTAGGGCAGGCCGCCGTGGTCCACGTCATAGCCCAGGATGTTCCACTGGAAGGTCTCCCCAAACAGGGTGATGGGGATGCCCGGCCAGCCGAAGTCCACCAGAGGCAGACCGGAAAAGGCGGCGGGCAGGAAGGTCAGCAGAATGTACTTAAAGACGGTGATGACGTTGCTGACGATGACGAACAGGCCGCCCTCCCGAATCCACTTGGCGGCAGCGGGATGGTTGGCTGCAAAATGATTCCAAAAGTTCACAGTTTCTTGCTCCTCTCCTTCTTAGCCTTTCCGTTGGCAAAAAATCCGCCGATGGCCTTGCCTACACCACGGAAGAAGTTGCCGTTGCAGGCGTCCAGGATGGCGTGGGACATCTCGGTGGTGGCCATGCCGTTGCTCATCTTAGCCAGGGCCCGGAAGGGCATATTATGGATAAAGAGAACGTTCAGGTTGGGTTCCCCCTTGGCCTCGCTCTTGCGCTGCATGGCGGCCAGACGGCCGGCGGCAAAGCGGGCCACAAAGCCCTTGGCATAGATCATCTGGGACAGGCTGTCGTTGAAGTCCAGGGGAGCGGAGCGGTCCCACTTGTCCTGGGGGATGGGACGGCCCAGCAGGGCTTCAAACTGGTCGTCGGGGACGGCCTGGACCTGGGCGGAGTAGTAGCAGGACAGCTTCTCCCGGTTGTAGGGGATGGGAGCTCCGGTGCCCTCCACCTCCACCTGAGCGGTGAGGCGGATGTTGGCGGCGCTGGCGCCCACCTCCAGGCGGTAGGTCCCGCCTTCAATCTCCCAGCGGTTGGTCTTTACGTTGAAGTAACGGAAGGCCTTGTCGTCCAGGGGGATGGTCACCTCACGGCTCTCGCCGGGCTGGAGGAATACCTTGGCAAAGCCCTTGAGCTCCCGGATGGGGGCAAAGAGCTGGCTGTCCGGGTGGGAGACATAGAGCTGGGCCACTTCCGCGCCCGCCCGGTCTCCGGTGTTAGTGAGGGTGAAGGTGACCTTCTCCCGATCGGCCTTCAGGTCGCCATAGGTGAAGGTGGTGTAGCTCAGGCCGAAGCCAAAGGGGAAGCGCACGGGCTTATCGGCGGTGAGGTAGTAGCGATAGCCCACAAACAGGGCCTCCCGATACTGAGCGGTGCGCTCCCGGCCGGGGAAGAAGTTCCGGTTGGGGGTGTCATCGTAGACCAGGGGATAGGTCTCGGCCAGCTTGCCGGAGGGGTTTACCTTGCCGGTGAGGATGTCGGTCATGGCTCCGGCGCCCGCCTGGCCGCCCAGATAGCCGTGGACAATGGCTGCGGCCTTGTCGTACCAGGGCAGCTCCACGGGGGAGCCGCCGGACAGGACTACCACCACCTTGGAATTGGCGGCGGCCACCGCCTCCAGAAGGTGGTTCTGGTTGTCGGGCAGGCGCATGTGGCTGCGGTCCATGCCCTCGCTCTCAAAGATCTCGGGCAGGCCCAGATACAGCAGCACAACATCGGCGTGGGCGGCCAGCTGGACGGCGGCCTGCTGAAGGCCTGTATCCTCCTTGCCGCTGCGCAGATAGCCCTGAGCGTGGCCCACCACATCCAGGCCACTGGCCTCCAGACAATCGAGAGGCTTGTCCAGCTTGGTGGGATTGACCATGGAGGAACCAGCCCCCTGGTACCGTGGCTCCAGAGCCATGTCACCGATGACGGCCACCCGGGTGCCAGAGGCAAGCGGCAGCAGGCCGCCTTCGTTTTTCAGCAGCACCGCGGTCTGGGCGGCGGCCTGACGGGCCACAGCGTGGTGGGCCTCCTGATCGAAGTCCCACTTGCCGCCGGCGGTGGCCTCGTGGGTGGCCAGAACCACATCCAACAGCTGGTCTACCCGCAGGTCAATCTCGCTTTCGGTGATCTTGCCTGCCTTCAGGGAGGCCATCAGCTCCCGGTCGCTGTCACCGATGGTGCCGGGCATCTCCAGGTTGCTGCCTGCTTTGATGCCAGCGGTCTGGCTATTGCAGCCGCCCCAGTCGGTGACCACAAAGCCGTCAAAGCCCCACTCGTCCCGGAGAATCTCGGTGAGCAGGTGGGCGTTCTCGTTGGCGTAGGTGCCGTTGACCTTGTTGTAGGAGGACATGATGGACTTGGGGTGGCCCTCCTTGACGGCAATCTCAAAGTTGGTGAGGTAGAGCTCCCGCAGGGTGCGCTCGTCCACCACGCTGTCGCTGGTCATGCGCAGCAGCTCCTGGGAGTTGGCGGCAAAGTGCTTAGGACAGGCGGAGATGCCGTTTTCCTGCACGCCGCGAATGAAGGCGGCGGCCATCTTGCCGCCCAGGTAGGGGTCCTCAGAGTAGTACTCAAAGTCCCGCCCGCCCAGAGGGCTGCGCTTGGTGTTCAGGCCGGGGCCCAGCAGGACGTTTACCTTCTGACAAGCTGCCTCCTCGCCGATGGTGCGGCCGCACAGGGTGGCCAGCTCCTCATCCCAGCTGTTGGCGATGCCGGCGGCGGTGGGGAAGCAGGTTGCGGGCTGGCTGGCGTTGATGCCTAAGTGGTCACCCTCTCCCAACTGCTTGCGCACTCCGTGGGGGCCGTCGGACAGGAACATGCTGGGCACACCCGCCTTGGGAAAGGGGTAGGTGCTCCACACGTCCCGGCCGGAGAGCAGGGCGATCTTTTGTTCCAGGGTCAGTTTATCCAAGATGTCTTGATGCTTCATGGGTCCGGCTCCTTTTTTGTCAGGGCAGGCTATTCCAAGGAACGCACTGCCCACTGGTTTGTCAAAATCGGCTTTGCGACAAAGGACGGATGTATCCTTCTATGAAATAGCAGGGTTCGTTCTACCGCACCTCTTTATGAGCTGATTATACAAGAAGTTTACACATTTTTTTGTGCTCTGCATAAATTGATTGATTTCCTGCACAAACTGTTGTTATCGTTGTACATAAGCAACAAAATTATAGGCCTTATTTTGTCAATATAGTCCATTCAAAAATGATGGCGGCACCATAGATCATCCTTTCTCTCTGCAGCGCTGGTCTGGAACTTTTTCTGATTTTGCAGACTGTAAAATTAAATTGAACACATAAAAAGAGATCCAGAGAAATTAGGATTCTGTTAGAATAAAGCTTCCCCGCGCAACTCTGTCAAAAAGGCCTGATTGCTATGAATCAAACTCTGGGTAATACCATGTTACAGAACATAAGAGGGGTCATTTCCATTGACAAATGGATTTTAGTCTCCTACAATATATCTCTAATAGATATATTGTAGGAGGACGTTATGGAGTATCTGATTTTGGGGTTACTGATGCTATCGCCCATGACGGGGTATGAGCTGCAGCAATTTATCAAGAAGAATCTTGCTCTGATCTGTTCCCATAGCGCAGGCAGTGTACAGACCGCCCTTTCCAAACTGGAAAAGGAGGGCAAGGTGACGACCAGCGAAGCCGTCCAGGGGAGGCGCCGGAAAAAAGTTTTTTCCATTACAGACACCGGCTGTATAGCTTTCTCTTCTTGGGTGGCTCAGCCCATGCAAGCGGATAAAGTAAAAAATATGGAACTGTCCCGGCTGTTTTTTGCGGGACTGGCCAAGCCAGCGGAGCGCCTTTGCGCCATTCGGGACTACATCCGGCAGATGGAGGAAACGCACGGGATCCTTTGCACCATAGAGGAACAGGTTCGGCGTATGGACCCGAAAGAACTGCCGCCGGGGACTGATTGGCCCCAGGTACTGCGTTTTCAGAGGTACACCATTCAGTACGGCATTGACGCCGCGGAATTTGAGATCGGCTGGTACAGCCGTCTGCTTCACGAATTGGAGGAAGATTCATGAAAATCCTTGTTTTAAACGCCAGCCCCAAGGGCAAAAATTCCACTACTGTCCATACAGCCCTTTATTTGCAGGCTCTGCATCCGGAGCACGAATTCACCATTGTCCCGGTAGGCCAGCGGATCAAAAGCTATGAAAAGGACTTTGCGCCTCTGCGCGAAGAACTGGAAAAGGCGGAGTTGCTTCTGTTCTGCTACCCAGTCTACACTTTCATCGCCCCCTATCAGCTGCACCGATTGATTGAGCTCATCAAGGCGGACGGCATCGACCTCTCCGGCAAATTTGCCAGTCAGATCACCACGTCCAAGCATTTCTATGACGTGACGGCGCACCGCTATATTGAGGAAAACTGCTTTGACCTGGGTATGAAGGTGATGCGGGGCCTGTCCGCAGATATGGATGATCTGCTCACAGAGCAGGGCAGGCAGGATGCCCGGAACTTTTTTGACCAGCTGATTTTTTCCTGTGAAAAGGGGCTGTTCGTCACTCCTCAGGCAAAAGCACCAGTAAGAGAAAAAGCAGTGTATCAGCCGACTTTGTCTTCTGTCCAAAAGACAAAGGAGAAGGATGTTGTTATCGTTACTAACTATGCCCCCGACGATAAGAACCTCCAAAATATGATTGCCGACTTTCGGGCTGCCCTGCCCTTTGAGAGCCGGGTGGTCAACCTGCGGGAATTTCCGTTTTCCGGCGGCTGTCTGGGGTGCTTTGGCTGTGCTGTGACAGGTAAATGTGTCTACAAGGACGGATTTGACGAGTTTCTCCGGACAAAAATCCAAAGTGCTGACGCCTTTGTCTACGCCTTTACCATTTCCGACCACTACACCCACTCTAGCTTCAAGTGCTACGATGACCGGCAGTTCTGCAACGGTCACCGCACCGTCACCCATGGTACTCCTATTGCTTATCTCATCAGCGGGGATTATCAGTACGAAAGCAATCTCCGGATGATCGTGGAGGGACGCAGCGAGGTGGGCGGCAACTACCTCTGCGGCGTGGCTACCGATGAAGGCGATACGGCCGCTGACATCCAAACTCTGGCCGATTCTCTGGTATTTTCCCTGGAGAAAAAGCTGTCCCGCCCAGCCAATTTTTATGGTATCGGCGGCATGAAGATCTTCCGGGATCTAATTTATGTGATGCAGGGCATGATGAAGGCCGACCACAAATTTTACAAGGATCACGGCATCTACGACTTTCCCCAGAAACAGAAAAAGCGCATTTTGCAGATGAAGGTGGTGGGGACACTCATTGCTATTCCGTCGGTACAGAAGAAAATGAAGGGCCAGATGAACCAGTACATTATCGGTCCCTATGAGAAGGTGGTAGAGCAGGCTAGGGGGAACCATAAATGAGCATCTTATCCATTGCAATTCTCGTTTTCATCATCATGGAATCGGTCAATGTGGCCATTCTCTACTTCTGGCCTGACAGCCGGCTTGGCAACGGCGTTGGCGTATTCAATGCCTTTCACAGCAGTGAGAGCGAAGAACAAAAGCTGTTCTCCTCCTATTTGGTCAACTGGGTGGCGGGTGTTAAGCTGATTTTTATTTTCCTGCTGGCAGTCATTCTCATCATTGGCACAGAGCAGGTGAAGCTATGGGCGGTAGTGGCCATGATTTTCTCCATCGCCACCTACTTCTGGCGGCTGCATCCTACCATCAAGAAGTTAGACGCTATGGGCTGTATCACCCCTAAGGGATATTCCAAGGCGCTTGGGTGGATGATTGCAGGCTTTATGATTATGTTCACAGCGGCTCTGACTGTGCATATCATGACGAAGGTGATATAGCATGCAGAAAAGAGGATTAGCTATGAGCGATACATCACAGGATAAAAGAATCTATATCATGGCAGAGGAACAACCAGTAAAAGCGGTTTTTAAAATGGGTGTACCGGTAGCAATGGGTATGCTCTTTATGGTGGTCTATAATCTGGTAGACACCTATTTTATTGGTCTGCTACACGACGACTATCAATTAGCGGCGGCCAATCTGTCCTACCCGGTGATGATGATATCAGTGGCTATTGCAAGTATTGTAGGCAACGGCGGAGCTTCCTACATTGCCCGCTGCATCGGTGCAGATCGCAGAGACCGAGCGGCGCAGACCCTGACCATTGGTCTGGAATTGTTGCTGATCAGCGGCCTGTTTCTGACGATTCTGGGAACCATCTTTATTGACCCCATCGTTGGATTGCTGGGCGCAAAGGAAAACACATTTCAGTACACAAAGGATTACTGCATTGTTATGATCCTTGGTTCTGTCTTTACCATGAGCAACTATGCCGTGGGACAGCTGCTCCGTAGCGAAGGCTCAACAGTCTATTCCATGATCGGCATGATCAGCGGCACAGTGGCCAACATTATCCTGGACCCAATTTTTATCTTCACCCTGAAGATACAGATCAAGGGAGCAGCCATTGCAACAGTGCTGGGGAACATCCTCAGTACGGCGATCTTTTTATGGTTCTATGCCCGCAGAAAAACTCTGCTCGTTCCATCGCTTCGATTTGCAAAACTGGATATGAGCATCATCAAAGAAATCCTGTTGGTGGGCATCCCCAACACACTGGAACAATTCTTTGCCACTGCAGCTATGATCGTGAACAACAATCTGGCAGCCGGGTATGGAGAACTGACAGTGGCGGCCATGGGCATCGCCAATAAAATCATGAGCTTCGGCACCTATATCTATCAAGGCATGGCAGGCGGCTGTCAACCACTGATGGGGTACAATTACGGAGCCCAGAATTACAAACGAATGAAATCGCTTCTGAAAGCCGGCATTGCATCTATTGCGGGGGTTGAGCTGGTGATCATGGCCGTATTCGGCATCTTTGCGCCATATTTGATCGGAACCTTTACCGATTCCCAGGAAGTGATCTCCATTGGAACAGCCACTCTGCGGGCATTGATGATCATACTACCCTTTGTGGGCACTACGACGGTTGTCCGGAGTACCTTCAATGCCATGGGCAAGCCCATGTTCGCCTTCGGCATCACCATTGTCCGGCAGTTGGTTCTGTACATCCCATTTTTGCTGCTGTTCAATCAGATCTGGGGGTTCAACGGCCTGATCCATGCTCAGCCCACGGAAGAGGTCGTATGCATGATCTTTGCACTTTGGCTGATTTCCAGTCGGCTGAAAAGGATCCGATCTTGAGAATTTATGTCAGACACAGGTAATTACATGAAACAGGTAGTGGCTCTGCTGGGCAGCAAGCGAAAAAAGAATACCTATCGGCTGCTGATGGAAATAAAGTCCATCTTGGAACGTCATCAGATCCAGCTGCGTATCATTGAGCTTTACAAGGCGAATATCCAGCCTTGTCTGGGTTGTGAACAATGTATTCTGCGGGGAAGCTGTGTACTCTCGGATGATACCGCATCCATTATGCAGCAGCTTCAGAAGGCGGACGGAATTATTCTGGCATCCCCGGTCTATCTCCAGCAGATTTCCGGACAGATGAAGACATTCATTGATCGTACCTGCGTGTGGTATCATCGCCCCGTCCTGGCTGGAAAGCCTGACTTGGCAGTTGCCACTACAAAGGGCTCCGGTTTGCGAAAGACCCTATCATATTTGGAAAGCATGGCAGTACAGTGGGGGGCGATTCCGGCAGGTAGAGTGGGTCGATCTATTTTTACGCAGGATCAGCCGGTTTCGGAAAAAGAACTGAATAAGTTAATTCGATTGCTTCAACAGCCACAAGAGCATACCCCCACACTGAGCCAGCTGCTCAACTTCGAGGTACAGAAGGCGATAGCCCCGTCCTTGACCCAGTTAGACCGAGAATATTGGGAAGCTCAACATTGGAACGATCAACCTTATTTTTATCCATGTAAGGTCAATCCGATTTATCGACAGATTAGTCGCCGCTTGGGAATATTTCTTCAGCATAAAATGGAGAGCCC
This sequence comes from Hominicoprocola fusiformis, assembly GCA_040095065.1. Taxonomy (GTDB): domain Bacteria; phylum Bacillota; class Clostridia; order Oscillospirales; family Oscillospiraceae; genus Hominicoprocola. Next base: position 64,972 of record JBBNGO010000002.1, read on the forward strand.
TAAAAGTACAAGCTGATGGGACGTGATTTTGGCAAGCAGCAAGCAAGTTTTCCACACCACTGGCACACCTGAATACTTGCAGTGCCTCCATTTTTCAGGTAGATACCATCTGGGAATCAATTTTAACCCCTGCTTGCCACCTATAACCTTCACTCTTATTTTTGCACAATGATCTCTGTCAAGTTGGTGGTTACAGCAGTTGCTCTTTTGTCAGAAAACTATCCTTTTGACAGATACCATTTTTAGATATTCTCTGTATTAAATTCACAGATAGAGTGATCTTTTCTGGGGCGTTCATCATGAACCACCCCTGGGTCCAACCAACAGGCGCACTCTCCCCTTGGCGGGAGCATGCGCCTGTTTCCGTTTACGGCCACGTCAAGCTATGAGCGCTACCGCAGGATGGTGTATAAATTGGATGTGTTGCTACCGTTTTCCCGGTATCTGCGTTCTTTTTGTATCCAACCGGTAGACTCTAATTCATTCAGTGCCCGCTTGACGGTGGAACGGGACAGTCCCAGATCCGAGGCAATAGTTTTCACTCCCGGCCAGCAGGATCCTGAGACAGCAGACCGATCCTTCAGATAGATATAGACTGTTTTACACCGATGCGGCAGATTCTCATCGGCATAGATACTTTGAAAATAACTCATCCGTACTCACTCCTCCTAAGTTTTCATCCCAGTAGCGTTTTTATTTCTTTCTCCCTTCTCAGAGTCAAGAGGCATTACGCCTGACCTTGATTGGGCAAATTCATATTTTTGCATGATACTGTTCAGCAGTTCTTTTCGGCCCGCATACCGCACTTGAGCGTTTTCCCGCGGCGGCACTATGTATGGCTCCTCAAAGGTGATCCCCCACTCTAAAAAAAGTCGCAGTCGAGTGCGCATGGGATGGCGGCCAGTTTTCATGACGATAAATTCTCCCTTGGGGAGGGCTTTCAACTCATCCGGCGTCATCAGCGGCTTCCCAGCCATCTGCAAAGATTGGCTGGGGTCATTTTTGCTCTGATTGATATAACCTGTCTGCACGGTGCGGCTGCCCAAAGACTTGGACAGCACCTCTGCTGTTTGGCTCCCGGGTGCGAAGCCGCCGAATATAGTGTCCTGGGTGTTATCCTGGATGATCTCACTGCCCTCTTTGCCGTAGTTTTTCTCCAGCTGGGCCAGGGACTGGATGATGGGTACCAGGGTCAGCCGCCGGGAGCGGCCGGCTGAGAACAGGGGCAGGATGTCAAAGGGGGGCATGGTCCCCAACTCGTCACAGAAAAATACCACCCGGTTGGGGAGCTTGCCACCATAGGCATCCGCCAGGGTAAACAGCTCCCGGCTCAGGTTCTGGATCATAAGCCCGGCCATGAAATTCTTAGTGGGATCCTCCTCCGGCAGCACCAGAAAGATAGCGCATTTCTCCTGGGCAAAAGTCTTTGCATCAATAGAGCTGTCAAAGCAGATGATCTGCTCCAGGTCACTGTCCAGAAACGCATTGAGCCGGGAGAACAGGGTAGACATGACTGAGGCCATAGCCTGATCTGATGTTTTCAAGGCAGAGTCAGACAGCCACCGGGCCATATGGTCCTCAGGCAGCTTGCTCATTAGGAGGTGGAACTGTGTTTTCCCTTTTACGGCAGAGGGTTCCATTAGATCCTGTACCAGTTTAAACACAGAGACGATATGCCTTCGGTCGATAGGTTCTTGAGGTGTGGGCGGAAGAAATTCAGACAGCAGGAGCACCACCGCGGCCAGCACGCCCTCCGCCGCCTCATAGAAATAGGCATTCTGTCCCCGGTTGGCGCTGTCTCCCTCTGGATTGACAATGGTTTTCGCCAAGAGCTTGGCATACTTTTCTGCCTTGGCTCTGGCTCCCAGATTCTTTGGATCTTTTCGTGCCTGATCCATCCAGTGGTTGATGACGGTGAGCAGATTGTACCCGTCTGACCGGCTAGGGTTTCTTAGGTCAATGACCGATACCTTGTAGCCGTAGTACTTTTCCGCGATAGTGCCATAGTTCCGGGCCAGGTCTCCTTTGGTGTCACTGGCAAAAAAGCTCATCCCGCTGGCGCAGGCGTACTCCAGATTGGGGTACAGGAAGAAGGCCGTCTTACCCACGCCAGAGGCACCGATCATCAGGCAATGGATATCGTCGCTGTCCACTAGAGCAATGATCTGCTTTTTCCTCATGGTGCTGCCCAGAACCAGTCCCTGGACCTGGGGACGGTTTCGCCCGTTGCGCCAAGCCTCTACTTGGAACGGCACATGGGCAAATGTCTCCTGGATCTCCTTGGGCGTAGCCCAGCGGGCGGTACCGTACTGCCCGTCCCCCACGGTCTTGGCCTTGATCCGGTTGAGGGAATACCGCTTGGAGGAGGTGAGAGCTGCCAGCAGGAACAGCAACCCACCAACTACCAGCAGGAATATCATCTGTTCTGACATCATACTTGTACCCCCATGGACATGGCCGCCTGTGCTTGTTCCTGATTTCCGACACACAGATCATCGTTCCAGTCCTTATGGTGCGGGATCAGCCGGTCTGATGCGATGTTAAATTGCTCCGCGATTTTCTCCGCCATGCGCAGGCTGCCAGTTTCTCCAGCCTGGTCGTTGTCCAGACAGAGGTATACTTCCTTGGGCGCAGATATCCGCTCCAGCATGGACAGTACGGGGATGGCAGAGGTTCCACAGCATGCCACATAGCTGTGGGCCTGCCAATCCTCCGGGTTTATGGTGATGTAGGAGAGCAGATCAATGGGGGCCTCAAATACAAAGAGCTTTCCATCTGTCCCCATATAGTGGAAGCTGTACCTGGGATCGCTGCCCTCCACATTCTGCCGGAATGGCTTGCTAAAGCTGTTGCAGCTGCGCTTGTGGGCATGGCGCGGAATACCTCTCTCGTCCGTGCCCACAAAAACGCAGTTGTGATATTTGGAATCCTCGTAGAGCGTTTTCGTTCTGGCGAAGTGGGCAATGATGCCGCGGTCGATGTGCCGCTGCTTCACCAGGTAGGCAAATACCCGGCGCATATTCTGATTGGCTTCCGGCAGTTCAAATGGTTTGGGCGGTGTCTCCAGCTTTTGTGCGGCTGGATAGACCACTCCACTCTTTCGCCCCAATAGCTCCTCCACAGCTTCCGGATAGCTGAAGCCATAGTGCCGCCGGACAAAGCTGATAGCATTTCCCCCCTCATGCTCCTCATGATCGTACCACTCACTGCCGCAGATGGTGATGCTGCGGTCACTGGCCAGCCGCTTTTCCCGGCCAGATGGAAGAAGCTTTTCGCCCTTCTGACGGAGGAATTCTTCCAGATCCACTGAGGCGGCCCGCTCTTTTTCTTCTGTTGTAAATGGAATGTAGGTTCCCATAGAACTATTCCCTCCTACTACATAGTCTGTTGGATTTCTGGGTTCTCATGATCACCCATCTTGTGTCCCAGCGCCAACCGCTTTGCCATCAGTTTCTTGCGGCGCTTGCTGTCCATCCGGACACCCATGGGATTGCTTGGGGCCGGGGCATTGTCCCGAAAGATCTGCCCCATGTGGTGAAGCAGGTTCAGCACTGCAGCCGCTGCTGCCGGATCAGGAGCACTGTGGACCTTAGAGGTGGTTCTGATCTCTTGTGTTTCCCGGGATGAATCGTTTTGCGTTTCTTCCTCACTGTCTGCTTCCACCTGCACGTCCTGTTCTGTCTTTTGTTGAGGTATCTGATCCAACTCCTGCCGCAGCTGCTCCGCCTCCTGCACGATAACATTCTTGATCGCGCGAAACTCTTTTTGCTCTGAGAGAGAATGATGTACTCTTGGCTTGGCCTTGTAGTACCGCTCCAGCTCATCTCGCAGGCCATTCCAGACCTCATAGCACTCTGCTACATCCGGCTGCTTTGCCAGTTCATCCACCACTCCATCCACCATCTGTTTGATAGCCTTTGGCAGATAACCGTACTGCTTTTTCCCAGTGACAGAGTCCAGCGCATAAGCAAGCTCTACCAGCTTGTCGGCCAGCACGGGAGCCGCCGCATCTGCTGATTCCATGCGGCCAATGTATTCGGCCATAGCAGCGCGTGCCTGAGACACCAGTTCTCGATAAGCCAGATCTTTCTTCTCATAGAGCTCATGCATCTCATCCTGAAATATGGTGTTGGTGAGAGCGGAGCGCATGGCGTGGATACCGTCTCTGGTGAGAAAACCCTGCTTTGGGTCCGCGGACCAAACCATCATGTGGATGTGGGGATGGTGTCCCTCGTCATGGAAGGCAGCGCACCAACGGAACTGATCTACCGGGATTTTCATAGCCTGCGCCAGCTTCGTCTGGTGCTGCATCAGGAGCGTGCGCCACTGCTCCGCATTGTCATAGCCAAGGGCAGCGGCGTCCTCCCGGCGCAGGGAGTAGATGACCGTCCAGACCGGTCCCTGGTGCTGCTCCACCTCCCTCATAGTGTCCGGCAGAGACACAACCTCCCGGTCACTGAACAGTCCATGGTCACCTCTCCGTTCCACTCTGGGACGAGTGGCGATGTACTTGAGATAGACACTGCCTTCCTCCATGGTGTGGACATTGGCATCCAGCGCCATGGTGAGAAAGGCTGACGCATTGGAGAAGGTGGGATTGGCGCGATAGTCCTCATACTCGAATAGCTCTCGGCTGTCCGGGTAGTCCCGCAGCACATCCTTGATGAGTTCCTCCTGCCTTTGGGTAGCGGGACCTCTGCCATGCAATTTTTCCACACCCTCCCTGGTGGCGATGTACCTGGCGTAGCGACCAGCGCCGCTAGAGCGGATGAAGCCGCACTTCTGGACCAGCCTGGGCATGACTTACAGCTCCTTCTGGAATTTCAGGATGTCCTTGAAGCTGATCTGCCCGTGGGTGCGCATCACATCCTGGACACACCGGGCACGCAGCTTTTCCAGCGTGGGCAGGTCGATATCCGTATCGTAGGCGATGATGTGCATGAGCATGGATACCTCCACGGACAGCTTGAACAGCAGCCGCCCCATCCGGTCTCCCAGCGCGGTGAAGGACCCTTCCAGCACTGTGGACAGCGTGTGGGGCAGATAGGCTCCGTCTTGTTCCGCGTTCAGGTAGCCGCAGTAGAACCGGACGGCTTTCTCAATGAACTCGTTTTGCGTAGAACAGTTGTCCTGTTTGTAGTGATACCGCACCATGTTCCAGGCATCTGGAGTTACCCAAACGGTGTGGCGGTCTCGCTCTATTTTCATATCAAATCCCTCCAATCTGGAAATAGCGTTTTTTTATTGCCCACGGCACTAAGGAAAACTGCGCTTTTTTCAAGGAAAAGCTTCGTTCTCATTCCGCCGCAGGCCAAAAAGCGTTAAACCACATCCTCTGAAACTGCCCGCACTGCGGGCAGAAGTGAGAGCCCCGGCGCAATAAAGCGTCGGGGCTTTCTGCCTGCCTTTTTTCTGTCCTGGCCCTGCGCCTCGTCGTCGCAAGCGCCATATCTCTCGTTTCCGCCCAAAAGGGCGAAAACTCGCTCATTCTGCTGCTCCTCCTCTCCCCACCGAACCCGCTGACGCTGGGCTTCGGCGGGGACCCCATTTTATCCGCCACAAGCGGGCCAAAAAGCCCTCGAAACCTCCTTGGGGCCGGGACTCGCCCAGGCTCTGAAACCGGGCACACAGGGGCGTACACAGGGAAACAATCGCTCACATTGTCTGCTCCTGTGCGGAACCATCCATTTCCGTAAGATGCTGGGCCCTATATTCATCCAGATGCATCCCAGTCTGCTCCATGCAGTAGGCATCCATCTTGGCACCCAGTGCAGCTCGCTCTTCCTTATCCAAAGGATAGCGATACGCCTCCTCTGATCCGTCTCCATATACATAGATCACAGTGAGTGCATCACACACCTCACCCGTATCCAGATCAAAGTCAGCATAGACATTGAGGTAATCATCGTTGGCGGTACTTGTCACCTCTGTTCCGAATACTGCATCCGCATCAAATGTAACCGGCACATAAAAAGTCAACAGGCTGCCGCACTCACTTATCTCATCCTGGAAGGTGATCTCCTCTATGGAAAGCTGTCTGCTGCCGGACAGTACCATGGCCTCCGAGTCCGGTGTCAGCTCCTTACCATCCAGCTTGTCCAGCAGCCTATCCCACCGCTGATCTGTGGAGATATTTTGTTTACGGAAGGCATGATAGGCGGCAACACTCACATCGTGCAGGCGGAAAGTATGCCACCCATCTATGGTGCTGACAGCAGAAAAGATTTCCTTATCAAAATCCACTTCGAAGAGACCGGACACCTTACCAATGTTCTCCAAGCGTTGGCCCAGGAGCTGATCATACTCCTCCTTGGTGATCTCCAAGCGATCTTTGAACACAGCTGCAAAAGAGCCCGATTGAGGAGTGTCATTCTTGGTGAGATACGTACGCAGACGCTTTGCAGCGATGAGCAATGTATCGGCAGCAGAGGTTTTGAAGTAGAGATCCTCTCCCTGGCCGATGACGTGGTATGCTGCCCAGGTCGTGTTAGCCAGCTGCTCCGCTGCCTGCTCAGCATGTTCTGCATCGATACGATCTCTGATAGCCTTCTGTTCCTCAACGGGGACACGCTGGGAATACAGCTCCATCAGCATCTCCTGCATCGTTTTCTCAATATTGCTGCCATCCAGGGCCAGCTGACATTCCAACGCTTTGTGCTCATACTCATGGAGCCAGAGCACAATCTCAACCGAGCCACTCATTGCGACACCCCCTGTTTCACTGTTTGACCGGCTTGGCATTGGACGGCGCTGTCATCCTGCGGCTGTTTGCTGCGCTCCAGCTTTGCCGTTCGCCTGGGCCGGGAGGCCACCGGCTTGCACTTGTTGTCCAGATACTCCCGCGTCTCAGCGGGCACATACTTCTCGTAGAGCGCATCCAGAGCACGCTGCAATTCCTTTTGCGGCGTGCTCTTTTCCTTGGCAGATAAAAAATACCGAAGCGCATCCAGGCGCTCCGGCTCTATCGTTACCTTTAATTCTACCTTTTCCATAAGAGCACCTCACAGAGAATAAAAATCAAAGCGGATGGAGTTCTCCACCTCGCCGGGCTGGAAGGTCTCCGGCTGAGCAAACTGATGCGTCAGCCGATCCAGCTGCTCCTGAGTCAGAGAGCAGAAATCTCCGTCCCCATGATCCCCCACCAGAAAGAAGGTACCCGCAATGATGTCGTTCCCTACCCGGCGGTTGCCCTCCAGACCTATGAGCTTGCCCTCCTCGTTACATACCAAGCAGGCATCCTCCAGATAAACCACCTCAATGTATCCGCCCACCATCTGCTGCATGGCTGCCAGGGTATTCGGTATCGTGGTCTCCTCCGGCGCCTTGCCAGGTTCCACTTTTAACACAGTAAGTTCGTTCTCTTTCATAGTCAGATTCCTCCTCTTGCTAACTGGTTGGTAAATAGGATCTTGGGTTGACACGCTGTCCATTCATACGCACCTCAAAGTGAAGATGGGGTCCGGTAGAACGTCCGGTAGACCCGGACAGGGACACCACATCTCCCGCCTCTACCGTCTCACCCACCCGCACCAGCAGTTTGGAATTGTGAGCGTACAGGGTCACCATCCCGTTGCCGTGATCTACCATCACATAGTAGCCGTAGCCGCCGGCATTGTATGTGGCGGTCGTAACCACACCTGGCAAAGCGGCACGGACTGGTGTGCCTGTCGGAACGGCGATGTCGAGGCCAGTGTGTCCTTTTGTCTGCCCGGTGAAGGGATCGCTGCGGTATCCAAACTCCGAAGTGACCCGGCTTTCCCACCTGGAGCCCACCGGAGAGCAGAACCCATCTGTTCCAACAAAGGGCACCTCTGCCCCTGGGATCCACCCCTCTGTACCGGTGGAGGTGCCGTACTTCACCAGATTGTAGATGCTGTCCGCATTATTGCGATGCTCTTGGGAGACGGTAATTCCCATGGCTGTCTGGATGTTTGCCCACACTTGTTCCATATCGGTAATGGGAATTGCCGCGGTGTAGGGCTCCTCTGTCTCCACTTCTTGTTGGTTGGCTCCATTGGTTGTGGTTACCGTCCTGGTGCGCTCCTCATAGGTAACAAAGCAGTCTGCAAATTGCCGATGGGCCTGGCTACTGGGAGAGTCGTCCCCAAAGTACAGGGCATAAAAAACAGCCTTGATCCGGATGGCATCAAGACTAGTCCCGTCTTCGATCATATCGTTGATTTCTGCCATGCGATCATCCAGCCATGCGAAGCTCTGCTGCATGTCCGCAACGTAGGCCCGGTACTCCGCCGGAGCATCTTCCGGCAGGGTGCCACCATAGAAGCACAGGTCAATCACGCTGATGTTGTGTTCTGCGGAGCCGCCCAGGATAGAACAAAAGATGACTACCAGCAGGATGATTGGAGAAAGAATCGCTGCCAGTGTCCACCCCGCAGATTTGCGTGTTCTTTCATCTGTCAGAACAGCTGCTGCCGCTCTGGCAAGTACTGCAGCTGGGGCAGCCATCAGCGACCACCTGCCGTTCCAAAGAGTTTTTCCTTATGTGGCGGAGCGTGGACGGCCAGGAGATGCCGGTCGTTGCCGCACTTATAGAGGCAAACTCCCTTCTGAGGATAGCGCACCAGCTCATACTCTGCCTCATCCAACTGGAGGTTGTCCATATAGAACCGCTTATCCGTGGCTCCAGCATAGAAAATGAACTGGTGGGTAGGGATGGCGAAGAGCGGGCGGGTCAGCTCTCGTATGCCTGGCTGATCAAAGTCCTCCAGGTTCTGGCTGGCCAGAATCATGCTGGACTCCTTCTTCCGTACTCGCTTGAGGCAGTTCCGGATATAGGTCACCGCTACCGGATTACTGAGCCACAAGTACAGCTCATCGATGGCTGCCACGGTATTCCCGGCGGTGAGAAGCCGGTCGGACATATAGGAGAGGACGCTGAACAGCAGAGTGTCCCGCAAATTTTGAGCTGCATTCTCCAAGCCTTTGATGCAAAAGACCAGAAACCGCGCCGAGGTGATGTTGGTATGGCCATTGAAAAATCGGGCGTCAGCACCCTTGCACATCGAGTGGAGTCCCAGCAGCAGGTCCCGAAGCATCTCCGCCGGATAGAGCTTCAGCTCCTCTTCCTGCTCATAGTTTTCATACGCCGCCTGGATGGTTTCGTAGAGGTCGGATAAAATCGGATAGTCGGTGGGGGCCATCTGGGAGAAGTCGGTGGCATCGCTAATATTCCAGCTCCGGTAGAGCCGCTCAATCATCAGCTCCAGTGTATCAATATGGGGCGTGTCAAAATTCTTATACACCCGGAAAATATCCCGCAGAAATGAGATGTGCTGGGCCAGCGGGGTACCCCGAAATGCCGGTGGCGCCTCTGGATCATCTGGCTCGCTGCCGTCGTTCCACTGCCTGGGCTCCAGCAGATTGATTCGCGTCTCCCCGCTGAGCAGATCCAAAAAGCTGCCCTCCAGATTGGTACACAGGTCCGCCATCTCATGTTCAGAGTCCAAAGAGATGACCGACTTTCCCGCCTCCAACACATTGCACAGCAAGAATTTCAGCAGGTAGCTCTTCCCCTGGCCGCTGTTACCCAGGATGAGCACGTTGGCGTTGGTCTTGTCTCCCGTCCGACGGTCCAGGTCCACAATAATGTTGGACCCGAATTTCTCTTTGCCCAGGTAGAACCCTCCTGGATCCGTTTTTCCGGAGTAGCTCATGGGATATAGATTTGCTACACTGGACGCGGGCAGCACTCGCTCTGCGAAGGACCCAAAGACATTCTGCCCCGCTGGGTTGACGGAGAGAAAACCGTCCCGTTGGCGCAGCAGCAACGGATCGCTCCCCAACTTGGATCGGATCAACCATGCATTCACCTGATCCCGCAGGGCACGCAGCTGCTCCTGGGAGCTTGCCGCCAGTTCAATAAACACGGAGCAGTGAAGCAGCGGCTCCTGCTCCCGGCGGAGATTGGTAATCAGGGTCACCACATCCTGAAGCTTGGCCTCGGCGGTGACGCTCTGTTTCATGTTGCTCAGGTTGCTGCGTTCCATCCTGGTTTTATTGGTGGCTGCATGGAGGATTGCATTCTCTTCCGCGGCGGTCACCTGCCGGGCAGCCAAGTGAAGGATCACTCCTCCCAGCTCTCCTAAGCGGCGCAGGAGAGCCAACTCTTCCGTGCTGGGCGGATAGCTGCGGAGCACCATGACACAGCGATAAGAGCCGCCCAGGATATAGTGATCGGTGTTGAACTTTACAGCCGCCGGGGCGATGAGATCCAGAAACTCCTTTGGCCGGTCAGGGACAGGTGATTTTCTGGCCGTAGATTTCTTTTTCTGCGCTTTCTTCTTAGCCATCGCTGTTCACCGCCCTCTCCCCATCGGCATCTTCAAAAAAGTCTGTCGTCACATCGTGCTGATAATAGACGGCCAACAGGCGCTTGATATCCTGCTCCTCTGCCAAACGAACGGAGATCCCATGGTCACATAAAGCCTTCTCCATCTGCCGCAGTCCCGCCTCGTCAGGAATTGCTTTTCCCTCAGGCCGCAGGATCAGCAAAAACTCTCGTGCAGACGCGGAGGCAAACTGGATCTCATCCAAATGCTTCAAGTCCTGCTGGAGCAGATTCCGAAGCGCAGGAACTGTTTCCTTATCTAACCGAGCCTGGTAATAAGCTTTATTGGGCTGGAAGGATTCTCGGGAGTCCAAGGCCATCAGCTCCACCGCCGGCTCCGCACGGAGCAGATTGGTCAGAGCTGTAATTCGGGCCCGCACACCCTCAGCTGACAAAACAGTCAGATTATCCGGCCGCACCAAAAAGAACACCATCTCCCCGCGCTCCGTAGTCACGCCATGGGCAGTGATCCGCTGGATGCCCATGAGCTGCCGGGTAGATTGGTGCTGACGGAAGGCTAATTTTTCTTTTCGTTTCACAAATCCAGCCTCCATTCATAGTACTGTTGCTGCAAGAGCAAAAAGCATGCCGCCCTGCGGAGAAAATCCAGGATACTGGACCCATCCACGCGGATGGAAAGGAACGCAAACAGGACAGTAATCACAAGCGGCAGCATTCCAATCCCTTGGCTGAGCGCCAGGACAGAGAGCAAAAAACTAACGCCAATGATCCCAATATCCCGCAGCTCCCAGAGCCAGAGCATGGGTTTTGCTTTTAAATTTTCGGGGTAAATGAACAAGAAAACACCTCCAAATACAAGAGAAGGCCACTATGAGATGTCCCATAGTAGCCCGATATCCTTAGTTTTTTTGATCTTCATCCAGTGCTCTTTGGATACACGCCAGGAAGAAGGTATTCTGCTTCATCTTGTGCTCTTTCAAGTATTCCTTGAACTGCTCAAACAGATCCACAGGCACCTGAAAGGCCACTGTTCGCTTGTCGTCCATGGTAGATTTTCCTCCTTGTTCGTATTCATAGAATTGTGTGATCAGCCAGGTCATGTATTGGCTTAGGTTCTTCCCAGATTTTTCTTGCTGCTCGCGCAGCTTGGTGTGCAGGGCTTCTGGAATAGGGGCACACAAATGTTTGATGTTTTCTGCCATAGCTTTACTTCCCCCCTTCCTCCTTTATTTGGTGGCAGATCCGATCTGTCTGCTCCTGGTCAAAGGAATACAGGCCATCTGCCTCCAGTTCTTTTGCGATTCCTATGGCCAGCTTAAATCCAGCCGTAAAGCTCGCCAGGGAAATCTCGTCGCACAATACATTCTGTGTGTCGATCAAGTCCATCAGTTTCCGCCGGTGCAGTTGATCCAGGCAGTCCCGCACCTCTTGCCGGGCACTTTCAATCTTTGCCTCTAACTCAGTACATTCCGGCTCTTGGAAGAATCGCTGGTGCAACGCTCGCATGTAGTCGTTCATGGCTTCGCCTCTCATTCTGATATCTTTCTCCTGTCATTGCAAAGCAAGCATACTCAAACATAAGAGAAAAAGCCATTCACGAAAGCCAACAAAAAGCAATCGAAAAGACAAGCAGAATAGACATTTCTACTTCGCCGCCTGCATAATGGTGCGCGTGGTATTGACAGCGGCCTGAGCCGTGTATACCGCAGACATGATATTGGCTCTGGTGGTGGTATCCAGGCCAAAGGTACCCGCAATCCGCGGCACTTCGCCTGCGGAGAGCATCAGTCCCAGGCCTAGCAGGGCATGTTCCCGGAACACCATCAGCCCCGCCACAAGGATCGTAGCCTGGAGAAAGGCGGTCAGGCACAGGCCAATCACCTGCTTCATCCATTGCACAAATCCGTCCGTGAACCCTCTTGGAATGGAGAACATGTAGAGGCTGCCCACCGCAATCTGAATCAGCAGGATACCGCCCCGTTTCAGGTTGGCAAAAAAGACTTTGATCACGGCGTAGGCCATTAAGATAATACAGAAGATAACCATCATCGTATTGGTACCGACTCCTCCCCAGAGGCCAGCGGTAGCTAGCTCTGGCAGGGACACGGATTCTAACTCTTCTATAATCGCCGTTCCCAAATCACCAATCCCACCCCCTGCTCCGGAGATTCCCCTTGTCATGGTTCCCTGCAAGGAGACGGATAAGGCATATAGTCGAATGGGTACGACCGTAAATAGATTGACTGCCAGGAACCCTTTTATGGCGTTGAGCGCCGCCTGCTGGATATTTCCTCGCCCTGAGATATACTCAATCCCGCACTCAAAGCCAGATACCACCAGGCTGACCCCCAATAAAGCCCAGCCCAACTGCGAGAAAAACAGTACCACCGCATCTACCCATTCCAATTCAAATAGTTCCACCCCCATATTTCCCATCTGGGCAAAGAAGGTCCCTAAAAAGCCCACCACCTGGTTGTAAAACCAGTCCATTAAGGCGTCCATAATGGGATTGGCTGCAAATTCCCAAATAAACATGCTCTTTCATCACCCCCGGAACCCAATGGGCCGTCTTAAATGCCAACGATACCCCAAATGTAATTGGGGGCCAGAATGACAAAGATTAGGCAGACAAACAAGATGGCCGGCCCAGTCCACTCAAACTGACCATGCTTGCGGTACTCAAAGTAGCAGAGCGCCAACTTTACAAAGAATGCAATGGCAAGCACCATGGTCAGTGCAGGAAATACCACATTGTCTACCACGGTCTTAATTTGGGTCGCTGCATCCTTCCAGGTCTGCTCCACGGCACCGGCCACATCTCCGCTTGCCGCCATGGCCGGAACGCAGCAGCTCATGGTCAGAAGGACGCCTGCGACACAGGCCCGTGCATGCTGTTTCATATATTTCATGTTCCCAAAATACCTCCCAAAAAATTGGGGCCGTCCATTTGGACGGCCCCTTGGCGTTGATCCTTAATATCCAGTCTGAGGCAGAGGTTCCGCAGGCTTATAAACCTTAGTCACCCACCGGCTGGTTGCCATGATCCACTGCTCGTTATAGACACCGCCCACATCCGCCTGGTTGACGAACTGGGCGCCGCCAGTGAGCCAGGAGACCACATTGCAATAGACTCTCGGCACTTCCACCTGTCGGAAATTGGAGGGCACTACCCCGAAGGACACCATAAACTGGGTCACATACTCGTTGGAAGCCAAGCCCAGTGCGACAGGCGAGGCATCCAGCGTGTAGTTCTGCATAGTGCTCAGGTTATCGTACATGGTGCGCCAGGTGCCATTGCTCAGATTGGTCTGATAGACAATCTTGTAATTGCCAGGCACGTTGTAGGTACCGGTGATGATCTTATCCAGCCGCACCGCCTGGGTAGGCAGGGTATCTCTCCAGTAGAAAGAGGTCAGGCTGGTAGTAGAGTTGTTAGCGATCCCACTGAAATCGTAGCGGATGGACTGGCCAGGCATAACCTCCACATAGCCAGTTTTCTTGATACTGACATTGGTGTAGAGGCTCTTGTTGGTCATGGCCGTCTTTACGATCTGGCCAGCAAACTCAATCTCCACCTCAATGGGGGTCTTGTCCAGGCCATAGAACTCCGCTGCCTGAGATTCTACGATCTTGTATCGTCCCAGGGGCAGCGGCTTAGAGACTGCCACGCCATTCTTATCCGTCTTGATGGTGTCAACCAGCTTCCCGGTCCGGTAGTGGTAGATTTCAAAGACGGTATTGGGAATGGGAGTGCCGGCGGGCCATCCGTTCATGGAGTTGTAGTCCTCCGAGGTCTTGGTGATCTGGATCTGGCCCGTAATCGGGGTATTTTCCCACGCGACCTCCGTAGTCTCTCCAGACTTCACATAGACCGTCTTCTTCTGGGTGTCCGGGACATACCCCTCGTTTTCCAGCTCTCTCAGATAGTAACGGCCTGCCTCCAAGTCCTCAATGTAGACATAGCCACGGTCATCGCTGGTGTACTGACCGATGGGGGTATTGCTGCTGTCATAGAGGAGGAACGACACCCCGTAGATCCCTTCGCCAGTCGTGCTGTCGGTCTTATGGATCACGATACCGGATACAGCCTGATTGGTAATTCTGACCGTCTCTGCTTTTCCGTTCTCCACTTCGAAATAATGCGGCGTATCATCCAGCTTGAACCCTTCGGCCGCCTCGATCTCCACAGCGTAGTACGCTCCGTCTTCCAAGGGCAGGAAGACTCGGCCATTCTTGTCGGTGGTGACAGTATCAATCAGCTCATCATCCACCTTGCGGATCTCAAAGGTGGTGTTGGGGATTCTCTCCGTCTTATCAGCAGCATTAACTTTGATAATCTCCACGCCGCCAATCGGATCGTTATAGAAGGTCAGGGTCTGAGTGTCCTCGGGATTGACCTCTACCGTCTGGGTCTGGGTGGCAGGATCGATGGTATATCCCTCAATGGTCTTGGTCTCCTTGACCACGATGGTGCCGGTCACACCGCTGATGCGGATCTCGCCATTGGCATCTGTGGTGTAGAGTCCCTTGCTGGACAGATGCCCATTATCGGCATCGACGTAGCCACCGTTCGCATAGGTCAGTTCAAAGTCCACGCCAGCCAAGGGTTCATGGGTCACGGAATCCAACTTTCGGATGACCAGCGTGCCCTTCGCCTCATTGTAGAAACGCAGGGTCTGCACTTCACCGGTTTTGATCTTGATGGACTTGGGGGTGGTGTCCAGCACATAGCCTTCCAGCGTCTTGGTTTCCCGAGCGGTCACCGTAGTGCCGGGCTCCAAACCGTCGATGACAATGCGGCCGTTTTCGTCGGTAATGTATTCGCCGTTAGATGGCCCCACAACCTCGCCAGAACTATCGGTCACCAGGAACGTCACACCTTTCAGGGGTGTAGTCGTTCCCTCGATGTACTTTTCAATCACTAACGTTGTACTCGGGGTGTTGTAAAAGGTAAGCGTCTGGGTGTCGTTGGGATTAACGACCACAGTCTGGGTCTTGGTCCCAGGATCAATGGTGTAGCCAGGGATGGTCTGGGTCTCTGTGACGACCAGGGTACCCACCACGCCATCGATCTGGATCTTGCCGTCCTTGTCGGTCTTGTAGAGGCCATTGCTGGAAATATAGCCATTTTCATCGGGGACAAATTCACCAGTGCTGGTCGTCACCTTAAAGGTAACCCCTTCCAGGGGCTCCCCAGTGAGCGAATCCAGCTTGTTGATCACCAAGCTGCCGGCCTTGGAGTTTTTGATGACCACTGTCTGTGTATCGCCGCCTTCGCCGATCACCACATTGGTGGAGGGCTGGTCCATGACGTACCCCTGGGGTGCCTTGATCTCGGTGAGTACATAGGCGCCGGGGGCCAAATTCGTGATGTGAATTTCACCATTGGAATCCGTGGTAAAAATGCCGTTCTGGGTCAGTGTGCTGGTCCCGATGACACCGTCCAGCCCGACCTCGCAGCCAGCCGCGGTGGTCACACGGAACTCTGCCCCAGACAGGGGCTTCCCGGTGGCGCTGTCTCGTTTCTGGACGATCAGCTCGCCTTTCGGCTGGTTCTTGAAGGTCAGGCTGACCGTCCTGCCCTCCTTGATCTGGATAGTCTGGGACTGGGTATCAATGATATACCCCGGCGGCGCTGTGACTTCCGTCACCACCACGCTTTTTCCGGGTTTCAGTCCCTCGATCCGGATTTCGCCGTTCTCGTCCGTCCGGTAAATGCCATTGGAGTCACCAATGAGAGTTCCGTCTGCGTAAGTGATTTTGAACTCTGCATCCGGAAGCGTGATGCTGGGATTGGCCGAGCACACCTTCCTTACAAGCAGGATACCGTCCGGCATGTTTTTGAACCGGACGGTAACTACGCTCTGTTCGCCACTGTCGGCCAGATAGACGGTTTCCGAACTCTGAATGATGCTGTAGCCATTGGCTGGATCGACCTCTTCCAGGATATAGGTGCCGGGTTCGAGGCTGGTCCAAATAGCGGTGCCGTTTTTGCCGGTTACTTTCTGACCAATAATTGTTCCGCCAGTGCCAGACGTCCCGCCAAGGTAGCGCAGTTGGAAAGTGCAGCCAGGAAGGGCCTCTCCAGTGACGCTGTCGTATTTCTCAACAATAATGGCGTTAAGCGGGGCATTCTGGAAGGTCACGGTTTTTGTCTCTCCGCCGTGGAGAATGATCTTCTGGGTGGTGGGCTCTACCATCTGGAATCCGGGCGCGGGTTCTACTTCCGTGATGGTGTACTCACCGGGGTACAGGCGCTTCCCCTGCTCATGGAGCTGGATCTCACCATTGGCATCCGTCAGGATCTCACCGAAGTCAATGCTGGCCGGTGCGTCCGATGCCTCGCCATTGCTGGTATAGGTCACGTGGAATCGTGCTCCCTCCACAGGCGCACCAGCTACACTGTCTTCCTTATAGATGGTAAGCTCCGGGGCCTTCCAGTTTTTGAACGTAAGGGTCTTTTCATCTCCGCCATTCAGCGAGATCGTCTGCTCTCGGTCAGCATCCTTGTCAGGCAGGTAGTATGGAGCCGGTACGGACGTCTCAACGATGGTATAGGTGCCAGGGGCTACCCGCAGCGTAACAGTACCATCCTCACCGGTGGTCACATCATTGCGGTAGTCGTTATCAATGCCCACGATCCGAAATACGGTACCGGGAATGGGCGTGTTATCGGAAGCATCCACCTTGGCAATGGTGATCTGAGGCTGCTTGAGGTTGTCAAAGACCAGCTCGCCATGATCGCCGGGGCCAAGCCAGATAGTCTGAGTGGGCTCGGAGGCTACCACATAGGGGTCAGGGACAGAGGTCTCAGTCACGGTATAGCTGTCCACCGGCAGATCGCTCAACGTGGCGGTGCCATCGGGCCCGGTTACAACCCCCTGGTGCAGCCCATGCTGGATGCCATAGATCTCAAAATGGGTGTTAGGGATGGGCTCTCCAGTTTTGGTATCCCGCTTAAGGATGGTCAGGGTGGGAAGCTTCTTATCCACTGCGGTTACTTTCACAGTACCACCGCCATCCACGGTAGCCTGATCCACATGGGCAATCACAGGCTCTGTCAGAATGGCATACGGCGCCGGGACAGAGACCTCCATGAAGGCATACATGCCCTCGGTAATGTTGGTGACGGTGATCATGCCGTTTTCGTCCGTCTCCTCGCTGGCAATGATCTGCCCGTCCTTGATCACGTTGAATACGGCACCAGCCAGAGGATTGTCCTCCTCATCCAGCTTCAGCAGTTCCAACTTGACTTTGGCATCATTTTCAAAGACAAGTTCCACATCGCTCTTGCCGTCCCAGGTGAACTCCTGTCTCACTTTGTCCGGGTCAGAACTGGTGGTGTAACCCGAGGGCGGAGTTACCTCTGTGGCCACATAGCTGCCGATGGGCATGGTGTCCCAGGGCACGCCTTCCAGATAACCGCCTGCGCCGGTCGTGTAAGTGCCAACAAAGGGATTATCTACACCCTCGATTTTAATGACTGCTCCGGAAAGACCTTTTGTGGGGTCATCGGCATCCACTTTCCGAATACTGCCCTCGCTGGTAATAATGGGGGTGTCGGAAAAAGTTACTGTAGCAGTTTTCCCATTTTCCTGAGGTAATACGACATATTGCGGGCCAGCATTATCAATCTCGTATCCCTCTGGGGCAGTTAACTCTGTAATTGAATACGTACCTGCTTCCAGAGGATAGATACGATAGGTGCCGTCACTGCCTGTAACAACTTCTTTTGTGTAAGTGCCATTGGTGGACTGGATCAAGAAGTGAGCGCCGGCTAAGCCCTTACTGGGATTGGTAGCGTCCACCTTCTTTACGACTAACTCATACTGCTCCCGAGAGACTGTAAGAGTGCCCACGTAAATAGACTGCACATTATTGGAGGGATGGTACGAGGAACCAGGCCCTGCGTAATGATACTCATACACGTCGCAGTCGCCCCAGACCCCCTGCTCTCCCAGGTCTAAGATGTACTGGGCTCGATCCCGGAAGGAAGTACCGTCCATCTGATCATCAATGCTGGTGTAGCTTGTGCCTCCGAATGTGTTGTAGGCATTCATCAACTCCTCTGCACAAGCCACGGTCGGATCAGAAAGCAGGCCTTCTGTTGCACGCCAGATAACTGCCTGGGTCCAGGCGATCATAATCCGGGTCTGATCCGGTCCCCAGATCTGATCTAATTTTAACGCTTTTGCCTGGTCGGTGAACACACCGGTGGTGTGACTGTAGAAGTAGGCCATAATCGTTTTGATGATCGGATCATTGACCGCAGTCGGAGTATTCCAGGTATGTCCCTCCAGGGACCATCCCATTCCCTTCTCCCGTTCCGAACACATTCCAATGACACTGCTGCCAGCCATATCGAATACCATGTCATTGATATTTCCGCTGACTGCCGCGGAGTGATTGGGCCCGATGAACGTAGACTTGGTCAGCTTGATGGTATCCGGTACCGCACTGTTGGCCAGTGCAGCCGTTGGCACCAATCCCAGTAACAAGACCAGTACCAGCAGCAACGACAGGAGCCTGCTTCGGATTTTTGTTGTGATTTTCATTTGGTTTTACTCCTTTGCATAAAAAAGTAGTAGTGTTTTACGCCCCTCTCCAAAGGCATCCAAGCGCATTTGGGAGCAAAAAAAGATCTCCCAGCATCTGCTGAGAGATCTGCTCCATCTGTTATTACGCCCCATATGGGTTGTGAGTGCCAGGCTTGCCAACGAATAGATAACAATAGGTTACTCCATTTTCTCTGTGAACCCCAACACCAATAGCATCACATTCTGGGTCGATCATAGTCTTAAGGTGCCCGGGGGAATTGATCCAGTTATCCACGGCCTGCTCCGCGATCTGATCCTCAGGACATCCGGTGAATACGGTCAGGTTGCTACCGAACCCGTTGGGATATCCGCGACTTGCGACTGCCTCGCACTCTTCCCGATTATGATGCCAGGTATAACACCGCTCTGCGCAATCCTGTGCGGCCGCCATCAGGGCATCATCCACAGTTAGGAAGGAAACCCCATACTGCATTCGAACCTGATTGACCTGCTTAATCACCTCCTCCCTCACCTGGTTCAGATCTGGCGCAGTCTGGGGTGGTTGTCCGGTATAGGGATCATCTCCGTTGATCTGTACGGTGCCTGTCGCGCCGTCCCAGTATACGTTGAATCCCACCATCCTGCCGACATCTGCAAGCTTCACATAGTTATTCCCGTTGATGACGTATGCCTCCATCTCAACTCGCTCCCCATCCAAAAAGAACTGGTGGGAGCTGCGGACTGCCGTCAGAAGCTCTTCCGCTGCGTGTGCCGTAGGAAAGGCTAGAGACATGCCAACGAGAATCCCCGCCGATACGAGGGCCAGACTCTTGTTCATCTTCATGTACATTTCCTCCTTTTTGTCCTGTGCATCTTTGCAGACACACAATATCGAAGAAATGTAAGGAAGTCGAGAAAAACTGGCCATGCAGCCTGGAGAAAAGAATGCGGCAAATCCCAGCAAATTACACAGTAACCGCCTGCACGCACCAGCGGTAGTCACTCTGATTCATTACACAGGTGTACAGCACTATTCGATTTTCTCCGGTAGGCGTCATGGCACTGCGGTCGGTCTCACTGATCTTGCTGACCGAAGTCACCTGATAAGTGCGGGTACCCAGCTTGGTGGTCAGCATAATCTCGTCTCCTGCCTCCAAAGTGTGGATTTTCCCAAAATGGTTGGTGACACCCCGGTTGTGTCCGGCCAGGGCCACAGTGCCGTCCCAGATACTGGTGTCGGTAAAGTGTCCGGCGCCCTTGGCCAGGGTGCTGCTTCCAGTTCCCTGATAGATCTTTACCGTCAGGCCAATGGAAGGGATCTTCAGCGTGCCCAGATATCCACCGGAGTAATAGAGATCATCCGTCACGGCGGTATACCCGCCAGAGGTGCTGACTCCGCCGGTATTACCGGTGCCCGCAGTCATATCTGATGCGGGCGGAAAAACAATGGGCATGCTGCCGCCGGAGATTGTTCCAACTGCCATGCCGCCGGGGGCCAGGTTGGGAGTGAGATAGGTGCCGGTCCCCAGGGTATCTGCGCTGGGAGTTCCAAAGCAAGGCGGAATCAATGCCGCGTTTTTGCTCACATCCTCATTCTTCATAGCCCCGCCATCCGCCGTGTGGACCACTTCCACAGAAGTCGGGGTGCCGTAATCCGGATCTCCAGGGGCGTCAATGGTATAGTCCAGTGCGCCGGCCGGGAGAGCCAGAACTGCGGACAGGCAGAGGGTCAGGCAGGTAGCAAACAATTTCTTCATTCTGTGTCCTCCTCCGTTGTCTCATGGCGCCGCTTCATGAACAGAGCCGCGCCGGTTCCTGCACCTACCAGAGCCACAATTCCAAACGGAACCGCAATCGCCAGCCAGTTGAACTGAGCAGGAGTCGCCCCCTCCTCGACCGGCTGGACTGGCTCCAGCGGTGTTCCTTCAAAGATGGCCACATAGCGTACTTTGTTCAGGGCAATTCGGCTGACGGTGCCTGTGTAATCGGCTGTCACCGTGTATCCCTTCACATAGCTGCT
Organism: Hominicoprocola fusiformis; assembly: GCA_040095065.1. Lineage (GTDB taxonomy): Bacteria > Bacillota > Clostridia > Oscillospirales > Oscillospiraceae > Hominicoprocola. The sequence continues at coordinate 85,838 of JBBNGO010000002.1, forward strand.
GGTGGCCGTGCCGGTGTAGGTGGCAACCGCAGTAAAGCGATCCCCTACGGCATAACCATCTACATTTGCTGTGTTGTCTGTCTGCCAGTTGATGGTCTGGAGCGTCAAGGTTCGCCCCCCATCCTCAATGGTTTTAGGAATATACTGTGTATCCTGTCCCGCCAGATTGGGATACGAACGGGTAGCAGATACCTCCTTGGTAGAGCTTCCGTACCCAGACACCTCCACCCGGACGGTGGACAGGTCCAAACTCAGAATTCCGGTCAGGCCATCGTCCGTGACGAACTCTTTCTCCGCCGGCAGCAAAGCCAACACAGACTCCATATCCTTGTTCTTGCTGGAGAGGGATACCGTTTCAGTGTGCGGCCGGCTCTCGTTCTCCGGGAGTTCCTGCTTGAGCAGATCCGTCAGAGTATAGTGGAACCCCTCCTGCTCGAAGTCAGAGCGTGGAATGCCCGCCGGATCATCCTCCGGGCCCAGGTCATAGATTTTCTTCAGCTCTGTGCCGTCCTCACTGCGGGTAATGGAGGTGGGGTAACACACCTGAGCGGGGGCTGCGGTACTGCCTGCTTCCACGGCCCATGCTGCGGGACAGAGAGCCATGGTCAGCACCATCGCCAGCATACAAAGGGTCAATCCTCGTTTCATCTTCATCATCTCCTATTCCGCCATCCGAGGCAGGTTGGATTCCTCCTGCCCGTTTGGCTCCTGTTCGGCCTGGGTTTGCCGGAAGGCCTCCAAAATCTTTCTGTCAAACCGCTGTTTGAATTCCTTGGTGCAGGGGAAACACACATCCCGATAGCCCTTTTTGTACTTGGTGCTGGGCATTACCACAAACAGGCCCTTGCGCCCACGCATAATGCGAATGTCGCGGACCGCAAAGCAGCCGTCCAGCACTACGGACGCCATAGCCACCAAGGCTCCTGGCCGTTCCACTGGATAGACCTTGATGGACATGGGCACCGCCCGGATTTCACTGGTTGTATTCATGTTTTTGCGCCTCCTTTCTTTGTATTTTGGTCAAGCCGCTCCAGCGTGCGGCGAACCAACAGATCATATTCCCACGGTTCTACCTCCAGGGGACAATAAGCGCCGCTCTCCGTCAGCCCATCCGCCCAATACTTCAGCACCAGCGGACGGCTGGGAGCGCGGCGTTTCCATTCCTCCAGGGACACCCAGCCTGTGCCCGCGATGTAAACCCAGCGGATAGCCGAGTCTTTTTCTCTCTGCAAATTCAGCCACAGATATTGATCCCGGAGATGTTTGGGAAGCTCTTCTCCACCGGGGATGGGCATAATCCCATTGGGACAAAGCAGGTATCTCAGATGTATCTCTCGAATGCAGGTCTGTGTAGCCAGCTTTGCCTCGGGAATCTCGGCCCACAGGGGACACTGCTTATAATCGCAGGCCAGTACATCCTCCCCCTGGGTGTCGTAGGCAAAGAGCGGCACGCACTGGACAAGCTCCAGCACATGGGCCCCATCTGTAAGGCCCAGTTCCTTCCTTTTTTGGATAGGCAGGGACTTGTAGTGCTTGATCGCCTCTTCCAGCGTATCAAAGTGCTTCATGGACCACCCCTTACGCAGGAATTTCTTGCGCGGTAAGGTTAAATCATCAATGGTATAGTAGGTCAGCTTCATCTCACACCTCACAAACTCATATCCCCCATGCCGGGGTTCTTTTGCTGCATCTGGGCCGTAAGCTGTTCCAGCTTTTCCTTGGCCCACTCCGGCAGAAACTCGTCCTTCAGCACACCAATGAAATCTGTCCGGTTCCAGCGTGTGTGCTCGCCATCCCCCAGGCAGGTACAGCGGATGGAGCGGCCAATGGCGTGAGGATGACATCCAAAGCCGTCATGTGCGTACCAAAGCTGGTTTTCCTGGGACCAGCAGGACTCCCGCAGCGTGTCCGGACTCAATACCAACACCGTTCCTTCATAGTCCAAGTCCTCCCAGGAATTGGGCACACAGTGCTCGGGGCCAAAGAGATGCAGCTGCTGATAGGCCTGCCGGACTTCAGAGATGAATCCGTCCAATACAGCGGGGTGAGACTCCACTATAAACTCTACCTTGTGGCCCGCATCCTCTGGGATAAAGGTGCGCTGGGCCCAAGCTTTGTTGTCCTGCCGGAAGCGGCCATCCCAGCTTTTTTCCTGTACAGTATTGGCCAGCACCCAGTTCACCCGTTTGAAACCAAACTCCTCCAGCACCTCTTTGGCACAGTTCGAATTGAGGTGCATTCCATCAAACTCCTGCCGGATTCTCTCCTCAATGGCCTTCTTACATGCGATATTGGCCTGGTGGCTGGCCCGCCAGAGGGCAACCTGATTGCTGCGTTTGGCAGCGTCCAGTCCATCTGTATAGAGGTAGGTGTCATTCCTCATGGTCATCCTCCAGTGCCAGGAGCAGGCGCAAGCCATCCGGATTGGCCCCGCAGCCCAGCAGCTCATCCAGCACATCCTCATCTACCTCATTTAGGGAATCCGGAATGTCCAGATCTCCCATGATCTCATTGCTGGCGTCCACCATCTGGAGAACCAGGGAGTCAATCACCTCGTGGAGATGGGCAAGTGTGGTAAGCGCCTGCCTGACAGTGAGATTCTTTCGGCTGATGAGTATACTGCCCGCACCGGTCTGAACAGTCAGCTCCTCGGCATCCGCCAATTCCGCTGCCTGCATGGCGGGAAACGGGATCTTCTGCGCTCGGCTTTCAGGATTGCGGTATAAAATAAACTTCATATTCGGTTACCTCCTCGATTTTTGCGGTATATGGATCAGGATCAGCTCTCCCGTCTGCTTGGGATCGGGCTCAAAGAGTCCAATCTGCCGGTACAGGTAGGGTCTCGGATCGTAGTTGGTGATAATGAGCTCCCCGTACTCCGCCCCCTTTTTATGGGCAAGGGGATTGCCCCGTTTAAAGGCCAAAATGTAAAAGTCCCGGTAGAGCTGCCGGATGAACGGACAGTCGTTATAGGAGAGCACCACGTATCCCCGGCAGGCGCGGGCCTTCTGCCACAGGCGGATGTGAAGCTTACGCCGAAACCGCATGCGGTAGAGCTTCTCCGCTTCAAAGTACGGGGGATCTCCGTAAAACAGGGTAGTTTCATCATCTTTTTCTTTCATAAGCTGGGTTGCGCTTTTGTTCTCAATGGCCACATCCTGCAGGCGTTTGCTTGCCTGCTCCACGAGATACAGAAACCGCACGATGGGCAGGCTGCGCAGGCCAAAGGAGGTCACTGTGCCGCTGAAGCTTCCCCGAATGCTCCTGTAAAACACGGCCGCTCTCTCCACATCAAACAGCCTGGCTCGCTTGTTGAGAATGGGCCGCAGTTCTTCTGCCTGTTCTTCCGTAAAATACGCCCGGTTTTCCAACAGCGCTCGCTCCGACTGGATATGCCGCTCAAAGGCCTCCCACTGGACCGCTTCATGGGCCAAGAAATGTTTAAACAGTTCAAATACTGTGCGGGAGTGGATGGGCAAAAATTTCAGCTCTGCCAGCAGCTCGATCAGGCGGTCTCGCACACAGAGAAACAGATTGGAGAGATCGCTGTCCAGGTCGTTGTAGATGTCCAGACGGCTCGCCTTGGGCTGCATGCCCAGCAGCATGGAGCCGCTGCCGCCGAAGAGCTCCACATAGGTCTTGATCTCCGGCGGAAAGAGCTGCACGATGAGCGGAATCAGCTTCTCCTTTCCTCCCACCCAGGGAATGAACGGTCTAGCGATGCGTATCACCTCCATCCTCACTTCCTGCCTGGGGCGCTTTGAACGTGTCCATGGAAGCAACCAGACCGTGAATATCTGCTTCCAAGGCCCGAATCAGCTTCTGATGGCGGCGGATGGTAGCAAAAACCTCACCGGCAGTCACGGCATAGTAGTAGCCGTACGCGTCGCTGGCAATGGGATGCCCATGCTGCCGCAGACGCTGGATCCGTCCCTGCAACGCGGAGATGCTGATCCCGTGGATACGGGCAAGCTGGGCTCCGCTGACCCGGTTGTCCTTTCCACGGCAGGATGTACGCAGATAGATCAGCAGCGGGTCTTTTTTCATTTCGCGCATAAAACGCCTCCTTTTCCGGGGCGTTTCCCCGAAAAAGGGCGCAAAAAAAGAGGGGCCGTCCTCCTTTGGGAAAACGGCCCCTCTTGTAATATGGTTTTATAGCTTCATCTCCGGTCCCTGCTCCGGTTGGCTGTATTCGTAGATCACCTCTCTTCCATTCCAGGCTGCATAGCCATGGTCCGTTGCGGACAGGCCATATTTCGCCATGTGGTGCTGAGCATAAGCCACAGAGTCAAAACACTGGTTGAGCAGAGGGTCTTGGTTTAGTACCCCTTCCTTTTGAGCCAATTCCATCCCATACTGCTCCAGATCCACCCCACGGGGCAGGAATTCATAGCAGTGAAGATTCTGAGCCAAGTCCAGAGCCAGGTCCAGTCGGTGACAATCCTCCAGCTCTATCACTGCCTGCCACTTCTCCAGCCAGTGGGGTTCGCCCTGCCCCTGTTCCGCCCAGACATAGCCGAAGTCGATGGCGTGGCTTACCAGCTCGCCGGCGGTATCATACTGCGCAAGAAGATCAGTAAGCTGTGGCAAAGCACAGTCCGCATCCACCGCAATGCACTGCTCCAAGGTCTCCGCGTCTAGGGCATCCAGGCCCAGCAGCAGTTCATCTGGGTGTGCGATATCCATGTATTCCGCAGTATCGGGAAACCCGATCCAAACGCCTTCCGTATTACTCCGGCTGATTAACTTGATGCAAATGGCGTAGTCGTCAGAGGTTAGCAGCGGCAGAGTGAGGTCTACTTCTGGGAGAGGATGGTTCGGAGCTATACGCTCCACATAGTGCCCCTCTACAAAGGTGCCCACCCCGCCCTCTCGGTAGGCTGCTCCAACGTTTTCCGGGTCCAGGTAGCCCCGTGCAGCGTGCGTGGGGGTGTGAATGTGCTCCATTACAAAGCGTCCCAAAGATATGTCATCGTCCGCTCCATAGAGGAGTCGGTAATGGTCCAACCCTTGCAGGATCTGCATGGCCTCCTGGACGGTTTCCGGATGTTCTAGCTGCATGGCACCTTGGAAGAGCATCTCTTCCTTTGCAGTCATATTTTCAAACCGATGCTCCATCCAATCATGTTCCGCTTTGCTCATCTCCATCCCCTTCAGAAGGGTGGAGAGCCGGTGTTTCATGTACTCACCTCCATCCGCGGCCCACAATGGGACTGCGAGTAACTCACATCCAGGTCTGTGTGCTGTACCACATAGCCCTCGGAGGTGAAGACACCGCCCTCCTCCATCCTGGCCTTTCGGCCAATGGCCCCATAGTCCAGAATATCGTACACTTCTTCCGGAAGGCCGGGGGGAATCACCGGGAAATCATTGTCCACATAGAAGCGGCCCAGTTGCTCATCATTTCCCACCCCAGGAGCAACATGACAGCAATCCGCACTGTTGACAAGATCGATGAGCCGGCACAGGGGCAGCTCCGTCGTGCCCTTGTCCAAATCCATGCGGACTAGGCCCTCAAAGGCAGCCTCCTGCAGAGAATTTAGGTTGACCAGTTTGTTAGCCAGCAGGTTTAACTCTGGCAGATCCACATCATCCTGCAGACAGCCTGCAAGGTAATCTCTCCCACAGTAATCCGATACCTCCACATAGAGAGGCTGACCGGTGTTCCATTCCAGCAGGAGCGTATCCAGCCTATCCTGTTCCATGGGCAGGTCTATGAGCTGATCCTCCATACGCTCCTGTTCCAGTGGGCTCACATAGACCGTAAACACCTTATCCAAGGGTCATCCCTCCCATCTCCTGCTGTTTATCCTCATACCACTTCGGGTCCGCCCCCGGCACATCCCAGCCGCACATGCTACCAGTGAGCATGGCCTGCTCCTGAGCCGGTGTAATGCCCCGACGCTGGTTGTTGTAGTCCGCCAGGTAACGGTTCTGAGCCCTATCTCCGGTACTCCAGTCGCTGGGGTAGTAGCCACTTTCACCTTTCTTGATGCAGATCAGAGTTCCTTCACCGGGAAGCACCGACCAGCATAGATCCGGCAGGCGGGTGAGGGAATCGGGGGAGAACTTCTCTTCCTCAGTCTGGATTGTCCAGTTGCTGGAGCTCCAGAGACTCACATAAAGTTCTCCCTCTTCCAAGTCGATGGCCCGTTGCTCGAACCCCTCGCCCCAGCCATCCGATGCCTGACCTGAAATATAATCAGCCAGAGCCTCTTTTTCCTCCGGCAGAAGTTCGCCCACTACCTTGCATTCCGCTACGCACCACAGCTGACCATCGCGGATTTCTGCGTCAAACACCACCGACTGAACCTTTCGGTTGACGCCATCCTCTTTATCGTACCATCGCATCAGACCGCGGCTTTTTTCTTCTGGCATCTGGTTTTCCAGAAGCGCCTCGTGAATGCACGACTGATAGTCTCGCAGATCACGGCCATTCAAATCGTTGCCATACTCCTCCAGATCTCCCCAGTCATCACGACCGTAAAGTTGGGCGGTGAGAGGCATATAGAACTTCAGCGTCTGAGGTTCCGGCGGCAGGACTTGGAAGCGATCTTCGCCAATGATGAGTGCAAGTCCGCTGCCGTTGTCCCAGTCAACATGAAACTGCCCTGCATCATCGATATACTTCAGGGTTCCCATACTGCCTGGGGCAAGCGGGTATGGATCATCCCTCATCTCCGTCAGTCGAATACGGCTTCCCTTGGGATACTGCTCCCGGAGAAAGGCCAGCCACTCGTTCGGTACGCTTTTCATTTACATTCCTCCCATTGTCATGTTTATTTCCGGTTCATCCAAATGAAGGTGGAGCTGCTCCACCGCCTCGTCAATCACGGGGTCTTGATTGAAGCTCTCCAGTTTCTGATAATCTTCAAAGAATACCTGCTCACCCTCCGCTGTACGGACGATATCCACCGTTGCAATGGAGTCCTTTGTGACACCCAGGCGTTTTTCCGCCTGGGTGCTGTTTTGATAGAGTTTCGTGGCTTCCTCCAAGGTTAAGTTTCGGCAGAGCTGCTCCTGCGGGGTGTTACAGTCTGTCATCACAAACCAGCTATAGGTGTGAGAAAGAGATGGATCTGCTACATCACGGAGCATCTGCATTCCCTTCTCCGTCAGGCCATAGCTGCAGGCTCGACGGTGGTTTTCCTCACCTGAGAAATCCAGGATAATATCATCCACGGTCTTTCGGATTTGTGGATCCTCAGTGAGCGTTTCGTATCGGAAGCCAGTTGTATTTCGATACGGCAGTTCTTCTTTGATCGTCTTGAGATACAGCTCCGAGTCGGTGAATTCCTGCCGGGTACCGTCCGCATAGGTCACTCGGCCTACTACGATGTCGTGCTGGACCATCTCCTGCTGCCGCTTGTCATAGCAGTATAGATACCCCTGATAGTGTCCCGGGACTGGGGTACACCGCAGACAGAATTGGTAATGCTCCGTTTCTGCAATGTACCCGAAGTTTTCTCCGTCCTCTGTGATCGCTCCGCCATGCTGCTGGCAGTAGCTGCGCATAGCGGACAGATCCTTCAAGGGGCCGTCCCGCCGCAGAGCATCTACCACGGTTTGGAGTGTCTCCTTGAATTCCGGGGTATTGAATTGATCCTGGTTATGGGGCCACCAGGTATGCCAGAATTCCTTCCCTCCACGGCCAAAGTCCATCCGCACATGGCCGACTGTGCCGCTCTGCCAGTCACGGTCCTCCTCTACCTGGGAATAGAAAAGGCCCGCCTCCTCAACGGAAGCGGGCCTTAACTGGACTGCATGGTTCCATTGTCTTTCCGGTCGTTGTTTCATGGCTTTCATCTCCTTCTTGTTTTGGTAAGTACACAACATACCACACTGTGGCAGGAATATCTACTGCATTTCCATCACCCCCTGTACCTGCTCCTGACCTTCTCCCATTAATTCCTCCAGGCTTTCCGTCCCGATGTAGGCGATATAGCCGCGGTCAGTGAACATTCCCGTGCCAGAATCTATATGTTTCCGACCATACCTCTCATAGTCGTAGAACTCGTCCAGAGTGGGATCGTAATGAAACTGACCGGATTGCTGGATCATAAATTTCCCGTATTCTGCTGGGGTATGAGCACCAGGAGCAAATTCGAACAGATCCAGATTTTCTGCTAAGCGGCAAATCTGACTGGCATTCTCCGGCCGCGCCATACCAGCCACAACCCCCAGTTTTATCCGGTCGGCATTCGACAGTTTTTCTACCGCTTTGGCCAGTTCATTGAGCTCGTAGATATCCTCGTGCGGAAAGTTCAATGCCACATCGATTTCCATAGGGAAGAGGCTATCCCCCATTCGAAGGGATAAATCTCTTGGATCAGTAATACCAGCTCGCTTCATAGCCCGGTCAATCTGGCAGTTGGATGTAGGAAGGTAGACCCAAGTAATATTCTTGGTATCTCTCGGTTCCAGTCGGGAGGTCAAGCCTATAGAGATGCAATCATTCTCATGGTGGTAGCAGGGCAGGTTCTTTCCGTCGTAGAGCTGTGAAAGCTGCATACCGTTGTCGTAGACTACACCGTAGCGGGTAATGGTCCCTTCATTGTCCTCAATCAGCAGTATGGCGGTTTCCTCGCCATCCAAATTGTCCAGCTCCTCCGCAGAGGCACATCCGTCATGGGTATTCATGTAGTGTGCCCGACCGACGCTTTCCAAATCGGAAAAATCTGCGATGACTGTTGCCTGTTGGCAGGAGAAGGTCAGGTTGATCAGGTCTTTCATATCCGTGAGCTTCAGCTTATCTGCCATAGCCTGAAATTGGGAAATCTCGACAGCATCAAATCCATCCAGACGCTTGGCAAGGTAGTCCAACTCATCAATGTTAACTTTCCTGCCTTCCAGACACCGGAGGGTCGGGTATGCCCTTGTAAGTTCTTCAACCTTGCAGTCTTTGCTCAGAGCATCGCCAATGCCCAGGGAAGAAAGCAGTTCTATGCAATGGCCATATTCACTGGACTTGATGGGAAGAGGCATGGAAACCTCTCCGTATTCAGGGTGGTCATCGTTTTTCAGGATTGCTACCATTCTCATACTTTTACCCCCATCAATGTTGTTACATGGTTTGTTCCAAGCAAAAACCTGTGTTGGTTTCCATACTGTGAGTAATTCGTTCCTCACAGTCTGGAACCAGTTCCTGTATCCGCTGCTGAATTGCGTCTATGGTTCGTTCCTGATTCTCTGGGAGAGAGCAGCTAAAACGGATGTAAACGCTCTGTTGATAGATTTCTATGAGCTGCTCGGCTGTAAACTGGCGTTCATCCGGTATCAGGCCGGACCGGATTGCAAAGTCCCGTTTGGCTCCCGCATAGTTCCCTTCATAATAGTGGCCATGGTTCAGACCAGTGTGGTTGAAGTCCCAGTCCCAGGTCACAAACTTAGCGCCCTTTTCGGTCTGCCGACCAGCCAACACAGTACCGTTGAATTCAGCGAGGGACTGATACGGCTCCGACAATCCTATCGCCTGGAGAACTGGGGCGTGTTCCAAATGGCTCATATATTCCAGAACTGTTCCGGCCATATCTGTAACCTTGGCACATGCCTGTTCTCGCTCAGGCAAGTTCACATCCTCCTGACGGTAGAAAACATTCCCCTGATCATTGACCCGGCATAATCGCTGGCCTTGATACTCCACCGGCAGAGAATCATTTTCCTGGGGCAGGAGAGTAAAACCAGCCCGCCCCAGGACGAGGGCTAGTTCCTTAAAATACCGATCTCTTTTCATGTTCCTTACCTCCTTGGGCTGGCGCCCTTTTTGAATTTTGGGAGAACGCAAAAAGGGCGCCGCTCTGATGGTATCAAGACCAACAAAACGGCGCCCTCAATGTTGTATATTATTTTATTGTAAAAATCAGCGCCCTTTTTGAAACCAGTTGCTTCAAAAAGGGCGCCAAGCATAGAAGCCTGCACCGAACCCCGGAACAAAGGGGTTCAAATCTGGGCGATTACTGAAATCAGCCGTTTGGCATCTATGGAATAATCGGTAAATTTTCGAGCAAAAAAAGCCCGGAAACGCTTGATGCCGTAGGCGTTCAGCCTACGGCATCTATAGCGTTTTGATATTCTGGAGGTGACACCCAGATTTGAACTGGGGAATGAGGGTTTTGCAGACCCTTGCCTTACCACTTGGCTATGTCACCGTATGGAAAAAGGAGCAAAATCATTGCTCCTTTTTCATTTGTGGAGCGGGCGACGAGGCTCGAACTCGCTACCTCCACCTTGGCAAGGTGGCGCTCTACCAGATGAGCTACGCCCGCAAATGGTGCCTCAGGCCAGAATCGAACTGGCGACACGCGGATTTTCAGTCCGCTGCTCTACCAACTGAGCTACCGAGGCATATCAAGCCGCTATTGCAGCCTGATGAATGGCGACCAGGAAGGGGTTCGAACCCTCGACCTCCGGCGTGACAGGCCGGCGTTCTAACCAGCTGAACTACCTGGCCGAATTTATGGTGGGAACAACAGGGCTCGAACCTGTGACCCTCTGCTTGTAAGGCAGATGCTCTCCCAGCTGAGCTATGCTCCCCACTCGAAATAATCGCTTCGGCGAACGACAAGGGTTATTATACAGAATAACCCCTGCCGTGTCAACCTTATTTTTTGATTTTTTCAAAAAATTTTTTGAAAAGGGAAATGCATTACTTTCCCTGCTTTTTCAGATCGGCGATCATGGCGGTCAGATCCTCTTTGGTAAAGTTCTGCACCCTGTCACAGAACTGGCAGGTGAGCTCAGCAGAGCCCTGCTCGTCCACGATTTTTTCAAGCTCCTTTGAACCCAGCGACAGCAGCGCGCGCTCCGTGCGCTCGCGCGAGCAGTAGCAGCGGTATTCGATCGGATCGACGGAGAGGATCTCCATGTCAAAATCAGACAGCACCGTTTTGAGCAGCACCGCAGGATCAGGATTCTCCTTTAAGAGATTCGTCACGCTGGGAGCTGCGTAGATGCCGCCCTCAACCTTGGTGATGACGTCCTCGCCCGCGCCGGGGAGGAGCTGGATGAGATAGCCGCCCGCGGTGAGCACGCTGCGGTCGCGGTCGATGAGAACGCCCAGGCCGCAGGCCGACGGCACCTGCTCGGATTCGACATAGTAGGCGGCCACGTCCTCGGCAATCTCGCCGCCGAGCAAGTCGACCGTGCCGACATAGGGCTCGCGCATGTTGAGGTCCTTGATGACCGTCAGCGTGCCGCTGTGGCCGACGGCGGTGCCGACGTCCAGCTTGCCGTCCTCGCGCAGGGCGAGATCGACGGCGGGGTTCTGCACGTAGCCGCGCACATTGCCCTCAGAGTCCGAAACGGTCAGGATGGTGCCGAGCGGGCCGTCGCCCTTGATCTGCATCGTGACGCTTGCACCGTTATCCTTGAGTGCGTTGCCCATCATCGAACAGGCCGCGAGCGCGCGGCCAAGCGCCGCCGTGGCGACAGGGGAGGTGTGGTGGATCTGGCGGGCGCGCTCGGTCAGACCGCGCGTGTAGACCGCGACAGCGTTGACAAAGCCATCTTTCGAGATGGCGCGGACCAGACAATCTTGATACGCTTCCATTGAGGATTCCTCACTTTCTGATACAACTGAAATAAATACGGCCGTCGCGCTCGTTCGCGCGGCGCAGCTTGAGCTCGCCGTGCGTGCGGATGGCCGTGAAACCGGCCTCTTCGAGCCACGCGGTCAATTCTTCGACCGTGTAGGCGCGCTGGTGGTGCTCTTCAAAGTCGCGCTCCCACGCGCCGTCCGGCTGGAGGCGGAAGAGGTCGACCTCGTAGTCGAGCATTTTGACGTTTTTGCGGTAGCGCGTGCGCCAGAGGCAGAACACGTCCTCGCGCTCGTCGAGCAGCACCTCGCCGTCGAGTTTTTCCATTTTTGAGACGGCGTGCACGTCGAACACGAGCGACCCGCCGGGGGCGATGGCGTCATGCAGGCGGGCAAACGTGCGCTGCACGTCGCGCGGACGCGTCAGATAGTTGATGCTGTCCAGGCAGCAAATAGCGGCGTCGACCTTTTCCAACAACTTGAGCTGCGGCATCGACTGGCACAAAAGCAGCGGCGGGGGATCGAGCGTGGCGAGCTTCTGCTGCGCCTGCGCGAGCATTTCGGGCGAGTAGTCGACGCCAGTGACCGTGTAGCCGCGGCGGGCGAAGAGCTCCGTCATCGTGCCCGTGCCGCAGGCGAGGTCGAGCAGTGACCTGACAGGGCGCTTAGCGCGCAGAAAGAGCTTTTCGACAAAGTCCGCGCGCTTTTCGTATTCCACATCCTCGGTCAGCTCGTCATAGGCCGCGGCGAGAGCTTCGTAGCTGTCCATGCCCGTCGCCTTCCTTTCTGCAAATATCCCATATAGTTTAGCAGAGAGTGCGAAATTAGTAAAGTGCCGCGCCCGCATTTTCTCGCGCCGCACCGCTTTGGCCGCGGCGGCATAGACTGCCCCAAATGAAAAAACGGGGAGGAAGCGCATGAAGGAGCATCCGCGTTTGACGCTGGGAGAAGATTTTGCCCAGGAAAAAAGCTGGCGGTGGGAGGACATCACCGTCCTGACCGCCCGCTTGACGCTGCCGCAGACAAAAGGGGAGAGCCGGCGCGAGAAGCGCTTCGACCGCTATTACCGCGCACTCGCTGATGCCTATTTTGCCCGCTGCGAGCAGAAATTGCTGCCAGATGCCGCAAAGACCTGCCGCGCGGCGATGGCGCGCTCCGCCCCATGGCAGATGACGGCGGTGACGCTTACCTACCGCGTAAGCGCGCAGACGGAGGATGCGGTCGTTTTTACCTTCGAGGTAAATGACGGAGAAAGTGTCCTGCGCCGCTGGGAGGAGGGGTGGGAATGCAGCGCGTTCCTGCCGCTTTTTAAAGCGGAACGTGGTTCCGCGCTTGCAACATAAGCGCGCGAGCGCGGTTTTGGGCACCCGGCGGGTGCGGAAGGGGGGCAGCCCGAAGGGGCTGCGTCTTTGGTCCTCCCGCAGCGTGCGGGAGTGCGCAGTAAGGGGGCCCTCTGCTTTTCGTTGCCGACGATGGGCGAAACGGTCGTTTCGATGTCGGCGCGGA
>JBBNGO010000030.1:0-29800 GCA_040095065.1 Hominicoprocola fusiformis
GCGCACGAATTGTTCGCCTACGGCGAACAATTCGCACACTTGCAGCCTGAGTTGTATTTTCTGTCAGGTACACGCCCCGACAGAAAATGATTTAACTCTATTTGCCGACTTCCATCGGCAAACTCTGCGAGGTTTTTTTACTTCTTCTTTTCGTCGATCAGCGCATACAGCGTGTCCAGCGCGTCGGAGAGGCTGCCGAGACGCTGGATGAGACCGCAGGCCACTGCTTCTTCCCCGTAGAGCACGCTGCCGACGTCAGAGGCGAGGTCCTGCGTGTCCATCATCAGGCGCAGAAACTCGTCGCGCCCGATGCGTGAGTTTTTCGTCACAAAGCGCACAATGCGCTCCTGCAAGCGCTCAAAATACTGGTACGTCTGGGGCGCGGCAATGATCGTGCCGCTCGTGCGCACGGGATGGATGGTCATCGACGCCGACGGCGCGATCATCGTCACCATCGGCGCGACAGCAAGCGGCACGCCGATGGAGTGTCCCCCGCCGAGCACGAGCGAGACCGTCGGCTTTTTCATCCCTGAGATGAGCTCGGCGATGGCAAGCCCCGCCTCCACATCGCCGCCGACGGTGTTGAGCAGGAACAAAACGCCGTCGATGTCCTCGCTCTCCTCTAAATACGCCAGCAGCGGCAGCACGTGTTCGTATTTTGTCGCCTTCTGCGTATTCGGCAGCAGCATGTGGCCCTCGATCTGTCCGGCGATCGTCAGGCAGTGGATGGCCGCGCGGCTATTTTTGATGACGACCGAGCCGAAGTCGATGACCGGCTGAATGGGCGGCAGCAGCGGCTCCTGCCCGTTTTTCTCCTCGTCCTGCGAGGGTTTCGTTTCGCTTCTCATGGCAAAGTCCTCCCGAAAGTCTTTTTCGGTAGGATTTGCAGAAAGCGGGCAAAGCATACCCTTTGTGCCGTCGGAAATACGAGCCTCAAACCGGGAAGCACTTTAATATCCCCAAGTCATCAGTTTCCATTCCCCGCCATCGCTGCGAGCCAACCACCAGGACCATGTGTATTCCGTGTCCGGCTCCCAAGCTCCGCCGCCCTCTTTCGGAGAGCGAAAGCTGCTGTCGAACATGATGCATTGTGTAAAAGCCAGATCGTTGTCATTTGCCTTTTCCAAATCATTCATCCACGAAAGGTTCTTTTCATCCGTGCAGACGTCATCTGACGAATATGAAATGCTATGTAATTCGCAGCCTTCCCACGAACCGATCATCTCTTCGATCACCTTTATCGCATCATCCATATCCTGTTCTGTGTAGACAGCCGAATCGCCATAATCGACCGTTATGTTTGACGTTTCCTTGTTGCCGCATCCAGCCAACAGGGCAAAAAGCACTACGCAAATAACCGATAAGCTGTATTTTTTCATCTTATGGCCTCCATATCTCTCATTTTTCTATATTTTTATACTGCTTATTTTACCAGAAAGCATTGTCCAAATCAAGCGAAAAAGCGCCCGAGGGCGTTTTCCTCGGGCGCTTGCAGCTTTTTATTTGTACGTCAGCAAATCTTCCACGCTCTTGCGCTTCGGCGCGGCGGGCTCCTCATCGGGATAGCCAAGACCGATAACACAGCCGACCTTCTGATTCTCCGGCAGGTTCAAAAGTCTCGTGATCTTCTCTTCGTCGAAGTAGCCCGTGATGACGGTGCCGACGCCGCGCTCCCATGCGGCAAGACAAAATGTCTGCGCGGCGATGCCCGCGTCGAACATCTCAAAGCCCGCCTCCTTCGGCGTCGAGAACGAGCCGTCGCGCTCGTAGCCCGAGCGGCCGGTCACATAGGTAAGCACCATAACGGCGGGGCAGTTTTTGAGCGTCTTCTCGTTCAGCTTGAAATCAAGCACCATCTCCTCCGCCATTTTGTCGATCGTCGTGCGGTCCTCGACGAGCACATAGCGCGCGATCTGCGTATTCTTCCACGAGGGGGCGTAGGCCGCGTCGGCGACGATCTGCTCGATGACCTCGTGCGGGACGGGTCTCTGCTGGTATTTACGGATGCTTCTTCTGCTTCTGATGGCCTGTATCGTTTCCATATTTGGTTCTCCTTTGCTGATGGGTTGAATTCAATGCCGATTCACGGCGTTTCTTTGGCGTTTATCATAACAGAAGCGTGCGCAAAAATCCAGTGGAAAAACAGCCGGTTCTACCGATTCATCTTATTGCAGGCCCGTCAGCGGATTTTCCTGGCAAAATCCGTCGGTCAAACTATAGGACATGCCAAGCGTTCCAAATGGGAAATAGTGAACCGTATAATAGGCCCGTCCCGCTGAAAACTGCTCGATGGAAATGTAAATCGGCAGCAAGGGCATTTTCTTTGAGTAAACTCCCACCGACTGCACGCGGATCTCAGCGACATACTCCTCCGGCACCTCGCACCTGCGTGAAACAAAAGGATGGGAAGAAATGCAGGCCAATATCATACCGAACAGGGCTACAATCAGCAGTGCGATCATCGTTTTTTTGTGTTTCTTCATGTTCTGTCACACCCCTGTGCGTTCCTCTGCTTTCTGCCTCTTCTCCATACGATGATCGCATGGATGATGAGGGACGCGACCGATATCGCGACGATCTGGGAGTGGGATGTGAACGGCTTACAGTACCATTCCATCGGGTCCAATCTCGTCAGCTTTGCCGTCAAATAAGAAGAAATAAAGCTCAGTATATTTCCGATAAAAATGATCGGAACGTTGTCTGTTTTCAGCGCGCAGCGGTACAAAATCACAAAGCTGACGATCATCACGCCGTAATACAGCATCGTCCCCGAAGTAATATCACCCTTCACAGAGAAAAATGCAAACGGCACGCAATACGCGATGAGCAGCAGCGCTCTGATGAGCCATGTCTTTTTCATAAAACTCTCCCATTTCTCTCAAAATCTCTCTTTCGTCATCATATCAGGCCTTTTGCGCAAAGTCTACCATAGAAAAAAGCGCCCGAAGGGTTTCCCTTCGGACGCTCTTTATGTTCACTTTTCTTTTCCGTAGAAGAACAGCGCCACCGTTCCCGGGCCGACGTGGGCACCGGTGACAGGCTCGTAGACCACGTTCAGGCATTCGCCGGTGAAGCCCTTGTCCCGCAGCAGCGCGATGAGCGCCTGCGCGCCCTCTTCATTGTCCGCGTGGGCGATGCCAAGCATCTCGCTCTTGTCGAGCGCGCGGGCGTCGTAGTAATTCGCAAGCTCCTGATACGCGCGCTTCATGCCGCGCACCTTGCCGCAGGAGACGATGTGCCCCGTCTCGTCGCCGCGCAGGATTGGCTTGATGCTCAGTACTGTGCCGATCAGCGCCGTCGCGCTCGAAATGCGGCCGCCGCGCTTTAAGTACGCAAGGTCGTCGACCGTGAAAAACTGGCACATGTGCGGTCTTCTCGAAAGCAGATGCGTTTTGATCTCATCGAGGCTCTTTCCCTCTTCGATCATGCGCGCGGCTTCGAGCACCTGTAACCCCTCGCCAAGGGAGGCAGCGTAGGTGTCGATCGTGACGATCTTCCGCGCGGGGTATCTTTCCGTCAGCTCGCCCGCGGCGATGACCGCGGCCTGCGCCGTGCCGCTGATGCCGCCGGACATGCCGACGTAGAGCACATCGTCGCCCTGAGAGAGCGCACGTTCAAAGTAGTTCGCCATCAGGTCGGGATTGACCATTGAGGTCTTGACGACCGCGCCGCGGCGCATCGCGCCGTAGAACGCCGCGCCGTCGAAATCCACATCGTCGGGATAGTCCGTCTCCTTTCCATCCACCGTGTAGGAAAACGGCACGACGGTGATGTGGTGTTGCTTCGTCAGCGCGACCGGCAGGTTCGCGGACGTATCGGTGAATAACTGGAGCATGACTCTCTTCCCTTCCTGATCCTTTGGCATTCTGACAGCTTATCACGCCGCGCTCGCTTATGCAAGCAAAAGCGTAGGAAACTTTACACTTTGTTCACCATTGCATGATTCTGGACAGAAAACGCCCTCCCATTTGTGGGAGAGCGTTTTCGAAATCGCAGAATGTTTTCTTATGCCTGTTCGAAGATGGCCTTCATGCACTTGTAGGTCATGTAGCAGTCGAGCTTGGCGACCGTTTCATACGGTGCGTGCATCGAGAGCACGGGCACACCCGCGTCGAGCGTGTCGATGTTGCGCTGGGCCATGAACTTGGCGACCGTACCGCCGCCGCCTGCGTCGGTCTTGCCCATCTCGGCCATCTGCCAGAAGACGCCGTTGTCGTTCATCAGCTTGCGCACCTTGCCGACGACCTCAGCGCTTGCGTCGCTCGCGCCGCCCTTGCCGCCGGAGCCGGTATACTTGCACAGCGCCACGCCGTAATTAACGAAGGCGGAGTTGCGCTTGTCGTACACGTCGGCAAAATTCGGGTCGTAGGCCGCCGTAACATCTGCGCTCAGGCAGAAGGAGTTGGCAAAGCAGTCAGAAAGCGCGACGCCCTGCGTGCGGCACATGTCGCCCATGAACCACTCAAACGCCTGAGACAGCATACCGGACACGCCCTCGGAGCCGATCTCCTCCTTGTCCGCGAAGATGCAGACCGCGGTCTTCTTCGGGGACACAGAGTCAAAAATACCTGCAAGCTCTGCATACGCGCAGACGCGGTCGTCGTGACCGTAGGACGCGATGAAGCTGCGGTCGAAGCCGATGTCGCGCGCCTTGCCGGCGGGGACGACTTCGAGCTCGGCGGAGATGAAGTCCTCCTCCGTCATGCCGTACTGCGCGTTCAAATACTGGAGAACGCCGAGCTTGAAACGGTCGGAGCAGTCCTTGTCTTCAAACGGCTTTCCGCCGAGCAGCACGTTCAAGCTCTCGCTCGGGATGGCCTCGTTGAGCGGCTTTTTGCCCTGCTCGCGGCCAAGGTGCGGTAAAAGGTCGTTGATGATGAACTGGGGATCGTCCTCCTTGCCGCCGACGTGGACGTCGACCTTCGAGCCGTCGCGCAGCACGACCACGCCGTGCAGCTCAAGGGGGATCGTCACCCACTGGTACTTGCGGATACCGCCGTAGTGGTGGGTCTTGAAGTAGGCCATCTCAGCCTCCTCGTAGAGCGGATGGGGCTTTAAGTCGAGGCGCGGGGAGTCGGTATGCGCCGCGCCGATGTTCGCACCGTGGCTCAGGTCTTCGCTGCCGATGACGGCGAGCATGATGCCCTTGCCGCGGTTATTGAAGTAGACCTTGTCGCCGGCGCTCAGCTTCATACCCGCTTCGTAGGCCTTGAAGCCCTTCTTTTCCGCCAGCTCGATGCAGTACTCCACGCAAAGGCGCTCGGTCTTGCCGTTGTTGAGGAACTTCTTGTAGTCCTCGCAATAGGCCTCCATCGCTTTTTCATCCTCTGCGCTCAGGCGGTCATAGCCATTCTTGGGGGCGTAGAGCAGTTTTTCAGCGAGCTTGTTCTTTTCACTCATCTCTCAGTTTCCTCCTTCAAATTGTTGATGATCGTGTTGATATAGACCTCTGCCGCGTGTTCCGCCTTTTCAGCGGTCGGCAGATCGTTCACAAATTCATAATCGCACTGCGCGCGGAAATAGTCCGCGTCCTTCTGTGCCGCGATGCGCGACCTTGCATACTCCTCGGTGATGCTGTCGCGCGCCATGATGCGCTTGACCCGCACCTCTTCAGGCGCCGTTACGGCGACGGTCGCGTCGCAGATCGCGCCAAGGCCGCTCTCGATGAGCTTGATAGCATCGAGGCCGATGATTTCCGCGTTCGTCGCCGCCATTTTCTGCGCCAGCGCGCGCGGGATGCGCTCGTGCACGATGGTGTCGAGCTCGGCGAGCTTTTTTCTGTCCTTGAAGACGATCAGGCCAATGGCGTGGATGTCCACGCTGCCGTCCTGCCGAAAAATGACATCGCCGAACGCCTCGCGCAGCGCGCGCAGCAGCGGCTCGTCATCTTTTAACATCTCGTGATAGACCGCGTCGCAGTCGAGCACGCATGCGCCCTTTCTTTCAAGCGCGCGCAGAAGGCTCGTCTTCCCCGCGCCCGTGCCGCCGGTGATGCCGATGACGATCTTGCCGTCGTCCGCGTCCTCCACATGGAAGCCCGCGGCCTTTTTGAGGCGGTTGCCGATGGCAAGGCCAAGGCCTTTACTGTCCGGACACTGTGCCCAGATCTCGCCCACATTCGTCTCGTCGAACGTCCGCAGCGCGTCGAAGACGTGCTGCGCCTGCGCGCGCTTATCGTCGCTCGCACCGAGGGGGTGGACGATGTGCCCGTCGAAGAGCCGCGTGAACTCGTCAAAGCAGATGATGCCGGACTTCTCGCCCGCGTGCGTGAGCAGATAGCGCGCGCTCGCCTTCGCCCCGCCGGTCACGACCGTGACGGGGGCCTTCGGCGCGTAGTGGCGGTACTTCATACCGGGGGCGCGCGGCTTTTCGCCGTCATTCATCTTCTGCGTCACGGCCTTGTCGACCGTCACCTCGCCCAGCGCGTCGCGCAGGCTTTCAAGCGGCAGTCCGCCCGGACGCAAAAGCTGCGGCGGCGTGACCGTCAGGTCGATGATCGTCGACTCCACGCCCACCTGACAGGGGCCGCCGTCGACGATACCGTCGATCTTGCCCCACATGTCCTCGCGCACGTGCTCTGCCGTCGTGCAGCTCGGGCGGCCCGAGGTGTTCGCGCTCGGCGCGGCGACCGGCACGCCGGATGCTTCGATGATGGCGCGCGTGACTGCATGGTCGGGACATCTCATGCCGACGGTCTCGAGCCCGCCGGTCGTGCGCAGCGGCACGCAGGGCTTTTTCTTTAAGATCATCGTCAGTGGGCCGGGCCAGAAGCGCTCGGCCAGCTTGTAGGCCGCGTCCGGTACATCCTCGCAGTAGCGCGTAAGCCAGCTTGCATCCGGAATGTGCAGGATGAGCGGGTTGTCCTGCGGGCGGCCCTTGGCCTCGAAAATGTGCAGCACGGCGGTCTCGTCAAGGCCGTTTGCGCCAAGGCCGTAGACCGTCTCCGTCGGGATGGCCAAAAGCCCGCCACGGCGCAGAATGTCCGCCGCCTGCGCGATGCTCTCTTTATCCTCCACCGTGCAGAGGGTAAACCATTTTGTCTCCAATGTTCTCTCTTCTTTCTTAAGCCTCGGTGCTCTCACGCAGCTTTTCGGCCTGCTCCTGCATCGTGAGCGCGTCGATGATGGGGTCTAAATCGCCGTTCATCACGGCGTCGATGTTGAAATTCTTGTTCTCGCCCGTCAGGCGGTGGTCAGTCACGCGGTTTTGCGGGAAGTTATAGGTGCGGATGCGCTCGTTGCGCATGCCGCTGCCGACCTGCGCGCGGCGCTCGCTCGTGATCGCACCCTCCACGCGCTCGCGCTCAGCCTCGTAGAGCTTGCTCGCGAGCATCGCCATACACTTCGCGCGGTTCTGGAGCTGGGAGCGCTCCTCCTGACACGAGACGACGATGCCCGTCGGCTTATGGATGAGGCGCACGGCGGAGCTCGTCTTGTTGACGTGCTGGCCGCCTGCACCGGAAGCGCGGTAGACCTGCATTTCGATATCCTCGGGCCGGAGGTCGACGTCGACCTCCTCCATCTCCGGCAGCACGGCGACCGTCGCGGTCGAGGTGTGCACGCGCCCGCCGGACTCCGTCTCCGGCACGCGCTGGACGCGGTGGACGCCGGATTCGAACTTGAAGCGCGAATACGCCCCATCGCCGCTGACGATAAAGTCAGCTTCCTTAACACCGCCCAACTCCGTATCGTTGTAGTTGAGCAGCTCCACGCGATAGCCGCGCTTTTCCGCGTACATCGCATACATGCGGTAGAGGTCCGCGGCGAACAGCGCACTCTCCTCTCCGCCCACGCCGCCGCGAATTTCAACGATGACATTCTTGTCGTCGTTCGGGTCGCGCGGCAGAAGCAGCACGCGCAGCTCGTCAAAAAGGCGCTCTTTTTCCGCCTTGGCAGCGTTCAATTCCTCCTGCGCCATGTCCTTGAGCTCGGGGTCGGATACAAGCTCCAACGCCTGCGCGATGTCGTCCTCGCACTTCTGGTACGCGCGGTAGGTCTCCACCACGGCGGAAAGCTCCTTCTGCTCGCGCGTGAGCGCGCGCAGCTTCTTTGGGTCAGCGTAAATTTCCGGCACTTCGAGCAGCTCACCGATCTCGTCATAGCGGCGCGCGAGCTGTTTGAGCTTTTCCCACATCAGGCCTTGTCCTCCGCAATGAAGTCAGAGCAGGCCTTGATGAACTGGTCTCGCCAGAAGTGGTAGCCCGCCGAATCGGGGCAGAGCGAGACCTCCGCCACGTGCGGCGTCTGCAAATAGAGGTCCATCTGGCGGAAAACGTCCTTGTAGTCCTGCTCGCTCTTGTGCGTGATGAGATACGCTGCGTTCTGGATCTCATAGCCGCGGCGCTTCAAAAAGCCGCGAATAACGCTCGAACAGCGGCCCGCCCACACGGGCGTGCCGAGGATGACGAGCTTGTAGTCCGACAGCGGCTTCTGGCATTTCGGGCGCGAAACCGCACTCGTGCGCTTGTGCATCGCGTCAAAGCAGCAGCGAAGGTAGCCCATCGTGCCGCTGCGATCGACCTTGTCGCGAATTTCGAGACATTCGCAGTCCAGCGCCTCGGCGACCTCCTCCATGGCTTTTTTCGTGTTTCCCGTGCGGGAATAGTAAAGGCATAAAATGTTATCGTTCATACTCAGTTTCCTCTCAGCAGGAGCCAACCGGTGGCAAAGGCCTCCCGCACATAGTAGTTGAGCTGTAAGGCATCATAATAGGCGCTGCGCGGCAGCGTCGCCGCCACGCCGCAGGCCGCATCTGTTCCGGCGATGCGCCCAGCCCTAAAAATATGGTAGTCGTTCGTGACAAAGGCGAACGTGTCGCCCGCATCAAGCCCCAGCTCCGCCATGATCTCTTCGCTGTAAGCAAAATTCTCCTGCGTACTGGTCGATCGGTCCTCGCGGTAGATGCGGCTCTCGTCCACGCCGTGGGCGATGAGCCAGTCGGCCATGCAGTCGGCCTCGGAGATATCCTCCCCCGGCCCCTGACCGCCTGAGCAGATGATGGGGATGTCCGGCTTGTCCGCGATGAAGTCAAGCGCCGCCTGCAGCCGCGACGAGAGCATCAGCGACGGCGTCGTGCCGTTCACGCCCGCGCCCAAAATAACCACGCACTGCGCGTCTTCCGCGCGCCCGTCCGTGTGCGCGCCGCGAATAACGAGCGATTCAAGATACCCGAATGCGACAAGGCCTAGGCACACGAGCGCGAGCAGAACGCGTTTTCCCCACTTTGCCCACGCATGCTCTTTGTACTGCTCGAGCATCGCAAAGGCGATCAAAAGCGCCGTCAGGCACCAGAACAGGAGTCCTGCAAAGCGCACGCCGGGGACAGCCCGGCACGCCGCGCCGAGCACGGCGCAGGCTGCTGCCGCCGTCCACAGTCTTTTCTGTCTCTTCATGGTATGTTCCTCATTCGCCCGCCTGCTCGGCGAGCGTTTCCCACTTTTCCATCAGCTCGCCGAGCTTCTGCTCGGCGGCTTCCTTCTCCTTGTAAATTTCACTGTAACGCTCGTAGTCGCCGCCCGCCTCCTCAAGGCGCTGCTCGATCTCGGCGATGGCGGTCTCCTGCGCGGAAATTTCCTTTTCACAGATGGTGAGCTGCCGCCGCGCCTGCTGGGCCGAGCGATTCGGCTTCGGTTTTTCTGTAACCGTCTTTTCCTTTACAGCCTTTGGCGTGTGGTCGATCTTGTTCTGCGCCTCCAGTGCCTTGACCTGCCGGTAGCGCGCAAAGCCCATCGGATAGTCGGTGATGACGCCGCCCTCCAGCTCCCACACGCGCGTTGCAAAGCGGTTGATGAAATAGCGGTCGTGGCTCACGAACAGGAGCGTCCCGTCGTAGCTCTCCACCGCCTCTTCGATCCACTCGCGCGACGCAATGTCCAGATGGTTTGTCGGCTCGTCGAGGATCAGGAGATTCACTTCCTCATCCATCAGGATGCAGAGCTTGAGGCGCGAAAGCTCGCCGCCCGAGAGCACGCTGACGCTCTTAAAAACGTCCTCGCCCGTGAAGTGGAACGCGGCCAGGCGGTTGCGCGCGCTCTGCGGCGTGATGTTGCGCTTGGAGTAGAGCATCGTGTCGACCAAGTTTCGTTCCGGCACGTCGAATTCGACGATCTGCGGCAGGTACGCGATGCGCACCGACGGGCCGAACTTGATCTTGCCCTCGTCGGGATATTCCTCTTCCATCAGCATCTTGATGAGCGTCGACTTGCCCGTGCCGTTGTCGCCGATGAGCGCGATGCGCTCGCCGCCGCGCACCTGTAAATCCACGTCGTGGAACAGCACACGGTCGCCGAAGCTCTTTTTAAGCTTTTTGAGCGCGAACACCTCGTCGCCGTAGAACTCCTGCGACTTGAACTGCGCGCTCAGCGCCCGCTCCTTCGTCGGCTTGTCCGTCGTGCGCATGCGCTCGATGCGCTTTTCCATCGACAGCGCGCGGCGGTACGTCTTGTCCATGCCCTTGAAGGCGAACATGCGCAGCTGCTCGGCGCTCTTTTCAAGCTGGGCAATCTTGGCCTGCTCCTTTTCGTATTGGCGCATCTTTTCCAAATAGCGGCGCTCTTTTTCCACCGCGTAGAAGCTGTAATTGCCGCTGTAAAACTCCGCCTTGCCGTCGAGCACCTCAATGACGCGCGTGATGGTACGGTCCAAAAAGTAGCGGTCATGCGAGATGGCGACGACCGTGCCCTTGAACGTTGACAAATACTGCTCCAGCCATTCGATGGCGTGCAGGTCCAAATGGTTCGTCGGCTCGTCGAGAAGCAGGATATCCGTATCCTCCAAAATGAGGCGGCCGAGGTTCACGCGCGTCTTTTCGCCGCCTGAAAGCGTGTCGAACAGGCGCTCGCGCATCTCCGGCGGGATGGAAAGGCCGTTCGCGACCTTGTTGATGGGCGTCTCGGTGTCGTAGCCGCCGAGACCCTCGAACTTGGCCGAAAGCTCGCCGTAGCGGCGCAGCGTCTCTTCGCTCTCGTCGCCGCTTGCCATCTGCTGGGAGAGGGCGTTCATCTCGTTCTCCATCCTCTGCATGCGCGAAAACGCGCTCTTGAGCACATCTTCGACCGTGTAGCCCTCGGGATACACGGGGATCTGCGAGATGAGGCCCAACCTGCGGCCCGAGGCGATGCTCACCTCGCCCGCGTCGTAGTCGAGTTCACCCGTCAGGATGCGGAAAAGCGTCGTCTTGCCCGCGCCGTTTTTGCCGAGAAGGCCCACGCGCTCGCCCGTGTCGATCTGAAAGGTGATACCGTCCAGTATTTTCTTTTCGAGGTCAAAGGACTTGATGAGTCCCGTAACGCTGATGTCGATCATGCTTTGGTCAGTTCCTCTACGATCTTCTCAAAGTGCATGGAGTGCGAGGCCTTGACGAGCATCGCCGTCTCCGCCGTGAACGCCGCCTTGACGGCGCCCATCGCCTCGTCCACGCTCCCGAACCACTGCGCAGAGGGGTTCCCTTCTGTAAAGTATTTTGCCCGTGCACCGATTGCGATGACAGTGTCGATGCCGAGCTCTTGGGTGAGTGCTCCGATTTCCTTATGCGCACGCTCAGTGAGCTCGCCGAGCTCCGCCATATCGCCGATGACGGCGGCCTTTTTACCGCCGCTCGCGCCCAATACGCGCAGCGACGCCGCCATCGACTGCGGACCTGCGTTGTAGCAGTCGTCGAGCAGGCGGCGGTTTTCAGAGAACGTGATGACGTGCATACGCGAACCCGCCGGCTCGTAGGCCGCAGCGCCGCGCTCGATCTCCTCTTTGGTCTCGCCAAGATACTCGCCGATGGCCGCGGCCATCGCCGCGGAGTAGACCATGTGCTTTCCCGGCGCGGGGATTGCGAGCGCGTAGCGCTCCTTCTCCGTCGTCACGACGCAGCGAATGCCGTCGATGCCAAGGTCTTCGACCTCGCTGACGCGGACGTCGCAGTGCTCGGACAGGCCGCAGCGCAACGTTTTCTGCGGCAGAGAGACGGTGTTCAAAAGCTCGTCGTCGCCGTTTAAGACGGCGAGGCCGTCTTTTTTGAGGTTTTCAAAAATCTCGCACTTGGCCTTCAGAATGTTCTCGCGCGATCCGAGGTATTCAATGTGCATGTCGCCGACGTTCGTGATGACGGCGATATCAGGCTTCACCATCTCGCCAAGATACCGGATCTGCCCCGCGCGGTCCATGCCCGTCTCGATCACCGCCGCCTGATGCGCGCGGGAGAGGCCCAGCAACGTCTGCGGCGTGCCGATCTCGTTATTATAGTTGGCCGCGGTCTTGAGCGTATGGAACTTCACGCCCAGTACCGAGGCGATCATTTCCTTTGTTGTCGTCTTGCCGACGCTGCCCGTCACCTGCACAAAGGGAATAGAAAACTGCGCACGGTACCACGCGGCCAAGTCCTTGAGCGCAAGCAGCGTGTCAGGCACCTTGATGTAAAACTTTCCGGGCAGCAGCGTTTCCGGCACGCGGGCGCACAGACAGCCCTCCGCGCCCGCGGAAAGCGCCTTTTCGATATAGTCATGCCCGTCGAAGCGCTCGCCGACGAGCGGCAGGAAGACCTCGCCCGCTTTGACCGTGCGGCTGTCGGTATTCACGCCGAGGATCTTCGTCGTCCCCTCGCCCTGCAGCAGCTCGCCGTGCACCGCCGCGAGCAGTTCCTTTACCGTGATGGCCTCCATTTACAGCCCTCTTCTCTGCTTCAGCGACTCTTCGACGATCTTTTCACACAGCTCCTCGTAGCCGATGCCGACCGCCGCCGCCTCCTGCGGAAGAAGGCTCGTCTTCGTCATGCCGGGCAGCGTGTTGATCTCAAGGAAGTACGGCGTGCCGTCGGGCGTGACGATGAAGTCCGCGCGGGAGTAGACGCTCAGGCCGATCAGGCGGTAGACCGTCTCGGTCGCGGTGCGCACGCGCATCTCCCAGTCCTCGGGGATGGGAGAGGGGCAGATCTCCTCCGCCGCGCCGGCCTGATACTTATTCGCGTAGTCATAAAAGCCCGTCTTCGGGATAATTTCGATGGAGGGCAGTGCCTTGCCCGCGATGATACCAACCTGGATCTCGCGGCCGGAGATGTACTGTTCGAGCACGACCTGCGCGCCAAACTGTAAGCACTCTTCAAGCGCTTTTTTGAGCTCCGCGCCCGTATGCGCGATGGAGACGCCGACAGACGAGCCGTTGGCGACCGGCTTGACGACGCAAGGGAGCTTCGTTTCCGACACAAGGCGCGCGATGTCGCCTTCCGTGTAGCGCACGGTGCGCCACTGCGGCGTGATGACATATTCCGACACAAGACGCTTCGTCAGGTCCTTATCCATCGCGATGGCGCTCGATAAGTAGCCCGCACCCGTGTACGGGATGCCGAGCAGGTCGAACGCCGCCTGCACGCGGCCATCCTCGCCGCAGGTGCCGTGCAGCGCCAGAAATACGACGTCCGCCTTGGCACACACATCGAGCACGCCGGGACCGAAAAGGCTCTTGCTCTGGTTCTTGCGGCTCGCGCGCACAGCGGCGAGGTCGGGCTCCGCCTCGGCGACGGAATAGTCGCCGCAGAAGCCGTCCGGTGCGTCGAAAACATCTTCGAGCTTACCGTCGTAGTCCTCAAAGCCCATGAACATATCCACCAGAATGGCCTGATGTCCGCGCGCTCTCAGCGCGCGGCAGATCTTGTTGCCGCTCGAGAGCGACACATTGCGCTCCATACTCAGCCCACCTGCTAAAACAACGATACGCATACCGTTTTCCTCCTTATTTTTGAAAGGGACGTCGCCGTCCCCGTTTATCCATACTATACTAATTTATACTTTACCACAGCTTTTTCCCAAATACAAGCAAAAGAGAGCGGCGTGAAAACCGCTCTCTTTTGTTCGCTTTTCTCACTTTTTGCCCTTAGCCGAAAATGCCGGAGAGCAGTCCGCCCTTTCCCGCGCGTCCGTCCTTGAGCGTCATCGCCGCGCTGAGGATCTCTGCCGCCTGCGCACGTGTCACGCCCGAGCGCATCTCGTCGGCGGAAAAACGCCCACTCTCGATCACGCTGACGGACTGCAAATTCGCCAACGCCTGTGCGCACCAGGCGTTGTCCGCGTCCTGCACGTCGTAGTCCGAGAGGTCCACGTCCGTCACGCGAAGCAGCCGGTTCAGCACGACCGCGGCCTCATTGAGCGTAATGGCGTCATTCGCGCGGAACGCAACGCCCTCCGCCGTGCTGACGCCGGACACAACGCCCGCGTTCAGCGCGCTCACGGCATAGCCCTTCGCCCAGGTCGGGATGCTCGCATCGTCGCAGAAGCCGGTCATCTGCACATCCTCCTCGCTCACGTCCATTGCCGCGAGCGCCATCGCGACGAATTCGCCGCGCGAGAGCGTGCGCTCTGGCTCAAAGAAATAGCTGTCCCCGATCTTTGCGCCCACAAATACGCCGTGCTCGGCGAGATCAACCGCCGCCGTGTGCGCGCGATCACCGCTCATGTCGGCGTAGCAGACGCCGCTATTCGCCTTTTCGATCGTGATGCTCACCGTCGCGGGCAGCGAGATGTTGCCGTAGGCGTCGATTGCCGTGTAGGTGAAGCTGTCCGTCCCCAGCTTGCCGCCCGGCGTGTAGACAAAGCCAAGGCCGTCCTCCGTCAGCGCGACCGTGCCCTTTTTCGGCTCCTGCGTGATGGCAAACGTCACCTCGTCGCCCTCGTTGTCCACCGCGCGGAATTCGCCCTCATACGCGACGCCGCGGTAGACCTTGATCTCCATGTTCTCCGCCACTGGCGCGCCGTCGGCGGCCTTGACCTCCTCCTTGCTCTTGCCGAACAGCGCCGATGCGCTCTGCGCCGGCACGAGGGTGAGCAGCAGCAGCGCCATCACAAACGGCAGCGCGCGCCACATCTCTTTTCGCTTTTCCATATTGAAATGCTCTCCTTCCAAATAAAACTTGCGGAGTTATTGTTTACCGCGCGGTGAAAAGTATGCAAAATTGCATTTCTACAGCGCAAAGCGCTGCTCCTTGTTCCCCGCGCCGCGCAGGGGGACGCGGACAAGGGGGCCATTCTCTTTCGCAAAAGAGAATGGCCCCCTTGAACCCCCAAGAGAAAGGTTCGGATCGGCAGTCTCAGGCTTGAATGGCCCTTGTGCCTCCGGAATGAGAATACCTGCGCGCGGCGTTGCCGCGTTTGGTGTTGCTATACGACTTGGCCTACTTCTACTACCCGCTGCCGCTCTGCTCATCTTGTTTTTGTGCAGCCTAATCACCTACTATCGGCAATACATATCGTCTTGGTAATGCGTACTGCGGCGAGCGAAGCAATGCCGCCTTGGCAGGCAATAGCAAGTTTGTGCAAATCCGAAGTAGACGGAAATTGCGTAAGACCTCCGACACGCAGGCAAAGCGACAGCGAAGATAGAAGAAAGTCAAATCGTTTAGATACATCATCAAGCAGGCACCTGATTGTGCAGCGCGTGCAGTTCTTCAAGCTGCAATCTGACAATACAAAGTCTTTCTCTTGGGGTTCCAAAGGGGATATTCTCTTTTGCGAAAGAGAATATCCCCTTTGACCCGTGCAGCGCCTTTGGCGCTGCTTCCTCGCGGCACACGTGCCGCGACTCACTTTGCACCTGAGCAAAACCGCACAGAGAATTTTCCAAAAACCTATTGACTTTTTCAAAGTCAAAAGTTATACTTGAACAGCCGCTTTGAATGGGCTTAAAGTTTCGGAAGGTTTCGAGACTTTTCGAACGCCCCCGACAGCGAGTCCGTAATTAAGGAAAGAGGTGCAAGTAATGCAAGCGATCATCGTTACCGGCGGTAAGCAGTATGTTGTGAACGAGGGCGACACCCTGTTCATTGAGAAGCTCCCCGTCGAGGCGGGCGACGCCGTTACCTTCGATCAGGTTTTGGCGATCGTTGACGGCGAAAACACCAAGTTCGGCACTCCCGTGGTGGAGGGCGCGAAGGTGGAGGCCACTGTCGTTAAGAACGGCAAGGGCAAGAAGGTCCGTGTCTACAAGTACAAGGCCAAGAAGGGCTATCACAAGCGTCAGGGTCATCGTCAGCCTTATACCAAGGTTGAGATCGGCAAGATCTCCGTCTAAGGCATGACCACTGTTACATTCCTCACTGAGGGGAAGCGCATCATCGGTTTTGATGCTAAGGGCCACAGCGGTTACAGTGAAGAGGGCAGCGATATCGTCTGCGCGGCAGTCACAAGTGCGGTCCGCCTTGTGGAAAGCACCGTGAACGATGTTTTAGGCCTCGCCGCTTCCGTCAAGGTCCATGAACGCTCCGGCGCTGTGGAATTCCGGCTCCCCGGCGGTCTGTCCGCCACGAACGAGAGCACCTGTCAGGCTCTTTTAACGGGTTTGATGTTGCTCTTTTCCGAGCTGCACAGCGAATATCCGGATAATATCGAAGTCATGGAGGCGTAAGTCTCCTGTTCCGATCATCTTACAGAAAGGATGGCAAATCACCATGCTGAACATCGGTCTTCAGTTTTTCGCCCACAAGAAGGGCGGCGGCTCCACGAAGAACGGCCGCGACTCTAACGCCAAGCGCCTTGGCCCCAAGCGCGCTGACGGTCAGTTCGTTCTCGCCGGCAACATTCTTGTGCGCCAGCGCGGCACCCACATCCATCCGGGCGTCAACGTCGGTATCGGCTCTGACGATACTCTCTACGCCAAGGAGAGCGGCGTGCTCCGTTTTGAGCGTCTCGGCAAGGATCGTAAGCAGGCTTCTGTTTACCCCGCTGAGTAATTGCACAATGAAGAGCCTCGAGCGAATGCTCGGGGCTCTTTTCTTTATCTTTTCCGCAGGAGGTCACTTTTCATGCTCAAGGCAGTTTTGATGGATATCGACGACACGCTGCTCGACTTCGGCAAATGCGCCGAGCAGGCCATGCGCATCGGCTTTGCCGAGCGCGGCTTACCCTTCGACAATTCCACCTACGCGGTGTTCACGCGCATCAACGATGTGCTCTGGCAGCAGATCGAGCGCGGCGAGCTCACCACGCAGCAGCTTTTTGAGTTCCGCTGGAACCGCATCTTCGAGGCCCTCGGCATTGAGGCCGACGGCGTCGCGTTCGAAAAACGGTTTTTGGACCTTCTCTACGAGACGGCCATCCCCGTCGACGGCGCGGACGAGATCTGCCGCTATCTCAAGGGAAAGTACATTCTCTGCGCGGCGAGCAACGCCTTCCACGACCAGCAGCTCAACCGCCTCTCTATGTCAGGGCTTCTCCCCTACTTTGACCATGTATTTGTTTCGGAGTTGCTCGGCTATCGCAAGCCCGAAAAGGCGTTTTTCGATGCCTGCCGCGCTTTTCTTCCCGATGTTGCCGCGGACGAGTGCGTGATGATTGGCGACTCGCTGACCGCCGACATCACCGGCGGCAAAAACGCGGGCATGAAAACGATCTGGTACAACCACACGCACCGCCCCGTTCCGGAGCGCTGCGAGGCCGACCAGATCGTTGATTCGCTGTCTGAATTAAAGAATCTGCTGTAGCTCAGGAAATCGCTTCCGCGCCGACGGTGTATTCCCAGCCGTTATCGCCGCGGGAGGCCGTGCACTTCGTAAAGTAATACGCGCCGAGCGGCGAGCGCCACTTTCCGGCGCTGAAGCAGACAGACGCGCCGTTGTCCTGCGTCTCCTCCGGCGTGATGGTGAAGAGCAGACCATTCGTGAACGAATAGGCCGTGCTACCGCCCTCCAGCTTTTCGCCCATGAGGTACCCCTCCTCGCGCAGCTCGTCGAACGTCATCGTCAAGCCCTGTACGCCGTGCTTCTGTGCGAACACATAGGCGACCGCCGCCTTTTCGCCCGCGGTCAGCCCGCCGGGTGCCTTGCTCAGATCGACGCTCACGATCTCCGCGCCGCCGTTGAGCCCATCGTCCGTGTTCCACAGGTCCTCAAGCACCTGTAAGTAGAGGCCGCAGAGGTCATACTGTGCATTCTCCTCGCGCGAGAGCGACACGGCCACCACCTGCGAAAACTTCGCGGGATACGTCTCCTGCACACCGCCGGTGTACCAGACCTCGGCGCTCATGCCGCTTTCGATCTCGGAAGCGGACACACTGCCGCCGTCTAAGTACAGCGTCACGCCTTCGAGCGGCAGGGCGTAGACCTCCGTCTCTCCCGCTAAAATGAGCGTACCGTTTTCACCGTCGCCCACGACGCGCAGCGTCATCGTGTCCGCGCCGACGTACTGCGGTTCGGGGTCAGGCGTATCATTTCCGTCTTCGTTATCGCGCCCGCCCTTCGTGCAGGCCAGAAGCGCCGCCGTCACGGCGACGACCATCATCAATGCAAGCAGTCTTTTCAAGGTTTCCGCTTCCTTTCCCGTTGTGTCTTTTCCTTTGACGAAAGGGAGCACAAAAAAGTTCCCAACTTTTTTCGATTTTTTCTTTTTTGTGAAACGTTCCGTTTTTCTTGACGAATCGTCAAAAAACGGATACACTAATTGTTTAGGAATAACAAGAATTCAAGGAGGTGCCAACATGGCAGCATCTTTTATTGATAAGGCGCGCATCTTCTGCCGCGCGGGCAAGGGCGGCAATGGCGCGGTGGCGTTCCACCGCGAAAAGTACGTCTCCGCGGGCGGCCCCGACGGCGGCGACGGCGGCAACGGCGGCAACATCGTCCTCGTTGTCGACGACAACATGTCCACGCTGATGGACTTTCGCTACAAGCGCAAATACGTCGCCGACAACGGCATGGACGGTCAGGGCGCGCGCAAGTTCGGCAAGCAGGGCAAGGATCTCACGATCCGCGTGCCGCGCGGCACCGTCGTGCGCGACGCGGAATCGAACGAGATCATCAAGGATATGTCCGACTCCGAGCCGTTCATTCTCTGCCGCGGCGGCAAGGGCGGCTGGGGCAACGCGCATTTCGCAACGCCG
This sequence comes from Hominicoprocola fusiformis, assembly GCA_040095065.1. GTDB lineage: Bacteria > Bacillota > Clostridia > Oscillospirales > Oscillospiraceae > Hominicoprocola. Next base: position 18,849 of record JBBNGO010000030.1, read on the forward strand.
ACGCGTCAGGCGCCCCGTTTTGCCAAATCGGGCCTTGAGGGCGAGGAGCACGATGTCGTGCTCGAGCTGAAGCTGCTGGCCGACGTCGGCCTCATCGGCTTCCCGAATGTCGGCAAGTCGACGCTTCTTTCCGTTGTGTCGAAGGCGCGCCCCAAGATCGCAAACTACCACTTCACCACGCTCTACCCCAACCTCGGCGTCGTGTACGTCGACGAGGGCGTTTCGTTCGTTATGGCCGACATCCCCGGCATCATCGAGGGCGCAGCCGAGGGCGCGGGCCTTGGTCACGACTTCCTGCGCCATATCGACCGCTGCCGCCTGCTCGTTCATGTCGTCGACGTGTCGGGCAGCGAGGGCCGCGACCCGGTCGAGGACTTTGACGCCATCAACGCAGAGCTCTCGCAGTATTCCCCCGACCTTGCCACCCGCCCGCAGATCGTCGTCGCGAACAAGACCGACATCATGGAGGACGAGAGCCTGCTCGAAAAGCTGCGCGCGCATGTCGAGCCGCTCGGCTATCCCCTCTTCGCCCTGTCCGCCGCGTCGCACACCGGCACGCGCGAGCTCGTGCTCAAGATCGCCGAAAAGCTCTCCACACTCCCGCCCGTCACGGTCTACGAGCCCGAGTACGTTCCCAAGCCCGTGAAGATCGACGCGAGTGAGCCGCTCAACATCACCGTCGAGGACAACACCTACATTGTCGAGGGCAAGTGGCTTGAACGCCTTATGAGCAACGTCAACTTCGGCGACTATGAAAGCCGGATGTTCTTTGATAAGATGCTGCGAGAAAACGGCGTTTTCCAGCAGCTTGAGGACCTTGGCATCAAGGACGGCGACATCGTCAGCATGTACGAGCTCGAATTCGAGTATCAGCACTAATTTCTTTCGGGAGATGATCTCATGTCCATCAGCCTGTGCGAGGACTGCGTTTATTACAGCTACGATGAAGAGTCCGACAGCTACTACTGCGACGAACAGCTCGACGAGGATGAGATGGCGTCGTTCCTGCGCGGCAAGCTGACCGCCTGTCCGTTCTACCATCCGGGCCAAAGCGACTACTACCTCGCGGGAAAGCAATAAAAATCGCAAAAAGGGAGCACGCGCAAGCGTGCTCCTTTTTTCTGTCAGTCTCGATCAAAATGTGATGCGCATCTGGTGCCAGACAACGCCGCCGTGCACGGACTTGTCTGTCACGCCCTCGTCGACAAAGCAGAACTTCGCGTAGTAGTCGACGAGCCGCTGTTTGCAGGTCAGGACTGCACCCTTTCTCCCCTGCTTTCTCGCATCCTCAACGGCACGGTGGAGCAGTTCGCCCGCGTAGCCGTTTTTCCGGTACTCCGGCAAGGTGTTCAGACCGAAGAGCATCTGCCACGCGCCATTTTCGTCGTGCATGGATGCTTTCGCGTACATTTCGTCGGTCAGGTCGGGCTCGTCCGTCACAAAGCCGTCGAGAAACGCGATGAGCTTGTCGCCCTCGAACATCAGCCAGAAGTGGTCGCCGTAATATTTAATCCGCTCGGCGAATTCCTCTTTTGTCGCTGCCTCGGCCACGGGAAAGCACTCGGCTTCCACCGCCGCGACCGCGTCCAGATCGTTCATCGTTGCTGTTCTGATCTCCATGGTTCTGTCCTCTTTATTTACTCCCATTTCTCACGGCTGAGCTCACGCATGTAGCCCGCCGTGATGATACCGGTCGGCAGCGCGACGATGGCGATTCCCATGAACGACGACGTCATGCTCACGATGCGGCCGATCTCGCTCGTCGGATAGATGTCGCCATAGCCGACGGTCGTCAGCGTGACGACCGCCCAGTAGATGGCGTCGAAAAACGTGTCAAAGCTGTCGGGCTCCACCTGAAACATGATGAGCGCCGACAGCGCGATATACCCGCCCGCCAGCACACACACCGCCGCAAGCGCGCGCCTTTCGCGCTTGATGACATTCAAAATAAGTTCAAAGCTGTGCGAGTAGCGCAGGAATTTGAGCGCCTTGAGCGCTTTGTTGAGGCGGAAAAGCCTAAACAGCTTGAACCCCGACGACAGCATCGTCAGGGACGGCAGGATGGACAGCATATCCACAATGCCGAAAAAGCTGAACGGATAGCGTAGAAACGCCCATTTTCCGCTCTTTCCGTACTTTAGGTCCGCCGTCCACCAGCGCAGCAGATAGTCCACGATGAACACCGTGACCGTTGCGCGGTCGAGCCAGACAAACAGCGAGTTCGTCTCCTTGAAGCACAGCGGCACGATACTCGCCGCGATGCACACGAGCATGAAGCGGTCGTAAATCAGGCTGTCGCGGTCGTCCTTGTCCGCGACCTCGATGACCTCGTAGATTTTTCTTCGCAAACTCATGCCGTCACTACCTTGCGCCGGGCAGGAAGCGCTGCTCGACCTCTTCCGCGCTCATCTGCCCGCCGGAGAGCTCCGTGAGCGCGGCGGAAAAGTCCGCCACCTTCTGCACGGGCAGAAGAAACGTGAGCGTTACGGCCGCGCCGTAATCGCTCGACTCGATTCTTCCCTCGTGTCCCTCGATCAGCAGCTTTATGCGCTCGAACATCGGGTACGGGCATTCGAGCAGCAGCACGGAAAACGGCTGCATCCGCGCCTTGCCCGCCTTGTCGAGCGCGTCCTTCGCCGCCTTGGCGTAGGCGCGCGTCAGCCCGCCCGCACCGAGCAGAATCCCGCCGAAGTAGCGCGTCACGATGCACACGACGTTTTCGACGTTTTCGCGCTGGAAGACGTTCAGCATCGGCTGGCCTGCCGTGCCCTGCGGCTCGCCGTCGTCGCCGTAGCGAACGGTGCCGTCGTGCAGGACGAAGCACCAGCAATTGTGGCGCGCGTCGTAGTATTTCTTCTTCATCTCGTCGATGCGCGCGCGGGCCTCCGCCTCGCTCTCCACAAGGAAAACGTGGCTGATGAAGCGCGAGCGCTTTTCTTCAAACTCGCTCTCCGCGCTCTCGTATGGGACAAGGTACTCTGTCATGGGTTCAATGTTCCTTTCAGCGGGTTTTCTCCCACTTTTCTTTCGTGAGAGCGTAAAAAAGCGTCGGCCGCAGCGCATCGTCCACAAGCGCCGGCCTTTCACAGGTCAGCTGATAAGAAAAGCCACACTTTTCAATCACGCGCTTTGACTTTTCATTGCCGGCATAGTGCGAACACCAGACCCGCTGTGCGCCTTTATCCTCAAAACAATACCTCAGCAGCTCTCGCACGGCTTCGGGGATAAGCCCCTGACCCCAGAACGGGCGGCCGATCCAATAGCCGATTTCCGGCTCACTCCCGATTTCCGGCGCTTCCGTCGGAAACACGCCGACGGAGCCGACAGGCTCGTCTGGCCGTTCCTTCAAAATGACTGCAAACGTGTCCGGCTCCGAGAGGACGGTTCGGATGATCTCGCGGGAGTTCTCCACGCTCGTATGCGCCGGCCAGCCTGCGGCGGGGCCGACAAACGGATCCCTCGCGTATCGATAGCAGCTCTCCGCGTCGCTCTCGCACCACGGACGCAGGAGAAGGCGCGTCGTTTCAAACGTCATTCCTCCCAGTCCTCCTTCGGCTCGCAGTAGCCCTCGATATAGTCCTTGACCTGGCCGATGACGCGCGGCACGCAGGTGGCCACGATGTCGATGGTCTCGCCATATTCGACGGATTCGACCTTCGCCTCGCGGTAGAGCATATCGAGAAGCCCGCCCTTGTCATAGGGCAGGTGGATCGTCACGCGGCGCGTGCCCTTGTCGAGGAGCTTATCGATGCGCGCAAGCAGCTCATCGATCCCCTCGCCCGTCTTGGCGCTGATGTTGACGCTGTCCTCCCCGTGCGGGCGGATATCGCCGAAGTAGAGGTCGGACTTGTTGTAAACGCGCAGGCAGGGAATTTGCTGCGCGCCGAGCTCTTCGATCAGCTCGTCCACGATCTGCGCCTGCTCGAGCCAGTGCGGGTCGGAAATGTCGATGACGTGCAGAAGAAGATCGGCGTATTCGAGCTCTTCAAGCGTTGCCTTGAACGCCTCGACGAGCTGATGCGGCAGCTTTCGAATGAAGCCGACCGTGTCGGAGATCACGACATCCAGCGTATCGGATACCGTGAGAAGGCGCGTCGTCGTATCCAGCGTGTCAAACAGGCGGTTATTCGCGGGAATGCCCGCGCCGGTCAGCGCGTTCAAAAGCGTCGACTTGCCCGCGTTCGTGTAGCCGACGATGGCGACAACTGGGATCTCATTCTTGCTGCGGCGGTCGCGCTGCGTGGCGCGCACGCGGCGCACCTCTTCAAGGTCCGCCTTCAGCTTGTCGATCTTTCTGTGGATGTGTCGGCGGTCGGTCTCAAGCTGCGTTTCGCCAGGGCCCTTCGAGCCGATGGGGCCCTTGCCCGACGTGCCCGCCTGACGCTCCAGGTGCGTCCACATACCGATCAGGCGCGGCAGCAGGTATTGATACTGCGCAAGCTCGACCTGAAGCCGGCCCTCTTTTGTCTTCGCCCGCTGGGCGAAGATATCGAGAATGAGGCCGCTGCGATCGAGCACCTGCACGCCGAACTCTTCGCTCAGAACGCGCATCTGCGAGGGCGAGAGGTCATTGTCGAAGATGACCATTGTCGCCTCCTGTGACTTGACGAGCTCGCGGATCTCATCCACCTTGCCCTCGCCGATGAATGTGTGCGGGTTCGGCGACGGCAGCGTTTGTAAAACCACGCCGACGCTGATGCCGCCCGCCGTTTCGACGAGTGCGCCCAGTTCTTCCAAGCTCTCCTCGTCCGCGTTTTCTTTTTTATCGAGCCGCGGCGACGAAAGGCCGACTAAAATCGCCCTGTCGCGCGGCGCGTTGTTCTCTTTCAATTCTTCCATAGATTCTCCTTATCGCGCCGAAATCTGCGCTGTACAAATCATTTTTATTATAGTGTATTTTCCGCCAAAAGAAAAGGCAAAAACGCTTTTCATTGACATTTCCTGCCCTCTCATGCAAAAATAAGGCAGACGCAACCTCAGGTTGACAAAAAGAAACGCCCGGTTGGTGGCGTTTTCTCCCGTTTTCCTGCTATGCTTTTCCTGCAAAGGCGCAGTGCACGGCGTCGAACGCAGCAACATTTCCCCAAGGAGGAACCTTTCATGGAACTATATGAAAAGCTCTACGAACTGCGCCGCGCGAGCGGCATGTCGCAGGAAGAGCTGGCAGAAAAGCTCGGTGTCTCGCGTCAGGCCGTCTCCAAATGGGAGAGCGGCGCCACGCAGCCGGAACTTAGCAAGCTCATCGAACTCTCTAAGCTCTACTCCGTTTCCGTCGACGAGCTGCTCAGTCTGGAGCATGCCAAACCCGAGCAGGATGCCGCCGAATCGCCGGTTCAAAGCAACGCCGAAAAAGCTCCCGCGGAAAAGCTGAGCTTCCGCGATTTCTGCATACAGCACAAGAAGATCATCGGCGGTGCGGCCGTGGCGGCCATGGCGCTCGCCGCGCTCATCGCCGTCGGCGCGCATTACAATAACCGCATCAACACGCTCAGCACGCAAGTAAATGACCTTCGCAGCCAGCTCTACAACGTGCAGAATAACCTCTCAAACCAGATCGCGGGCATCAGCAATAATGTCTCGGACATCTTGGCGCGCGAGTCGAGCCTGATCTCGCAATACAGCTACGAGGTCAAAAGCGTCAACCTCAAAAAGCAGGAGTGCACGCTTGCCTTTTCTCTTCTGCCGAAGACGATCAGTGAGAACACGATCGTCAACATCGGTGTGATCGACCGCAGCAGCTCCTCTCCACTGAGCAGCGTCGGTCCGTCTGTCTACAATGTTCCGCTCACGCAGGATGGCTTCGGGTATCTGCGCGGTGACATAGCGCTCGCATTGAGCGACGAGCTCGGCGTCAATGTCAACTTCATGACGAACGGCGAAACGCAGTCGCAGGAGCTCGATACGATCAGCAATCTCAAATCCCAGTATCAGCCGCAGCTCAAAAGCTTTCTATCCCCTATCTCCTACGAGCGTCAGGCCGGCAGCAAATGGCAGTACCAGTTCACGCCGGGCAATGCCGGCATCCCGCTCGGCACCATCTCGCTCGGCGCGCTGTCCGATGTGTCCATCCGCAGCGCGTGTCTTGAATACACGTGCGCCAATCAGCTGCTCAGGCGCGTGCCGCTCGAAGCATCGTACAGCGATGGCAGCGCCGTCACCTATGTCGGCGATGACAGCGCCGAAGCCGTGGGCGCATCCGTCATAGAGGGCGTGTCGTACTATGACCTCGCCTATGCCTCCAGCAGCGAATCGGAGGCTTTCACGCTCCCGCTCGGGGCAACGCCGCTCGTCTGCGAGCTTGTCGTCAACCTTGCGGACGACACAGTACTGCGCGTCCGCCTCTTCCAGGTGCGCGCCATTGCAGGCGGCGACAGCTACGAAGAGATAAACTACCTCGACCAAAGTCTCAGTGAGCCGCTCCCCTTCATCGTCGAATATCCCGACGGGCAAAACTGAGCATTTTCCCAAAAATGCAGAAAAAAGCAGCTCTGCCGTAGCAGAGCTGCTTTTGTGATTGAATTAGTTCAGGCCGAACTTCTTGTTGAACTTGGCAACGCGGCCGCCGGTATCGACCAGCTTCTGCTTACCAGTGAAGAAGGGGTGACACTTAGAGCACACTTCCACCTTGATATTCTGCTTGGTGGAACCTGTCTCAATCACATTACCGCAGGCGCAAGTAATAGTAGTCTGCTGATAATTGGGATGGATTCCTTCCTTCATTGCTCGTGTTCACCTCTTTCCGATCCAAATGTACCTTGATAACAAAGCCATTTGGTATGTTACCACGCTTTCTGTCAAATTGCAAGAGAAATTTTTGATCCTCTCCGCGCTTTTCTCTTCCTTAGCACTTTTCCCTAATTTCATCGTCAATTTTTCAACGCTCGTTATGCAATTTCTCTTTACTTCTGCCGTTTTCAGTCGTATAATGGCACATGCGCGCCTTGCGCACGGATGATTGGAAGTAAAGGAACATCAGAATTATGTCGAAAAAACATTTCCTGCGGGGACTGCGCGACGGCATCCCCATTGGGCTTGGTTATTTTGCTGTCAGCTTCGGCATCGGCATCAGCGCGCACAACGCGCACCTGAGCATTTTTCAGGGTTTTTTGCTGAGCTTTTTGAACAACGCCTCGTCGGGCGAATACGGCGGCATCACCATCATCGCCGCCGACTCCGGCCTCTGGGCCATGGCGCTGATGATGCTGGTCGTCAACGCGCGCTATCTTCTGATGAGCTGTGCGCTCAGCCAGCGTCTCTCGCCCGATACGCCGCTTCCCTGGCGGCTCCTCATCGCCTATGACCTGACGGATGAGATCTTCGGCCTCGCCATCGCGCAGCCTGGGTATCTTGAGGTGTGGTATTACTTCGGCGCCATGTGCGCGGCCATGCCGGGCTGGAGCATCGGCACCGTGCTCGGCGTGCTGATGGGGAATCTCATGCCCGTCTGGGCCGTCAGCGGTTGCTCCGTGATGCTGTTCGGCATGTTTCTCGCCATCATCATCCCCGTCGGCAAGCAGAACCGCATCGTGCTCGGCTGCATCGGCGTGAGCTTTCTCTGCTCGCTTCTTGCAAGCGTTTTGCCGTTCACGCGCGAGCTGTCCGAGGGCATGCGCATCCTGGTCTTGACCATCGTGATCTCTGCTGCCGCCGCCATTCTGTTCCCGCACAAGGAGGATGATCTCGTCGCATGAAAACGTATTTATATCTTTTCGTCATGGCGGCCACGACCTATCTCATCCGCGTCCTGCCGCTCACACTGATCCGCAAGCCGATCCAGAATCCCTTCCTGCGCTCGTTTCTCTTCTACGTGCCCTACGTCACGCTCGCGGTGATGACGTTCCCCGCCATCATGAACGCCACGCAGTCGCCCATCGCGGGCGCGGCGGCCATGGTCATCGGCATCGTCGCCGCCTGGTGCGGACTGGGACTTCTCCCCGTCTCGCTCGTCTGCTGCGCGACAGTGCTGATCTTAGAGCATTTTATCGTGTGAGCAAATCTTGTAAAACACCCTCCGCGGATTCGCGGGGTGTTCGTAAGACAGTTAACGGAGCGTATCGGTACAGATGCGCTCCGTTTCTTATGCTATTGTGACCTATGGCGCAGTTGCAGGCAGATGCCTTGGCTCTCCCTCTGGGAGAGCTGTCACCGAAGGTGACTGAGAGGGCTTTCCTGCCTGTATTGAATGGTAAGATCAATTTGTTCGCACACACCACGAAAATCTCTGTCAATATCACGGTTGGAAAATCGCAAAACATCCAAGCCCAGAGCGGATAAAAATGCGGAGCGTTCTACATCATACGCCATCCCCTGAGGCTCATAATGCTGGGAGCCATCTACTTCAATAACCAGCTTTGCAGAAGCACAGTAAAAGTCCACAATGAATTTGCCAATGATTCGCTGTTTGTAAATTTTTACCGGATATTTGCGGAGAAAAAGATACCAGAGCTTGCGCTCATGGGGAGTCATTTCTCTGCGAAGCCGCCTGGCGTTTTCCAGTTGGCTGTTATCTTTTGGTATGGTCATATTTTTACCCTCTCAGGCGGCTTCGCCGCCAGCTCTCCCAAAGGGAGAGCCAAGTGCTGCACTCCACGCACTACGCCGAAAGGTGTATAGAAGTGCGCACTTGCGTCTGTTCGACAAACTGGATTTTATCGTTCGGACATAAACTGCTCAAGGTTTCTTTCGTGATGATATTTTATTGAGGCCTTTTTATCTTTCTCCAGAATAACATCATTCAAGTTGATTTGGTTTAATGATGCAATCGCAAAAGCGTAATGAATAACATCCACCAATTCATTGGCTAATTGAGATTTCAAATCTTCGTTAACAGAAGCCTTTCTCCCGTCCCGTTTATTTAGAACTTCTGCAACTTCACCTACTTCTTCAACTAATTTCATAAACAAGCTGGTATCAATACCATGGCTCTTATAATGATCAAATAGGTAATCTTCATAATCCGCAATGCTGATTTTCATCGTACATCTCTCCAAATTCCGATTTCGATGATACATTTAAATCCATATTATCACATAACGGGATAGAATACAAGAACAATCACAGCGGTGCAAACCGCTGTGGTTGTCAACTGTCTTATGAACACCCGCCTTTTCCCGCGGAGGGTGTTTTTATGTATTCACAGCACCTTTTCTTCGCCGACCGAGAAGAAATACAGCACCTTTTCCCTGACCTTTTTGCCCATCACGCGCATAAGGGCCATGGAGTATGCCTCGAGCTGAGGGCGGTAGTGCTCAGCTCGTTCTTCGATCTGTGCTCTTCCGATGCGGTCAGTCTTGAAGTCCACGACCACAAGCTCGCCGTCCTCTTCAAAAAAGCAGTCTACCACGCCCTGCAGCAGCACCGCGTTGTCGGCGTCCAGCGTGGCAAAGTCCCGCACCGGCCGCAGCAGCGAGAAGCGGTACTCGCGCCGCACCGTCTGCGCATTCTTGCGAATGCGCGCGGCAAGATCACTTCGCAAAAATCGGACGATCGCGCGCACATCGACGGCGCTTGCCTGCTCGTCGGTCAGCTTGCGCTGCGCTCTGAGCTTTTCGACCTGCTCACGCACGCTCTGCTCGCTTGCTTCGCAGAAAAAGTCAAGGTCCTGCATCACAAGGTGCAGCGCCGTGCCCCGCTCCGCACCCGTGAGCGTCGTTTCGCCCGCAAGGAATTTTGGTTTACATAGGCTGCGCAGCCGCGGTGGGAGCGTTGTATTTTCGGATATCTCCTCGTCCAGCGCGCGGCCCTTGAGCTGCGTGGCCGTCAGCTTGGCGGGAAAGGCCGTCTGCCCCGCGTAGGGGTAGCGGTACGACAGCGCAGCAAAATCCACCGGCAGCTCATCCTTCGGCGGCGCGGCATCCACTGGCGCGGCATCGGGCCGCTGCTGCGGCGTCACAAAGCTCAAACCGTCGTGCACACGCACCGTCCACGGCGTTTCGTCAGCATAGAAGCTCCCCTCGCCATTCTGCCCCGCAAGCTCGCGCAGGGACGCCGCTTCGCTGCGCTGCAAAAGCGGCAGCATGATCCAGTCGCCCATGCACTTGCCGCTGTCCACAGCCTCGGGCAGCACAGGACAATCGCTCAGCGCCAGAAGGTCGGCGACGCGGCTTTTCGCGTTTGCCTGCGTGTGCACCATGACGAGCTTTTCCTTCGCGCGCGTCATCGCAACGTACAGCACACGCAGCTCCTCGGCCTTCGCCTCGCGCCGCAGCGTGCGCTCGAGCGCCTGCCGTGCGACCGTCGGGTACTGGATGTGCCTTTGCGTGTCCACGCACACCGGCCCCAGCCCGAGCTGCGGGTGCACGAGCACCGAACTCAAAAAGTCCATATTGCTGAAGCGACGCGCGAGGTCCGAGAGGATCACGACCGGAAATTCGAGGCCCTTTGACTTGTGGATCGACATAATGCGAACGCCTGATGATGCGTGCGCGGTCTGCATCGAACCCGCCTCGCCTTCGGCAAGCTGCTCGCGCAGTGTGCGCACAAAGTCGAAAAGGCCTTGCCGCCCCGAGCGCGCGTAGTCCTCGCTGAGCTCCAAAAACGCGAGCAGATTTTCCTTGCGCTCCGCCCCACGGCGCATCGCGCCGAAGATGCCGAGCACATTGCACCGGCGGTAAATTTCACTCAGCAGCTCGCGCACGCTCAGGTGCGCCGCGCTATTGCGCAAAGCGTCCAACGTACTGAGGAATTCTACGCTGTGGATGTCCTCACTCAAAAGCAGCGCATCGTAGAAGTCACCCGTGCGCTGCCGCGCGCGGATCGCCGCGAGCTCATCGGGTGTAAAGCCGAAGAGCGGAGAGCGCAGCACAGCAATGAGCGGCACGTCCTGCCGCGGATTGTCGATGACCTGCAAGAGCGCGAACAGCACTGCGACCTCCATCGAGGCAAAAAAGTCCTCGCCCGCGTCAGCGGCGCAGTGGAGGGGGGGGGGGGGGGGGGGGGGGGGGCGGGGGGGG
>JBBNGO010000031.1:0-29460 GCA_040095065.1 Hominicoprocola fusiformis
TCAAGGGGTAAGACCCCTTGCCTTTCTCTGGGGGTTCCAAAGGGGGTATTCTCTTTGGAAAGAGAATACCCCCTTTGTCTCGCGTCCCCCTGCGAATAGGGGGACAAAAAGCAGCAGCGCTTTCACGCTGCAAAAACCAACCGCGCAGCGCGCGGACAATAAGGAGTTATTATGTTGAAAAACGTCAAATGCGCCCGCTGCGTCAAGTGCGGGAAAGAATACGAGGCCACGGCGAACCTCACGAACTGCTCGTGCGGCGGCATTCTCGACATCATCTATGACTACGACTACATCAAAAAGAACCTGACGAAGGAAACGCTCAAGTCCCGCCCGAACACGATGTGGCGCTACCGCGAGCTGCTGCCGGTCGAGGAGACGACACCCGACACGCCGCTGCGCGTGGGCTGGAGCCCGCTCTACGAAGAGCCGCGCCTTGCAAAGCAGCTCGGCCTCAAAAAGCTCTGGGTCAAGGACGACGGACAGAACCCGACGGCGTCGCTCAAGGACCGCGCGTCCGCCATGGCGGTCGCCAAGGCGGGGGAGGCGGGCGCGAAGATCATCGCCTGCTCGTCCACGGGCAACGCCGCGAGCTCTCTTGCGGGCAACGCCGCGGCCGCGGGCCTCAAGACCTTCATCTTCGTTCCCGAGCGCGCGCCCAAGGGTAAGGTCGCGCAGCTGATGACCTTTGGCGCAAACGTGATCTCTGTCAAAGGCAACTATGAAGAGACGTTCGAGCTGTCGAAAAAGGCCATCGACAAGTGGGGCTGGTACAACCGCAACGCGGCCATCAATCCGTACCTCTCCGAGGGCAAGAAGACCGTCTCACTCGAGATCGCTGAGCAGCTCGACTGGAAGATGCCGGATTATCTCGCCATCTCCGTCGGCGACGGCTGCACCATCGCAGGCGTGTGGAAGGGCCTCAAGGACCTGTACGCCATCGGCTTTATCGACAAGCTCCCGCGCCTCATTTCCGCGCAGGCCGAGGGCTGCCACCCCATCAACCGCGCCATCGCGGAGAACAAGCCCTGGGAGCCGATGGAGGAGAACACGCTGGCCGACTCCATCGCCGTCGGCGTGCCGCGCAACGCGGACAAGGCGCTCATGGCGATCCGCGAGTCGAACGGCATCGTCGTGAATGTGACGGACGAGGAGATCATGGCGGCGCAAAAGCTGCTCGGCACGACCTGCGGCGTCTTCGGCGAGCCCGCGGGCGTCACCGGTACGGCGGCAGTCAAGAAGCTCTGCGAGCAGGGCGTGCTCGGTGAGAACGACACGGTCGTCTCCGTCGTGACGGGCAACGGCCTCAAGGACGTGGCCAACGCCATCAAGTTCTGCGGTGAGCCGATGAGCCTGCCGAACGACCTTGACCTGCTGGTCGAGGAATTCGACAAGCGCGGCATCAAGACCGAGGCATAACAGAAAAAGAAGAGCCCCGCGAACCAGACGGTTCGCGGGGCCTTTTTTATACAAAGTGCTTATTTATGATAGGGACGCAGTTCAGCAGGGCGGAGATCGCCGTGGAAGCTGCGAACACGAAAATCGCGAGCAGCGGCACGGAGAAAAAGGCGTTGCATGAAAAGGTATCAATGCCAAAGTGCTGTAACAGCTCGATGACCATGGGGTGGACAAGATAAACGCCGAAGCTGTATCTTGACAACTGACGGACGAAGGCAAGAGCCTTCGCCTGTCTGTCTCCCTCTCGGAAACTCAATAGATTCAGATGCTGCTTGGCGAAGACAAAGATCGGAACGCTGGTGAGCAGCACGTTGAGCGAATCGTAGTTATAGAAGACAGCGCTCGGCGCGCCCTGCGCCTTGGCGTGGACAACGGGGGCGATTATGGAGAAAAGAAGCGCCAGAATGCCGACAGCGTAGAGGACGGCCTCCTCTCTGCGGCTGAAGTCCCTGCGGCTTAAATAGTATCCGCCGACAAAATAGACCGTGAAGCCGAGCGGAAAATAGCAGTAGGTATACATGCTGACGGTTTTGATCACAACGCTCAGCTGCGGCGAGATAAAGGAGGAATACAGGACAAGCTGAGGGAGAAGAAACGTAAAGATAAGCGCCAGCAGCAGGAAGTAACGCATAAGCGTTTCGCTCTGAGCGATGGGCCGCAGGAGAGGAATGAGCAAATACAGCCCTACGATCATGTAGAGGAACCACAGATGATAATGCCCTGTGATGAACTGGGAAAGCACGACCGAAAGCGGCGCGTGACGAAAGACAAGGTCGATGAGCGCGTAGCAGCCCGACCAGAAGAGAAAGACCGTGGCGATACGCGCGACGTTCTTTTTGAGAATGGAGGAGATGCTGACATCGCGCCCGAGAAACAGCGCGCCGCTGATCATCACAAAGATGGGGACAGACCATTTTCCTGTGGTACAGTAGAGATTGAAGGCAAACCACGCCCGTGAACTGACGTCAACATCTGCCCAGTGCTGCGCGGCAAGATGCACGAAAACAACAAAGAAGATCGCCACGATGCGGAGAATGTCGAAATAGATCACGCGCCTGCGCGTGGAATGCTCTGCTGGCATGCTTAGCTCTCCTTTTCCGCAGCGTTACCAACCATCTCATTCTGCGCATCGTTAGACGCGGCATCGGGTGCGGACGCTTCCGCCGCGGGCTCTGCCGAGGCAGCTTCGGCCTCCTGCGCCTGCTGGGCGGCCATGGCCTCGGCGCGGCCTTCTTCGCGCGCCTGCTTTACGGCCTCCTCGCGGGTCTTTTCCGCCTTGGCGCGCTCCTTTTCGACCATGTGCTGAGCGTGCTTATTTTGCAGCTTGAACACCAGCCGCAGCACGAGCACGAACACCACGATCGCAAGGCCGAGCCAGCTCCAGAACTTGAGCTCGAAGAGCGTCTTGACCGTCCAGTACTTTGCCTGCATGCCGAGGAAGCAGAACAGAATCGACACGGCCAGCGCCGCGCCGAACAGCAGCACCCACAGCACCGACTTGACGGCGCTGTGCTTGCGCACGCGCAGGTGCGCGATCAAAAACAGCAGACTCAGCAAAAAAAACGCAGGGAACTGCGCAAATAAAATTTCCCTCAGATCCATATCTTACCTCACAGTGCGCATTTGCCGCGCTTCAAATATTCGCCCATCTTGCCGCCGACGACCTTGCCGCCGTCCACCTGCAGCTGACCGCGCAGGTAGACTTTCGACACGCCGCCATTCGTGCGGAATCCCTCGAACGGCGTGTAGCCCGCCTTGGAGAGCATGTCCGCGCCGTGGAGCACATGACTTGCGCCGGGATCATAGACGACGATATCGGCGTCGCTGCCCGCGGCGATGACGCCCTTGCGGGGGAAGAGACCGTAGAGCTTGGCGGGATTTTCGCTCAGCGCGCGGCAGACGCCGCCGAGCGAGAGCTTGTTTTCATTGATGGCCACAGTGTAGACGACCTCGCCACGCGTTTCGACGCCGGGAAGACCACCGGGGATCTTCGTAAAGTCGTCGCGGCCCATGTCCTTCTGCTCGAGCGTGAACGAGCAGTGGTCGGTCGAGATGGTCTGCACCTCGCTGCGGCGCAGCGCCTTCCAGAGCGCTTCACTGTCTTCCTGCGAGCGGATCGGCGGCGCGCAGACATAGCGCGCAGCGGAGGAAAAGTCAGGATCGTAGTAAACGCCGTCGTCGAGCGCCAAATACTGCGGGCAGGTCTCGACATACACGGTCTGTCCGCGGCGGCGCGCCGCGGAGATCTCGTCAAGAGAAGCACGGTTCGTCGTGTGGACGATGATGACGGGCGCGTCGGCCGCCTGCGCGATGCGCAGCAGACGTGAGACGGCCTCGGCCTCTAAATAGTCGGGGCGGGAGATCGGGTGCGATACGACGTCCGCGCCCAGGCCGCTCGCCTTGAGTTCGGCGATGCGCGCGTCGATGACGCCCGCGTTCTCGCAGTGGACGCCCGCGATGCCGCCGCGGACCTTAAGCGCTTTCAGCGCGCGGTAGACCGCGCCGTCGCCGATCATCATGGCGGGGTAGGTGAGGTACATCTTGAAAGACGTGATACCGGCGTCGAACATCGCGTCGAGCTCAGACTCGATGCTCTCGTTCCAGTCGTCGATGGTCATATGGAAGCCGTAGTCGCAGTAGCACTTGCCGTCAGCCTTTTTATGCCAGAGATCAAGCCCATAGGCAAGGGATTCCCCTTTATTGGGGCAGGCAAAGTCGATGACCGTCGTCGTGCCGCCGCGGATGGCGCTTTTGCTGCCGCTTTCAAAGTCGTCGGCCGTCGTGGTGTTGCACACATCGAGATCGAAGTGCGTGTGCGCGTCGATAAAGCCGGGGAAGAGCATGCAGCCCGTCACGTCGACGACCTCGCTCTGCGCGGCGAGCTCGGGCGGGATGTGGCCAAGCATTTCGACCTTTTCCCCGTCGATGAGCACGTCGGCGCGGCGGCAGCCGCGGCCGCTGACGACATAGCCGCCTCGAAGCAGTGTTTTCATGGAAGAAGCCTCCTTATCTGAGAGAAAAAATTCCGTACCAAATCGACAAAAGCATAGCATACTTTTTACCCAATTTCCATAGAGTTTGGAAAAAATGTGAGAAGCGCCAAGATTTTTGCCGCAAATTCGGAACAATGCCGTATTGAGAAAGTAGCAGACATACGATACAATAAAATCATACCACATTCCGCTTTTATTTGTACAAAAAGCGAACTTTTGGCGCGCAGACCAACTGAGAGATGTGAAAAGGAGCTGTGTGTCACGAAGAGCGAACAGAGAAAAAGCGGAGTGAAAAAATTGAGGAGGAAAACACTATGCGCAAGTTCCTATCCGTCCTGCTCGCAATGGCGATGGTCCTCTCGCTGAGCGTGACCAGCTTTGCGGCAGACACCGACAGCGAGGCGAAAGCCGAGATGGCGGGCAAGACCGTGATCCTGCACACAAACGATGTGCACGGCGCGATCGAAGGCTATGCCTACATCACCGCGCTCAAGGCTGATTATGAGGCCAAGGGCGCCGAGGTCATCCTCGTTGATGCGGGCGACTACAGCCAGGGCGAAGTCTATGTCAGCGACACCAAAGGCCTCGATGCCGTCGAAATGATGAACGTCACGGGCTACGACGTCGTCACTCTCGGCAATCATGAGTTCGACTACGGTTACGCACAGCTCAAGGAGAACATGACCAAGGCGGACTTCAAGATCCTCTGCGCGAATGTCTACGGTGAGGACGGCACCCCCATCTTCGATGCGAACTACACCTACACCACCAAGTCCGGCGTGAAGATCGGCTTCTTCGGCATGGAGACGCCCGAAGCGCAGACCAAGGCCAACCCCGCGCTCATCAAGGGTCTCAAGTTCGACACCGACCTCAAGGCAGTCGCCGAAAAGCAGCTTGAAGCGCTCAAGGATGACGATGTCGTCATCGCGCTTTCCCACCTCGGTGTGGATGATTCTTCCAAGCCCTATACCTCCTATGACCTCTACAATGCGGCCAAAGGTATCGACTTCATCATCGACGGCCACTCCCACAGTGTGATGATTAAGGGCAAGAACGGCGAGCCCATCCAGTCCACCGGTACGAAGTTCGCCAATATCGGCGTGATCGTCATCGATGACGCCAGCAAGAAGATCGAGAGCAACTCCCTCTATGAGATCAAGGAAGACACCGCCAAGGACGCGGCCGTTGCCGCTGCCGCGCAGAAGATCATCGACCGCATCGACAAGGAGTACGGCGCGGTCTTCGCCAAGAGCAAAGTGGAGCTCAATGGCGCGAAGGCCCCCAACGGCAACCGCGACGGTGAGACCAACAACGGCGATCTCATCACCGATGCAATGCTCTGGAAGGTCATGCAGAACAAGGAAGGCCTGACCGTGAATGAAGACCATGTGGTCGCCATCACCAACGGCGGCGGTATCCGCGCGGCCATCAAGGTCGGCGATGTCACCAAGAAGGATATCAAGACTGTTCTCCCGTTCGGCAACACCATCGAAGTGATTTATGTCACCGGCAATGAACTGCTCGAGGCACTCGAAGCCTCCACGTTCTGCGTGCCTGAGTCCATCGGCGGCTTCCCACAGGTCAGCGGCATTAGTTACACCATTTCCACCGGCGCTGTCTATGACGCGAATGCCGAGACCTATCCCGCTTCCACCTACTACGGTCCCAAGAGCATCAACCGTGTGACGATCAACAGCATCAATGGCAAGGACTTCAAGGCGAATGACACCTATGCGGTCGTTACCAACAACTTCTGCGCCGAGGGCGGCGACACCTACTACGCTTTTGCGGCGGCGACTTCCAAGTTTGATACCGGTGTGACGCTTGATATGGCAGTGATGGATTACATCACCAAGGAGCTCAAGGGCGTCATCGGCGAGCAGTATGCCGCGCCTCAGGGCCGCATTCTGATGAACCCGTTCAAGGATGTCAAGGTTTCCTCCTGGTTCGGCAAGTATGTCATCGACCTCTACAATGACGGCATCATCAACGGCACCTCCGCCACCACCTATGCGCCCAACGACACCCTGACCTGGGCTGCCGCGCTCAAGCTCCTGCTTGTCAGCAACGGCAATCTCAAGGCTGCGGACGCCACCGGCGCCGACTGGAGCAAGAACGCCATCGCCAAGGCCGCTGAGCTGGGCCTCGTTGCCGCCGATCTCGACGGTGCGAAGGCCATCTCCCGTCTCGAGTTCTGCCAGGTCGCTGCCAAGCTCAACAAGCTTGCCGAGTCCAAGACCGAGAGCAAGTTCACCGACTGCGCCGACGGTTACGTGATGGCGCTCGTCGACGCGAAGGTCATCGACGGTATGACCGCTACCACCTTCGAGCCCGATGCCTCTCTGACCCGCGCGCAGATCGCCAAGATCATCTATCAGCTGAACCTGATCGAGAAGTAAGGCAAAATATAAACGCAAAAAGAGCGCTGCTTAGGCAGCGCTCTTTTTGTTGCAAAGGGGAGAGGAGCCGGTGCGACGCACAGGCTCCCCGATTCATTTTGCGATTTTGTTGTTATGCGTACAGGTAGCTGTACTTATCGCGCACGGTGAGGATGAGCGCCTCCAGCTCGACAGGGAGATCGTTGTCGCAGGATGCCAAGTCGTATTCCCTCACGCCGTCCTCGTAGCGCAGGCGGACCATGTCGTCGTCCTCGAAGAGCACGCCGTAGTTTTCGCTCTCGTCCATGTCCTCCTTCGTCTGGAAGAGGGTGAATTTGTCGTGGCAGGGTTCGCTTGCGTAGGGGCAGAACTGCGTGCAGTTGCCGCATTCGTTGCACATCTTGTCGACGTGGACGATCTCGTGCGAGCCGTCGGCCATCTTGATGACGACATTCGCGCGGTTCGGGCAGGAATCGACGCAGTTTTCACACACGGTGGAGCATTGCAGGCAGCGCTCGCCGTCGCAGCTGCATTTGCTTGCCATGGAGAGGACGCCCTTTTTGCTCTGCGCGTCGAACTCGGTCACATCGGCCTCGGCGGGGATGTCGTAAACATGCGGGTAGCCGACGACGATCTCGGCAAAGCGCGCGGCGTCGGCAATGCCCTCGACCACGGTAGCGGGGCCGCGGTGCGCGTCGCCCGCGCAGTACACGCCGGGGACGTTCGTCTCGAACGCAGGACCCTTGCGCTCCATCTCGATGCCGTTCGCGGCCATGAGATCGGCGTCGACCTGCTCGCCCACGGCGGAGATGACCATGTCGCAGGGGATGGTGAACTGCTCGCCGGATTTGACGGGGCTGCGGCGGCCGCTCTCGTCCGGCTCACCGAGGATCATCTTGTCGCACAGCAGCTTGCCACGGCTCTGCTTGACGGGCGCGGCCAGCTCGACGAATTCGACGCCCTCGTCGATGGCGAGCTGTAACTCATGCTCGTCGGCGGGCATGAACTTCTTCGTGCGGCGATAGAGGATGGTCGCATGTGCGCCCATTCTCTTGGCAACGCGCGCGGCGTCCATGGCGGTGTTGCCCGCGCCGACAACGACGATGTTGCCGCTCAGGCAGGGCTTGACCTGCTTTTTCATGCGCTTCATCCACTCGATGACGCCCTGCACGTTGCCCTCAATGTCGAGCTTGCCGGGCTTCCACGCGCCGGTGGCCATCAGGATGTGCGTGTAGCCCATCTTCTTGAGCTGTTCGACGGACGGAGCAGGCTTGCCGAGCTTGACCTTGACGCCGTAGCGCTCCATGAGCGCGACGTCCTTGTCGATGGCCTCGTCGCTGATGCGGAAGGCGGGGATGACATAACGCGGCACACCGCCGAGCTTGCGCTCGCGCTCAAAGATCGTGGTGGGAACACCCTCGCGGCCGAGGAAGTACGCCGCGGCGATACCGGTCGGGCCGCCGCCGATGATGGCGACCTTCTTGTCGTCAACGGGCTCGGGCATACGGAGCGACGCCATGAGCGCGCTGTAGCCCTTTTCCGCGGCGAGCAGCTTCGTCTCGCGGATGTGGACGGATTCCTCATAGAAGTTGCGCGAGCACTTGCCCTGGCAGCGGTGCGCGCAGATGGTGCCGGTGATAAACGGCAGGGCGTTCTTCTCGGTGATGAGCTTCAGTGCTGGGCCGTAGAGCCCCTTGCGGCAGAGCTCAAGGTATTCGGGAATGTCCTGCTCGATGGGGCAGCCGCCCTTGCAGGGCGCGGTAAAGCAGTCAAGCAGCGGCACCTGTTCATCTTTTTTGCGCGAGGGAAGCGGCTTGATGGCCTTGAGGTGGTGGAAGTCGTGCAGCGCGGAGGCGGCAAGGTCGGAGATCGCGGCAGGGTCGTTGCCGGAAAATGCGCGGTAGGGCATATCCTCGACCTTTTCGACCATCTGGTGCAGGCGGTTGTAGCCGCCGGGCTTCAAGATGGTGGTGGCGACGGTGATGGGCCAGATGCCGGCGGCAAAGAGCTTGTCACAGTTGAAGTAGTCCGCGCCGCCTGCGAACGAAATGCGCATCTTGCCGCCAAACTGGCGGGAGATGCGATTGCACATCTCGATCGTCAGTGGGAAGAGGCTGCGGCCGGACATGTACATTTCCTCGTTGGGAAGCTCGCCGCGCGTCGTGTCGACGGGGAAGGTGTTGGAGAGCTTGAGGCCGAATTCGAGGTCCTGCTTGTCCGCAAGCTTTTGCAGCCGCTCGAACATCGGCACGGCGTCCTCCCACTGGAGGTCCTCGTTGAAGTGGTGCTCATCGAAGACGATGTAGTCATAGCCCATGGAATCGAGGATGCTGCGCGCGGTCTTGTAGCCGAGAATGGTCGGGTTGCACTTGACGAAGGTGTGCAGATGCTTTTCCTTGAGAAGATAGCTTGCGATGCGCTCGATCTCCTGCGGTGGGCAGCCGTGGAGCGTGGAGAGCGTAACGGAGCGGGAAACATTGGGGGAGATCGAGGCGATGAAGTCCTTTTCCTCGGGGAAGAGCTCGGTCAGGACTTTTTTACATTCCTTGAACTGCGCGGTCTTGCCCGCGTCCATCATGTTGTTGATATAGGTGTTGACCTTGCGGCCCTTGATGCCGTCCAGGTCGTAGCCGACGGACATATTGAAAACGAATCCGTCGGGATCGCCGAAGCCGTAGACCTTGCTCATGACCTTGAGCGCGCACCAGGCCTTGATGTACTCGTCCTGCGCCTGCTGCACGGTCAGCTCGGTCGACCACTCCTGGTTGTAGCCCTCGTCAGCGGCGAGGATACAGGGGCGGGGAACACAGGCGGCAAGCTCCGCGCCGTCCATTTTCTGCACGGTCTTGACCTCGAAAAAGCGCGCGCCGGCGGCATAGGCCGCGATGATATTCTGCGCAAGCTGGCTGTTGGGGCCGGCGGCGGGGCCAAACGGTGTTTCGATGCGCTCGCCGAAGATCGGCAGGCTCTTGCCGCTTGCGTGATAGTGCTTATGAACGCCGAACACATCGCCGCACTGCGCGTATTCGCTCGTTACCCAGTTCATCAGAGAGTCGAACGGAATGGGATACATTTTTTCAGACATTGTTTTTTCCTCCCGCTTGCTTAATAGGTTCTGTGATTCAGCTCGCCCCAAAGCTTCTTTGCCGCCTCAAGGATGTGTGCGTTTTCGGCTTCTTCGTCGATGCCGACGAGCTCGCGGTCGAGCATGAGGGTCTTGCCGGCGGCGATGGTGGTTTGGCACTGGCGGCCCGTCATGCCGAAGATCATGTGGCCGTCGATATTCTCGTCGGAGAACGGGGTGAACGGCTTATAGTCCATGACGATGATGTCCGCCGCGGCACCGGGCTTCAGCACGCCGAGCGTGTCGGGGAAGTATTTCTCGCCGATCTTTGCGTTGTTCTTGAAGAGCATGTCCGCCACCTCGCACCAGCCGACGTTCGGCAGGCAGTTCTGGCTGCGCTGGGAGCAGAGGGCGACCTTGAGGGACTCGAGCATATCGTTCGTGTAGGCGTCTGTGCCCATGCCGAGAAGAATGCCGCGCTTGTGGAGTTGGAGGACGGGGCAGATGCCGATGGCGTTGCCCATGTTGGATTCCGGATTGTTCACGACCATCGTGCCGGTCTCTTTGATGATCTCCATTTCGGCGGTGTTGACGTGGATGCAGTGGCCGAGGATGGTCTTGGGGCCGAGAATGCCGTGATCCTGCAAGCGCTGGACGGGGCGGCGGCCATAGTTCTGGAGGGAGTCGTACACATCGTTCATGCCCTCGGACACGTGGATGTGATAGCCCGTGCGGCCGTTGTTGGCCGCGACCATGCGGTCGAAGGTCTTATCGGAGATCGTGAACAGCGCGTGGCCGCCGAACATTGCCGCGAGCATCGGGTCCTTATTCTTTTCGCATTCGGTGATAAAATCAGCGTTCTCCTGAATGGCCTGTAAGCACTTCTCCTCGCCGTCGCGGTCTGAGACCTCATAGCACAGGCAGGAGCGAAGGCCCAGGCGCTTGCTCTCCTCGGCAATCGTGTGGAGCGTGCCGGGGATCTCACCGTAAGAGGCGTGATGGTCGAAGATCGTCGTCACGCCCTGCTTGATGGAGTCCATGTACAGCGCGGTGGCGGACGCCCTTGTGCCGTCCATCATCAGGTGGCGGTCGATGGCCCACCATGTGCCGTCAAGGACTTCGTAGAAGTTCGTCGGGTTGTTGCCGACGATGGAAAGGCCGCGGGCGAGGGCGGAGTAGATGTGCGTGTGCGCGTTGATGAACGCGGGCATGATGACGCCGCCCCTGGCGTCGATGATCTCGGCGTCGGGATACTTGGCGCGCAGCGCCGCCTCTTCGCCGACTTCGACGATCTTCGTGCCTTCGAAGGCGACGACGCCGTGCTCATAATAGCCCTGTGCATCTGCGTTGCGGGTGATGAGACGACCGTTGGTGACAAGTTTCATAAGTTTGCTCCTCCTTTTTCTTTTGCCTTTTCCCCGCCGCGAAAGCGGCACCGCAAGGGGAAAGAAAAAAGCGCTCCTCACACAGACCTTATCATCTCCACGAAAGGGGAGACCGTACAGCCCGTGCGCGAAGCACTACGTTGCAGCTACCAAACGGTAATTTAGTTTGTAAAAATATTTTACAGGAATCGCGAACAAAATGCACGTTTTTTTCGTCTAAACTGACGTAGAAAATAAAAACGTAATTTTGTGCAATCCGTGGAAAGATAAAAAGATGCCCCGCAGCGGCCGTGTAAGCCCCGTCAAAACCTGCACCATTCTGGACAGGTGGGTCGCCTCTGTCCGGCTTTATTGCTTCCAACGTCCAGCCGCAGACGGCAGCCGGGAGGCCTGCAAACCACCGGAGCGTACCGGCGTCCCTTATGACGAAATGTGGGTTTAAAAAGAACTTATCACGCACCCCGCAGGGCATGTTCAGTTTATCTCAGTTTTCAGAAAAAATCCGTCGCAATCGAAGTTTTACTCTTCGTCGGAAAGGATCTGCTCCATGAAGAGGTCGTAGACCTTGTCGATTTCCTCTTCGTCGTCAATGGTGACAAGGAACTCCTCGCCGTTTTCCATCTGGCTCTTGAGGATCACGAGACCGTATTCCTCTTCGTTTTCCTCGTCCTCGCTGTCCTCTTCGACCACGGGGAAGAAGGCCATATACGTCGTGCCGTTATGCTCGAGCGCGTCGACGTATTCCAGCTCTATATCGTTGCCCTCGTCATCAGTCAGCGTGACGAAATTGGGGCCGAACTCATCGTTCATGGGGGAACACCTCCTGAAAGTTTGTGCTCGCATTATACCGCACCTTGCGGCAAAATGCAAGACAAGATACGTACCACTTGACAGCCGTGCTATACTGTATTCTGTATCACTATTGAAAATCGGCTATGCGCGCTTGCGCATATTTCTATCGCAAAGGAGGAGGCGCTTTATGGAAGAAAACCGCGCAGAAAACCAGACGCCCCGAAGACAGCACACCCAGCACCCCACGCATCAGGCACACAAGAAGAAAAAGTCCGGCACGGCGAAAACGGTCATCGGCACCATCTTAGCCATCGGACTCACGACCTGCCTGATGTTTTTCGCCATCTTCATGGTCTACGTGCACACGTCGCTCGATCTGAATGTGGACATCTCGGCCTACACGCTCAAGCAGAGCTCGACAGTCTACTATCAGGATAAAACAAGCGGGGAGTGGGTGGAGCTGACGAAGCTCCACGGCGTAGAGAACCGCACGCTCGTGAGTATCGACGAGATCCCCCAGCATGTGCGGGACGCGCTCATCTCCATTGAGGACGAGCGCTTTGAAAGCCACCACGGCGTGGACTGGAAGAGCACGGCGAAAGCCATTCTCGGCAAGCTCACCGGCACGTCGACGCGCGGCGGCTCGACGATCACCCAGCAGGTCGTGAAGAACATGACCGGCGACAACGAGGTGACTATCAAGCGCAAGGTGACAGAGATCTTCCGTGCGCTGCGCCTCGAGAAGAACTACTCGAAAGACGAAATTCTCGAGACGTACCTGAACCTCGTCTACTTCGGCAACGGCTGCAACGGTATTGAGGCCGCGGCGGAGGGCTACTTCGGCAAGACCGTTGGTGAGCTGAGCATCGCGGAGGCGGCGTCCATCGTCGGCATCACGCAGTTCCCCTATAAATATGATCCGTCGCGCGGCGACTGGTATCGCGAGCAGAACAAGGAGCGCCAGCTTACCGTTCTTTATAAGATGCACGAGCTTGGCAAGATCAGCGACGAAGAGTACGAGCAGGCAAAGGTCGAGCCGCTTGTCTTCTCCTGGGACCCGGGTTTTGTTCCTTCTGCGGGGGTTGCAAGCAGGGTGGATACCGCCTCGAGCACGGAGTATGACTCCTACTTTGTTGAGCGCATGTTCAACGACATCGTCGCCGATATGCACGAACAGCTCGGATATGATGAGTCGGTCGCAAAGGATCTGCTCTACACCGGCGGCTACTCGATCTACTGCACGGTCGACCCCGAGATCCAGTCCATCGTCGAGAGCGTCTATGCCGACCGCAATAACCTGAACTACACCTCGTCCAAGGGCGAGCTGCTCCAGTCCGGCGCGACGATCATCGACAACACGACGGGCGACATCGTCGCCGTTGCGGGCCGCGTGGGCGAGCGCGAGGGCCGGTTCCTGCTCGACTATTCGACCGTTGTGCGTCAGTGCGGTTCTGCCATCAAGCCCTTGAGCGTTTATGCGCCCGCGCTGGACGCCGGCGTCATCACGCCCGCGAGCGTCATCGACGACTATCCCGTTGAAATGCTCGGCGGCAGTATTTGGCCGGTGAACGCCTACTCGGGCTACCGCAGCATTATGACGCTGCAAGACGCCATCCGCAATTCGTCCAACCCCACGGCAGTGCGCACGGCCATCAAGCTGACGCTGCCCGCGTCGTATGCGTTTATGACCGAAAACTTAAGCTTCACGACGCTGACGAACGACGATATGACCGCGGCGGGCGCGCTCGCGCTCGGCGGCCTTTCCAAGGGCGTGACGACGCGCGAGATGGCCGCGGCCTACGCAACATTTGCCTGCGGCGGCGTTTACACCACGCCGAGAACGTATACCGAGGTGCTTGACCACAACGGCAACGTCATCCTTGAAAATAAGACCGAGTCCCACGTCGCGATGAAGGAGAGCACCGCCTACGCGATGAACGAGCTCCTGAAAAACGTCGTGCGCAACGGTACGGGTACGGGCGCAAGCTTTTCCGGAATGACTATCGCCGGTAAGACCGGTTCGACTAACAGCAACAACGACCGTTACTTTGTCGGTTACACGCCGTATTACACGGCAGCGGTCTGGGTCGGCTACGACACGCCGACGCGCATCGTGGCGAGCGGCAACCCCGCGGCCACGCTGTGGAAGACGTTTATGAGCAAGGTCCACGCGGGTCTTCCGAACAAGGACTTTGAAGTCAGCAGCGCCGACATGGTCAGCGTGACCGTCTGCACGCAGACGGGACTTCTGGCCTCGGCCGGCTGTCCCTCGCAGACTGTCAAGGTCGCAAAAGACTATGCGCCCTCGCTGAGCTGCGACGGACACATCAGCGTAACCGTCTGCGCCGATTCCGGCATGCTCGCCTCCGACTACTGCCCGAATGTTACGACGGCCTATGTGCTCGATCTGAGCCAGCCGAACGTCAGCAGCGGTTGGGGCTACAAGCGCGAGCTTCTCACGACGCCGCTGAGCGCCGCGCTTCAGGCAACGTATCAGGCACAGCTCGAAGAAGGGCTCATTTCGTCGATCCCTGCAGGCGAACCGGTGCGCACGAACAGCGGCACAGTGCAGCTATACAGCGATCTGATGTACAGCGGCATGTGCACGACGCACACAACGCCGCTGGAGCCCACGCCGGACCCGGATGCACCGGATGACGGCAGCGGCACGACGCCGGACGGTGATGCCACCACTGGCGGCGACAGCGGCACACAGACGCCGTCTGACAACACCGGCACAGCAGGAGACAGCGCATCCGGCGATGTCGGAGACAACGGCCAGTTCCTCAACTGGCTGCTGAACAACGGCGGCACAGGCCGGTAAAAAGCAATAAAAAAGAGAACGGTGAGAACCGTTCTCTTTTTTATGCGGCAGCTTCCGCTTTTGCGTTTCGAATCTGCGCGAACAGCAGCAGGAGGAAGGGGAAGAGCACCATCCCTGCTACGCCGAACGTGCAGTAGCCGAGGTACATCGCAAAAAGCGACGCGACCGGCGGCAGCCCTGCCTGCGCGGAGAGAAGCTTGGGCTCGAGCGTGTTGCGCGTGATGAGCGTGCAGAGGTAGAGCGCGAGGAGCACGATGGCCTTGGGCGGGAATCCGAACAGCAGCGTGAAGACCGCCCACGGCACGAGCGCCGTGCCCGTGCCGAAGACTGGCAGCGCGTCGAGCAGTGTGATGAGAAAGGCGAGCAGCAGGGAATAGCTCTGGCGCATGAGGAGAAAGCCGATAAGAAGCTCTGAAAACGTGATGAGCGACAGCGTTGCCTGCGCGCGCAGCCACCGCGCAAGCGAGCGCATTACGCCGCCGCGAAAGAGCCGCAGCTTTGCCATCGCTTCTTCCGGTACGGCGTGTTCGAGTGCCGCGCAGAGCTCGGGGTACGACGCGGAGGTGAAGAAGATCGCAAGCACGCCCGTCGCGATGGCGAGCACGCCGCCCGGCAGCGCCGCGGCGGCAGAGCCGAGCCACGCCATCGCGCGCGAAGACAGCGAGCGCAGCAGGCTGTCCGCATCCGTGACGGCCCTGAAAAGCTGCTCGTGCAGATAGCCGCTGAGCCATTCGGG
Source organism: Hominicoprocola fusiformis (assembly GCA_040095065.1). Lineage (GTDB taxonomy): Bacteria > Bacillota > Clostridia > Oscillospirales > Oscillospiraceae > Hominicoprocola. The sequence continues at coordinate 15,628 of JBBNGO010000031.1, forward strand.
ACTCGACGCGCTGAACTGCTCCAATCGGGAGAGCAGATCGTCCGCTGCGGCGGGAATCGCGTCGAAAAACGCGGGCGCGGCGGCGAGCAGCGCGTTCGTCTGAGAAAGCAGCGTAGACCACAGGAGCGACAGTAGCCCGCCGAGCAGAAACAGCAGCGTCAGCGTCAGGATCAGCGCGGAAAAGCCACGTTGAAAGTGAAATTTCCGCCGCAGATACAAAACGACCGGTTCCAGCAGCGCCGCGACGAGCAGCGCGAGCAGAAACGGCAAACACCACGGCAGCACATAGCGAAAGCAGACGTAAAAGAGCGATGCACCCATGAAAAGCGCGAGCGACAAAGTGAGGAAGCGTCTCAGCCGTTCTTCATTCAAATTTTGCAGACCTCCCATCGAAAAAAGTGTTGCAATATGCGTTAAGATATGCTAAAATCCTGCCATATAAAGACAGATGACCGCGGAGGAGAAACATTATGGCGCCTGCAACGAAATTTTATTTGGTCTCGGCAGAGGCCCTTCCGGAGATTTTTATCAAGGTGGCGGAGGCGAAGCGCATGCTCCAGTCCGGCGAGGTGCGCACCGCGGGCGACGCCGCCCGCGCCGTCGGCATCAGCCGCAGCGCATTTTATAAGTACCGCGATGCGGTGCGCCCCTTCAACGACATGAAGACCGGCCGCATCATCACGTTCTACACGATGCTCAAGAATAACCCCGGCGTATTGTCCGACGTCCTTTCTATTTTTGCCGGTTCGGGCGCAAATATTCTGACCATCAACCAGAGCATTCCCACCAACGGCTGTGCCGCGGTGACGATCTCGGCCGAGACGTCCGAGATGCAGGAGTCGATCGAAGAGATGATGGCGCGGGCGCTTGCGCTTGAGGGCGTGGTGCGCTTCGATATCCTTGCGGCCTGAGTCACGCGGGCTTGTACAAGTTCATACGATGGATTGACAGCGGCTGAGATGAGCGCTGTCAATCCATTTTTTGTTGGAAGTGGTTCTTATGAGCCTGATCGTACAGAAATTCGGCGGCAGCTCCGTGCGCGACTATGCGCATCTTCTGCGCATGGCGCGCATCGTCAAAGTGCGGGTGGACGAAGGCGACGACGTGGTCGTCGTTCTCTCCGCGCAGGGCGACACGACGGACGGCCTGCTGCAAAAGGCAAAGGAGATCAGCGAGCGGCCCTCGCCGCGCGAGCTCGACATGCTGCTCTCCGTGGGCGAGCAGATGAGCGCCGCGCTCGGCGCGATGACGCTGCAATCCGTCGGCGTGGAGGCGGTATCCCTCTGCGCATGGCAGATCCCCATCGAAACGGACGGTACACATGGGAACGCGGAGATCGAACTGATCGACACCGCGCGTATCCGGAAGGAGCTGGCCGAGGGCCACGTTGTGGTCGCGGCGGGCTTTCAGGGCGTCGACGAGCAGGGCAATGTCACGACGCTCGGACGCGGCGGCTCGGACACGAGTGCAGTGGCGCTCGCCGCGGCGCTGAAGGCCGATGAGCTCATCATCTACACAGACGTGGACGGGATCTTTTCCTCTGACCCGCGCATCTGCAAGAACGCTGTGCGGCGCGAGGTGATCTCGTATGACGACATGCTGCTGCTCGCACAGAAAGGCGCACAGGTGCTTCACGACCGCAGCGTGGCGCTCGCGCAGGCGGGCGGCGTGCCCATCACCGTGCGCTCGTGCAGGGAAGGCGGCAATGGCAGCGTCGTTTGTGAAACGGACGAAGATATAAGCGTCGTCGGCGTGACGCAGAAAAAGAGCGGGCGGAGCCGCCTTGCGGCCATCACGGCGGTCGGCGGCGCGCTGCCGAGCATCGAGAAAGAGAAGATAGCCGTCACGGCGCTCGAACGGGCGGAGATCACCGTCTTCGCCGTTGCGGCGGGGGAGCGGTTCATGAGCTTTTACGTCCTGCGCGACGACGCAGAGCGCGCCTTGCAGCTCGTGCACGACGCGCTGATCGCCGCGAAAGAATGAAAAAAGACCCGTTGGAGCATCCAACGGGTCTTGCCTTTTGCAAGCTGCTTATTCTTCGGCGTAGCGCTTTTTCGCCTTTTCGATCTTGGTCGAATAGCGGTCCTCTTCAGAGAAGATGCAGCCGCAGTATTTCTGCATGTAGAGGCCCATCTCGCGCGCCTTGGCCTGCCCCTCGCGAAAACCGGGGCGGAAGTCACGGTAGTAGAATTCGACGCCGTACTTCTTGCCCATCGTCTCGCCCACGGCCTTTAAGAGCTCGTGGTTCTGATACGGAGAGATGAGCAGGGACGATGTGAACGCGTCGTAGCCGTGGTCGGCGGCGTATTTGGCCGCCGTGCCGAGGCGGATGGTGTAGCAGTGCGCGCAGCGGTGGTCGATATCTGCACTCACGGCGCGGACAAAGTCGCGCAGGCCGTAATCCTCTAAAATATGCACTTCTACATGCTCTTTTTCCCCGTATTCGAGCAGCGTGCGGCGGCGCGCGTCATACTCCGTCCAGGGGTGAATGTTCGGGTTGAACCAGAGTGACGTGGGCTCGATCCCGTCGGCGCGCAGCGTGTCCACGCAGTAGACCGAGCAGGGGGCGCAGCAGGAGTGCAGCAGCAGTTTATCCATCAAAAAAGACCAGCTTTCCTTGTGTCGTTTCTGCCAGCATACCACAAGCGCGCGGCAAAGTCCACGGGAAAAGAAAATTAAGCGAATGGCGCAGGATCGTTCACGATTTATACATTGACTATTCAATCAAATGCGTAGTATAATACATTGATTATTATGAACAAGTATGCCCATGCGGCAAAGGAGAAAATGTATGTGGATCGCGGACGGTTGGGAAGATTATGAGCTGCTGGACTGCGGCGGCGGAGAAAAGCTCGAACGCTGGGGAAAGCAAATTCTGGTGCGGCCTGACCCTCAGGCGATCTGGGAGACGCCGCGCACGAACCGCGGCTGGCGCAACGCGCAGGGCCGCTATTACCGCTCGTCCTCGGGCGGCGGACATTGGGACAAGGAGAAGCTGCCCGAGAGCTGGACGGTAAATTACAAGGATCTCAAATTCCAGGTCAAGCCCATGAATTTTAAGCACACGGGCCTGTTCCCCGAGCAGGCCGTCAACTGGGATTTTGCGCGCGAGAAGATCAAAAACGCGGGCCGGCCCATCCGCGTGCTGAACCTTTTCGCCTACACCGGCGGCGCGACGGTCGCGTGCGCGGCGGCAGGCGCTCAGGTCTGCCACGTGGATGCGGCAAAGGGCATGGTCAACTGGGCACGCGAGAACGCGCGTGTCAGCGGCCTTTCCGATGCGCCGGTGCGCTGGATCATCGACGACTGCGCGAAATTTGTCGAGCGTGAGATCCGCCGCGGCAAGGTGTATGACGCCATCATCATGGACCCGCCGAGCTACGGCCGCGGCCCCGGGGGAGAGGTCTGGAAGTTGGAGGACAATCTTTTCCCGTTCGTGAAGCTCTGCGCGCAGGTCTTATCGGACAAGCCGCTTTTTGTCATCATCAACTCGTATACGACGGGGCTCGCTCCCTCGGTGCTCGGCTACATGCTGCACCTGCTCGTTGCGGAAAAGTACGGCGGCAAGGTCACGTGGGACGAGCTGGGCCTGCCCGTGACGGAGACGGGGCTCGCGCTGCCCTGCGGCGCGACGGGCCGCTGGTTCTCGGAATAAAGGAATCCGCCGCTTTGCGGCGATGAATCCCCGAAAGGCTCTTTCGGGACAACGATTAAGGAACGCAACTTTATGGAAATGATCAAGACCCAAGACCTGGCCTTCACCTATCCGGGCACGGAAGACCAGGTGAACACCCGCGCGCTGCGCGGGGTGGATGTGACCATCGAGCGCGGCAGCTTTGTCGTGATCCTCGGCCACAACGGCAGCGGCAAATCGACGCTCGCCAAGACCTTCAACGCAGTCTTGCTGCCAAGCGGCGGCAAGGTCTATGTCGAGGGCATGGACACGATGGACGAGTCGCTCCTGCTCGAAATTCGCAGGCGCGTTGGCATGGTGTTCCAGAACCCTGACAACCAGATCGTGGCGAATGTCGTCGAAGAGGATGTCGCGTTCGCTCCCGAGAATTTGGGCGTGCCGAGCGCCGAGATCCGAAAGCGCGTGGATGACGCGCTCGAGGCCGTCGGCATGACGCAGTTCGTCAAGCACGCGCCGCATTTGCTCTCCGGCGGACAGAAGCAGCGCATCGCCATCGCGGGCGTGCTGGCGATGAAGCCCGAGTGTATCGTGCTCGATGAGGCGACCGCCATGCTCGACCCCATCGGCCGGCGCGAGGTGCTCGCGGCCGTCGAAAAGCTCAACCGCGAGCAGGGCATCACGGTCGTCCTCATCACCCACCACATGAACGAAGCCGAGCACGCTGACCGCGTCATCGTGATGAACGACGGCCTTGTCGTCATGGACGGAAAGCCGCGCGAGGTCTTCACCCGCAAAAAAGAGCTGGAGGACATCGGCCTTGCCGTGCCGGACACGGTCTCGCTGCTCTTTTCCCTGCGCGAGGCGGGGATGGACGTCCCCGTGGACGCCATCACCGTAGAGGAATGCGCAGACGCCATTGCGAAAAATTTTACCTAAGAGGACTGTAACCTTGGAAGAGATCATTCGTGTAGAAAACCTGACGCACACCTACGGGGAGGGTACGCCCTTTTGCCGCAGTGCGGTGCAGGATATGTCGCTCGCGATCTATCGCGGCGAATTTTTGGGCATCATCGGCCACACGGGCAGCGGCAAGTCGACGCTGATCCAGCACTTGAACGGCCTGCTCAAGCCAACCTCCGGCCGGATACTTCTCGGTGGAGAGGACATCTGGGCGGACCCGAAGAAAATTCGGGACGTAAGATTCCGCGTGGGCCTCGTGTTCCAGTATCCGGAATACCAGCTCTTTGAAGAGACCGTTTACCGCGATATCGCGTTCGGCCCGACGAACATGGGCTTATCCAAAGACGAGATCGGCCGCCGCGTGCGTGAATCCGCGCACTTTGCGGGGCTTACCGACGATCTGCTGGAAAAATCGCCGTTCGCCCTCTCCGGCGGACAGAAGCGCCGCGTCGCCATCGCGGGCGTTATTGCGATGGAGCCCGAGGTGCTCGTGCTCGACGAGCCGAGCGCGGGCCTTGACCCGCAGGGCAGGGAAGAGCTGCTTTCAAACATCCGCGAATTCCACCGCGCGCGCGGCACGACCGTCGTGCTCGTGAGCCACAGCATGGAGGAGATCGCGAAAAACGTCGACCGCATCGTCGTCCTGTCGGACAGCCACGTGCTCATGAGCGGCACGCCGCGCGAGGTCTTCGCCCGTGGCGACGAGCTGATGACCGCGGGCCTTGACGTGCCGCAGGTCACGCGCGTCGCGATGGCGCTGCGCGATAAGGGCATTGCCATCAACCCCGCTGTTTACACCGTCGATGAGCTCAGCAAAGAGCTTGTCGCGCTCAAGAGAGGGGGCGGCAAAAAATGCTGAAGGATATCACGCTCGGCCAGTTTTTCCCGGGCGACACGCTCGCCCATAAGCTCGACCCGCGCACAAAGCTCCTCGTCACGGTGCTTTACGTCGTGGCGCTCTTTACGGCGAAGAGCTACATTGCCTACGGCGTTCTCATTCTGACGCTGATTGTCGCCGTGCGCATCTCGCGCGTGGGCGCGAAGGCGCTTTTCAAGGGATTAAAGCCGGTGCTGTTCATTATCGCGTTCACGGCGCTTTTGAACCTCTTTTACACCCCCGGCACGGAGCTGTGCCATTTTTGGATCTTCCGCATTACGATCGAGGGTGTGCGCGCCGCCATCACGATGATGCTGCGCATCACGCTTTTGATCATGGGAACGTTCCTGCTCACGTATACGACCTCTCCCATCCGCCTGACGGACGGTCTGGAGAGCCTGCTGGGCCCGCTCAAGAAGATCAAGGTCCCTGTGCATGAGCTCGCGATGATGATGTCGATCGCGCTTCGCTTCATCCCGACGCTCATCGAGGAGACGGATAAGATCATGTCCGCGCAGAAGGCGCGCGGCGCCGACTTTGAGACTGGCAGCCTCATGCAGCGCGCCAAGGCGCTCGTGCCGCTGCTCGTGCCGCTGTTTGTCAGCGCGTTCCGCCGCGCCGACGAGCTGGCGACGGCCATGGAATGCCGCTGCTACCACGGCGACGAAGGCCGCACGAAGCTCAATGTGCTGCACTACCAGACGCGCGACTATCTGGTGCTCGGCTATTATGCCGTGCTCGTGGCCGCGGTCATCGCGCTGCGATAAGAAGAAAGGACGCTTTTATGCGAAACATCGCCCTCAAGCTCATGTATAACGGCACGGCCTATCACGGCTGGCAGGTGCAGAAGACGGTCTCAAGCGTCTGCGAGACGATGGAAAAGGGCCTCTCAAAGGTCTGCGGCGGGAACGTCAAGCTCGTCGGCTGCGGCCGCACGGACGCGGGCGTGCACGCCGAGCGATATATCGCCAATTTCCACACAGAGTCGCGCATTCCGGTCGAGCGCCTGCCGTTTGCCATCAATACGCACACGCCGGAGGATATCGTCGTGCGCGAAGCGCTTGAGGTGGCGGATGATTTCAACGCGATCCTCTCGTGTCAAAAAAAGGAATACACCTATCGCATCTATAATTCCCGCATCAAAAACCCGTTCTATGTCAATCGGGCGTACTTTTACCCCAAGCACCTCGACGAAGAGGTGATGGACCGCGCGGCGCGCGCCTTTGAGGGCACGCACGATTTCCGCGCCGTCCGCTCTGTCGGCACGGAGACGAAGACCACCGTGCGCACCGTGCACTACTGCCGCGTGTCGCGCTCGGGTGATCTTTTGGAGCTCAAGGTCTGCGCGGACGGGTTCCTGTATAACATGGTACGGGCGATCACCGGCACGGTGCTCTACGCCGCCGAGGGAAAGCTCACGCCAGAGGACATCCCCGAGATCCTGGCCTCCGGCGACCGCTCGCTCGCCGGCCCCACGGTGCCGCCGGGCGGACTGTACATGACGAGACTTTGGTATGAGGATGAACGGCTCAATGAATGATCTCAAAGAGGAAAAGGGAACACGCGAGGAGCTGAGGCGCTCGCAGGCGGCCCCGCGCCGCTCCGGCGGCGGGCTCAAGCGGGCGCTGATGGTGATTCTGGCGCTTGTGGTCGTGCTGGCCGTGGTCGTCGCCGCGGCGTGGAAGGACCTGAGCAGCCTTGACAGTGTGCGCCGCCTTTTCTCCTACAATAAGGTCACGCAGGATGAGCAGGGTAAGGTGGAGATGTACTCGTTCAGCAACGACCGCAGCAACACTTTTGCGCTGCTCGGCGACCATCTGATCGTCGCTTCGACAACGGGCGTGTCGATCTACAGCAGCAGCGGCAGCGTGGTGGACAGCATGAGTGTGAAGCTCACGAATCCCACCATCGCTGTTGGCGGCCAGACCGCCGCGGTCTATGATATCGGCGGGCAGACGCTTCTTATTTACTCTGCAAGCGGCCTTGTGCGCGATATGAGCGGCGAGTGCAGCGGCAATATCCTGTCGGTCAGCGTCAATTCCTCGGACTATCTGGCGCTCAACGCCGAAAAGAGCGGCTACAAGTCCGCTGTTACGGTGTACGACGCTTCGGGCGAGAAGACGTTTGCCTTCAACTCCTCGGAGCACTATGTCATCGACGCGGTCGTCATGCGCGACTGCAAGCGCATGGCGGCGGTGACGCTCGGCGAGTCGGACGGCATATTCGCCGACACGGTGAGCATCTATTCCCTCGGCAGCGATAAGGCGGACTCGGTCAACACACTCACGGGCTCGCTCCTGCTATCGCTCGACAGCGTGGCCGGTACGCTCTCATGCCTGACGGACGAGAGCTTGACGCTCTTTTCATCGGACGGTACGCTTTCCGGCAGCTATCGCTACGAATACCCGTATCTGCGCGGTTCGAGCATGGGCGGCGACAACTACGCGGCGCTGTTGCTGAGCCGCTACCGCTCGGGCAGCACCTTGAAGCTCGTGACTGTCTCGTCCGACGGTACAGAGATGGCAAGTCTTGACAGCAGCCAGGAGGTCCTGTCCATGTCCGCGGCGGGGAAGTATATCGCCGTGCTGTACAGCGACAGTCTGGTGCTCTACACGCCGCAGCTGCAGGAATACGCGCGGCTGGACGGCACGGAGTACGCGCGCTCTGTCATCATGCGCGAGGATGGTACGGCGGTGCTGATCGGCTCGTCGTCCGCCTGGCTTTATATTCCGTAATTTCTGTAAAACGCTAAAAATGTTACAATTTATGACTTGAAAGGAGCGCGGGAAACGTGAATAATGGTCTTATGATCGATGCAGTCTTCGCGCTCGTGCTCATTTTAGGCGTCGTGTTCGGCGCCAAGCGGGGGCTGTTCCGCAGCTTTATGGCGCTGGCGGCGATCGTGCTCGCGCTGATCGGCGCGTCGCTTCTGACCGACGCTTTGACCGAGCCCGTGACCGACATGCTGATGCCGCGCCTTGAAAAGAGCGTGGAGGAGTGGTTTGATACCGAATCGCAGACACCGCAGGGGGATGTCCCGCAGATCGAGGGGGAGACCCCGGCGGAGAGCGACGCCTCTGGTGAAACGCCAAACGGCGACGCCGCGCAGGACGCGGAAAACGTTCGGCAGGACGATTCGCCGCTCGCGGTGACAGGCCTTCTCAAAAAGCTGCTGCGCTTCGATTTCGACGGCGCGGTGCGTCAGTCGCTCCGAAATGCCGCGCGCGACGCAGCGCTTGCCGCCGTAAGGACGCTGCTCGGCAGCGTGGTGAGGACGCTCGTGTTCGTGCTGTGCTTTTTGGTGCTCACGCTGCTGCTCCGCTTAGTGACGGGAGGCATTGACAAGGTGTTAGACTTGCCAGTGCTGAACGCGCTCAACACCATCGGCGGCGGCGCGCTGGGCCTGATCGAGGGCGCACTTTTGCTGTTTCTCGTCTGCGATGTCGCACCGAAGCTCGGCATCAGGGCCTTTGCCGACTACGAGGGCACGTATCTGTTATCGTTTTTTATGAGCCATACTCCGCGCGGGCTTGTCGCCGCGCTGTTACCCTGATCTTTACCCCAAGGAGGAAATACTATGCAGCCGCAACTTTGTTCCAGATGTAAAAAGAATATCGCCGTTGTGTTCATCACCCGTCAGGAAAACGGGCAGAACGTCAACGAAGGACTTTGCCTCAAGTGCGCGAAAAATCTCGGACTGCCGCAGGTGGACGAGATGATGCGCCGCATGGGCATCACGGATGAGGACCTTGACAATATCTCCAATGAAATGATGGGCGCCTTCGGCGGTGCGGAAAACCTCGAAGGTCTGACCGACGCCGACGATCCCGACGCCGACAACGAGGACGAGGACGGCAAGACCGCCACATTCCCGTTCCTGAGCCGCTTTTTTGGCGGAAATCCTGCTGCGAACGACGCACAAAATGGCAACGAGGCCGAGCAGACGCAGAGCCCGCGCAGCAACAAGAAGGTCGAAAAGGGGAGCAAGCACAAATTCCTCGACTCCTACTGCATCAACCTCTCCCAGCGCGCACGCGACGGCAAGCTCGACGCGGTCGTCGGCCGCGAGGAGGAGATCGAGCGCGTCATCCAGATTTTGAACCGCCGCCAGAAGAATAACCCCTGCCTGATCGGTGAGCCGGGCGTCGGCAAGACGGCCATTGCCGAGGGCCTCGCCCAGCGCATCGTCGCGGGCGACGTGCCGTTCAAGCTCAGAAGCAAGGAGGTCTATCTTCTTGACCTCACCGCGCTCGTCGCAGGCACGCAGTTCCGCGGCCAGTTCGAGAGCCGCATGAAGGGCCTCATCGAGGAGATCCGCAAGATGGGCAACGTCATCCTTGTCATCGACGAAGTGCACAACATCGTCGGTGCGGGCGACGCCGAGGGCAGCATGAATGCCGCCAATATCTTGAAGCCCGCGCTTTCCCGCGGCGAGATCCAGGTCATCGGCGCGACGACGTTCACCGAGTATCGCAAGCACATCGAAAAGGATACCGCGCTTGAGCGTCGTTTCCAGCCGGTCACGGTCAACGAGCCGAACATGGAGGACACGCTCAAGATTTTGAAGGGTATCGCCCACTACTACGAGCAGTTCCACGGCGTCAAAATTCCCGAGGGCATTCTGCGTCAGGCGGTGCTGCTGTCCGAGCGCTACATCACCGACCGTTTCCTGCCCGACAAAGCCATCGACCTCATCGACGAGGCATGTTCGGACCTCAACCTGCATGACAAGAACATCAACCGCCGCATGGAGCTGCGCCGCGAGATCGAGGACTACGACAAAGAACGTGAGCTGTTGCAGGGCGCAGAAGAACCCGACTTCGAGCGGCTGGCTGAGCTCAAGAGCCTTACCATCAAGGCGCAGACCGAGCTCGATGCGCTCTGCGCACAGGGCGACCCGCAGCTCACGATGGACAACCTCGCCCGCGTGATCGAGCTCTGGACGAAGATTCCCGCCTCGCGTATCCGTGAAGACGAGTTCCGCCGTCTGAGCGAGCTTGACAAGCGCTTAAAAGAGCACATCGTCGGTCAGGACGAGGCTGTCGAGGCTGTCGCTGCGGCTATCCGCCGCAACCGCGTGGGCATTTCGCCCAAGCACAAGCCGGTGAGCTTCATCTTTGTCGGCCCCACGGGCGTCGGCAAGACCGAGCTTGTCAAGCAGCTGGCGCAGGACCTCTTCAACTCGCCCGACGCGCTCATCCGCCTCGACATGTCCGAGTTTATGGAAAAGCACTCGGTCTCCCGCATCGTCGGCTCGCCCCCGGGCTACGTCGGCTATGACGAGGCCGGTCAGCTCACCGAGAAGATCCGCCGCAAGCCCTACGCCGTCATCCTCTTCGACGAGATCGAAAAGGCGCATCCCGATGTGATGAACGTCCTGCTGCAAATTCTTGACGACGGCGAGATCACCGACTCCCACGGCCGCAAGGTCAATTTTGAAAACACCGTCATCGTGATGACATCCAACGCGGGCAGCGAGCGCAAGGAGGGCACCGTCGGCTTCGGCCACACGGTGAACGAGCAGAACCGCGACCGCGCGATGAAGGCGCTCGGCGAGTTCCTGCGCCCCGAATTCCTGAACCGTGTGGACGAGGTCATCTGCTTCAACCGCCTTGACGAGAAGAACTTCGCCGGCATCGCCCGCATCATGCTCGATGAGCTGCAAAAGAGCCTTGAGGACAAGGGCCTGCACTTTACGTGGGACGAGGATGTTGAGGACTACCTCGTCAAGAAGTCCTACTCCGCGACCTACGGCGCGCGCAACCTGCGCCGCACCATTCAGAAAGAGCTCGAAGACGTCATGGCCGCGCAGATCATCGACTCCTACGAGCACCCCGTCACGCAGATCCATGCGTCGATGGAGGACGGCAAGCTCGTCGTCCGCAGCCTGTAAAAGAAAGGGGAGGGAGACCATGTTCCATCTGTTCCGCAAGGACATTGAAAAGCACTGCGCCTACTGCAAGAGCGGATCTGTCATCAACGAAGGGCAGGTCATCTGCTCCCGCCGCGGCGTGGTCGACTCGGCCGACCACTGCCGTCACTTTTGCTATGATCCGCTCAAACGTGTGCCGCCGAGACCCGCCACGCTGCGCGATCAGTATACCTCCGAGGATTTTTCCCTGTAAGGCCGGGCAGCGCCCCGAACAATAAAGAAAGAAGGCCGAATCCCATGAACATTTCTCAGGTTTACGCAGTCTATTTCAGCGCCACCGGCAACACCAGAAAGGTGACCACCACGCTTGCAAATGCCCTTGCCGTCAGCTTCGACGTGCCGCTCGAGGTGCGCGATTTCACGCTGCCCGCCGCGCGCGAGGAAAGCTATGAGTTTGCCGCGGGCGACCTTGTCGTCTTCGGTATGCCGACCTATGCAGGCAAGCTTCCGAATAAGCTGCTCGAGTTTGTGAAGTCCGGCTTTCACGGAAACGGCGCGCTCGCCGTACCGGTCGTGACGTTCGGCAACCGCAGCTTCGACAATTCGCTTGCCGAGCTCTGCGCCTGCCTGGAAGGGGACGGCTTCCACACCATCGGCGCGGGCGCCTTTGCCTGCCGCCACGCCTTTACCGACGCGCTTGCCAACGGCAGACCCGATTCCGACGATATGGCCGAGCTTGCCAAGCTTGGCTCTGCGGTCGTGGGCCGCATCGTGCGGATGACCGAGTATCCCGCGCCCGTCACGGTCGACGGTGACGCCGACGCGCCTTATTACCGCCCGCTGGGACTCGATGGCGAACCGAAGGTGTTTCTGAAGGCGAAGCCCAAGACCGACCTCGACAAGTGTATCCACTGCGGTGTGTGCGCCTCACTCTGCCCGATGGGCTCGATCAATCCCGATGATGTCACCGAGGTCGTGGGCGTGTGCATCAAATGCCACTCCTGCGTGCGCAACTGCCCGATGGGTGCGAAGTATTTCGACGATCCCGCGTTCCTCTCGCACCGCGCGATGCTCGAACGCGACTACACGCGCAGAGCGGAGGACAAGATCTTCACGGCGTAAGAAAGTACATAAAAAGGCTCTGTTTGGGAATCCCAAACGGAGCTTTTTTCATTCTTGAATGACGGAACGTTGCTGCCTTACAAACAAAATTTGGGAAGGGCGGGAAGCGGGGACAGCCACGCACGCATACGCTATGGAGAAAGCACCAATTTTGGGAGGGATCTTATGAAACCGGTGTACTTTTTCCTCGGCGCAAACAGCGAAGAGGGCTTTTTCTCGCTCTATGACCAGCTTTTGGGCGGTCGGCTCGACGATCTGATGATTCTGAAAGGCGGCCCGGGCTGCGGCAAGTCGACCTTCATGCGCCGCGTGGGCGCGGCGATGGAGCGCGCGGGCGAGCGCGTCGTGTACATCAACTGCTCGGGCGACCCCGATTCACTCGACGGCGCAATCTTTCTGGACCGAAACGCTGCTATCGTGGACGGTACCAGCCCGCATGTGCTCGAGCCGACCTACGCGGTCGCGAGCGAACGATATGTCGATTTGACGCGCTTTTACGACGTGGAGGCGGCCAAGGCACGCCGCACGGAGATCATCGCGCTGAGCGACGAGTATCGCGCGCACTACCGCAGTGCCTATCGCATCCTGCACGCGATGGGTGAAGTGGAGAGCGAACGCCGCATGGCGATGCACGCGCAGATGGATTTTTCGAAGCTCCGCCGCCGCACCGACGGCATTCTCGCACGCGAGCTGCGCGGCGAGGGAGGCGGCAGCGGGCGCGTCGACCGCGCGTTTTTGGGCGGTGTGACGCATCGGGGCGAGATTTGCCGGTTCGACACCGTCGAAGCCCTCTGCCCGCGCATCTATGCCATCATCGACAGTGCGGGACTGGGAAACGAAATGCTTGAGACCGTCGTGCAGGCGGCACAGGCGAAGCATTTCGACATCATCGCCTGCCCGAATCCAGACCGGCCGCGGGAGCTCCATCACGTATTGATCCCGGAAAAAGGGCTGGCGTTTATCACAACGAACGCGCGCAACCCGTACGACGGGAAGCCCTACCGCCGCCTGCGTCTCGACGCGATGGCGGAGGAGAAGCTCACGCGCGCGCAGAAGGCGAAGCTGCGCTTCACGCGCCGCGTGGAGGCGTCACTTTTAGATGAGGCTGTGGGCGCACTGTCGGACGCCAAAAAAGCGCACGATGCGCTGGAGAATGCATACCATCCCTGCGTGGATTTTGAGGGTGTCACTGCGCTCGCAGAGCGTGAGATCAATAGATTATTAAAGCAATAGTGCTTTACAGGCTTTTGCTGCCTGAAGGCAGCAATGGGATTCCCTGCGCGGCGCAGGGTGCGGCAAAGGGGGCCGTTCTCTCACGTGAGAGAATGGCCCCCTTTAGATCCCCCAAGAGAACGGGGGGGGGGGGGG
>JBBNGO010000032.1:0-29038 GCA_040095065.1 Hominicoprocola fusiformis
TCAAGCCCCAAGCTCGCAATGGCGGGGTCAAGGGGCAGAGCCCCTTGCGTTCTCTTGGGGGTGTAAGGGGGATATTCTCTCACGTGAGAGAATATCCCCCTTAACCGCTCCCCTGCGCGGCGCAGGGACGCAACCCCGTAGAGGTTTTGCAAAAAATTTCAAAAACCACTTGCAAACTCCCTTTTCCGTGTTATGATGATGACCGAAAAAAAGAACGTGCAGTGCACATGGCAAGAAAGAGTGATCGATTTGTTGGATTTTTTGAAACAGGAGGGGCTGAGTCCCGACCTTTTGGATGGCATTCGTGAATTTAACGCGCAGTATCCGACGCCGCCGGAGCTGCAAAACCGCATCCCGCAGCCGCGGTATCATTATTATGGCAAGGACGTGTGGGAGGCGGCGGTCGCCGCCATTTTGTGCGGGGAAAATCTGCTGCTCGCGGGCAGCAAGGCCACGGGCAAAAACGTACTGGCGGAAAACCTCGCCCAGGTCTTCGCCCGTCCCGCATGGGACGTGTCGTTCCACGTGAACATGGACGCCGCGAGCCTCATCGGCATGGACACGTTCGAGGGCGGCGAGGTCCGCTTCCGCCCCGGCCCCGTGTACCTTTGCGCAAAGCATGGTGGCTTCGGCGTGCTCGACGAGATCAACATGGCAAAAAATGAGGCGCTTGCTGTACTGCACGCAACGCTCGACTTCCGCCGCGCCATCGATGTTCCCGGCTACGAGCGCGTGGAGGTCGATCCCGCCGCGCGCTTCATCGGCACGATGAACTACGGCTATGCCGGCACACGCGAGCTGAACGAAGCGCTCACGTCGCGCTTTGTCGTCATCCAGATGCCGTCCATCGACCAGGACGGTCTTGTGCGGTTGCTTAGCGATGAGTTCCCGACGCTTGAAAAGAAGTATAAGGAGCAGTTCGCCCAGCTGTTCCTCGACCTGCAGAAAAAGTGCAAAAACGCGGAGATCTCCGAAAAGGCGCTCGACCTGCGCGGTCTTCTCGACGCGCTGCGTCTGATCCGCCGCGGCGTGGGCGCGAGCCGCGCGCTTGACATGGGCATCACGAACAAGGCGTTTGACTCCTATGAGCAGAGCCTGATCCGCGACGTCATCGCCGCGCGCATCCCCGCAAAGCTTGACCGCAGCCGTCTGTTCACCGACTGACATGGAGACGTCAAGCTATTCCGCCCAGCAGCGCCGCGCCATCAACCTCGTCTGGACGGCGAGCGGGGACTATCAGTTCGAGCCGCAGTTCTTAGCGCTCAAATCAAACGGTGAGCCGGACTTTTACATGAACTGCGTCATCGGCCTTGTGCACAAGTGGTTCGGCGACAAGATGCCAAAGCGTCTCTTTGCCTACTGGGCGGGCGACGCGCGGCAGAACGTTTTCGACGAGCTGTGCTGGCTGGCGCTCGAGAACGCGGCGTATGAAAAGGAACTGCCCGAGCGCCCTGTGCTCGCCGATCTCCGCCGCAAGCACGCGGAGGAGTTTTTCGCGTCGGAATACCAGCTCTCGCGGCAGGAGTGGATGGAGAAAAACCAACTTGTCTACGCCGTGCAGTCCGACCGCTGGAAGACGATCCTCGGGCAAAAGCCGCCCATTCTCGCCCCGTGGGAAAAAGGGCTCGCGCAAGCGCTCGCCTGCCCCGGCACGATGAACGCCGCCGAGCTTGAGATCGCCGTGCGCACGGCATTTGAAAAGTACCTGCAATTCGATGGCACGGTGCATAAAAAAGGCGGGTTCCAGCTGCACTTTGACGACAAGTGGGCACCGCTTCTTACAAAGCTCCTGCCGACCGAGATCGTCCGCACGGACGATCTGACCATCGGCCGCTCCGCCATGCCGGGCGAAAACGGCATGGTCAAGGTCTCGAACGCGCTGCGCTCGCGTCTGCGCTCCAACGAGCACGAAACGGAGGACCGCGGCTACATCGAGCGCTGCTTCGGCCGCAGCATCTATTCGCCCGACAAGCTCGCGCGCATCGAGCAGCAGCTCTGCACCGGCAACCACCTGGGCTGCCACCTGTGGTTCACAAAGGGCGCGAGCGCGTCGGACCAGCTCATCAGCGCGGACACGCAGCGCCTTTACGAGCAGGCCGAGGAACAGGCCAAGCTGAACCGCGCCGCCTTCGCGCGCGACCTCGATCTGCACCAGAGCGCGCTCGCGCGCCTGAGCGAGCAAATTCGAAACTGCCTGCTCGTCCACCAGCAGCCCGAGCGCATCCCCGCCCGTCAGGGCTGGCTGGACGGGACCAAGGTCTGGCGCGAACCGGTGCTGCACGACGACCGCGTATTTTTGCGCAGCGACGAGGAGAGCCGTCCCGGCTTTGCCGTCGATCTGATGCTCGACGCCTCGGCCTCGCGCCTGCACTGTCAGGAGGCTATCGCCATTCAGGGATATATCTTAGCCAAAAGCCTCGCCTCCTGCGGCATCCCCGTGCGCGTGACGAGCTTTTGCAGCCTGCGCGGCTACACGGTGCTGCGCATTTTGAAGGATTTTGGCGACAAAAACGGCGAACGAAACGTTTTCAATTACTTCGCCGCGGGCTGGAACCGCGATGGGCTCGCGCTGCGCGGCGCGGGCGAGCTCATCAAGTCCGCACCCGCGGAAAAGCATCTGCTCATCCTGCTGACCGACGCCTCACCCGACGACAGCCACAAAATCCTGCCGAGCGGCAAAGTCCCGCTCAGCCGCGACTACGACGGGCAGATCGGCGTCGATGACACGGCGGAGGAGGTGCGCGCCCTACGCGCGCAGGGCATCCGCGTCGCCGCCGTCTTCATGGGTGAAAACGCGAGCGTTCCCGCCGCGAACGCCATCTATGGCCGCGACCTTGCGCGCATTCGCCGCATCGACCAGCTCGCCGCTACGGCGGGTCGGCTCATTCAGGATGAAATCCGCGAGCTCAGCGGCTGACAAAAAATCCCGAAAGATGATCTTTCGGGATTTTTTCATAGATGATGTTGTAGCGGACATTGCAAAGCGGGACGTTGTTATTCCCCCATCTCATCGTCAAAGTAAGGAACAGTTCATTACAGCAAATCGGATACTATCTATTCCGATCCTTTCTCTTTTTTGCGGCTACAAACCCAATCAAGAACGCCAGATTCATAAAAAGCACAATGATGCTACCTTCGATTTTACAGCTGCCGCCGGACAGAATCGGATTGCCGTGAATCGTCATATCAAACAAGTGAGGATAATCTTCCGCCAGAGAGACTCCTCCCAGAATGATCGCGCCCACACCGTTCCACAAAAAATGGATCACGATCGGCGCGATCAAGGAACCCGTGTATTCCAAAACCGCCGTCATAAAAAGGCTCATTGTGATGACATTGAGCACAGGAAGGATTCCTGCCTCAAACGCGCCGCCGTGCGCAAATGTAAATAAGCCCGTAGATACGATAATCGCGGCGGCGATGCTACCGTTACTTTTTATCATCTGGTATAAATAGCCGCGAACCAGCATTTCCTGCATAACGGTATTGAGAAAAGCCGCAAGCAGCCACAACCACAGCATAGCGATTTGATTTTTGCCCTCTATCTGTACAACTCCGAGGATAGATAATATCCCCACAGATGCCCCCAGCCAAATCGTCCCTGTTACGCCGCCCAATATGATGTTATAAACAGGCTTCCCGGTCAGATGTAATCGTATCTTTTTCTGATCTGCCAGCCAGAAAATAAGTGTGATCGCAATAACGGACAAAAGCGGGATCAGTTCTGCCCAAAATCTCCAGATTACCGCACTTGCGGTATCCGGTATCGGGATAACCGATACGCATATGGCCCAACCCACAAAAAAGATGATCGTCTTTATTGATACCGATAGAACTTTTTTCATACAATACACTTCCCTGTCCAATTCAAACATCAATGTGTCAACGCAAAAAGCCCGCCGCAATTTGACTAAAATCACGGCGAGACTTATGGTGGAGGCGGCGGGAGTCGAACCCGCGTCCGAAAGCACTTTAACAGGACTTTCTCCGGGCGCAGTCAGGATTTAAACATTCCCTCCACGCAAGGACACCTGACGGACCTTACGCTTTGGTAGAGTCATGATGCGTGGGCAGGTCAACTCTTTCCCGCCTCACGGACGCCACGTTTACGACGCCTTCCCCGGTCCGTGGCCTCTCCGGTTCAGACGGCCGCCTACTTAGGCAGCGAGAGCAACTTCGTTGTTGTTCTTTAATTTATAAGTTACCCGTTTTATAGAGGCCAGGCGCCTCTGCCCGCTTATCCTGCCTCCACACCCCCGTCGAAACCGGTACGCCCCCGTGTGAGCGGCGCACGACAAGTGCGCCGCGAATACGGGAAACCCGTCAGGTATGCGAAAGCAAAAGGAAACGAAATTACATCTTCTCCGGCTCGGGATAGTCAACGCCCTGCGTATCCACGCGGATGGTCTTGATGACCTGTGGCTTTTTCGGCATGTCGTTGTACATGTTGCGGTTCACGCGGGAGATGTCCACAGCGGCCTGCGCATTCTCGGTGATCTTACCAAACGCCGCATACTGACCGTCAAGGTGCGGCGCGTCGGCCACCATGATGAAAAACTGGCTGCCCGCGCTGTCGGGGATCATCGTGCGCGCCATCGAGAGAACGCCCAGCGTGTGCTTAAGATCGTTCTTGAAGCCGTTGGCGGAAAATTCACCCTTGATCTCGTAGCCGGGGCCGCCTGTGCCGTTGCCGTCCGGGTCGCCGCCCTGGATCATAAAGCCGGGGATGACGCGGTGGAACACCACGCCGTCGTAAAAACCGGAGTTTGCCAGCGCGATGAAGTTGTTGACGGTGTTGGGCGCGATCTCTGGATAGAGTTCGCCGCTCATCACCGCGCCGCTTTCCATTTCGATGGTCACGATCGGATTTGCCATAATTTCTCTCCTTATCTCCGCGCTTTCATCGCGCGGTCGATCTCGCGCTTGGCGTCACGCTTGGCGGCGTCCTCGCGCTTGTCGTAGTTTTTCTTACCCTTGCACACGCCGACTTCGACCTTCACGCGCGCGTCCTTGAAGTAAACGCTCAGCGGAATCAGCGCGTAGCCGTCCTGCTTGATGAGCGAATAGAGCTTGCCTATCTCGCGCTTGTGCAGAAGGAGCTTTTTGGGCCGGTCGGGGTCATGGTTGAAGATATTGCCCTTGTCGTAGGGCGAAATGTGCATCGACAGCACGTTCGCCTCGCCGTTTTTGACGATGACATAGCTGTCTTTCAGGTTGAGCGTGCCGGCGCGGATGGACTTGACCTCCGTGCCCTTGAGCTCGATGCCCGCCTCGTAGCGGTCTTCGACAAAATAGTCGTGGAACGCCTTGCGGTTCTGCGCCGCGATTTTTATCCCCTTTTTCTCCGCCACGGCACATCGCCTCCTTTGCGCTTCCATGATAGTGTAGCATACTTTTTCGTCCAGCACAAGGGCTGTCACAAAAACGTAACAATTCGAAAAAACGCCGCATTCCGCTCTATTCTGCCCATCCACTTTAATTTATAGTAGAATTCCGCCCGCCGCCGTGCTATAATTTTAGTATCTATCCCATGCTTTGGCGGCGATCCGCCGCACTCAGGAGGCAGTTTTATCATGGATCTGACCGAACGCCAGCTTTCCCGCGAGACGATCTACGAGGGAAAAATTCTGCATATCTACCGCGACGACGTGCTCCTGCCAAACGGCAGAACGAGCGTACGCGAAGTCGCCGAGCATCCCGGCGGTGTCGCCATCGTCGCTCTTGACGAAAACGACAATGTGCTCACCGTAAAGCAGTATCGCTACGTCTTCTCCCGTGTGCTTGAGGAAATTCCCGCAGGGAAACTGGAGCGTGGCGAGAACCCCGATGAGGCCGCGCTGCGTGAGCTGAAGGAGGAAACGGGCGCAACGCCGAAGCGCATGACGAATCTCGGCAAGCTCCTCGTCTCCCCCGGCTGCTACAGCGAGGTGCTGCACCTTTATCTTGCCGAGGGTCTGACCTTCGGTGAGCAGAATCCTGACGAGGACGAGTTTTTAGAGCTTTACCGCACGCCGTTTTCCGACATGCTCGCACGCGTCATGCGCGGCGAGATTGAAGATGCGAAGACCGTCTGCGGTATCCTCAAGGTCCACGCCCTGCGCACAGCGCAAAAAGAGAGACAGGAGAAAGAAAACTGATGGAACAGAAGAAGACCGTCCTCATTGTCGAGGACGAGAAAAACATCGTCGATATCATCCGCTTCAACCTCCAGCGTACGGGCTATAACACGCTCGAGGCCTACGACGGCGAGGCGGGCCTTGCCATGGCGCGCGAGAAAAAGCCCGACCTCATTCTTCTCGACGTGATGATGCCCAAAATGATGGGCTTTGACGTCTGCCGCGCGCTGCGCGCCGAGGGTGACAACGTGCCCGTCATCATCCTGACCGCGCGCGAAGAGGAGGAGGACAAGATCTTGGGCCTTGAGATCGGCGCGGACGACTACATCACCAAGCCCTTTTCCATGCGTGAGCTGCTCGCGCGCGTCAAAGCGAACATCCGCCGCACAACGATGCTCTCCGCTCCCGCGGCGGAGGACAACGCCATGAGCGCCGGCGGCGGCATCACCATCAACACCGACAGCTTTCAGGTGCGCAAAAACGGCGTGCCCATCGACCTCACACAGCGCGAGTACGAGCTTTTGACGTTCCTCGCCAGCCACCCCGGCAAGGTCTTCTCCCGCGTCGACCTGATGGAGCAGGTCTGGAACTACGGCTATGTCGGCGACGACGCGCGCACGGTGGACGTCACCGTCCGCCGCCTGCGCGAAAAGATCGAGGACAACCCCGCCGCGCCGGCCTACATCCTCACGCGCCGCGGCGTGGGCTATTATTTCTCCGCGCAGGCGTAAGTTGCGCGCACTTTTCCGGGAAAGGAGTCTCCTGCTATGTTCCGCAGCCTGCATATGAAGCTCGTGATGATCATGCTGCTGCTCGTCACCTCGCTGATGGCGGTGGTGGGCGCGTTTTTGATGACCAGCGTCACGAACTTCTATATTGACGATTTTTACGAGCAGATGAGCGAAGTGTTCGGCGAGTCCAACGCCACGTTCGTGAGCTCACTGCGCGAAGAGGCAGCGCAGGAGGACGGCGCCGTGCGCCTGCAAACGATGCTCGAGGCCTACTCCGGCACACTGAGCATTGACTCGCGCAACCGCAACTACTATGTTCTCGACGGCCGCAGCGGCGAAGTGCTTGCTTCGAGCAACGAGGACGGCCAGCTGCTTGAGCAGACGGAAAATATCCTCACCGCGCGCAACGGCGAGGTCGGCGACCACAGCGACCTTGCCGCAAGCTATATGGATGTTGCCATCCCCATCTCCGGCGGCGACAACAGCTTCATCATCTACATCCGCGACAGTCGCACCACGGTCTCGTCGCTGAACTCTGAACTGCTGTTCATCATTCTGCAAGCACTGCTCGTCGGTCTTCTCGTCTCGGTGCTTTTGTCGTTCCTGCTCGCCAAGACCATGATCGACCCCATTGAAAAACTGACCGAGGGCGCCGAGCGCATCGCGACCGGCGACTTCGACGAAACGCTTGCTGTCGAATCGACGGACGAGATCGGCGTTCTGACCACCACATTCAACGACATGGCGTCCGTGCTCCACTCCACGCTCGAAGCCGTGGAGAACGAGCGCAACAAGCTCGACACGCTGTTTCTCCACATGAGCGATGGCGTCGTCGCCTACGACGGCAGCGGCAAGCTCATCCACTGCAACCCCGCCGCGTGCGAGCTCTTAGGCCGCACGGCGGACGAGTGCGTGTACAGCGAGCTGTTTGAATCCATCTGCCCGTTTTCCCATGTCATCACCATGCAGCGCAGCGACTATGTTGAGGGCGAGCTCACTGTCGGCGAGCGCAGCGTGGAGCTCTACTTCGCTCCCTTCTCCGATGAGGAGAGCGGCGGCGTTCTCATCGTGCTGCACGATGTGACCGAGCAGCGCAAGACCGAGGAGCGCCGCAAGGAATTTGTCGCCAATGTCTCCCACGAGCTGCGCACGCCGCTCACGAATGTCCGCTCCTATGCCGAGACCATCCGCGAGGCGGGCGACGACTTGAGTCGCGAGACGGAAAACGACTTCCTCGATGTCGTCATCAGCGAAACAGACCGCATGACCCACATCGTGCAGGACCTTCTGACGCTCTCGCGCCTCGACTCCGGCCGCAGCGAGATGAATATGGCGCGCTTCCCGTTCTCCGCCGCCATCGACTCCGTGCTCCGCTCGACGGAGCTTGAGGCCCGCCGCCACAAGCACGAGCTCACGCACGACTATACCGAAAATCTCCCGCTCATCATGGGCGATCGCGGCCGCATCGAGCAGGTCATGCTCAACGTCCTCAGCAATGCCGTCAAGTACACGCCCGACGGTGGCCACATCCGTGTCACCGCGGGCAGCGAGGGCGAAACTGTCTGGATGGAGGTCGCGGACGACGGCATCGGCATTCCCGAGGCCGACCGCAGCCGCATTTTCGAGCGCTTCTACCGCGTTGACAAAGCAAGATCGCGCGAATCCGGCGGCACAGGCCTCGGCCTTTCCATCGCGACGGAGATCGTCCAGCGTCACCACGGCTCGCTCACGCTCGTTGACCGCCCCGGCCCCGGCACGACCGTCCGCTTAGAGCTGCCCATCACCCAGCCCATCGGCGGGGAGGATTCCCATGAATAAGAACGCCACGCTCATGAGCCATCTGCAAAACGCCGCGATCGCCGTTTTGACCGTTACCGCCGTGCTGCTTCTGATCCAGACGCCGCTTGTCGGCGACCTTGCGGGCAAGACGCCCTACGAGCTCGCGCAGGACTGGCTCGCGGGCGACACCTCGACCGATACCGCCGTCACCACCGATCTGACCGAGCTCGCGCTCCCCGTGCGCGTGGTGTTCACGAACGAATACGCCCGCTACGGGCTCAGCGCCATCACGACGCTTGACACAGATTTTGAGCTCGCCGGCACGTTTTTCGGCGAGGCGCTTGGCTCTGCTACCACTTATGAAGCGTGCAGCGGTGAAAAGCTGCTCACCGCACTGCACGCGAGCAGCATCTACCTCGATCTGGAGGCCCCCACGCCGCTCGAAGTGCTCAGCCGCATTCTCGGCGTCAACGACGCGCCGGAGTCCTCGCTCCTGCGCGTCACGCGGCTTGTGCTCTGCCCCGCGGAAAACGGCGCAACGCTCTACTTACAGGACGCCAATCAGGGCTTTTTTGTCAGCCGGACGGCGATAAGCAGCGCGACACTGCGCGAAGCGCTCGCCTCGCTCGATGGCAACGGCACAGATTTTGCGTTCTCGCTCTCCGGCGAGTTCTCTCAGCTCTCGCCCTACACGCTCATTTTCAGCGAACCGCCGCAGCGCTACACGCTCTCGGCGAGCAATGCCCTCACCGATCAGGCGGCATTTCTGCGCCTTGCGGAGTTCAACCCCCACACGGAAAGCGGCTACACCGACTCCTCCGGCAGCACCATTATCAAAGAGGTCTACGGCACGCTGCGCCTTGAGCCCGACGGCAGCGTCTTCTATCAGGGCGCGGACGAGGCCGAGGCGGGCTCGATCTACTATGTCTCCGCCGCCCCGACCGGAAAGCCCACGATGCTCGAAGCCGTCGCGGGCGCGCAGCGCCTCGCCTTCACGCTGCTTCGCGACGTAAGCGGCGACGCCGAGCTCTATCTCAGCGAGATCGACAGCAGCAACAAGCGCTTCACCGTGAGCTTTGACTATGCGGTCGGCGGTACGCCGCTGCGCTTTTCCGACGGCAGCCACGCCGCCACGGTCACGATCGAAGACCAGACCATCACGGAGTTTTCCCTCCACTGCCGCAGCTATACGCTCAGCGATTCGCCCGCACTGCTGCTGCCCATCCGGCAGGCCGCGGCCATCGCGGACAGCAAATATTTGAGCGCCGAGCTGCACGTCTGCTACGACGAGCACGGCGCGGACACCGTCGGCGTCGGCTGGTTTGCCGACTGATCTTTCCGGAAAGGACGCCCGAACATGAAAACCTCGCGGCTCAAAAATATCGTCATCGTCATTTTGCTGCTCGTCAACGCGTTTCTGCTCTTCCTGTTGCTCAGCCGCCGCGCCGAGGAGCGCGACTCGAACGAACGCCGCGTCGAGCAGCTCTGCACGCTTTTTGAAAAAAACGGCGTCGCCTTTGACCGCGCGCTGCTGCCCGATGAGGAAACGCACCTCTCCCTCTCGCTTGAGCGTGACGCCGCACGCGAAGAGGCCTTCGCCTCCGCCCTGCTCGGCACTGCCGAGAGCAGCGATTCCGGCGGCGGTGTGAGCCGCTTCACCGGCGAATACGGCTCGTGTTCCATCCGCTCCGGCGGCACGGCCGACGCGCTCCTCTCCCGACCGGTCGACGATCCCGAGGGCTTTTGCAAACAGTTTTTCAAAACGTTCGGCTACACTTTTCTCACCTCTCAGCTCACGGATGGCAGCGGCAGCGTCACGGGCATGCGCAGCGAAAAAGGTCAGCTCATCTTTAACGCCTCGCTGACGCTCACGTTTTCTGACAGCTCGCTCACCGGCGTTTCCGGTATCTTTCTGCCCGCGCTCGACGAGGGCCGCCGCACAGACGGCCTCGACGCGGTCGACGCGCTTGTGCATTTTCTGGACTATTGCAGCGTTTCGGGCGTCGTGTGTACCGAGGTCCGAGCGCTGGACGAAGGGTATCTTCTCCAGACGTCGTCTGCCTCGCCGCTTCGGCTGCAAGGCGTGTGGCGCATCTCCACGGATGTCAGCAGTTATTATGTGAACTGCAAGACCGGCGAGATCACACGAGAATGAAATTTTTCTTGCAGCATTTCTAATTTCTTACTGCGCAGCATTGCTTTTTCTGTTTTTTTTGGTATACTGTTGATGTATTATGTGAATACCATGAGCAGGCGGTTTTCCCCTGCTGTTTTTACGATAACGAAAAGAAGTCTCACCGTCTCTTATTAAGGAGTTACTATGACGAAATACATCGTGCAGGGCGGTCATCCGCTCTTTGGTGAAGTGCGCATCAGCGGCGCAAAGAATGCCGCGGTCGCCATCATTCCCGCCGCCCTTCTGGTCGACGGCGTCTGCCGCATCGAAAATATTCCCCAGATCTCCGACGTGACCGCGCTGCTCAAAATTTTAGAGCAGCTCGGCGCGAATGTCCGTTTCCTCAACCGCAGCGATGTTGAGATCGACTGCCGCCATATTGCCACCACGCAGGTCTCGCAGGAGCTCGCGCACAAGATCCGCGCCTCCTACTACCTCATCGGCGCGCTGCTCGGCCGCTTCGGCGAGGCCGAGGTCTCGATGCCCGGCGGCTGCAACTTCGGCGGCGTGCGTCCCATCGACCAGCATGTCAAGGGCTTCGCCGCCATGGGCGCCGAGGTGCGCGAGGGCGACTTCATCTGCGCCAAGGCAAGCGGCGACCGCATGAAGGGCGCGAACGTCTACCTCGACGTGGTCTCCGTCGGTGCGACGATGAACATTATGATGGCCGCGGCGCTCGCCGACGGCACCACCGTCATCGAAAACGCTGCCAAGGAGCCGCATATCGTCGACCTTGCCAACTTCTTAAACTCCATGGGCGCGAACATCAAGGGCGCCGGCACCGACACCATCCGCATTTTCGGCGTGGACAAGCTCCACGGCGGCACGTATGCCATTATCCCCGACCAGATCGAGGCGGGCACCTACATGGCGGCTGTCGCCGCCTGCGGCGGACAAGTTCTCGTGCGCGGCATCATCCCCAAGCACATGGACTGCATCACCGCCAAGCTCCAGGAGATGGGCGTGCAGGTCGAGGAGCAGGACGACACGCTGCTCGTGCGCCGCTCGGGCAAGCTTCGCCGCACCAACGTCAAGACGCTGCCCTATCCCGGCTTCCCGACCGATATGCAGCCACAGATCACCGTTGCCCTCTGCCTTGCCGAGGGGACGAGCATGGTCACCGAGGGCGTGTGGGACAACCGTTACCGCTATGTCGGCGAACTGACGCGCATGGGCGCGCAGATCCGCGTCGAGGGCCGCAGCGCCGTCATCGAAGGCGTCGACCACCTGACCGCTGCGAGCGTGCAGGCCTACGATCTCCGCGCGGGCGCCGCCATGGTCATCGCTGCGCTGGCCGCTGAGGGCACGAGCGAGGTCTCGAACGTCCACTATATCGAGCGCGGCTATGAGGATATCATCGGCAAGCTCCGCAACCTCGGCGCGCAGATCGACAGCGTCGAGTGCGACGAGACCGTTGAGACCCGCCAGATCGGCTGATTCAATCAAAAAAGCGCCTTGCCGCGGCAAGGCGCTTTTCTTTTGGAAAGGATATTATGTATACCGATATCTACACCGCTTCCCTGCCGCCGGAGCTCCTCGCCATGGCCGAAACGCCCGTGATGCAGCGGCTTTTGCGCGTCGGCATGCACTGCGGCTGCGAATACACGGCCTATCCCATCTACCGCGACGCCGTTGCGCCGTATTCGCGCTATACGCATTCGCTCGGCACAGCGGCCATCGTCTGGCACTTCACGCATGACTTGAAGCAATCTGTCGCGGGACTACTGCATGACATTGCGACGCCCGCGTTCGCCCACGTGGTCGACTTTCTGAACGGTGACCACATGCGGCAGGAATCGACCGAAAGCCGCACACGCATGATGATCGCCTCGTCGCCGGAACTCATGGCGCTGCTCGATAAAAGCGGCCTGACGCTCGACGATGTGGACGACTACCACCGCTATCCCATCGCCGACAACGATTCGCCCCGCCTCTCCGCCGACCGGCTCGAATATACGCTCGGCAACGCGCATCTTGTCTTCCACTGTCCAAAAGCAGAGCTGAAACGCATTTTTGACGACATCTTTGTCGGCAAAAACGAGGAAAACGTCGATGAGCTCTGCTTTGCGCACGCGGAGATTGCCGACATCTTTACCCAGCTCTCGCTGCGGCAGTCGGAGTGGTTCGTCTCCGATGAAGACCGCTTCAGCATGCAGGCATTGGCCGATCTCCTGCGTGTGGCACGGCAGCGCAATGTGTTGACGGTGGATGATCTCTACCTCGACGAACCTCATGTCATCGCCCTGCTCCTCTCTGATCCGGTCCTCGCCGCGCGCTGGCAGGATTATCGCCGCATCACCGGCACACAGTCCGGCGCGCAAAAGCCGGAGGGTACTTACGTCGTCAAGATTGCCGCCAAAAAACGCAGCATCGACCCGCTGGTGCAGACGAGCGACGGCCTTCGGCGCTTCACCACAGTCAATGCGGACTATGCATCAAAGCTCGCCGCCTTCCGCGCGGATGACTTCGACCGCTGGGTCTGGGCCAAATATGAATAAAGGAAGTGCGAAGCCGCTGGCTTCGCACTTCCTTTGCACTTTCGATAATAGAAAAGCAGCAGGCCTTTGCGGCCTGCTGCTTTTTGAAGTCTTTGGATGACCCTCAGTGGATCAATTAGGCCTCGGTCTCGATGACGACGCCGGAACCAACGGTACGGCCGCCTTCACGGATAGCGAAGCGGAGACCCTTCTCGATAGCGATCGGGGTAATCAGCTCGACCTTCATGTCGACGTTATCGCCGGGCATGCACATCTCGGTGCCCTCGGGCAGGGTGATGACGCCGGTGACGTCGGTGGTACGGAAGTAGAACTGAGGACGATAGTTGTTGAAGAACGGGGTATGACGGCCGCCCTCGTCCTTGTTCAGGACGTAAACCTGACCAACAAACTTGGTGAGGGGGTGAATGGAACCGGGCTTGGACAGAACCTGGCCGCGCTCGATCTCGTTCTTGGCAACACCACGGAGCAGGGTACCGATGTTATCACCAGCCTCGGCGTAGTCGAGCAGCTTGTGGAACATTTCGATACCGGTGACGACGGTCTTGCGACGCTCGTCGGTCAGACCGATGATCTCGACTTCCTCGCCGAGCTTCAGCTGGCCACGCTCAACACGGCCGGTAGCGACGGTACCACGACCGGAGATCGTGAAGACGTCCTCAACGGGCATCAGGAACGGCTGGTCGGCCTTACGGTCGGGCGTGGGGATCCAGGTATCAACAGCGTCCATGAGCTCGTGCATGCACTTGTACTCGGGAGCGTCGATGTCCTTGGACTCGGAGATCAGGGCGTTCAGAGCGCTGCCGCGGATGATCGGGGTCTCGTCGCCGGGGAAGCTGTAGAAGTCGAGCATCTCGCGGACTTCCATCTCGACGAGCTCGAGCAGCTCTTCATCGTCGACCTGGTCGCACTTGTTCAGGAAAACGAGAACGGAAGGCACGTTGACCTGACGGGCGAGCAGCAGATGCTCACGAGTCTGGGCCATGGGGCC
Source organism: Hominicoprocola fusiformis (assembly GCA_040095065.1). Classification (GTDB taxonomy): domain Bacteria; phylum Bacillota; class Clostridia; order Oscillospirales; family Oscillospiraceae; genus Hominicoprocola. Next base: position 14,289 of record JBBNGO010000032.1, read on the forward strand.
GTCGGAAGCGGCGATGACCAGGATAGCACCGTCCATCTGAGCAGCGCCGGTGATCATGTTCTTGATATAGTCGGCGTGGCCCGGGCAGTCGACGTGGGCATAGTGACGGCCCTGAATCTGGGCGTTGTCCTCGCCGGTCTTGTAGTTGTGGCCAACGCGGTCGAAGGTCTGGTACTCAACATGAGCGGTGTTGATGGTGATACCACGCTCGCGCTCTTCCGGAGCCTTATCGATGGAGCTGTAATCGGTGTAGTCAGCACCGCCCTGCATGGCGAGGAACTTGGTGATCGCGGCGGTCAGGGTGGTCTTACCATGGTCGATATGACCGATGGTACCAATGTTTACGTGGGGCTTGGTACGCTCGAATTTCTGCTTAGCCATTAGAGTGATCCTCCTATGAAAAAATTTCGTTGTTTGCCGGTGTCATTTACATACACCGGTATTTTACCGTAAAACGCGGTATTTTGCAATACCTTTTTATCAGGCGCGGTTCGTGCGCTGGTTGATGATCTTCTCCTGAATGTTCTTCGGGATCTCGATATAATGCGCGGGCTCCATCGTGTACTGGCCGCGGCCCTGCGTGCAGGAGCGGAGGTCAGTCGCGTAGCCGAACATCTCAGCCAGAGGAACGAAAGCGTCGATCTGCTGCGCGCCGCTGCGGGCCTCGAAGCCCTGGATCTGACCACGGCGGGAGTTGAGGTCGCCGATCACGTCGCCCATGTACTCGTCGGGGACGATGACGCAGACCTTCATGATCGGCTCGAGCAGCGTCGGGCCAGCCTTCTGGCAGGCCTCCTTGAAGGCCATGGAGCCGGCGATCTTGAACGCCATTTCAGAGGAGTCGACCTCGTGATAAGAACCATCGTACAGCGTGACCTTGACGTCGACGACCGGGTAACCGGCGAGAACACCGGAGAGCATGGCGCCCTGAATACCGGCATCGATCGCGGGAACGTATTCCTTGGGGATCGCGCCGCCGACGAGGGCGTTGACAAACTCGTAACCCTTGCCGGACTCGTTGGGCTCGACATGGATCTTGACGTGACCGTACTGACCCTTACCACCGCTCTGACGGGCGTACTTGGTATCCTGATCGACAGCCTTGGTGATGGTCTCCTTGTAGGCGACCTGAGGAGCGCCGACATTCGCCTCGACCTTGTACTCACGGAGCAGGCGGTCGACAATGATCTCCAGATGGAGCTCACCCATACCGGCGATGATGGTCTGACCGGTCTCTTCATCGGTGTAGGTCTTGAAGGTCGGGTCTTCCTCAGCCAGCTTCATCAGCGCGATGCCCATCTTCTCCTGACCGGCCTTGGTCTTGGGCTCGATGGCGACGCGGATCACGGGCTCGGGGAATTCCATGGACTCCAGGATGATCGGAGCCTTTTCATCGCAGAGCGTATCACCGGTGGTGGTGTTCTTGAGGCCGATGACGGCGCAGATGTCGCCGGCGTAGCAGCACTCGATATCCTCGCGGTGGTTGGCGTGCATCTGCAGGATGCGGCCGATGCGCTCTCTCTGATGCTTGGTGGAGTTGAGAACGGCGGTACCGGTATTCAGAATACCGGAGTACACGCGAACGAAGGACAGACGGCCGACGAACGGGTCGGTCGCGATCTTGAACGCAAGACCGGAGAACGGAGCGTTATCGTCCGCGTGACGGACATCTTCCTCACCGGTATCGGGGTTCACACCGTCGATCGCGGGGATATCCACGGGGGACGGCATGTAGTCGACGATCGCGTCCAGCAGCTTCTGAACGCCCTTGTTCTTGTAAGAGGTACCGCAGGTGACAGGAACCATCTTATTGTCAATGGTGGCCTGACGGATGGTCTTGCGGATGAGATCCTGAGGAACGGGCTTCTCTTCGAGCGCCAGCTCCATGATCTCGTCGTTCAGGTCAGCGCAAGCGTCAATGAGCTTGGTGCGATACTCCTGAGCGAGCTCGAGCATGTCCTCGGGGATCTCCTCGACGCGCATGTCCTTGCCGAGCTCGTCGTAGTAGATATCAGCGTCCATCTCCACCAGGTCGATGATGCCCTTGAAGGTATCTTCAGAGCCGATCGGCAGCTGGATGGGGACAGCGTTGCACTTGAGACGGTCGTGGATCATGTGCAGAACGTTGTAGAAGTCCGCGCCCATGATATCCATCTTGTTGACGTAGATCATGCGGGGGACCTTGTAGTTATCGGCCTGACGCCACACAGTCTCAGACTGGGGCTCAACGCCGCCCTTGGCGCAGAGAACGGTCACAGAGCCGTCCAGAACGCGCAGGGAGCGCTCGACCTCAACGGTGAAGTCGACGTGGCCCGGGGTGTCGATGATGTTCAAGCGGGTCTGCGGGAACTGATTCTTGCTGCCCTTCCAGTAGCAGGTGGTGGCAGCGGAGGTGATGGTGATACCACGCTCCTGTTCCTGAGCCATCCAGTCCATCGTGGCGGTACCGTCGTGGGTCTCGCCGATCTTGTAGTTGACGCCGGTGTAGTACAGAATACGCTCGGTAGTCGTGGTCTTGCCAGCGTCGATATGGGCCATGATGCCGATATTTCTGGTGTTTTCCAGAGAGACTTTTCTTGCCATAATTCTCTCGTTCCTCCGTTACCAGCGGAAGTGGGCGAATGCCTTGTTGGATTCGGCCATCTTGTGGGTATCTTCGCGTTTCTTCACGGCGCTGCCGCTGTTGTTGGCAGCATCCATGATCTCGCCAGCCAGGCGCTCGGCCATGGTGCGCTCACCACGGGCACGGGCATAGGCCGTCAGCCAACGCAGACCGAGGGTCTGACGACGGGCGGGACGGACCTCCATCGGCACCTGATAGGTGGCACCGCCGACGCGGCGGGACTTGGTCTCCAGGCTGGGCATGATATTCTCCATGGCCTGGTTGAAAACATCGAGAGGCTCGTTGCCGGTCTTGTCCTTGATCATGTCGAACGCGCTGTAGACGACCTTCTGGGCGACGCCCTTCTTGCCGTCGAGCATCACGCTGTTGACGAGCTTGGTCACCAGGACGCTGTTGTACATAGGATCGGGCAGAACTTCTCTCTTGGGAACATTACCTCTTCTGGGCACTTTGCTTCCCTCCTTCTTATAATTTAGAAATCATAGGTACTCGCGAATGGGGCTCTCCCCCATCGTGTTCCGGCCTGCCAAAGAGGTGAATGACACAAAAATATATATCAAACCTTTTCGGCAAAGCTCATTTCAAGGTCGCAGCCTTACTTCTGCTTCGGGCGCTTGGCGCCGTACTTGGAACGGGACTGCATACGGCCCTGCACGCCCTGAGCGTCCAGAGTGCCGCGGATGATGTGGTAACGCACACCAGGGAGGTCCTTCACACGGCCGCCGCGGATCATGACCACAGAGTGCTCCTGCAGGGAATGACCGACGCCGGGGATGTAAGCGGTGACCTCATAGCCATTGGTGAGGCGGACACGGGCGATCTTACGAAGAGCGGAGTTCGGCTTCTTCGGGGTCGCAGTACGAACTGCGGTGCAAACGCCACGCTTCTGGGGAGAGGCGAGGTCGGTCTCCTTGTTCTTCAGCGTGTTAAGACCATACTGCAGAGCCGGGGAGTTGGACTTGTAAGTCGACTGCTGTCTGCCCTTGCGAACCAACTGGTTAAAAGTAGGCATTCTTGTTTCTCCTTTCCTGAAATGATGTGATATATATTTTTTACAGGATATCGGTAAAATATCCCGAAAAAACCTTAATTTCTCAGAACGGCGATCACCGCCGCACCAACGGCGATGCCCGCGCTGTGGCCAAGCTGTGCCATCGTGGCGCGATCGTCGATCTCGATGTTCTCTTCGCGTGCGAGCGCTTCGATCGGCGCAAGCACGGCTGGGTCTGCATCGCAGGCGATATACAGCTTTTCCGCGCGGTGTTCCCGCAGTGCACGCATCGTCTGCTTGATGCCCGCTACCTTGCGGCAAGTGGACAGATCCGGCGTCACGGCAGGTCCCTCCTGACGGTATGACAAATTCCGTGGGACATACCCACGCAAGTTGAAATTATACCATGAGGCACACAAGCCGTCAAGCGTTTTTTATGGCTGTCTACACAAAATAATCGCTGAAACGACGGGCTTTTCCCGAATTTTTTTGTGCGTTCCGCGCCGGCGCGTCAAACTTTTGAAAAGAGGCTGTCAAACTCTCCCTTTTTCCGCCAAAATGGCAAAAAAGAGACGCGGAATTTTCCGCGTCTCTTTTTACCTATTCAATACGTGAGGTCCTAACTCACACTTCGACGGCATTCGTGATGATGCGCGGCTCGTGCGGCTCTTCCTCGGGCTTCTCAGGCTCGGGAACGATCTCCTCAGCAAACTCGCGGTAGGCGTTCAGGCCTGCACCGGCGGGGATGAGCTTACCGATGATGACGTTCTCCTTCAGACCAACAAGGTGGTCGACCTTACCCTTGATGGCGGCTTCAGTCAGGACCTTTGTGGTCTCCTGGAAGGACGCGGCGGACATCCAACTGTCGGTCGCAAGAGAGGCCTTCGTGATACCCATGAGCAGCTGCGTGGCAATGGCTTCCTGCAGCGGCTCGCCGGTCTCGGCGTTGACCTCGCCCGCAGCATTGCGCGCGCGGATCTCCTCGTTGGCATCCTCATACTCAAGCAGATCGACCATGGAGCCGGAGAGCAGGTTCGTGTCACCGGACTCCTCGACGCGCACCTTGCGCATCATCTGGCGGACGATGACCTCGATATGCTTATCGTTGATGTCAACGCCCTGCTGACGGTAAACCTTCAAAACTTCCTGAATGAGGTAGTCATGAACGGCGGACGTGCCGCGGATACGCAGGATATCGTGCGGGGACAGCGCGCCGTCCTGCAGCTGCGTGCCCTTGGCGATGACGTCGCCGTCGTTCACGCGAAGGCCGGTGTGCGGCACCGAGTAGATGCGGTTGTCGCCGTCGTCCGCGGTGACGATGATGTTGAGCAGGCTGCCCTTGGTCGCCTCTTCGAAGCGGACCTTACCGCCGATCTCGGCGAGGGTCGCCATCTTCTTGGGACGGCGCGCCTCAAACAGTTCCTCGACTCGCGGAAGACCCTGGGTGATATCGCCGCCCGCAACGCCGCCGGTGTGGAAGGTTCGCATCGTCAGCTGCGTACCGGGCTCGCCGATGGACTGGGCCGCGATGATACCGACCGCCTCGCCGGGGCCGACGGGCTTGCTCGTGGCAAGGTTCATGCCGTAGCACTTCGCGCAAACGCCGCTGTGGGCCTTGCACGTAAGCACCGTGCGGATCTCGACGGAGTGGATATCGAACTTCTCCATGAGGTCGGCATCCTCGGGGGTCATCATGTGATCCTTGGAAATGAGGACCTCGTCCGTGCCGGGCTTCATCACGTCGTGGACCGGATAGCGGCCGTTGACGCGCTCGGAGAACTTTTCGATGACCTGGCCGTTCTCGCTGATCTCGCTGATCGTGATGCCGCGGGTCGCGCCGCAGTCGTCGGAGCGGATGATGACATCCTGGCAGACGTCGACCATTCGGCGGGTCAGGTAACCGGAGTCTGCCGTACGAAGAGCCGTATCGGCAAGGCCCTTACGGGCGCCTCGGGAGGAGGTGAAGTATTCAAGGACGGACAGACCTTCGCGGAAGTTTGCCTTGACCGGGATCTCGATCGTCTTACCGGCGGTGTTGGCCATCAGGCCGCGCATACCGGTCAGCTGACGGATCTGCTTCATCGAACCACGGGCACCGGAGTCCGCCATCATGAAGATGGGGTTGTAGCGGTCCATGTTCTTCTGCAGGGCGTCGGTGACGTCCGCGGTGGTCTTTTCCCACTCCTTGACGACGGCGCGGTAGCGCTCATCCTCGGTCATGAAGCCCATCTTGAACTGGTCTTCGATGTCGACGACGCGCTGCTCGGTCTCGGCAATGAGGGTGTACTTTGCCGGCGGAATGGTCATATCCGCAACGGAGATACTGATGGCCGCACGGGTGGAGAACTTGTAGCCCGTGGCCTTGATGTTATCGAGCACTTCGGCCGCGATGGTGAAGTTGTGCAGCTTGATCGTGCGGTCGACGATCTTGCCGAGCAGCTTCTTGCCGCAGACCTCGGTGATCTCGTAGTCGAAGTAGTTTTCGGTCGGCTCGCCGTTTTCATCCACGCGCCTCACAAAGCCAAGGTCCTGCGGGATGTTGCGGTTGAAGATGATGCGGCCGATGGTAACGCGCACGACCTTGCTGCCCATGGTGCCGTCCGGCATCTGCTTGACCGTGCGGACAAGGATGGGCTGGTGGATACCGATGAGGTGGTCGTTGTAGGCGAGCATGGCCTCGTCCTCGTCGCGGTAAACGTGCAGATTCACGCTGGCCTTCTCTTCGTCGGTCAGCTCGTCGTAGCGCTTGCCGGCAAGGGCAAAGTCAATGTCCTGCGGCCAGAACTCGTCGTTATCCATCTGGGAAACGCCGTTTTCAAAGCGTTCGAACGTGAGGTAGTAGGAACCCAGAACCATATCCTGCGTCGGCACCGTGACAGGGCCGCCGTCCTGAGGACGCAACAGGTTGTTGGCAGAGAGCATCAGGATACGGGCCTCGGCCTGCGCCTCGGCAGACAGGGGCACGTGAATAGCCATCTGGTCGCCGTCGAAGTCCGCGTTGAATGCCGTGCAGTTCAGCGGGTGGAGCTTGAGGGCGCGGCCCTCGACCAGCACCGGCTCGAACGCCTGAATACCGAGACGGTGGAGCGTCGGCGCGCGGTTGAGCATGACGGGGTGATCCTTGATGACGACATCGAGCGCGTCCCAGACCTCGGTGCGGCCCTTATCGACCATCTTCTTGGCGGACTTGATGTTGTTGGCGGCGCCGTCCTCGACGAGCTTCTTCATAATGAAGGGGCGGAACAGCTCGAGTGCCATTTCCTTCGGCACACCGCACTGGTAGATCTTCAGCTCAGGGCCGACGCAGATAACGCTACGGCCGGAGTAGTCGACACGCTTGCCGAGCAGGTTCTGACGGAAGCGGCCCTGCTTACCCTTGAGCATGTCGGAAAGGGACTTGAGTGCGCGGTTATTCGCACCGGTGACGGCGCGGCCGCGGCGGCCGTTGTCGATCAGCGCGTCGACCGCTTCCTGCAGCATGCGCTTCTCGTTGCGCACGATGATGTCGGGCGCGTTGAGCTGAATGAGGCGCTTTAAGCGGTTGTTGCGGTTGATGACGCGGCGGTAGAGGTCGTTCAGGTCGGAGGTCGCGAAGCGGCCGCCGTCGAGCTGGACCATCGGACGAATTTCGGGCGGAATGACGGGCAGCACGTCGATGATCATCCACTCGGGCTTGTTGCCGGAGATGCGGAACGCATCCACGACCTCAAGGCGCTTGACGATGCGGGCCTTCTTCTGGCCGCTCGCGCTCTTGAGTTCGGCGTGGAGCTGCTCGGACAAGGATTCGAGGTCGATCTGCTGGAGGAGCTTCTTGACGGCCTCGGCGCCCATACCGGCGTCGAAATCGTCCTCATACTTCTCGCGCATATCGCGGTATTCCTTCTCCGAGAGGATCTGGTTGCGCATCAGCGGGGTCTCGCCGGGATCGGTGACGATATAAGCGGCGAAATACAGCACCTTTTCCAGGATGCGGGGGCTGATGTCGAGCAGCAGGCCCATGCGGGACGGAATGCCCTTGAAATACCAGATGTGGGAAACGGGCGTGGCGAGCTCGATGTGGCCCATGCGCTCGCGGCGGACCTTGGCGCGCGTGACTTCCACGCCGCAGCGGTCGCAGATCTTGCCCTTGTAGCGGATCTTCTTATACTTGCCGCAGTGGCACTCCCAGTCCTTCGTGGGGCCAAAGATGCGCTCGCAGAACAGGCCGTCGCGCTCGGGCTTGAGGGTGCGGTAGTTGATGGTCTCGGGCTTTTTGACCTCGCCGTAAGACCATTCACGGATCATCTCCGGAGAAGCGATGCCGATTTTGATCGCGTCAAACGTTGCGTAACTCATTTTCTATATGCTCCTCCTTTTCTCAGTCTTCCTGATCGTCGCCGGCAAAGTCGGCGTTGACTTCATCATCAGCGACATATTCAAAGCCTGCGTCCTCGAGCTCGGCTTCATCGGCGAAGGGGTTGCTGCGGTGGCGCTCATCCTCGGCGTCCATGCGGGCGAGGTTGAACGTATCCATCGCGTCTTCGTCTTCCTTGAGCTCGATCTGGTTGCCGTCGCGGTCGAGGACCTGAACATCGAGGCACAGGGCCTGGAGTTCCTTGACAAGGACCTTGAACGACTCGGGCACGCCGGGCTGCGGGATGTTGTGGCCCTTGACGATGGACTCGTAGGTGCGCACACGGCCGGTCACGTCGTCGGACTTGACCGTCAGGATCTCCTGCAGGGTGTAAGCTGCGCCATAAGCCTCGAGGGCCCAAACTTCCATTTCGCCGAAGCGCTGGCCGCCGAACTGCGCCTTGCCGCCGAGCGGCTGCTGCGTGACAAGGGAGTACGGGCCGGTGGAACGGGCGTGGATCTTATCGTCGACCAGGTGGTGCAGCTTGAGGAAGTACACGTAACCGACGGTGACCTTGTTGTCGAAGCGCTCGCCGGTGCGGCCGTCGTACAGCCAGCTCTTGCCCTCGGGATCGAGACCGGCCTTGATGAGCTCCTCGCGGATGTCCTCGTAGCTCGCGCCGTCGAAGATTGGGGTCGCGACCTTGTAGCCGAGGGTCTTGGCGGCGTAGCCCAGATGGACCTCGAGCACCTGACCGATATTCATACGGGACGGAACGCCCAGCGGGTTCAGCACGATATCGAGCGGCGTACCGTCGGGCATGAAGGGCATATCCTCCTGCGGCAGGATGCGGGAGACAACGCCCTTGTTGCCGTGACGGCCTGCCATTTTGTCGCCCGGCTGGATCTTGCGGCGCTGCGCGATGTAAACGCGCACGACCATGTTCACGCCGGGGCCGAGCTCGTCGCCCGCCTCGCGGGAGAAGACCTTGGCGTCGACGACGATACCGCTCTCGCCGTGGGGCACCTTAAGGGAGGTGTCGCGCACTTCGCGCGCCTTTTCACCGAAGATGGCGCGCAGCAGGCGCTCTTCCGCAGTCAGGTCGGTCTCGCCCTTGGGCGTGACCTTACCGACGAGGATGTCGCCGGCGTGGACCTCCGCGCCGATGCGGATAATGCCGCGCTCGTCAAGGTCCTTGAGTGCGTCTTCGCCGACGTTGGGGATATCGCGGGTGATCTCTTCGGGGCCAAGCTTGGTATCGCGTGCGTCAAGCTCGTACTCTTCGAGGTGGATGGAGGTGTAATAGTCCTCGCGGACAAGGCGCTCGTTCAGAAGAACGGCGTCTTCGTAGTTGTAGCCTTCCCAGGTCATGAAGCCGACGAGGATGTTGCGGCCCAGAGCGATCTCGCCCTGATCGGTCGCGGGGCCGTCGGCAAGGACGGTGGGATCTTCCCACACGCCGTTCTCGTTCAGGCGGCGGCCATGCACGCGCTCGCCGACGTCGACGATCGGATGCTGGTTGATGCACGTGCCGTGGTTGGAGCGCAGGAACTTCGTGAGCTTGTATTCCTTCGTCTCACCGTTGTCGTAGGCGACAGTGATGGCGCGCGCGTCCATCTTTGTGACGATGCCGTCGCCCTCGGCGAGGATGACGACCTCGGAGTCCATGCAGATCTTATGCTCCATACCGGTGCCGACGATCGGCGCCTCGGGGCGGAGCAGAGGAACGGCCTGGCGCTGCATGTTCGCGCCCATCAGGGCGCGGTTCGCGTCGTCGTTCGGCAGGAACGGGATCATCGCCGTCGCGATGGAGACCATCATACGCGGGGAGATATCGATATAGTCGACGCGGTCACGGTCGACCTCGACGATCTCGTCGCGGTGGCGGCAGGTGATGCGCTGGTTGACGAGACAGCCGTTTTCATCGACAGGCTCGGCAGCCTGACCGACGATGTACTGGTCCTCGACGTCTGCGGTCATGTATTCGATCTCGTCGGTCACGCGGCAGGTCTCGTGGTCGACCTTGCGGAACGGCGCTTCGATAAAGCCGTACTCATTGATGCGGGCGTAGGTCGCGAGGTAGGAGATCAGGCCGATGTTCGGACCTTCCGGCGTCTCGATCGGGCACATACGGCCATAGTGGCTGTAGTGCACGTCTCGCACTTCCATGTTCGCGCGCTCGCGGGAAAGGCCGCCAGGGCCCAGAGCGGACAGACGGCGCTTGTGCGTCAGCTCGGCGAGCGGGTTCGTCTGGTCCATGAACTGGGACAGAGGGCTCGATCCGAAGAACTCCTTGATCGCCGCGGTGACGGGGCGGATGTTGATGAGGCTCTGCGGGGTGACGATGTCGAGATCCTGGATCGTCATACGCTCGCGAATGACGCGCTCCATACGGGAAAAGCCGATGCGGAACTGATTCTGCAGCAGCTCGCCCACGCAGCGCAGACGGCGGTTGCCGAGGTGGTCGATATCGTCCTTATAGACGATGCCGTGCGCCAGCGCGTTCATGTAGTTGATGGAGGCGAGGATATCGTCGATCAGAATGTGCTTGGGGACGAGGCGGTCGGCGTTGTCGCGGATAGCTTCTTTGAGCTCCTCGCCGCTGTACTGCTCGAGCAGCTCCTTGAGCACGCTCTCGCGCACGCGCTCTTTGATGCCGCACTCGGCCACGGGGTCAAAGTCGACAAAACGGTCAAGATCGACCATGTGGTTGGAGAACACGCGCATCGTACGGCCATCGACCTCGATGGTCACATCGTTGACGCCGATGGCATCCATCTCGCGCGCTTCCTCGTCGGTGACGATGTGGCCTGCGTCGAAGAGGATCTCGCCCGTGCGCGGGTCGGCAACGGGGAAGGAAAGCTTCTGCCCGCGGATGCGCGCCCACAGGGAGAGCTTCTTGTTGTACTTGTAGCGGCCGACCATGGACAGGTCATAGCGGCGCGGGTCGAAGAAGAGGTTGTTGATGAGGGTCTCGCAGGCCTCGACCGTGGGCGGCTCGCCCGGGCGCAGCTTGCGGTAGATCTCGAGCATCGCCTCTTCATAGGTCTTGCAGGCGTCTTTTTCGAGCGTGACGGCCACGCGGTCGTCATCGCCGAACAGCTCGAGGATCTCGGCGTCGGTCTTGAAGCCGATGGCGCGCACCAGCTCGGTGATGGGGATCTTGCGATTTTTGTCGATGCGCACCCAGAACATCTCATTGGCGTCGGTCTCGTATTCGAGCCATGCGCCGCGGTACGGGATGACGGTGGACGTCAGCAGCGGGAGGTCGGTCTTGAGGTCGATCTCCTTGCCGTAGTAAATGCCGGGGGAACGGACGAGCTGGGAAACCACCACGCGCTCGGCGCCGTTGATGACGAACGTGCCGGACTCGGTCATGAGCGGGAAGTCGCCCATGAAGATCTCCTGCTCCTTGATCTCGCCGGTCTCCTTGTTGTAGAGACGCACACTCACCTTCAGGGGGGCGGCATACGTCGCGTCGCGCGCCTTGCACTCGAGCACGTCGTACTTGGGCGCTTCGTCCATCTTGTAGTCGATGAAGCTCAGCTCCAGGTTGCCCGCGTAGTTCGAGATCGAGGCGACGTCGGAAAAGACTTCGCGCAGACCCGTATCGAGGAACCACTGGTAGGACTTCTTCTGAAGCGCCAGCAGGTTCGGCATCTCCACGATCTCCTCGTGTCGGGCGAAATTCTTGCGAAGGGTTTTGCCATACATCTTGTCTTTGGCCATTTTGCTCTTCACGCCTTTCTTTTCTTCAAGCCCTGTCCGCTTGAAGGAATGTATTGCGGCGGCTCTATCCAGTTCGACACACCCGGCTTTGTTGTAAAACAAAGCGAACTGCATCTTGCTTTTTTTGCCGCGGTATGCTATTCTCTCGGTAATGGGTGGGGAATTTTCCTCGCCCTTTCCCGTTTATAAGCGCTTTATTTTACCAAATGGGTACAGAAAAGTCAAGGCATTTTTTGTGAACATCTGCGGTTTCCGCAGATGTTTTTTTGTGCGCTTCGACGGATTTTGCCGCGGATTGCAATATATTTGTCGCTGTGGTATGATGCTTGCGTGATTTTGCGCCGCTCTGCGCGCAGACGGATGAAAGGAGTTTTCCCATGAAGCCCATCGCCATTGACGATTTCTGCGCCGTCCGCTCACTTGCGAACGTGACATTCTCCCCCGAGGGGACAAGCGCCTGCTTCACCGTGAGTCAGGCGAAAAAAGAAAAAAATTGCTACGAATCCCGCCTCTATCTTTTAAAAGGCGGCCGCGTCCGCGCGCTGACCGGCGGCGGCAAGGAATCCTCGTTCTGCTACTTGGATGAAAACACGGTTCTTTTCGCGGGCGACCGTGAGGGGGAAAAGGAACCGTCGCTCACGAGCCGCTTCTACAAGATCGCGCTCGACGGCGGCGAGGCCGATCTTGCCTACACGTTTCCCATCCCCGTCTCGCAGGTCTTCCCGCTCAAAAACGGTGACCTGCTTGTCGTCGGCTCGACCTTTCCCGGCTTTGAGGACCTCTATAAAGGCGACAGGAAGCTCGTGAAAGCCTACTTTGACGACAAAAAGAAAAACGAGGATTACGAGGTCATCTCTCAGCTACCCTGGTGGTGGAACGGCGGCACATACACGCGCGGCGCGTATGAAAGTCTCTTCTACTACGATGCGAAGAAAAAGTCCCTCACCCGCCTGACGGATGCGGGCTTCAACGTCTCCGATGTCCAGCTCGCGGAGGATCAGAAGACCGTCTATTTCAGTCTTCTCGACGTCTCCGTCCCCCGCCCCGCGCACTTCGGCGGTCAGGACCTTTACCGCATCGACCTTGCCTCGCGCCGTCAGAAGCTCGTCGTCAAGAGTCGCCCCGACTTCGTCATCGCGACATACGCGCTCGGCAAGTCCTTCCTGCTCGTCATGGCTGCGGACGGCAAGTTCGGCATGAACACGGACTGCGACTTTTACAAGCTCGACTACGAGACGCTTGCCGTCACGCCCTACGCCGTCTACGGCGAGGCCATCGGTTCTTCCGTCGGCTGCGACGTCCGCCACGGCGGCGGTCAGGCGTTCAAGATGGACGGCGACGTGCTGTACTTCATCTCGACGCGCTTCGACGGCGCGGGGCTCTACAAGCTCGAAGACGGCACCGTCTCCCCCGTCCTCGTGCGCGACGGCAGCGTCGACTGCTTTGACCGCAAAAACGGCAAAATGCTCCTCTGCGCGCTCTGGGATATGAAGCCGCAGGAGCTTTATAATGAAGAAGGCCGCCGCGTCACGCACTTCAACGACGCAATGCTGCGCGGCAAATACGTTGCCCAGCCTGACCCCCTCAACCTCACCGCGGGCGACCACGAGGTGCACGGCTTTATCCTAAAGCCGATGGACTTCGAAGCGGGCAAAAAGTACCCCGTCATCTTCGATATTCACGGCGGTCCCAAGACCGTCTACGGTCCCGTGTTCTATCACGAGATGCAGTACTGGGCGAGCCGTGGCTATTTCGTCATCTTCTGCAATCCCACCGGCTCCGACGGCCGAGGCGCGTTCATGGATATCCGCGGCAAGTACGGCACGGTCGACTTCGATGATCTGATGGCGTTCTGCGACGCGGCGCTCGCAAAGTATCCCGAGATGGACGCAGATAACCTCTTCGAAACCGGCGGCTCCTACGGCGGCTTTATGACCAACTGGATCATCGGCCACACCGACCGCTTCCGCGCCTGCGCCAGCCAGCGCTCGATCTCGAACTGGACGAGCTTCTACGGCGTGTCCGACATCGGCCCCGACTTCTCCGAAGACCAGTGCGGCTCGACCATCTGGCCGGATGTCGAAAAATTCTGGTGGCACAGCCCCATGAAGTACGCCGACAAGGTCAAAACGCCGACGCTCTTTCTCCACTCGCTCGAGGACTACCGCTGCCCCGTCGATCAGGGCTATCAGATGTACTCTGCGCTGATCGCGCACGGCGTCGAGAGCCGCCTCGTGCTCTTCCGCGGCGAGAACCACGAGCTCTCCCGCAGCGGCAAGCCCAAGCACCGCATCCGCCGCTTAAACGAGATCACCGGCTGGTTCGAGCAGCACAAGGGCTAAAATGGAAATTCGCAAAACCACCTTGCAGGACGTCGACACGGTGCTGGACGTCTTCGCCGCCGCAAAGCGCTACATGCGCGCAAACGGCAATGCCTCGCAATGGGGCGACGAGTACCCAGACCGCAGCATCGTCACCTATGATATCGCATGCGGCAGCAGCTATGTGATGCTTGAAAATGGCGAGATCGTCGGCACATTCGCCCTCTTTCTCGGCGAGGACGAGAGCTACCGCGTCATCGAAGACGGCGCGTGGCATCTCGATCAACCCTACGGCACGATCCACCGTCTCGCCTCCAACGGGAAAGCGCGTGGCGTGTCGAGAGCCTGCTTTGACTTCTGCACCGCGCAGATCGGCTATCTGCGCGCCGACACGCACGCGGATAACCGCCCGATGCAGCGGCTTTTAGAAGCGTATGGCTTCCGGCGCTGCGGCGTCATCCACGGTGCCGTCGACGGCGGAGAGCGCATCGCGTACGACTGCATCGCGCACATCTGAGCCCGTTTCCGCCTAAAATCATCATGTAAGAGAGGTCTGTCATGGAACGCAGAATTGTCGACGGCGAGATCGTGAAGCTCGCGAGGGAACAGCACATCCCCAAACTGCACGCGGAGATCTACTCGTTCAATGCGCAATCGCAGCGGATGTTCGAGCGCGCCGGATTCCACAAGGCCGGCGACGAACTGTACGAAATGGAATTATAACTTTCAAATAGAAAAAGCGGCCCCCCGGGG
>JBBNGO010000033.1:0-27202 GCA_040095065.1 Hominicoprocola fusiformis
GCAGCGCCACCGGCGCTGCCATCCCCACTGCGCTGTGCGCAGAAAGCAAAAAAAGAGGGCCGCGTTTTCGCGCAGCCCCCTTCTTATGCAGGTTTAGCAGCCGCAGCCGTTATTGCAGCCACAGCCATTGTTGCAGCCGCAGCCACCGCCGCAGCCGCCGCAGGCGAAGATCAGGATGATGAGGATCAGGATCCACAGGCAGCAGCCGCCGCCAAAACCACAGTTATTATTGCACATAAAACGAACCCCCTATGAAGATTGAAACCGCCCGCACGGCGGTCTCAATCCATAGTATGGTGGGAACGCAAAAAGGTGTCAGCCGATGCGCGAAGATGTGACCATCGCGCGGGAAGCGCGATAGGCCGCGTCGGAGAAGACGCCGCGCGCGATGAGCGTGTCGCTCAGCTTGCTGCTGCCGCTGACGTTCGTTTCGAGTGCGTAGTAAGAGAGGTATACGACGTCGGCGCGCAGGAATGCGGAGGCGCGCAAAGCGCTCACCTCGCCCGCGGTCAAAACGCCGGCAAAGTACGCGCGCTCGGGCGCGTTGGAGATATCAGACTGCGCGGTGGAGCTGTAGCGCAGTGCGCGCAGCAGAAATTCTGTGTACATCTCCGCCGATGCACTCATCGTCGTGCCGAATGTCGTTGGGCCGACGCCGTTGGTGTAGCCTTTGGAGTAGGCGTAGGCCGCGTAGGGCAGCGCCCAGTCGGGCACGTCGGTAAAGGGTTGGTAGGCCGTGCAGGTCAGCGCCTCGCTCTCCTCGCCGAGAAGACGAATGAGCATAATGAGCGCCTCCATGCGCGTGGGGGCCTTTTCAAGGTCAAAGCCCTCGCCGTAGCCCGTGTCCGACCCGCGGAAGAGCGTGAGCGTTTTGAGCGAGGCGGCCATGGCCGGATAGTCGACCGAGGAAGAGCTTGCGATGGAATAGAAGCCGCAGTAATTCACGACCGCGGTCTTGCCGGTGACGGTGAAAAGCGCCGTCGTGTCCTCGGCGACGAGATAGCGGTGATTTTCCGCGAGCGCCGCGCCGCTTTTGACCTCGCTGCCGGTCGTCACGTCGACGACCGCGCCGGAGGAAAACTGCACATTGACGCTGCCCGCCAGCACGATGACCTGAAGCCCTGTTGTGCCGGAGAGCACATCTCCCTGCTTGAGGCGCGACTCGGTAAAAACGTCGGCGCGCTGCGCGCCCGCGTTGGCCTCTGCCGCGGCAATGGTCGAGCGGAGTGCGGCCTCAGCCTTTGCATACGCCGCCTGATCGGCCTTGTTGAGGGCGGCGTCGATGGATGAATTCGCCTTGGTGGTGAAGGTCGTTTGCAGATAGTTGAGCGAGATCAGCGGGTCGCTGGCATCGCCCCCTGCGGCCGTGGCCGCGGTGGCGAGCACCGTCACTGCGAGGAGCGATGCGAGCAGTGCAATGGGCCTTTTCACGGTTTGGCTCCTTCCTCCTCCGCCTCGGCGGAGGTCTTGGAGATGCGGTAGCTCAGCGTGAGCAGACTGTCGGCAAAGTGGACGTCCTCGGTGAAAATCTCGCTGCCGACGTGCAGCTCTGTGTTGGTAAAGTTCCAGATCCCGCGCACGCCGAGCGCAACGAGCTGCTCGGCGACCTCCTGCGCGATGTTTTTCGGCACGGTGAGCACCGCGACGTCGGGATGGCACACGGCGAAATAGTCGCCGATCTCGTCGAACGAGCGGATAAGCACGTTGTTGACGCGCGTGCCGATGAGCGCGGGGGAGACGTCGAACGCGGTGTCAAGCAGAAAACCGGTCTGCATGAAGTCAAAGTTGCGCAGCAGCGCATGGCCCAGGTGGCCGGCACCGACGACGACGAGGCGGTGCTGCTCGTCCACGCCGAGAATGTGACCGATCTCGGTGCGCAGCTCCAAAATGTTGTAGCCGTAGCCCTGCTGGCCGAACTCGCCGAAGCAACTCAAGTCCTGACGGATTTGTGAAGCGGTGATGCCCATGCGCTCGCCGAGCAAGCTCGACGAAATGCGCACGATGCCCTTGGAGTGCAGATCGTCGAGATAGCGGTAGTAACGGGGAAGACGCCGGACGACGGCGTCGGAAATTTTGCGTTTTTTCATAAGGAACAATCCTTTATTTTAGGATACTGCAATTATACGAGCGAGAGAAGAAGTTGTCAATTTTTTTAACGATCTTTGACGAAAATTTTAGCTTTACAGAAGTGGGAAAAGTTGCTATACTTACCCTGTCAACCGCCCCACGGTCCAAACCGAATATGCGCCCGTAGCTCAGTTGGATAGAGCGTCAGACTCCGACATTTCAGGTGTCTCCAGTTGAGATATGGCGCAAAGCCTTGCCGCACCTGCGTTTGCGGGAACGGCAGAGAAAAAATGGGTGGTCGTTGACTACTATTTGACGACTATCGCAGAAAAAATAAATATGTGCCCGTGGCGCAGCTGGATAGCGCGTGTGACTCCGACTCACAAGGTCGCAGGTTCGAATCCTGTCGGGCATACCATAAAGAGTTACCGGTATAGATGCGTCTGGCGCAAAGCCAGGCGCATCAACCGTTTCCGGGCTTTTTTGAGCCCGGATTTCTTCTTTTGAACCATAGATTTTTATGGAGGTTTCGGAGCAACTGACTGGATTTGAACTGGAGGATCTCATGTCTTGGACAGTTTCCAACCTCCAGCGCCCTTTTAGAGAGGACTTCTCTCTCAAGAAAAGCGGCATCATCGCAGAAAAAGAATCACAAATATTTGGGCGTCGTTTTGTCGGCTTTGACAGGCCGAAAAAAGCGGCGCCCTTTTTCAATTTCTAAAAGGGCGCTGGCTGCAGCGTCTGAAACGGCAGGCCGGAGAAGACCTCTCCGGCCTTATTTTTTTACAACAGGAGGATCGCTCACATGGACACCAAAAACACAAGCCGTCAGTTTCGCTACCTCGAAGAAGTCCGTATTCCCCTGCACCGTGCAGGCTTTGAAACCCTGCCGTTGGAGGGAGCACAGTTGCCTGTCCTTTGGAACGGAGCGCCCCTCTGCCGCATCACCGGCAAGGGCAGCGTATTCTATCGCCGGGAGAACGCGGACATGCCCCAGGCAGAGGATGCCCTGTATCGCGTCGAGGACATCGCCGCGAAGACGCTGGAGTATATGACCGCTATGGAAGCCGCCCCGCAGCTCAAAGCCAGCGGACTGGATGGCGACTACCGCATCCTCGCTGACTTTGGCGGCACGGTGCTGGCAGGTTCTCCGAGCAAATACGGCGTTCAATTCGTCACATGGGATTGGGACTATGACCGCACAGGCGTGGTACACGGGCACTACTTCATGGAGAACTACGATGGTGCCAAGCAGGACTTCGCCACACGCTCCGGGCTTATCCAAAAGGAACAGCTTTTCAGCCCGGAGCAGCTGACCGAGATATTCCGCTGCTGCGCCGATTCCGTGGATGAGGACTTCTTTGAGCTTACGGATACGCAGGAAGAAATGATCCGCGGAATCCAGCAGCAGATCAGGGTGTGCGTGCCGGATCTAAATGAGCGAATCCGACAGCAGGAGGAAGCATTGGAACGAGCATCACAGGAGCAGACAATGTAATAGCAGTATGGCATGGGCCGGAGTTTTAGCAATAAGACTCCGGCCCTTTTTTATTTCCAGAAAGGAGAGGGATTATTTGACGCGATATTTTATGAAGTTCACACCCCTGTTCGCCGCAGAGGTGCAGATGATGACGCCACCCCGTCATCAGCCTCGCAGAAGCGGACGCATCCGCAGCAGCTTTCGCTACAGTGCCGACGATGTACGCTGCAAAGACTGCACGAGATATGACAGCGGGCAACCCTGTCACCTGAATGAGTGCGTCTGTCTGGAGGAGCGCATCGAGGCCGGCGTGGTGGAGCTGGACGCTCTGGCGCGGGAGTGCTTCGGCGGAAGGCTGTTCCGCCCGCTGCAAAGACGGCTGCGAGATGAGCTGAACCGGCAGCCCTTTCGCTTCTTCCTCGGTGACGCCCACAGAGAACGATGGACGCATTGGAAAAAACGCTGCTACGGTATGTCCGGGCGCAATGCGGCTGCGCTGTTTCTGCTTACCGCCGATGAGGAGCTTTGGCAAAGAGTCCTCTGGCATTTCGACAGCAGCGGCTTCGACTTCCCCGCCATTCGCCTCTCCGGTATTCACCCGGAGCTGTACAGCATTTATCAGGCGGCGAAGACCATTTCCGTTGGCGGTGACAACATCGTGATATGTAAACACACCCAACCGGCAGACTGCCTTTGCGCTCATCGCGCAGATCCACGAGGACTTTATTGAACCCATGGATGGCCGGGAAAACTATCTTGACTATGTCGCAAACCGTCCCGGCGTAAAAGCATTGGGCGAACATGGCCTGTGGGATACCAACGGGAAGGTTCCGTCGCTGGAGAATGCCGTGGCAGAGGTGGCGCGGCACACGGGGAATGTGTGGACGCCGGTCATCTCCCTCTCCCGTGAGAACGCGGAGCGGCTGGGTTATACCGACCTTAAAAACTGGCAGGAGCTCATCAACGCCTCCATCACGGACATCGCCAAGGGCTATAAGATCCATCCGAATCATCTCCGCTGGTATGCTGCGCTCCATGAAAAGGAGAAGCACATCCATGTTCACATGGTAATCTTCTCCACAGACCCGAAGGAAGGCTTTCTCACCAAGCAAGGTATTCGCAGCATCAAGTCCGCGCTGGTCAGCACGATCTATCGGAACGATCGCCTGCACATCTATGAGCAGAAGGACGAACAGCGCGGTCTGCTCCGGCAGGAAGCGGAAGCACGGATGGCAACACTCATCGAGCAGATGGCAACCGGTACTCTGCAAAGCGATAAGCTGGAGCTTTTGGTGGCGGATCTCGCCCAGCGGCTTCGGGAGGTCAGCGGCAAAAAGGTCTACGGTTATCTGCCGCCCCGTATCAAGCGCATCGTGGATGAGATCGTGGACGAACTGGCAAAGGACGAACGGGTGTCGTCTGCCTATGCTCTATGGCAGGAGCTCCGAGAGCAGCTCTGCATTGACTATAATCAGACACCGCCAATGCGAGTACCGCTGTCGCAGCAAAAGGAGTTCAAGACGGTGCGCAACATGGTCATCCGGGAAACGCTCCGGCTCTCGGAGCTGCACTTCACCTTCGAGGATGATGCCATACCGGATGAGCCGGAGCCGGAAGAACCGCCTGTTCCTCCAGATCCAAGTGCGGAGCGGATGATCTATCAGCGGGCACAGTCTTACCGCAGGGCAAAAAAGGTGCTGCACGACTTGGAGTCGGACCCCGGTGAGAAAGCCGCGGCACGGGTCACCCTCCGCCGTCTGTGGGAGGAGGGCTATACCATCGCGGCACACCAGCTTGGCAAATCGTATCGAGATGGAGTTGGAAGTTCAGTTGACCAAGAGTTGGCGGCAGAGTGGTTTCAAAAATCGGCAGAAGCCGGTAATCCTTGCTCCGCATACGCGCTGGGCAAACTGCTGCTGGAGCAGGAGCAATTCCCGCAGGCCCTTCACTGGCTGCGGCAGGCAGCGGAGCAGAACGATCCATACGCGCAATACCGGCTCGGCAAGCTGTTGCTCACTGGCGCAGAGGGTGTGCCAAAGGATATAGATGCGGCCATTCAGCTTCTGAAGGGCTCTGCCATACAAGGGAATTCGTTTGCCCAATACACGCTGGGAAAGCTCTATTTGCTGGGACAGGAGGTGCAAGCAGACCGCAAAGAAGCTCTGCGCTATTTCGCACAGGCAGCGGCACAGGGCAACACCTACGCTCAATATTTCATTGACCATCAGGAGGACTTCTCCGGTGCGGCGGCGGGAACAGCTGTCCTTCGGATGCACCATCAGATGAGTCGCATTTTCCGCGAGAACGCCGCCCAGCCTGCCATCTATGCAGGAATGCAGATCGACAAGAAGCGTCGCCGCAGATTGCAGGAGAAACGCATGGCAATGGGACACAAGGCGGATGACCATGAGGATCGCGGACTGACGCAACAGACACAATAAGGGAGGGACTATGTCAAAGTACATTCCGTTTACAACCGAGCAGAAAGAACGAGCCGCATCGGTGGACTTGGAGGAGTTCCTCCGCCGCCGTGGGGAAAAGCCATTACCTCCGGCAGGGACAAACGCCTTGCCAGCGACCACAGCATCACCATCCGCGGCTGCGAGTGGTTCGATCACGCCACCGAGCAGGGCGGCAGAGCCATCAGCTTCGTCAAGCAGTTCTATGGACTCAACTACCCGGACGCCATGTCTCTGCTCCTCGGCGATGATCTCGGCGGAAGCTACCCTGCGGCAAGGGAGAAGGAGCCGGCGCCTGCAAAGCCCTTCGTGCTGCCGCCGCAGAGCGAGTCCGTGCGCCGTGTGTATGCCTACCTGCTGCAAAAGCGTTGCATCGACCGTGAGATACTCAATGCCTTCGTGCGCAAGAAGCTCATCTACGAGAGCTGTGAAAGATCCAGAGACGGGACAAAGGAATACCACAACGCCGTGTTCGTCGGATTCGATGAACACGGCGTTCCCCGTCACAGGCATAAGCGTGGGCTGTATACCATGGGGCAAAGCTATCGCGGCAACATTGAGGGCAGCGACCCGAAGCACAGCTTTCACTATCTTGGCGGTGATGACACGCTCTATGTCTTTGAGGCCCCTATCGACCTGCTCTCTCACATCTCCCTTTTCCCGGAGGGATGGCAGGCGCATAACTATGTGGCCTGCTGCGGGACATCTTCCATTCCTGTGATGGAGATGCTGCGACAGCTCCCGCAGCTCCGGCAGGTGTACCTCTGCCTGGACAATGACGCTGCCGGTCATGCCGCCAGTGAGCGCATGGCAGCGCTTTTGAAAGAACACGGTCTCAATGCAGTTCGGCTCGTACCGCAGCAAAAGGACTGGAACGACGATCTCAAGGCAGAACAGGAAAACAAAATGGAAAGGAGCGAGCTATGCCAAACCTTCTGCTGACAATGTGGGACACGATCAAAAGCTCCAACATCGGGATATTGGTCGCGGCAGGGCTGGGGATGTTCGCCATCATCGGAGGGCTCTCCATGCTGTCCTACCACTATACACTCAGCGGCATCAAGTCCCGCACCGTGGGTGACGGACAGCACGGCACGGCGCGTTGGGCGACCGATAAGGAGATCCGCCAGATCTATGCCCATGTGCCGTTCAATGTCAAAGACTGGCGCAAGGGAGTAAGCCTTCCCACAGAACAGGGGCTGGTGCTGGGCTGCAAGGGCAGGAAAGATGAACTGACTGCGCTGGTGGACAGCGATGACATCCATTGCCTGATGATCGCCGCCTCCGGCGCGGGCAAGACGGCTTTCTTCCTCTATCCCAACCTTGAATATGCCTGCGCGTCTGGCATGAGCTTTCTGGCGTTGGATACCAAAGGTGATCTTGCCCGTAACTACGGCTCTATTGCCAAAAAGTATTACGGCTATAAGCATATCTCCGTCATCGATCTGCGTAATCCCACCCGCTCGGACGGCAACAACCTGCTGACGCTCATCAACCGCTATATGGATATCGCCAGAAAACAACCGGACAACCTCGCCGCCCGCGCCAAAGCCGAAAAGTACGCCAAGATCCTCGCCAAGTCCATCGTCAGCCCGGAGGGAAACTCCGACCACGGGCAGAACGCCTTCTTCTACGATGCGGCGGAGGGCTTGCTGTCTTCCACGATCTTGCTGCTTGCGGAGTTTCTGCCGCCGGATGAGGAACACCCAGAGGAGCGACGGCACATCGTGTCGGTATTCAAGCTGGTGCAGGATCTACTGGAGCCGGCACGTGGTGCGCGGGGACGCTCCCGCTTCCAGCTGCTCATGGACAAGCTGCCGTCCGAGCACAAAGCGCGCTGGCTGGCTGGCTGGCGCCGCGCTCAACAGCTCCGAGCAGGCGATGGCATCAGTCATGTCCACGGTGCTGTCCCGGCTCAACTCGTTTCTTGACAGTGAGCTGGAGCAAATTCTGTGCTTCGACAGTGCCATTGACGCGGAAATATTCGCTGCCGAGAAATCCGCCATTTTCCTCATCCTGCCGGAGGAGGATCAGACAAAGAACTTTAAGGCGGGCTTGATGATCCAGAATCTCTCCCGTGAGCTGTTCGCAGTAGCGGATGAGAACGGCGGCAAACTGAAAAACCGCGTTATTCTCTTTTGCGATGAGCTGGGTACCATGCCGCCCTTTGATATTTTGCCGCTTTTCAGTGCTGGACGCTCTCGCCGCCTGACGCTGGTCCCCATCATCCAGTCGCTGGCGCAGCTGGAAAAGAACTATGGCAAAGAAGGCGCATCCATCCTGATGGATAACTGCCAGGATGTGATCTGCGGCGGCTTTGCGCCCAACAGCGAGGCGGCGGATACCTTCTCCAAAGCCCTCGGCAGCCGCACGGTGCTCTCCGGCTCTGTGAGTCGCGGCAAAAACGATCCCAGCCAGAGCCTGCAGATGATGGAGCGTCCCCTGCTGACGGCAGATGAGCTCAAGTCCATCCCCAAGGGCAGCTTCATCGTGCAGAAGACCGGATGCCACCCCATGCGTACCCGTCTGCGTCTGTTCCTCGAATGGGGCATCACCTTCCAGGAGGAATACCGCGTGGAGGAACAGGCGGCCCGAAGGGTCTATTATGCCGACCAGAATGCGCTGACCCGCGCCATCGTGCGGAAGTATCCGCCCAAGCTGACGGAGCGGCAGACCACCCGCTCCGTTAAGGGCGAGGGGCAGCTCCACGACGCGCCCGTGCAGGAGATGGTGGTAGCGGAGGACATCGACTATGACCGTATGCCGCACAAGCGCGCCCCGTATAATCTTCCCCGGCAGGAGGTGGATCGGTGAGCTACTTTGACAGCATTTACGCCGACACGCTTCTGCCGCCCAGAGCTGTATCCGTCTATATGTACCTCAAGAATCGGTCCAATAGCGCGGGAAGCTGCTGGCCGGGGATCAAGACGATTGCAAGGGATATGAACCTCTCCCGCAGCACCGTCAAGCGGGCACTGGCAGATCTGGAGCAGCACGGCTATCTTGCCAAGCTGCCCCGATACCGCCCCAACGGGAGTAACACCTCTAACCTCTATACGCTCAAATAATCCCAAAGAGCTTGGTATCAAAATATGATACCAAGCTCTTTATTTGGGCAAAGTGCAAAACTATCGTTCCACCAAGGGACAACTATACCTGTTTGCTGAACCGAGGAGGGGTTCAATATGAACCCACCGGAACAGCCCACTCTATCGGAGATTAAGACAGAGAAAGAACAAGCAGAGAATAAATCAGGACTCTTTACTTGTTACGGGCGCGGTACAGGAAGGTCACGATCTGACCGCGCGTGCAGGACTGGTCGGAGCCGAACAGACCGCCGCCGATACCGCCGGTGATGCCGTTCTTCTCCGCCCACGTGACAGCCGCGGCGTAGTAAGCGTCAGCCGCCACATCGGTGAAGGCAGCGTTGCCGCTCACGGCAGGGCTGCCGGAGGCGCGATACAGGAAGGTGACAGCCTGAGCGCGCGTGCAGGTGGCATCGGGGCTGAACTTGCCGTCGCCGGTGCCGCCGGTGATGCCGTTTTCAACGGCCCAGGCGACTGCCTTGGCGTAGTAAGCGTCAGCGGGAACATCGGTGAAGTTGCTCGCGCTCTTGGGAGCGGGAGAACCGGCCGCACGCCACAGGAAGGTGACGATCTGCGCACGGGTGCAGGGCTGGTTGGGAGCGAATGTATAGTTGCCGATGCCGTTGGTGATATCCTTTGCGACTGCCCACATCACGGCATCGCAGCAGAAGTCGCTGGGAGCTATATCGGAAAAGGGGTTGGGGAAGTCAGGAAACTCTTCCTTGAAGCTGCCTTCAACGGTGACCTTGCTCGCGGGCATGATGAAGGTATACTTGCCGTTGCCCATGTCGGTGAGCTTGATCGCCGCGCCAGCACCGTCCACGACGGCGAGGCCATCCATCACGAAGTCCTTATCGGGGGCGACAGTCAGCGTGATGGTCGCGCCCTTGGGCGCGGTCTTGTGGCTGGCAGCCACCGTGCCGTTCTTCGCGTTCAGAACGGTGATGGGATAGGTGGTGACACCACCGCCGCTGCCGGTGAAGCCGGTATAAGTCCAATGGGCGTACACGGTGGTATTCTTGTCAAACACGGTAGCCATGGTAATCTTAGTGCCGCCGTTCTTTTCGGTGTACCAGCCGTTGAAGCTGTAGCTGCCGCTGCGGGTGGCAGTGGGCAGTTCGGGGAGCTTTTGGTCAATGGTAGTCATGCTGGTAACGGAGGGGACGCCGCCATTGCCGTCAAAGGTAACGGTGTAGGTCTGATTTTCATGGCTTCCGTTGCAGGTGACGAGCAACACCACAGCAGGAAAATTGCCATCCGGCTCCCACTTGTCGTTGACATACTTCAGAGTAAAAGCTGTGTGGGTGTTCCCCTCCAGCCCTGCCCTTTCGTGCGTTTTTTTGGTGTCTGCATCGTACTTGGCCTTGTAGGCGGGCAAATTGAGCTTGACGATGGCCTTCAAAACACCATTTTCCTTGTAGGGCGTCGAGTTGCTCAGGTCAAAGCCGCCGGGGATCCTCCCGTATTCCTTGCTGTCGCCGGTTGTTTGGCACTTGACGGTGACAAGGTTTGCGGGAATGTCGAGCTCCGCAAGATCCTCTTCTGTAATTGCGGAGCCGATGGTGGAGATCTTGAGGGGCTCGCTGACCGCACTGGGCTGGTGGGTGGCTGTTGCCTTCACACGGGCGATGATGGTGTATTCCGTGCCAGGCTGCAGGTTGGTGAAATGGCAGCTGCCCTGCCAGGTCTCCCCATTGTCTTTGGAATACTCCCATTTATTGTTTTCTGTCACTTTAATGTCCGTATACGTTCTGGTAACCAGTTTGATAACAGGAATGTCCCCCCTGATACACATGGCCGCCGCCGCAGGTGAAGTGAAGCATTTTGCCTTGGGGCATCTCACCGAGAAGCTCCCATTTGCCATCTGTGTATTTCAGCTTGAACTGAATCGGCGTAATAAACTCACCCGCATGCGCCGTGTCCTGTGTATGCGTGCTGCCTGTGTCCTTGTTGAACTGCGCCATATAGACATCTGGCTTGACAGAGATAAGAACAGTCCAGACGTTCCCTTCCTTTGCAACCTTAGTAGCGGAAAAACCGTCCGTCAGTTGCCCATACTGCTTGGTTTCGTTGGTCTTTGTGCAGATGCAGGTGACCAGATCGTCTGGAATTGTGATGCCCTCCAGATCTGTTGCCAGATTAAATACTGGCGCGGCTTCCTCCGCCAGTGCCGCCGTTGGGAGCAAACCTACAACCATGATAAGGCAGAGTAGGATGCTTAAAAGTTGTTTCTTCATTGTTATCCTCCTTGTCTGTTGAAAAAATGTTGATCGTGACTTGCCTTACGGTGCACAAGTTTGTCGCTCAATCGCCGAAAGGCTCATCTTCCGAGCTGCGGACCTGTGTCCTTGGGCGCAAGAACAAGAATATCCGTTTCATTCGACTTCCTCCACATATTCTTCACGATTGATACTTTCTACCTTTTCAACTTGACTGACATATTGCAGAATCAGTCTGTTAACGAAAAGATAGATAATATATGCTACCATAATTGAGATAAAGTCTTTGTTAAGTCATGATGTTTTTATTTTTTTCTCTGCGCTGTTCCAAGAACTCGATTGTACAGCATGGATGCTGTGACGAATTTGTGACACTTTCCCCGCACTTTCGCGGGGGAATTTCAATGCAGCTACTGCTATGCTACAGACAAGGTTGAAACCCAACCAAAAATACTTCAAAAAGGAGCGTAACATACCATGAAAAAGAAAACGATTTTGAGCTTTGCACTGGCACTGGCATTGACGGTAACGGCCATCGGCACGGCAACCTCCGCCTTTGCCGCCACATCCGCACCAATGGAGTCTGTTACTAAAATTGCCACCGAGAATGAGGACGCCATCTGGGAGCAGATCGAGGCGGTGGAAGAGAAGAGCGACGCCATCTTCCAGAGAAACGCGGCGCTGTGGGAAAAGCTGGACGAAATCTGCAACGCCCTGCCTGACGACTACGACTTCACAGACTTTGACGAAGCAGCGTTTATCCGCAGCAGCAACGCCCTGACGGAAGCGGAGAAGGAAACGCTTCTGGCGGACATCAAGGAGCTGAACGGCCTTGACGCTGAGATGGAGGCACTGTACGCTCAGCTGCCCGACTGCGACGATCTGCCGCTTTACGAGAAGGCGCTGGAAAAGGCCGACCCCAAGGTGCTGGATGAGATCGACACCTTGGAGCAGGAGTATGACCGCGTCTGCGAAAAGCACGCCGACCTGTGGGACAAGGTAGATGAAGCGTACTTTGATCTTCCGGACGACTACGACTTCGACAACTACGATGAGACCGCCTTCATCCGCAGCCTGAGCTTCCTGACCGACGCGGAAAAGGACGCGCTGATCGCCGACTACAACCGTCTTGCGGAGATCGACAGCCGGCTGTGCGAGCTGTACAATTCCATCTGGGGAAACACCGGCTGCGAAAGCGGCATCTGCCCCCTTTGACGGAAAGACGATATTCTGATAGTATAAAATCAACATCCTGCCGATGCTGCGCCCACGCGCAGCATTTGGCGCTGCTTGCAAGGAGGACGCATGGGACATACCATTTATCTGGCAGACGATGAAAAGAGCATACGGGAGCTGCTCCATAGCTTCCTCGCAAGCGACGGATATACCGTGCGCTCCTTTGAAAGCGGTGACGCGCTGCTGGAGGCGTTTCATCAGGAGCCTGCGGAACTGGTAATACTGGACATTATGATGCCCGGCACGGACGGACTTACCGTGTGCCGGGAGCTTCGCTCTGTTTCCGATATTCCCATCATCCTGCTTACAGCCAAAGACAGCGAGCTGGACTACGTCATGGGCATCAGTCAAGGCAGCGACGATTATCTCACCAAGCCCTTTCGCCCGACCATTCTTCTGATGAAGGTCAAAGCACTGCTGCGCCGTGTGGAGATGGATCGAGGAAAAACAGCGGCGGCAGAGGATGAGCTGCATTACGGGGATATCCGCTATTCCGCTACGGAAAACGCCGTCTTTTGCGGAAGCACGATTGTGGCGCTGACCCAGACCGAGCTGCGGCTGCTCAGCTATATGATGAAGCAGCCGGAAAAGGCCTATTCCCGTGAGGAGTTGCTCAGTGCGGTGTGGGGCTTTGACTCAGATGTAGAGACCCGCGTGACCGATGAAACACTGCGCCGTATCCGAAAAAAGCTGCTGCAAGCAGGCAGCACTGTCAGCGTAAGCACCATCTGGGGCTTTGGCTACAAGCTGAAGGGAGCAGGAAGCGTATGAAAAACATCAAGCTGCGAATCGTGTACCTGATCCTTTGCTCGGCGCTGCTGCTATTTGTCCTGTTCATGGTGGCGGTGAACCTCATTATCCCCGCACACTTTGTGCGTGAGGCAAAAAAGGCGCTGCTCAACGAAGCGGAGTATCAGAATCGAGCCATACCCTACACCTATGATGAGCCGACCTATGACGAGGGCGAGGAGGGAAACTTCTTTACCCCCAGCATCGTCTTTTTGGAGATGGAGAACAGCTACCAGCCCAACACATGGAACCGGGATACCTACCGGCTGGAGAAAGAACTGCTGGAATACTGTGCAGGGCGGGATCTATCGCTCAACCAATGCTATACCTTCAAAACGGACAGGCATCACCTGATATTCATGTCCGTGCAAGAGGATTACGGCGATGGGGAGGAATCCTACTCCTATATCATGTACATAGACATCGGCCCCATCACCCGCTATATCGTAACGCTGAACTGGGCGTTCTTTGCGGTGCTATTGGCGATCTCCTCCGTCATGTGCCTGCTGGGCTTTCGCTTTGGCCGGGACATCGAGAAGGAGGCAGAGCGGCAGCAGACCTTCTTTCAGAATGCCTCCCACGAGCTGAAAACGCCGCTGATGGCGATACAGGGCTACGCCGAGGGCATACAGGCAGGCGTCATGGACACGGCCAGCGCGGCGGAGGTGATTCTGGCGGAGAGCGACCGCATGACGGAGCTGGTGGACGAGCTCCTGGACATCTCAAAAATCGATATGGGGCGGCAGCCGCTTACCCTTTCTGAGATGGATGTTCGGGAGCTGCTCTACGACAGCATACGCGCCGTGGAGCCGACAGCCGCCGCCAGCGGTATCACCATCACGCCGGACTTCCCCGAAACGCCCGTTATGGTCAGCTGCGACGATACCCGGCTGCGCAGGGCGGTCACCAATATTCTATCCAACGGCGTACGCTATGCCCGCAGCGAGCTGCGCCTGACCTGCTGCGCGGATAAGCGGAATGTGACGATACGGATACAGGACGACGGGGACGGCATCGCCACGGAAGACCTGCCCCACATCTTTGACCGTTTCTACATGGGAAAAAGCGGGAAATCCGGCATCGGCCTTGCCCTGACGAAGGAGATCATCCACCTGCATAAGGGAACGATCCGTGCGTACAACGGGGATGGCGGTGCCGTTTTCGAGATATCCATTCCGGTGAGCAGATAAGAAAATCACCGCGCCGCCTTTGAGTGCCTTTCTTAAAAAAGGACGGACTTAGAAAAGATTTTTGTTGGTACTGGGGGAGAGTTCCCTGTGATTTTCTCTTGTGCCGACATTGTTAGAACGGAGTACATCTATGGACTGCAAAGCAAAAAAATATCTGCATATTTATGACTGGAACTACTGGTGGGGCTATTACCACTGCGGCAAGGACTGGGAACCTTTCCATGCGGCGGAGTTTTCTCTTACCGAGGACGAGGCGGGAGAGGCGCCCTTTTTCCACTTTGATTTCCATAACCTCCCCGCACTTCACCAGACCATTCGGGACGGTGAGTTTGTGGAGCCGGATAACCCGGATCATCCGCACTTTCTGGAGCAGGCAAGGCGGCTCAGAAACGGCGAACAGGACTGGTTCGTCGGGGCGCTGTACTATCCGCTTTTTTCGCCGGAGATGCATTTCTGCAACGCCTCCGTCCGGAGCGGCGTCCCGCTGACACAGCTGCTTTCCCCGTCTGTACCGCCCTATTACGGGGTGATCTTTCTCCGGGAGGAGCGCCCCCTCACTCCGGAGGTGCTGACGCGTTGGGTGGAGACACTGTCCCAGCCCCTGTTCGGCCAGCGGTTTTCCTGTACGCTCGCGCAAGTCCCCAGCCGGCAGGAGGCGATGGAGCGCTTTGAGAACGAAACGCGGCTGACGCGATGAAATGTACGGTATCGTTTACCAGTGATTCTCTGTTGAAAAGCATCTGAGAGGGAGGCGTCTCTTATGGAATTAAGACTCACGGAGCAGGAGGCTCTGGCGCTGTATCGAATCATTCTGCGGTGGGATGAATTGGGCAGCTTGACCACAGAGGATGACGAGGAACGTCAGCTGCTATGGGATCTATCCTGTACGCTGGAAAAAGAACTGGAGCCGGTGGATGAAGCCGTAAGACGCAGACTGCTTTGACTGCGTAAGCGCCCATCGGTTCGAAGCCTTTGATGTGACGCTGTTTTCTTTGACGCTGACGGATATTGAACTGTCGGAAAGATGCCGGTATCGCGGGATGATATTGACAAAGAGGAAAATGATGCTATAATATCTGCGAATGATTCGCATATTGGAGGGCGGCTGATGTCAATCTACAACACAAAACAGCGAAGAGCCCTGCTTGCTTTTTTAGAGGAACACCCGGACGAGCTGCTAACTGCACGCCAGATGGCGGATGCGCTGGCAGAGAAGCAAATCAGTCTCAGCGCTGTGTATCGAAATCTTGCGCAGCTGGAAGCGGAAGAAAAGGTGCGCCGCAGCGCAAAAAGCGGGTCGCACGAAGCGTTTTATCAGTATCTTGACGCCAAGGGCTGCAAGGGCGCGCTGCACATGAGCTGTGTGAAGTGCGGAAAAACCTTTCACATGGCCGACAGCAACGCCGCCCTGTTTGCAAAGCACCTGGCGCAGAACGAACAATTCACGCTGGACGCAGCCGACACGATCCTCTATGGGATCTGCTCGGACTGCAAGGGAAAATAACGAACAGAAGGGAGGACAGACCATGACAAAGAAGCCTTGCTTTATGACGCGCCTGCTGGCGGCCGTGCTGGCCGTTGTCATGCTGTTCTCTGCCGTCTATATTGCGGTCGAAGCCGATCATGACTGCTCCGGCGAGGACTGCGCCATCTGCCATCAGATCGGTGTCTGCGAGAATCTGCTGAAATCTCTGGGGCTTGCCGGTGCTGCCGCAGTGATCACTGCTGCGTTTACATATACCATGTGCAAGGCGATCCTGCCCTGCGCAGAGACGACCGACCCACTGACGCTTGTTGCGCTCAAGGTAAAGCTTTCGAATTAAAAACAGGACTTTTACAAGGGCGAAGTCTATCCGTTTTCGGATAGGCTCTTGCGGTTTTGCCGCTGCCCTTGTATTTTTGCGCCTATTTTTCAAAAATTCGGAGGTTTTATTATACTATGAAGAAAATTTTTACCATCTTTCTTGCGCTGGCCATGGCGGTCAGTCTGTTCACCGGCTGCGGCAAAAAGAACAACGCAGAGACGGGCGAGAGCGATTCCAATAAACTGAGCGTTGTCACCACCATTTTCCCAGAATACGACTGGGTCAGAGAAATTCTCGGCGGCAAGGCTGAGAGCACCGACCTGACCATGCTGCTGGACAACGGTGTTGACCTGCACAGCTACCAGCCCACGGCGGATGACATCGTCAAGATTTCCGACTGTGACCTCTTCATCTATGTGGGCGGCGAGTCCGATAAATGGGTGGATGACGCGCTGAAGGAAGCCACCAACAAGGATATGAAGGTCATTGATCTGCTGGAGGTGCTGGGCGATTCCGTGAAAACAGAAGAGACCGTTGAGGGTATGCAGGAAACGGAACACGCCCACGACCACAGCAAGGAGGTTTCCACCTTTGAAGATCATGAGGTTCAGGACAGAAGCCTGTCCGACTGGGCGGGCAGTTGGCAGTCTGCCTACCCCTTTGCGCTGGACGGAACGCTGGACGATGCCTTTGCAGCGATGGCAGAGGAAGGCGAGATGACCGCAGACGAGTATAAGACTTACTATCAGAACGGCTACAAAACGGACATTACCAATATTGACATTGCGGGCGACCACATTGCGTTCACCTATGAGGACGGCAAAAAGGTCGGCTCTGACTACAAGTATATCGGTTATTACATTCAGAACTGGTCTACCGGCACCAAGGCGGCCATGTATCGCTTTGAAGCGGTAGACAGAACCTCCGGCGCACCGATCTACATCGAATTCAACGACCACATGATCGAATCGGCTGCGCCCGAGCATTTCCACATCAGAATGAGCAACGAGAGCTTTGACGCCATCGTTGATCCGGAAAAGTCGTGGCCGACCTTCTTCCCAGCTGATATGACCGGTGAAGATCTCTGCGAGCACATGGAGGGCCACGGCCACGACCACGAGGAGGAAGCTGACGAGCACGTCTGGCTGTCCCTGAAGAATGCCAAAACGCTGGTCACCGCGATTGCCGATGCCTTGCAGGAGCTTGATCCCGATAACAAGGATACCTACGCCGCCAACACCTCTGCCTATATCGAAAAGCTTTCCGCGCTGGATGGCGCGTACCAGTCTGCCGTGGACGGCGCGGCGCGCAAGACCGTTCTGTTCGGCGACCGTTTCCCCTTCCGCTATCTGGTGGATGACTACAGTCTGAGCTACTACGCCACCTTTGCGGGCTGCTCCGCCGAGAGCGAAGCCAGCTTTGAAACGGTATCCTTCCTCGCAAAGAAGGTGGATGAGCTGAAGCTGCCCTGCGTGCTGACCATTGAGGGCAAGAATTATAAAATTGCCGAAACCATTGTGGAAAACACCGCCGAAAAGAACCAGAAGATCCTGACCATGGACTCCATGCAGTCCACCACCTCTGAGGATGTGGCAAACGGCACCACCTATCTCTCTGTCATGGAGCAGAACCTCTCCATGCTGAAAGAGGCACTGGGTTAAGGAGGCAGGATGATGGCTCAGCTCACTTGTCAAAAGCTCTGCGTCGGCTACGATGGGAAGCCCGTTCTGCAAGACCTTGATTTTGAGATCTTTGCGGGCGACTACCTCTGCATCGTGGGAGAAAACGGCTCCGGCAAGAGTACCCTTATGAAAACGATCCTTGGCTTGCAGCCGCCCATCAGCGGCAGAATTTTGACGGGCGACGGGCTGAGGAAAAATGAGATCGGCTATCTGCCGCAGCAGACCGTTGTCCAGAAGGACTTCCCGGCATCCGTGAGAGAGATCGTTCTCTCCGGATGCCAGGGGCGCTGCGGCAGCCGCCCCTTTTACAACAGAGAAGAAAAGAAGCTGTCGGCGGACGCCATGGGGAAAATGCAGATCACGCCCCTTGCCAAACGCTGCTACCGGACACTCTCCGGCGGTCAGCAGCAGCGGGTGCTGCTCGCCCGCGCCCTGTGCGCCACGCAAAAAATGCTGCTTCTGGATGAACCTGTTTCCGGCCTTGATCCCAAGGTGACAGCGGAAATGTATGCGCTCATTCAAAAGCTCAATTACGAAGATGGTATCACCGTTGTGATGATCTCCCATGACCTGAACGCGGCGCTGCAATATGCGAGCCACATCCTGCACATCGGGGACACGGTCTTCTTCGGCACCAAGGCGGCTTACCTGAACGAGTTCCCCCAGGTATGGCAGAAGGGTGGTGTGGCGCAATGATGGCGATCTTTGAAAAAATCGCGTTCTACTGGACCTATCCCTTTGTGCGCTACGCGCTCATCGTCGGTGTGCTGATCGCACTGTGCTCGTCGCTTCTGGGGGTGACACTGGTGCTCAAGCGATTTTCCTTTATCGGCGACGGGCTTTCCCATGTGGCCTTCGGCGCGATGGCTATCGCCGCTGTGCTGGGGCTGACGGACGATATGCCCCTGACGCTGGGCGTCACGGTGCTCTGTGCCGTCCTGCTCCTGCGCACGGGGCAGAACACGAAGATCAAGGGCGATGCCACCATCGCCATGATCTCGGTGGGAGCGCTGGCCATTGGCTATCTGCTGATGAACCTCTTCTCCACCTCGTCCAACCTCTCTGGCGACGTGTGCAGCACGCTGTTCGGCTCCACCTCCATCCTGACGCTGTCAAAAAGCGAGGTCTGGCTGTGCGCGGGACTGTCCATGGTGGTCGTGGCGGTGTTTCTGCTCTATTACAACAAGATCTTTGCCGTGACCTTTGACGAGGATTTTGCCAAGGCGGTGGGTACAAAGGCTGACCTGTACAACCTGCTGCTCGCCGTCATCGTTGCTGTGGTCATTGTGCTGGCAATGAATCTGGTCGGCTCTCTGCTGATCTCCGCGCTGGTGATCTTCCCGGCGCTGTCCGCCATGCGTGTTTTCCAGAGCTTCCGCACGGTGACGGTCTGCTCGGCCGTGCTGTCAGTAAGCTGCGCGGCGCTGGGGATTCTTGTCTCCATTCTGGCGGGGACGCCGGTGGGTTCCACCATCGTGGCGGTGGATATTCTGGCATTTTTGGCTTGTTCGGCCCTTGGCCGCGCAAGGGGAGGGGAAACGGGATGAAACGGATTTTCTGTCTGCTGCTGGCTGCCTGCATGATGCTTTCCCTCTGCGCCTGCGGGAAAGACAGCGGGAAGGACGCAAGAAATGACGCATCTTCTTCCAATGAAGAATCGTCTGCATCGGCTGAGAGCATTCCAACGCCGAAAGAACAGGAAACGCCGGACGAACAGCAGACCCCAGAGGAACCCGAACAGACACAAACATCTGCCGACGGCGTGGAGGTGGATCTGACGGTGCTCAGCAGCACCATGGTCTACTCCGAGGTCTACAATATGCTCTACAATGACCCGGCGCATTATCTCGGCAAGACCGTCAAGGCAAAAGGGACGTTTTCCATCTATCAGCTCGTGACAGACGGCGTTCTACAGCCTGACCCGGTATCCTACGCCTGCATCATTTCAGACGCGGCCGCCTGCTGCGCCGAGGGGATGGAATTTGTGCTGGAAGGCGATTATACCTACCCGGACGATTACCCGGAGCTGGGGGCGGAGATCACCGTCATCGGTGAATTTCAGTCCTATGAAGAAAACGGGATGACATGGTATCATCTGGTGAACGCAAGGCTGGCGTGATGCCGCGATAGCGCTGCGTACATAGTAAGCGTGACGATTTCAGGGAGAATAGGCAGACTTAACATAAACTTTATTCCTGTTATGATAACATAATCTATAAATACCCTGCTCTGGACGGAACACTTCTGCAAGGAACCAGATAGGCTGCAAAAACAGAAATGATCAACGATGGAGAATATGCATGACTTTTGAAATTCACAGCGACATCACGAATCGTTCTATGACCATAGCCTCCCGCGCGATGCGCAAGGTGCTGCGGCGAAAACGCAGCATCCTTTGGGCCATTTTCGACTGGAGCGTCTTTTTCATCAACGCTCTGCTGCTGATCCCATTCGACGGAGAGCCTTTTACGCTTGATGCCGGCACGGTGATTTCCCTGCTGGTAGAGGTGATGCTGCTGTCCGTTCTGCTGTTTCAGGATCGGTTCAACGGCATGATCGCCTGCAAAAACACGCTGGCAGGCACAAAGGACTATCATATCGTGTTCGGCGAGGAGTCCTATACCGTCATTACGGAGGTCACCACCTCCACGTTCCGCTATGAGCTGATCGACGCCATGGCGGAGTCGCAGGACTACATGATCCTTTTGATGAAAAAGCGGTTCGCGCAGCCCCTGGACAAGCGTACTCTTACCGGCGGGACGGTGGAGGAATGCAAACGATTTCTTGAGGAGAAGACCGGAAAGACGTTCCGGCGTGTGAAATGAACGAATTTACTATAACGCCCTTTCGCGGGTCACATTTGCTTCTGCTTTTGCTTACGGCAGCGGCGGTGCTGCTCATATTCTTGCCGCTGCGCGGAAAACCGGAAGCACGGCGCTCCCGGTATCTGATCGGCGTTTGCTTTTTTAATCTCGCGCTGTTTGCCGGCTACAAGCTCTCACTGTCCATGGACGCAGCGTATATCCGTGCGTACTATCCCAATGGCTTCAACATTTTCAATGAGCTGCCGCTGCACCTGTGCAACATCAATCTGTTTCTGATCCCGCTGGGCGTGTGGAAGAGAAACCGCTCGATCATGGGCTTTTCCTTCTTTGTAGCGCCCCTCGGCGCACTGATGGCACTGCTCTTCCCGGAGCCTCTGTTCTCCGGCTTTTCACTGTTCCTGCCGCGAATTTTCGGCTACTATGTGACGCACGCTCTCCTTGTTGTCTGCGGCTTGAGTCTGGCGACGCTGGGCTTTTACCGCCCCGACCCCAAGGATATCCCGCGGATCCTCAAGACCTTTGGCCTGCTTGCCGTAGGCGCTCATCTTATCAATCTCCTGTTGCGCCTCACGCTCTGCCCGGAGGCGAACTACTTCTTCACCTACGGCGCGGAGATCGGCGTGCTCAAGCTGTTTTGGCGCATCATCCCGGCGCCGCTGCTTTACGGACTGCCGGCACCGCTGATCCTTGCAGGCTATATGCACGCGGTCTGTGCGTTGTCCCGCCTGACGCAAAGGGCGGAAGAAGTGTCTTTTTCATAGATTGGATAAGTTCCGCAGCAAAAAACAGGAGGATAAGACTTTGCTGGATAGAAATGTAAGAGGAATCGGAATCGCTCTGTGCTTATTGACTCTCTTTATCTTCCTGTCCGGGTGCGGCTCATTGAAGGATGACACGCTTCTGACCGTCAATGCAGTGATCACGGAAGTTGATACAGGAAAGCAAACCATAACGGTAAAAGACGATGCCGATGAAAACACTTTAGGTGAAGAATGTCTGATAGACTGTTCGTCTACTCCTATGGTCTATTGCGACTTTGCCACGCAGAAGGTTACAAAGATTTCTTTTGAGGATTTACAGGTCAATGATAGGGTTATTGTGAGTATCAGAAGCTCGGAAATGGAGAACTTCCGAAGCGGCGGCAACGAGGAGAATACGCTCAAGGTCGAACAATTGCAGCTGTATACGCAAAGAGCTGCCGAATGAGCCTCGGCTGTCCAACGCTGCACCGAGGCTTCAAGATCGAACCGGAGAGCATGAAGTGGATCATCCAGCACACCAACGCTAACATGGTCGAAACGGGCTTCTTCGAGACCTGCAGCACCTCTTATGCCAATAGCACGGCACTGGTGGATAATCTTGTGAGGATACGCATATGAGCAATCAAAATAAACAGCTGTACATCGTAATCAGCCAGACCGGAACACTTCTATCCCGGATCCTTAAACAAATCACCGGCGCAGAATATAACCACGCCTCCATCAGCCTGTCCAGAGATTTAGAGAGGATGTACTCTTTTGGACGCAGGCATCCCTATAATCCGTTTTGGGGCGGCTTCGTGATAGAGTCGCCCCGTACTGGTACCTTCAAGCGTTTTTCCGAAACCAAGGTGTTGGTTCTGAGCGTGAGTGTCACAGAAGAACAACACGCAGAACTCAAAGAAATGCTCGATGTGATGTGGAAGCGGAGGAGGAAATACGGCTACAACTATATTGGCTTATGTCTGGCATACTTCCATGTTGTTTGGAAGCAGGAGGGCTGCTATTATTGCTCAGAGTTTGTCGGAGAGCTTCTCACAAAAAGTCGGGTTGACGGCACGGAACAGTTACGTTCCTCTATCATACAGCCGATGCAGTTCCTTAGAGTGCCGCACACACTGCTCTACTGCGGAAAACTACGCGAATATGTGAGCGACACCTGTTCCGAGGGCATATGTGAAGATGCAACGAACCGCACAGTGCATAGGCAACTGCCATAACAGCAGATAAGGGAGCGCGTGGCCGAGTATCTGCAAAGGTGTGGTTTTGATCCGCCGACGTGGCTTCTGCTTTTTGCCGTCATAATGGAAATTCGTCCTGGATATGTTGACCACAGGGGTTGTGTTCCTCATACGCATGCCCTGCGGTCATTGGATATCTCCGGGGGCTTGGGGCCGGTCATTTCGACCGTGTGTACCCGCTTCCTTGGCCGGCGACCATGGAGATGGACCAGATTCCTGTGGAAATACCTGGTCAGATAAGATGGGCTGCCGCGACTTTGGCGTTGCTTACTGTGCCCCGGTCCCTTTTTCCGCGCTGCTTCTATTACGAAGAAAGCAAAAAACAGCGGCACAGAGAGTTTGCTCTGTGCCGCTGTATGCTTTATGCGTCGTATAAACCCCTTACACGCTATCTACTCTTTTGTCCTGTCGGAGTGAACGGCAGACGACATACCCTGCCGGAGCGATCATGATCAGAATAAAAATGCTGATCAGTTCATTCACCTCGGATGGCGCAAAGCCCTGCAGCATAGTAATGAGGTTGTTTGCGAAATGCACGAGGATGGGAAACAGCAGGTTCCTTTTCTTCTCGTAAAGGATTCCCGCGGCAATGCCCATGAAGGCAGCGTAGACAGCCTGCACGATATTCAGATGATAAACGCCGAAGAGTACAGATGATATTAGAATCGCGGCCCAAGCGGGGGTAAATTTCCGCATGGAGCGAAGCACAATGCCGCGGAATAGAATTTCTTCTACAACAGGTGCAGCAATCACCGCGATCATAAATGTTCCAAATGCATTTCCTCCGGCAATATTTTCGGCACCGGCGTTCATTGCCTCAACGCTTTTTTGAAGCGAGGGAAGCTGTTCTGCCAGCATGATCCAAAGACCGGAGATCCCGCAAATGCCAAATCCCACGACCAGACTGCCGAGCACATCTTTGAAATTTGTCGCTGTGCGCGGTTCGCTTATCTCTTTCCTCCAAAGCAGTTTATAGAGCGTGAAGAATACGAGGATAAGAACAGCGTAGATCAAAATCTCGCCCCAATATGAGTATTTCATAAATTGCTGCGGGGGGATATGAAAAACATCCAAAACGAGTCTTTCCACAAGGAAATACAACAGATTGGACAGCAAAAAATGCAGTGCGACTGCAAGAATGGGAATAGCGAAATATCTTTTTTTCATCATACGGTCAATTTTTTCTCCTGTCTGTATTTTTGAGGGGACTGCAGCAGTATAACAGATTTAACTTAAAGTCTTCGTTAAGGGGCGAAGCTGCAATCTTTCGGAAGCGGCATCGCAAAAGGGCACTGTTCATCTTCCGTGCCGAATCATTTGAGTTTTGACCTTTCTCTAAAAGATGTTTTCCTCATAGTTGGTGACATGCTGAATTTGGCATTAGACTCCTTGAGTTCTGCAAAGCTTTTGAAGTTCAAACAGAAAATACCCACAGCAAAGCGACTGTGGGTATGATCAAATCAGATTGTACGAGCTGACGCTGTCCTGCCGATCTCTACAGACCGTAGCTGCTACATCCATCTGCAAAACCCCGACGCACCGTGGCTGATGGGGTTATCCGCACTTGCCAATACGCCCAAAGGGGGCTCCTTAACGCGCAGAAGGAAAGGGACGGTCAGCCTCCGGCGTTTTGAGAAGAAAGTGGCTTTTATGAAAGTCGAGCAGGCCCTCATCCCGCATTTTTCCAAGTTCCAGCGACAGCCCGCTGCGCTCTACGCCGAGGTAATCCGCAAGCTGCTGCCGGGAGAACGGAATGTCAAATTCATAGCCGCCCCGGCGCTGCGCCTCGGCGGAAAAATAGGACATGAGCTTTGCCCGCGTCGTGCGCTGGCCCATGTGGGTGAGTTTTTCGTTGAGCCGCAGGTTTTTCTCCGCTAACTCGCCCAGCAGGTTGCGAATGATCTGGCTATGGTGGGAGCAGGCGGAGGGGCACACGTTCAAAACGCGTCTTATATGCAGAAACATCACCGTCACCGCGCTCTCTGCCTCCACGCTCACATTCAGTACCGCCCCCGGCGCACAG
Source organism: Hominicoprocola fusiformis (assembly GCA_040095065.1). Classification (GTDB taxonomy): domain Bacteria; phylum Bacillota; class Clostridia; order Oscillospirales; family Oscillospiraceae; genus Hominicoprocola. The sequence goes on from JBBNGO010000033.1 coordinate 24,861, forward strand.
GCGAACACCTCCGCGAAGGTCTGCCCCGGCCCGGTCTTGGAGAGGATGCTGCGGTTTCCCCAGATGTCCTCCTGCACGACGAGGGCGCTGCCCGCCAGCACAAGGCCCACTTCCTCCACCGTGTCTCCGGCGCGGAGCAGGTGGGCACCTTTGGGAAAGGTGTCGATCCTCGCCTCAAGGCAGGAGAGCATGACGGCAAGCTCCTCATCGGAAATGCCGGAGAAAAGGGGCGCAGCGTGGAGCACAGGGAAAAATTCTTTCATAAAAAGTCCTCTCTCGTTGAAAATTCAACCGACTTGTTGCCTTTAGTATAGTACAATGAGCGCAGAAAAGCAACAGGAGGACCGAACATGAAACGACGGATCATTGAAATCGATCAGGATAAATGCAACGGCTGCGGCGCCTGCGCCGCCGCCTGTCACGAGGGCGCCATCGCCATGGTGGACGGCAAGGCCCGGCTCATGCGGGACGACTACTGCGACGGTTTGGGCGACTGCCTGCCCACCTGCCCAACCGGGGCCATCACCTTTGTGGAGCGGGAGGCGGCGGCCTATGACGAGCAGGCCGTCATGGAAAACAAGCAGCGGAAAATGCAGAAAGAGGGCATGACCCTGCCCTGCGGCTGCCCCAGCAGCCAGTCCCGGAATATTCAGCGCGAGGCCGCGCCCGCCGCGGAAGCACCCCGCGCTGAACAGGCAAGCCGCCTGTCCCAGTGGCCGGTGCAGATCAAGCTGGTGCCGGTGAACGCTCCGTACTTTGACGGCGCGCGGCTCCTGATTGCCGCCGACTGCACCGCTTACGCCTACGCCGCTTTCCACGAGCGGTTCATTAAGGGGCACATCACCCTGGTGGGCTGTCCTAAGCTGGACGGCGTGGACTATTCCGAAAAGCTGACGGAGATCATCCGGGAGAACGACATCAAGAGCGTCACCGTCGTCCGCATGGAGGTACCCTGCTGCGGCGGGCTGGAGCTGGCGGCGAAAAAGGCACTCCAGCAGAGCGGGAAGTTTATCCCGTGGCAGGTGGTCACCGTCACGGTGGACGGCCTGCTGATGGAAGAATAACAAAATCATTAGAAAAAGAAAGGATGAAGCACGATGAAGTATGTATGCAGTCTTTGCGGTTGGGAATACGACGAGAGCGCGGGTTACCCGGAGGGCGGCATCGCCCCCGGTACGCCCTGGAGCGAGGTGCCTGAGGATTTTGAGTGCCCCCTGTGCGGCGTGGGTAAGGACAGCTTCGAGGAGGCGTGAGCTTTCTGCAAAAGGAGTAAAGACTATGAGTTATGAAAACTGGAAGGACAAAATCGGCACATTCGAAGTGATGGACGTGCGGGGCAAAAAGATGGACTTCTTCCCCGCATTGAAGGCAAAGGCTGCCGCGCTGAAAAACGGCGAAGGACTGCGTATCATCCAGACCTTCGAGCCCGTCCCCCTGTACCCAGTGCTGGCCCTTATGGGCTTTGAGCATCACACGGAGAAGGTGAGCGGCAGCGAATATCACATCTGGTTTTATCGAGTGAAGAAAGGAGAATAACCGCATGAGCTACGAAAACTGGAAGAATAAGGCGCAGGGGGTTCAGACCGTGGATGTGCGCCATATACAGGGCAGCTTCTTTGAAGGGCTGAAGAAAAGAGCCGAGGCGTTGGAGGTGGGCGAAGGATTACACATCATCCAGACCTTTGAGCCGCATCCACTGTACGCTGTCATGGAGGGCTTGGGCTACGAGCACCACACCGAGCAGCGGAGTGAGGCGGAGTTCCATGTCTGGTTCTGCCGCACAGAGAAGAAGGAAGGCGACAGCTCCGCTCCCTTCAAGCCGCTGGCTCTTTTGAACTATCCCATGATCGATGAAAAGCTGGGGCAGATCGCCGTGGATTTTTGGGAGATCACATGGCAGAGCGAGAAGCGCGTACTGCCCTACGAAACGCGGCTGCTGCTGTCCCTGACCAACGCTGTCGGTGCGGGCCGGATGAGGCAGGCGGCGCGGGAGCTGGTAAAGGCATATATCCACGGTGTGGAGAGCGCCGCGTTGGACGACGTGTTCGAGCTGCTGGCATGGAATCAGGGTATCGGTTTTTTCAGCAGCGAGATTGGCCCCTCGGCACTGTTTCAGGCGTACAAGCTCATTAAAAACGGTGAGAAGCAGGGCAAGTCCCGGGATGAAATCTGCAACATGCTGCGCGAGAAATTCGGGGAGAAGAACCCGGAGATGCAGGTCCTGAACAGATGATAAGGAGTTGTTTTGTATTATGACCATTCAAACGGTAACAGATGCCATCCGCTATGTAGGGGTGGATGATAACACATTGGCACTCTTTGAAAACCAGTACCCCGTCCAG
>JBBNGO010000034.1:0-26386 GCA_040095065.1 Hominicoprocola fusiformis
TCTTTTCAAAAAAGAGACACCCCTCCCTTATCCGCGTTCCCACACGGTGTGGGGAACAAGGCGGCAGCACTTTGTGCTGCATTATCCCCGCGCCTTAGCGGCGCGCTTTAATTTATAGAGCTCTTCGGCAGCAAGCCGTGTCTTAGCGACCACATCCCCGCCGTCTTGCGGGAAGCAGTAATACAGCGCTTTATGGTCGCCGATGCAGAGCATATCGCCGATCTCGTACCAGAAATAGTCGGCGTACAGGCTGTACGACGCTTCGGGCTTTTGGAAATAGTCCAGTTTCCCGTCGCAGCCGGTCAGGTGGAAACCGTTTTCGTCGTGGCGCAGCCGTCCTTCGCCCACGCGGCAGATCTCGCGCATGTTGACCATCATGCAGATCTGCACGGGAATATCAAGCTGATATGCGCCGCTTTGCAGCTCCTCGCGCACGCACTGCCGCTCCCAGGCGTACCAGTCCGGCACGTGGGTGAATGCGGCCTCGCCGTTCAAACATTCCAGCGTACCAATCTCTGTCAAGCGGTATTCCTTGCTGCAGTTTCGGCAGATGAGCGACGTGCCCTTGCCCTCCATCTTGCCCTCGGCGAAGCAGTGCGGGCACTTGTAGAGCACGCGGTTGAGTCCGTCGGCGCGGAACGGCTCGCTGACGGAGACGCCGTTTTCCTCCTGCCAGCGGAAATTGTCGAAGCGGAAGGCGGAAAAGATGCGCTCATTGATCCCGGCGACGTTCAGCTCCGCAACATCGTCGGACGAGAGCAGACATTGCATCTGCGCCGAGACCTTCGCGCGCCGCTTTTGCAGTCCGTTGTAGAGCGGGTCGCGCGCGAACGCGCCGTAGGTGCGGATCATCACGACCGGTACGTTCAGCGCCTTGACGCACTTGCCGATGCTCTCCGGCAGCGGTGTGGCCGTGCCGTCAAAGCTGTAGCTTGCCTCGGGATAGAGCAGCACCGACGTTTTGAGCGTCCGCACGCAGTAGAGCATATCGCGCACGAGCGCCGCGTCCGAACAGAACTTGCGCGTGGGGATGCAGCCGACGCTGCGCATCAGCCACTCCTTGCCGACAAAGCCGTCCGACGTGCAGACGATGTTGAACGGGCGCGGGTACAGCACCGCCTCCGCGATTTTGAGATCGAGAAAGCACGAGTGGTTCATCAGGACAAGGCAGGGCTCATCGCTTTTGATCTGCGCCATGCCGATCTTCTCGCAGTGGAAATGCGTCGCCAGAAGGTCGGGCGCGGAGGCTGCGCGCAGGACCGTCCGGAACAGGAGCGACGGCTTTTTCGGCTTTTTGTGCACCTGCGGCGGCTGGGCGAGCGCCTGTTCATATGTCATATCGACGACTTTAATTTTCATTCTGTTTCTCCGGCACGACGTGGACGTTCAGATGATCGTAGGTCATCTCGACGTTGTGCTTTGCAAAGGTGTTGCGCAGGCGCTCGTACATCTTAAAATAAGTGTCCCAGTAGGCGTCTGCCGCCGTCCAGCAGCGGATGGTGTATTCGATGGAGCTGGCACCGTAATTCGAGAGATACACCGTCGGCGTGGGTTCTTTCAGCACGGCGGGGAAGGCGAGAACGGCGTCCATGCAGGCCTGCTTCACCTCGTCCGTCGGCGCGTCGTAGGATGCTGTGACCTTGTAGACGATGCGGCGGCGGCCCAGGACGGTGAAGTTGATGATCTTCGAGCTGGACATTTCGCGGTTGGGCTGGAGCACGATCTGTCCGTCCGGCGTTTCAATCTTCGTGTGCGTCAGTGAAATTTCACGCACCGTGCCGGTCGTACCGCCGACTTCAATCTCGTCGCCGAGCGAGAACGGATGCGAGAAGAGGATGACGAGCCCGCCGGCGACGTTGCCGAGAATGTCCTCGGCGGCCAGCGTGACGCCCAACGTCAGCACCGACATGATGGCGGTGAGCGACGAGGTGTTGATGCCGAGCGCCTCGGCTGTGATGATGATGGTAAGCAGATACAGAAGCGTTTTGAGGCTCGTGAGGATGACCTTTTGCAGCCGCTCGTTCAGGCGGTTCGCGCGCGAGAGCAGCCGCGAACAGAGCTTGAGCACGAGCCGCACGACGATCAGGCAGATGAGGAACGTCAGCAGCGCGGAAAGGATGCTGCCGATGCTGTAGCCGCCGATCGAGCGGGAGATGATCTGGGAAATATTGTCCATGGCGTTTCGCCCCTTTCGATGCCCAGTATATCAGTGTTGCCGCGCCTTTGTAAAGAGCACGCTAAGAATCCTCAGAATTCCTTAAACTTTGCCGGTTGAGAAACGGGCGGGAAGAGCGTATAATGCAGCGTGATCTTTTTTGAAAAGGAAGTGCCCGCATGCGCCCTTACGCCCTCATCGACCTCCACTGCGACACATTGACCGACTGCATGTACGCAGGATCGAACATCATCGACACACTCGACGATCCCGCGCGCACGCTGTCGCTCACAAGTATTCCGAAGGACATCCACTGGGCGCAGTTTTTCGCCGTGTTCGTGCCCGATGAGCTGCGCGGGGAGAAGGCTGTCCGCTTTTTTGACGACACCTGCGCGAATTTTGACCGCCAGATGCAAAAATTCGCGGATCGCGTGTCGCCCTGCCGCAATGTTGCCGATATGGAGCGCGCGTGGGCGGCGGGGAAAACCGCAGCCTTTCTGAGCGTGGAAAACGGCAGCGCGTTTGCGGGCGACCTGTCGCGCATCGGGGAGCTGAAGCGTCAGGGCGTCTGCGCTGTGACGCTGACGTGGAATGGGGAAAACGAACTCGGCTCGGGCAATGTGACGGACCGCGGCCTGACGGACTTTGGCCGCGCCGCCGTGCGCGAAATGGAGCGCTGCGGCATTTTGATCGACGTCTCGCACCTGAACGACGCGGGGCTCGCGGACGTGTTCGAGACGGCGGAAAGGCCGTTTCTCGCCACGCACTCCAACGCCCGCGCAATTTGCGCGCACAAGCGCAACCTGACGGACGTGCAGATCAAAGAGATGGTGCGCCGCGGCTGCCTGATCGGCCTCAACTACTACGGGCCATTCCTGCGCGACGGGGGAGCGGTCAGGAGCTTAGACGACGTCTATCGCCATGTGGCGCACTTTTTCGACCTCGGTGCGCGCAGGAATCTTGCCCTCGGCTCGGACTTCGACGGCGCGGCGCTGCCGCCGTGCCTCGATTCGGCGGAAAAGACGGCGGACTTTTACGAGTATCTGCTCTCGCGCGACGTATCGCAGGCGGACGCGGACGGCATTTTCTTTGAAAATGCTCGCACATTTCTGCGGAAAAACCTCGGATGAGCGCAAAACGCTTGGCAGCGGGCAGCGCACTGTGATACAATCAATAGAAACAGGGGAGGGGAGCACATGGCAAGAAAATCGAGCCGCAACACCAAGGCGCGCATCGTCTCGGCGGCGTGGAAGCTCTTTTACGAGCAGGGCTATGAGGAGACGACGGTGGAGGAGATCATCTTCGAGTCGGAGACGTCGAAGGGCTCGTTTTACCACTATTTTGACGGCAAGGACGCGCTGCTCTCGTCCCTCTCGGTGCTGTTTGACGAGCGGTATGAGGAGCTGATGCAGCAGCCCCACGACGAGATGGACTGCATCGAGCTCTTATGCTGGCTCAATCAGGAGTTGTTCACGACGATCGAAAACACGGTCTCCATCGAGCTTCTGGCGCGGCTTTTTTCCTCCCAGCTTGTCACCAAGGGAGAAAAGCACCTGCTCGACCGCAAACGCACGTACTATCGTCTTTTGCGCCAAATCGTCTCTCAGGGGCAGGAGCGCGAGGAGCTGACCGACACGCGTACCGTGAGCGAGATCGTCAAGGCCTACGCGATGTTCGAGCGCGGGCTGATGTATGACTGGTGCCTTTCGGGCGGGGAATATTCGCTCGTCCAGTATGCGCGCGAGATGATGCCGCTCTTTTTAGATGGCTTTCGCAAAAAATAAAACTTGTTTCAAAAACAGTCTACTAAATCGTCTTACAGAAAATGCAGTAAAATCAATTGAAAATTCAAAATTTTGCAGTGCCGTACAGGAATTATTCTGTACGGCATTCTGTATTTACGTCTACTTTCTTTTGTGCTATATTGTGCTCGTCTTAACGAAAGCTAAAGGAGAAATTCACATGACAAGCGCACAGATCATTATTGTAGTGACCATCGTGCTCTACCTCGCCGCGATGGTGTTGGTGGGCGTGTATTTTGGCAAGAAGGGCAGCGGCAGCAGCTCGGACGACTTCTACCTCGGCGGCCGCAAGATGGGCCCCATCGTCACGGCCATGAGCGCTGAGGCGAGCGATATGAGCAGCTATCTTTTGATGGGCTTGCCCGGCCTTGCCTACCTCTGCGGACTGCCGGAGGTGACGTGGACGGCCATCGGTCTGGCCATCGGCACGTATCTCAACTGGCTGATCGTCGCGCGCCGCCTGCGCCGGTATTCGGCCAAACTCGGCGCCATCACGATCCCCGACTTTTTCGCCCGCCGCTTCGGAGATAAGAAGCATCTGCTCTCCTGCATCGCGGCGGTCGTGATCCTCATTTTCTTTATCCCGTACACGGCGTCCGGCTTCAAGGCCATCGGCACGCTCTTCAATAGCCTTTTTGGTGTGGAGTACCACACGGCGATGATCGTCGGCGGCATCGTGGTCGTGCTGTACACGGTGATGGGCGGCTTCATGGCCGTTTCGTTCACCGACCTGATCCAGTCTATCTTCATGACGATCGCGCTCATCGTCATCGTATGCTTCGGCGTGCAGCAGGCGGGCGGACTGGACACGGTCATCGACAATGCCCGTGCGCTGCCGGGCTACCTTAACATGACGCAGGGCTACGATGCTGCGAGCGGCACAGCCGCCTCGTTCAGCACGCTGAGCATCATTTCGACGCTCGCGTGGGGCCTTGGCTACTTCGGCATGCCGCACATCCTGCTGCGCTTTATGGCCATCCGCGAGGAAAAGGAGCTCAACCAGTCCCGCCGCATCGCGACGATCTGGGTTGTCATCTCCATGTTCATCGCCGTGTGCATCGGCGTCATCGGCTACAGCGTGACCGCCGCGGGCAAGGTGCCCTTCCTGGCGACGAGCGCGGAATCTGAGACCATCATCATTAAATTGGCAGACCTGATGAGCCAGCACGGCGTGCTGCTTGCCATCATGGCGGGCATCATCCTCTCGGGCATTCTGGCCGCAACGATGTCGACCGCGGACTCGCAGCTCTTGGCCGCGGCGTCCAGCGTGTCGCAGGATCTCATGCAGCACTCGTTCGGCATGAAGATGAACCAGCGCACGACGATGCTCGCCGCGCGCACCACGGTCATCGGCATCGCCCTTATCGGCATGGTGCTTGCCTGGGACCCCAACAGCTCCGTGTTCCGTGTCGTTTCGTTCGCGTGGGCGGGCTTTGGCGCGGCGTTCGGCCCCGTGATGCTCTTCTCGCTCTTCTGGAAGCGCGCGAACAAACAGGGTGCGCTCGCGGGCATGATCACTGGCGGCGCGGTGGTCTTCATCTGGAAGTATCTCATCGCGCCGATGGGCGGCGCGTGGGCCATCTATGAGCTGCTCCCCGCGTTCCTTGCGGCGTGCGTCGCGATCGTGGCTGTCTCGCTCGCAACGCCCGCGCCGGAGACGGCCATCACCGATACCTTTGACGAGATCCGCAGCAAATAAACCGAAAAAACAGAGAATTGAAAGCGGGGGCGGCTGCTCTCGCTTTTCTTTGTTAGCCAAATGGAGTGAAATGGAAAAATATGACAAAAAATCCGCATTGACTATTGAAAATGGAATGACTAACGTTTATTATAGATAACATCTATTTATGGATGCTGACATCAGGCGGCGGGATACGTGCATTTGTCCTGCCGGCCGATACTACACTGATGGCAAGCAGTGAAAGGAGAAAACAGCAGTGTCAAGACTCGATATTATGACGCCCTCCCATGCCCAGACCGTCATCGACGGGCTGTACCGCGATGTGGAGCGGCGTATCGCCGCAAGCCCTCCGGGACTGTGTCCGGTAGACCTTGCAAAGAGCTTTTTGGACCTCTGCCATGCGCAGACGTGCGGCAAGTGCGTTCCCTGCCGTATCGGCCTCGGCCAGCTCTCTGAGCTGATGGAGCAGGTGCTCGAGGGCGAAGCCACGATGGAGACCATCTCGATCATCGAGCGCGTGGCGCGCGTGATCGTCAACAGCGCCGACTGCGCCATTGGCCGCGATGCGGCGCGCCTGGTGCTCGATGGCGTGCAGGGCTTCCGCGACGACTATGAAGAGCACATCCTGCGCCACCGCTGCCTTGGCGGCATGCGCGAGCCCGTTCCCTGCGTGGCACTGTGCCCCGCGGGCGTGGATATCCCGGGCTACCTCGTGCTCATCAAGTACGGCCGCTACGCCGACGCCGTGCGCCTGATCCGCAAGGATAACCCGTTCCCCTCGGCCTGCGCGTATATCTGCGAGCATCCGTGCGAGGCGCGCTGCCGCAGAAATATGATCGATGACGCGGTCAACATCCGCGGCCTCAAGCGCTACGCGGTGGATAATGCGGGCTACGTGCCGCAGCCCGACTGTGCCGAGCCCACGGGCAAGAAGGTCGCCGTCATCGGCGGCGGCCCGAGCGGCCTTTCCGCAGCGTATTACTTAGCTTTGATGGGCCACAAGGTCACCGTGTATGAAAAGCGCGCGAGGCTCGGTGGCATGCTGCGCTACGGCATCCCCAACTACCGCCTGCCGCGCGAAGTGCTCGACGCGGAGATTGCGTCGATGCTGGCGCTTGGCATCGATGTGCATGTCAACGTCAATGTCGGCGACGATGTGACGTTCGACGAGCTGCGCCAGCAGAACGACGCGCTTTACATCGCGCTCGGCGCGCACACGGATAAAAAGACCGGCATCGAGGGCGAGGACGCCGAGGGCGTCATCTCCGCCGTCGAGATGCTGCGCGAGATCGGCGACGATCACATGCCGGACTTCCGCAACAAGGACATCGTCGTCATCGGCGGCGGCAACGTCGCGATGGATGTCTGCCGCAGCGCGGTTCGTCTCGGCGCGCGCAAGGTGAGCTGCGTCTACCGCCGCCGCCAGGAGGACATGACGGCCCTTCCCGAGGAAGTGGAGGGCGCCGTTGCCGAGGGCGTGGAACTCGTGACGCTTCAGGCACCTGTCCGCATCGAGACCGATGCGAACGGTCACGCCGTCGCGCTGTGGACACAGCCGCAGATCATCGGCGAGATGGATAAAAAGGGCCGCCCCGCGCCCGAAAAGGCCAAGCGCAGCAAAAAGCGCATCGCGGCGGACGTTGTTGTTGTCGCCATCGGTCAGGGCGTGGAGACCCGCGGCTTTGAGCAGACGAAGATCGCCATCAAGCGCGGTGCGTTCGTCGCCGAGGCCAGCGGCCAGATCGACAATATGGACGGCGTCTTTGCCGGCGGCGACTGCGTCACCGGCCCTGCGACCGTCATCCGCGCCATCGCGGCCGGCAAGGTCGCCGCGGCGAATATCGACGAATACCTCGGCTTCCACCACGAGATCGACCCCGGCGTCGAGATCCCCACGGCGCGGCTGAACAACAAGCCGCCCCACGGCCGTATCGACACCACCGAGCGCGAGGCAGGCGAACGCAAGCACGACTTCAAGTGCATCGAGTGCGGCCTCACGGATGAAGAGGCGTACTCCGAGGCGTCGCGCTGCCTGCGCTGCGACCACTTCGGCTACGGCATCTTCCGCGGAGGGAGGAAAGGCAAATGGTAAGAAACGTTACACTGACCATCGACCACAAGAGCGTCACCGTGCCCGAGAATACCACGATCTTGGAGGCCGCGCGCTCGGTCAATATCAATATCCCGACGCTGTGCTACTTAAAGGACATCAACGAGATCGGCGCATGCCGCATCTGCTGCGTGGAGGTCGAGGGCATGGAGCGCCTTGTCCCCGCGTGCGACAATGTGGTGGCGGACGGCATGGTCGTCTTCACGAACAGCGCCAAGGCGCGCGAGGCGCGCCGCATGAACCTGCGTCTCATTCTTTCGCACCACGATACATCGTGCACGAACTGCACGCGAAGCGGCAACTGCACCTTGCAGCAGCTCGCGAACGACTTCAACATGCGCGGCACGCACTTCCCCAAAAAGCTGCGTCACGAGGCGGTGGATTATTCCACGCCGCTCATTCGCGAGAACGACAAGTGCGTGCAATGCCTGCGCTGCATCCAGGTGTGCGAAAACGTGCAGAGCGTGAAGATCTGGGATCTTCTCGGCACGGGCTCGCGCACGGTCGTCGACGCATCGTACAACCGCCGCATTCAAGATACCGAGTGCACGTACTGCGGCCAGTGCATCACCCACTGCCCGACGGCGGCGCTGCGCGAGCGCGACGACACGGGCCTTGTCTTCGACGCGATCGACGATCCGAATACCGTCACCGTGGCGCAGGTCGCGCCCGCGGTGCGCGCGGCATGGGCCGAGCAGTTCGGGCTCGACAGCGAGTTCGCAACGCCCAAGCGCATGGTCGCGGCGCTGCGCGAGCTGGGCTTCAACTATGTGTTCGACACCGACTTTGCCGCCGACCTCACGATCATGGAGGAAGGCAGCGAGTTTATCGAGCGCTTCACCCACAAGGATCAGTATCAGTGGCCGATGTTCACGTCCTGCTGCCCGGGCTGGGTGCGCTTTGTGAAGTCTCAGTACCCCGAACTGACGGACAATCTCTCCACGGCCAAGTCGCCTCAGCAGATGTTCGGCGCGGTGGCGAAGAGCTACTTTGCCGAAAAGGTCGGCATCGACCCCAAGCGCCTTTTCGTCGTCTCGATCATGCCGTGCGTGTCGAAAAAGAGCGAATGCGCGCTGCCGACGATGAAAAACGACGCGGGCGACCCCGATGTCGACGTGAGCATCACGACGCGCGAGCTGAACATTATGATGCGCGCGAATCACATTGAACCCAAGTACCTGCCCGAGGAGGAGTTCGACAGCCCGCTCGGCTCCGCGACCGGCGCGGCGGTCGTTTTCGGCGCGACCGGCGGCGTGATGGACGCGGCGCTGCGCTCTGCGTACTTCCTCATCACGGGCAAGAATCCTGACCCTGACGCTTTCACCGCCGTGCGCGGCATGGACGGGTGGAAGGAGGCGACGTTCAACATCCCCGGCGCGGGCGACGTGCGCGTCGCGGTCGTGAGCTCGCTCGGGAAAGCCCGCAAGCTCATTGAGGCTGTCAAGCGCGGCGAGGCAGCGTACGACTTTGTCGAGGTCATGGCCTGTCCCGGCGGCTGCGCGGGCGGCGGCGGCCAGCCCATCCACGACGGTACCGAGCTTGCCGAGGATCGCGGCAACGTGCTCTGGCGGCTCGATCAGGGTGAGCTTCTGCGCTTCTCACACGAGAATCCGGATGTCAAGGCGCTCTACAAGGACTACCTCGGCGCGCCGCTTGGCGAAAAGTCGCACCACCTGCTGCACACCGACCACAACGCGTGGCAGATGCCGCAGAAAATGCTGTAAGGACGCAAAAAAACTCCGTATGAGATTTCTCATACGGAGTTTTTTATTACTGAATTTTATCGGGTGTACGCGCCGTACTCGCTGATGATGGCGCAGAGCTGACTGAACACCTGCTGCGCGTCGCCGTCGATCTTGTAGGCGACGGCGCGGTTGGCGTCGTCGTAGATGAAGCCCTCGTCCCAGTTGAAGTATAGGTCGTGCTTCTGTCCGTCTTCGGGGATCCACCAGATGGTGACGTAGTTCCAATTCTGCGTGAAGCGGGAGAAAAGCGACGTGGGCAGGCGGTAATAGCGCTGCACCGAAATTTCAGACATAGCGCTGCGCAGAGCCGCGGCGGCCTCGCTGTCCGGATAGCCCTCTACCCGGCAGTCGCCGGTGTCGAACGTGCCGTAGCCGTCCGGCGTGGGAACAATGGTCGAAATGCAGAAGAGTCCGTCGACGCGGGCGGTCTCAGGCGCGGGGATCAGCTCGCCGAGCGGTTGCGCACGGCGCGGCAGCAAAAACGCGGCAACGACGAGCAGTACCGCAGCGACAGCGATGAGCAGTGTCCTTCTCTTTTTGTCCATGGGGTTCTCCTTTCCAATATCAAACATCGTTTTAACATCTAACAGGGGAGAGGGGAATCGCTTTCTAATAGTTTACCTGATAAAGAGCTTTTTGACAAGCCCTTCTTCGGGCGTGACATAGAGTGTGCGGTAATTGTCGTAGGTCACCATGCCGGGGCGTGCGCCCGCGGGCTTTTTGACGAATTTCACCGGGCAGTAGTCGACCGGCACACCGCTGCTCTCCTTCGCCTGCGAGAAGTAGGCCGCGAGCATCGCCGCCTCGCGCAGATCATCGTCGCTCGGCGTGAGGCCCGCGCAGCGCAGGATGACGTGCGAGCCGTGGATGTGCTGGGTGTGGAACCAGTAGTCGCGCTTGTCGGCCTTTTTTGTCAGCTGGTCGTTCTGCACGTTGCTGCGGCCGACGAGGACCTCGAGCCCGCTCGACGTTTTGAATGTGCGCGGGGCGAAGGCGCGCTTGAGATCCTTTTTGCCGCCGCTGGATTTTTTGAGGTAGTTCGTCTCCTGCAATTCGCGGCGGATCTCATTGAATTCCTGCTCAGTCTCCGCCTGCGAAAGCTCCTGCAAAACGCTCTCCAAGTACGCGCGTTCGTTTTCCGCCTTTTCGATCTGCTCGCGCAGGTGGAATTCGGCGGTCTTGAGCTTGTTGTACTGCTTGTAGTTTTTCGCGGCGTTCTGCTGGGGGGAGAGCAGCGGGTCGAGCGGGATGTCGATGGTCGGGCAGCCGTCCTCATAGTAGTTTTCCGCATGCAAGACTTTTTCTCCGCTCTTCATGCGGTACAGGTTTGCGGTGATGAGGTCGCCGCGCAGGCGGAATTCGTCGCGCTTCTGCGTCGCGGCGTAGTCGCGCTTCAGATTTTCAGCCTTGCGCGCCATGCGGTCGCGCGCGACCGTGACCGCGTGCGTCAGCTCGCGGCCGCGGCGGGCGGAGAGCTCCTGCCGCTCGCGCGCGTCGTAGAACTCGTCGAGCATTTGCGAGAAGCTCTCACGCGTCTCGACCTGCGTTTCCGCGCCGTACTGCGCGATGGAACGGTAGGTGAAATCCACGGGCTTGCCGTCGCGATAGAGGATGACGGGCATATAGTTATCTTCCTTTACAGCGTTGGCTGTATCGGAAAATTCCTGCACCAGCGCCCCGCGCTGCGCATCGTTCAGCGCGCCGAAGCGCACGTCGGTCTCATGTCCCGCGCGGAAGGCGAATTCGCGCGCGATCAGCGGCGAAATGCCGGTGTAATGGTCGAGCACCCACTTGTCGACAGCCTGCTCCGCGTCGCCGCCGCGTTGCGCGAGGGCGAGGGAGTCCTCCTCCTGCGATAAAAGCGACAGCTTGTCGAGCGGCGTCGGCAGGTGGTAGAAAAGGCCGGGCAGCAGTTGGCGCGTGGCGGAAAGGTCCGCGTCCACGCGGCGCAGGCATTCGACGATGCGCCCCTGCGCGTCGAGCAGGACGAGGTTCGACCGCCGGCCCATGCACTCGAGCACGAGCTGCTTGCGGCTGATCTCGCCGAATTCGTCCGTGCACTGGAGCGTCAGGATCACCATGCGCTCAAGATCCGGCTGCTCGATGGACAGCACGCGCGCGCCGACTAAGTGCTTGCGCAGCAGCATGCAGAACATCGGCGGCTGGGCAGGGTTGTCGCGCAGAATGTTCGTGAGCTGGATGCGCGGCTGGTTCGCGCCCGCGTTGAGCAGCAGCCGCAAATTTCCGCGCAGCAGCAGAACGATTTGGTCGCGCGCGGGCTGCTGCACCTTGTCGATGCGCGCGCCGATGAGCTGAGGTCTCAGCTCGTGTAAAACTGCCCGCAGGCAGATCGCGTCAAGTGGCATTGTCGTCCTCCATCATCCGGTTGAAAAGCTCGTTGATGCGCGCGTGATCGTCGCGCAGATACAGCCAGCCGAACAGCGCCTCGAGGCCCGTGGCCTTCTGATAGTCCGCGCGGTCGGCGTGGTGGGGGATGGAATGGACATTCGCGTTGCGCCCGCGGCGGAACACAGAGGCCTCTTCCTCCGTCAAAAGGGGTAAGAGGTTTTCGGCAAAGCGCGCCTGCTGCGGCGCGCAGACGAGCTCGACCGTCGCGCGGTGAAGGCCCTTGCCCGTCGCCTTGCCGTGCACGCACAGATACGTGCGCACAAGCAGCTCATACACCGCGTCGCCCAGATGGGCGAGGCCGATGGAGCTGATGGCGCGAATGGCGTCGTCGTTCATTTTGGCTTGCGTATAATCGTACATAAAGACTCCTGAAGTTCGAAAGTACACATATTCTATAACCTTGTCGGAATTCTGTCAATCGGCGAGCGCTGCCGCGCGCGAAAAGCCGTTGCGCTTTTGCAAAAATCCGCTATAATGGCAGAAAAGACAAGACCTTTGAGATCGGAGAAGAGAAGCCTATGAAAAAACTGACCACCGCGCTGCTCACGGCGCTTTTGCTGCTGAACCTTGCCGCCTGCGGCGAAAAGGAGCCGGACGACACCCCGTCCGGCTACGATGATTCGCTCATTTCCGAGCTTTACAGTGAGGAGGGCGAGTACACGGATAGCGAGAACAACACGCTCACGTATAATTACCATGTGCCAAGAATCGTGTCGGAAACGGCGGTCGCCGCCGCGCTGAACGCCGAGATCGCCGATCAATTCGGCGCGCTCGTGCAGGAGCAGAAGAACATGATGGCATCCCGTGTCTCGCTCACGTGCATTTCCGTCACGTGGACAAGCTACTGGAACGACAGCCTGCTCTGCCTCGTGGTGCGCGCGGAGATGGACGGCGACACAAGCATGACGGAGACGTACAGCTACGACTTTTTCGGCGGCAAGCGGCTGATGAGCGAGGATCTGCTGGCGCGCTGCGAGCTTTCAACGCAGGACTTCGTTACGGCGGCGCGCCGCACCGCGGCAAACTACTTTGATGAGACGTACCGAGATGCGCTCAGCGGCAGCATGATGGGCGGCGCGGACTTCATCGCGTCCTACGCCGAGCGCCGCGCGTGGACGCTCTCGGACGAGAACATCAACGCGGAAATGCGGCTCTATCTCGACAGCGGCGCGCTGCACATGATCGTGCCCATCGGCTCGTTTGCCGGGGCGGAAAGCTACGACGCTGACCTCGCGCTCGACCTCTCCGCGCGCGAGACGGTCGAGAAGACGGCGCAGGACAGCTTTGTCAAGGCAGCGCTCTCGGGCGGCGATTTGACGGTCAGCTTTGAAAAGACGGCGGACTCCGCGTGGTACGCGGAGAATTTCCGCTTTGACTACGAGACCGTCTACCCCGTGGAAGGCATGTATTCCGACTACACGGATGTGTTCGTCGGCTCGGTGGGGCAGGGGTACTTCCCGTACATCTTCCTGCTGACGAGCGAGGGGGTGGTGGAGTATGTGAACCTGCTCGAAGGGCTGACGGCGGGCTTCCTCTGCGACGGCGGGCCGCTCGGCGGCGTGAAGGACATCGTTTCGTTCGAGTCCGGCGAGGTTGAGGAGGACTACGGCACGTATCAGACGGTGTTTGCCGTCGACGCATCAGGGGAGAAGCACGACCTCTCCGGTGCGGTCAGCGACGCGGACTACACGATCCCGTCGGAATTTCTCGGCGAGTGGACGGCGACCGTGACGCACGACACCGCCGAGCAGGGCAGCTACGACAGCGACTACATCCTGACGCTGACCGATGGCGGCGGCCTCACAGTGCAGGACATCAACAGCGAGGTCGGGATTTACTTTGAGTACACCGGCCAGCTCAACTACCTTGGCACGAACGGCGAGGGCATGGTCTTCGGCTACCACTTGAACGAGAATGCGGGCACGGTGCGCTACGGCGCGTTCACGCTGCTGCGCGGCAGCGACGGCCTGCACGTCAAATCCGTCGCAGGCGAAAACTTCTTCGACGCGCCGAGCGGACGCTACACAGTGTTTGCGAGAGGGTAAAAAGAAAAGCAGGGCCTTTTTTGAGCGCGGAAGGGCCCTGCTTTTTTGCGGCTTTGACGCGCTAAGCAAAATTAGAGGGGGGTACCGCTTTGACCGCGCTCCTGATCCATGCGGTCACACCCCCTTGGCATCTGACGGGAGAAAGAGGCTTTGGCGGCATCCGGAGACCAAGGAGAAAGCCTCTCAAATCGGGGAAAATGCTCTAGTGAAAGGAGAACCTTTCAAAAAAGCAAAAATTTCTTCAAAAAAGTGTTGACAGGTTCTGCTCTCTGTGCTATATTATCACTTGTTCCGAGCCGAACGGAACGGTAAAAACAAAACGGCATGGGGGTATAGCTCAGCTGGGAGAGCGCTTGACTGGCAGTCAAGAGGTCAGCGGTTCGATCCCGCTTATCTCCACCAAGAAAAGCCTTGAAAGTGTAAACTTTCAAGGCTTTTTTGCTTACCATCGATCCGAAAGAAACGCGGGTGGAAAGAACATGAAACTGATCTGCATCGGTGACAGCCTGACCTTTGGATACGGCGTGCATCTGTCTCAGCGGTGGACGCGGCTGTGCGCACAGGAGACGGGCTGGGAGCTTGTCAATGAGGGCATCAACGGCGACACGACCGGCGGCATGCTGGCGCGCATGCAGGGCGGGGTGCTCGCGGAGCTGCGCGAGGGCGGCCTTGGCGCCGACCGGCCCTATGTGCTGCTGATGGGCGGGAGCAACGATGTGTTCTACTCTGGCTCCGACGCTGCGGCGCGGGGAAATATGGGCGCGATGATCCACCAGCTCTTTTCCGTGGGCGTGCTGCCGATGGTTGGCATTCCGCTTCCGGCGGATGCACCGCATGCGCCGCGGGCGTGGGCGGCCGCGGTCGATTTTGAAGCGGCGGAGCGGACGATGAAAGGGTACCGCGCATGGCTCAAGCGGTACTGCACGGCGTTTGGCGTGCCGTATATCGACTTCTGCGCGGATTTTCTGTCGCCGGACGGATCGATCCGCTCGGAGCTGCTGCTTGACGGTCTGCACCCGACGCCGGAGGGACACCGCTTGATGGCGCGGCGGCTGAGCGCGCAGCTGAAAAGACAAGGATAACAGCCCTGAAAAAGGCTTGAAAATCAACGACCCTGATAGAAGGAGACGATGAGAATGAAGCTATCATATCTGGACCTGATGACGACCGATCCGAGCTACAATCTGGCGATGGAGCAGCACGTGTTTGACTGCCTCCCGCGCGACCGCATGTATTTCATGCTCTGGCAGAATGACAACGCGATCATTGTCGGAAAGTATCAGAACACGATCGCTGAGATCAATGAAGAGGCCGTGCGCGAGCGCGGCATTCGCGTGGTGCGCAGACTTTCCGGCGGCGGCGCGGTCTATCACGACATGGGCAACCTGAACTTCACGTTCATTACAGATGTCGGCGAGAGCAATGCGCTGGACCTCAAGCTCTTCTGCGAACCGGTCGTGCGCACGCTGGCGACGCTCGGCGTGAAGGCGGAGGTCAACGGCCGCAACGACATTACGATCGACGGGAAGAAGTTTTCCGGCAACTCGCAGTACATCCGCCAGGGACGCGTGATGCACCACGGCACGATCATGTTCGATTCGGACCTCTCTTTCGTCAGCGAGGCGCTGCGCGTCGACCCGACAAAGATCCAGACCAAGGGCATCCGCTCAGTGCGCAGCCGCGTGACGAACGTTGCCGAGCATCTGCCGGAAAAGGTCACGCTGCCGGAATTCCGCCGCATCCTGCTGGAAAACATTCTGAAAGAGAATCCGGGCGAGGCCTACCCGCTGACGCAGGACGACCTTGCGGCGGTGGAAAAGCTGCGCGCGGAGCGTTACGCCACATGGGATTGGAACTACGGTTTCTCTCCGGCGTGCACGATGCTGCGCCGCCGCCGCGTGGACGGCTGCGGCCTGATCGAGGCCTACATCACCGTGGAGCACGGAAAGATCGCGGCCTTGACGTTCAAGGGCGACTTCTTCAGTGCCTCGGAACCGGACGAGCTGGCGGCGCACTTTGTTGGCTGCACGCCGAACCGCGCGGGCTATGAAAAGGCGCTCGGCGATGTGGACGTTTCGCGCTACTTCGCGGGCTTGCAGAAGGATGAGCTGATCGACATCCTGTGCGAGGGATAATAGAAAGGGGAGCCGGCGTAAAAAGTGCCGACTCCCTTTTTCTCGCTCAAATGGCAGGCAGAGCATGTCATTTTCCACCTATCAGCAGAGCCAGTAGCTCTGCAAGCTTCGACTTCACTACGACATCACCGCTTGCGGCGCTCTGCGTCAGGATGCCGTCGCACAGCGGGGAGAACGCTGCGCTCCACCACTGGAGGGTATTAGTGCCGCGCGCGGCGCAGAAAAGCAGCATGACCGCGAGGCCAACGGCAAGGGAAAGCTCCCACTTCGTCCATTTCATCGAAAAACCGCCCATCTCAAAGAATTTGCTTCGAGTATGGACGGTTTTCTGAGTTTTCAAACAAATTTGGCGCAGAAAGTTTTGACGCACTCGCCTTGCAGTGCCTCGCACGCTCTGCGGCAAGCCGCTTTGTCAGAGAAGAGGCCGAACACCACGCTGCCTGAGCCGGTCATCGCCGACGTCTTCGCGCCGTAGGCGAGAAGATCGCGCTTGATGGTCTCAATGCGCTCACGCTGCTCGCCGTCGAGCGCCTGCTCAAAGACGTTGCGCACGTTTGCACACAGCGTGTCCGCGTCGCCGTGCTCGATGGCGGCGAGCATCGCGTCCGTATCAGGACGGTCGGTGATCGTCACGCCGTCTACGCGCGCGAAGAGCGCGGGTGTGGAGATCGGGAAGTCCGGCTTGCAGACGGCGACGAAGAAGCGCGGTGCGGGCTTGAGGACGGTCAGCTTTTCGCCGCGGCCCTCGGCCAGCTGCGTGCCGCCGCGGATGCAGAAGGGGACATCACTGCCGACGCTTGCGCTGATCTGCTCGAGCCGCTCGTCCGTGAGGGTGGGGGAGACGAGCTCGCGCAGCGCGCGCAGCACCGCCGCGGCATCTGCGCTGCCGCCGGCCATGCCGGCCTCGGACGGAATGCGCTTGATAAGCGCGATGTCGCTGCCGCCGCCGTAGTCCATCGCCTCGCAGAAGGCTCTCGCCGCCTTGACAGCGAGGTTGCGCTCATCGCAGGGAAGCGCCGCGCCGTCGACGCGGCAGGTGATGCCTTTGCCGTCTGTGAGCGTGACGGTCACATCGTCGTGGAGCGAAACGGTCTGCATGACCATCTGCATCTCGTGGTAGCCGTCATCGCGCTTGCCAAGAATGTCAAGCGTCAGGTTGAGCTTAGCATAGGCGGGGACAGTTATGCTGCGCACGGGCTCCTCAACCGGCGCATTCAGCGCCTTGCCGCAGTGGGGGCAGTAGGCACCGCCTTCACCTATGCGTCCGAGCGGTCTGCCGCAGTGCGGACAGCGGTAGTAAAGAACCCCAATCACGATGGCAAAGAGCATGATCGCGATACCGAAAATAACAAGCGGTACGCTGACGCTTGTGCCGACGCCGCTGAGCAGCGCGCCGGTAAGAAGCAGCGGTGTTTGGAGCTTTTGGACCCTGCGATAGTCCATCAGGGGCTTTTTGTCGTTCATCGCGGCCTCCTTGTGCGCTCAGTGCTTCTTTTTCTTGTGCTGGATCTTTTTCTTCTCCTCGGGCTCCGGCTCGTCGGCGACCCATGCACCGCATTTCGGGCAGCGCTTGGGATTGCCGCGGCCCAGCTGCTCGTGACAGTAGGGGCAGCGGTGGTACATCCACCACACGACGATGGACATCGCCATCATCGTAAGGCCCAGGATCGCGATGTAGAGGTTATCGAGCACGGCAATGCCAACCATGCCGATGACGAAGCCGCCGAAGAGCAAAATGTTTTGCCAGCGGTTTGCGGATTTGAGATTCATGTTGCGTCCTCCTGAGCAAAAAAGCGCCGCAAGGCGCTTTTTTGCAGTAGCTTTGATATTTTAGCGGATCTTGCGTGCCTCGACGTAGTAGCGCTTGTCCTGCGCGTGACCCATGGAGAAGGTCTTGCGCGGCAGAACGCCGTCGGCCATGACGGTCTTGAAGAGCTGCTCCTTGCCCATCGCGGGAAGCAGAAAGCCCATGTTGCCCTCCTTGGAGCCGAGCTCGCGGGTGACCTCATCGCCGTGGATGTAGTCGACCTCGCCGCCGAACTGCTTGAGGTACTCGTCGATGAAAGCCTGCAGCGTGCCGACGGCCAGCTGGACCTTCGGGTCGGGGACGGTGACGAAATCGTCGTGGCCGTTCCAGCAGACCTCGATGACGTGGCCCTCGCCCTTGCCCTCGTGGGCGTTGGGATAGAATTTCTTGAACTCCTCCATGAATTTCTCATGGTCGACGCCGAAGAGCACGCGGTGGATGGGCTCGAACTGAAGCGCGTCGTCGTGGTTGTTCACGACCTCAACAAGCGCGTAGCGGGAGGGAAGCGCGAGGTATTCCTCGGGGGTCTTGCCCTTCTTCTGCTCTTCATAGCAGGCCTTGGCGGTGGCGAGGGAGTGGTTGCCGTCGCCGACGGCGAACAGCAGGGGAGCGACGCCGGAGACGCCGTACTTGCTCTTCATCGCCTCGTCGGAGGTGAGACCGGTCAGCGCGTCGGCGACCGCGTCGATCTGCGCAGCGGAGAGCTTGTAGCCCTTGATGTGGCCGCCGTTTTCCATCAGGTCGAAGTCATAGACGCTCTCCATCTTGTCGGCCGCGGCGGTCAGGGGCTCGATGACGGTCTTCTCGGGATCGTCGATGAGCAGCATGACGTGGGGCAGCTCGATGGGGGCGTTGCGGCGCACGCGGGCGCGCGGGGGGATACGGTCGAGCACGGTGCCCTCAGTCGCGCGGATCAGCGCGCCGGAGCCGGGGGTGAAGTCGTACTGGTCGAGGTCGACCATACCAATGAGGCCGTGACGGATCTTACCGTCGCTCTGGCCGCGCTCGATGTAGATGAGGGAGTCCTTGAGCGTCTCGAAGATGCCCTCTTCGAGGTACTTGCTCATCGAGGCGTTGATGTCGGCGATGAACTCGTCGACGTTGGGGGCCTTCAGGTTGGCCTCGGGCAGGATGAGGCGCAGGGTGGAAGGCGCGTCGCCGACGGTCTTCTCCACGCGCTCCCAGTACTCGGGCTCAGAGGTGAACTGGTCGCATGCGACGACCGCCCACTTGCTCATATCGACATCCTTCTTGGGCAGCAGAATGTCGGAAGGATAAAAGCCAAGCTTGGAAAACTTTTCGTTCATGGTGATTCCTCCGTTATTTGTTTGATAAGCGGAACGCGGGGCGCTCCGCTGGTGCGATTGTAAAACAAATTATACAATAGCTCACGCGGAAAAAGCAATGGAGAAAGTGAAAAAATGTCCAAAAGCGCTTTATGGAAATGCCATGATAGAGCGCTTCGCGGCCCGCTTGCTTGACGAACGCCCCGCAGCATGATATTCTAACAACTTATGCGGAAAAATACGAAAGATTCAGGTGATGATTTTGGATAAGCGCGCAGATCTGGGACACGGGGACGTCAAAAAGCTGCTCTTTTCGCTCTCCGTGCCAACGATCACCTCGCAGATCGTCAACATGCTCTACAATCTGGTCGACCGCGTGTTCATCGGCCACATGCAGCCCGCCGAGACCGTCGGAAAACTCGCGCTCACAGGCGTTGGCGTATGCCTGCCGATCATCATGGTCATCTCGGCGTTCGCGTCGCTCATGGCCATCGGCGGCGCGCCGCGCGCCTCGATCGCCGAGGGCGCAGGCGAGAGCGAAAAATCCGAGCGCATTATGGGAAACTGTCTGACGATGCTTGTGATCACGGCGCTGGTGCTGACGGTGCTGTTCGAGTCCTTTGCCGAGCCGCTTTTACTGATGTTCGGCGCGAGCGAGAACACCGTCGGTTACGCGCTTGACTATATGCGAATCTATGCCCTCGGCACGATCTTCGTGCAGCTGACACTTGGTATGAACGCCTACATTACGGCCCAGGGCTTCGCCACCGTGAGCATGAAGACGGTGCTCATCGGCGCGCTCTTAAATACGGCTCTCGACCCGCTGTTCATCTTCGTGCTCGGTCTCGGCGTGCGCGGCGCGGCGCTGGCGACGGTGATCTCGCAGGCAGTGTCGGCCGTGTGGGTGATGACGTTCCTCACGGGAAAGAAGACGCGCTGGCACTTAAAGCGCGAGAACCTGCGCGTGGACGCGAAGATCGTGTTGCCGTGTATCGCGCTGGGACTTTCCCCGTTTGTGATGCAGTCGACGGAGAGCCTCATCGCCATCTGCTTCAACTCATCTCTCCTGCGCTACGGCGGCGACATGGCCGTCGGCACGATGACAGTGCTGACGAGCATCATGCAGTTTTCGAACATGCCGCTTCAGGGCTTGACACAGGGCGCACAGCCCATCGTGAGCTACAACTTCGGCGCAAAGAACGTCCAGCGCGTGCGCGACGCCTACTTCTGCCTGCTGCGCGCGTGCTTTACTTATTCAATGGCCATCTGGCTTCTGGTCGAGCTCTTCCCGCGCGCGTTCATCCTGATTTTCAATAATGACCCCGCGCTGGTCGAATACGCGGCGTGGGCTGTGCACATCTACATGGGGTGCAGCGGTATTTTCGGCATCCAGATCGCCTGCCAGCAGACGTTTGTGGCGCTCGGCAACGCGAAGACATCGCTCTTCCTCGCCGTGTGGCGCAAGATCATCCTGCTCATCCCGCTCATCTATATTCTGCCGCACTTTTTCGCGGACAAGGCGTTCGCGGTGTTCCTGGCCGAGCCCGTGGCAGACTTCGGCGCGGTGGCGCTGACGAGCTTCAGGTTCTACCGCCAGTTCCGCCGCTCAATGCGCGAGCTGGAAGGTGCAGAAGCGACTGGGGAGCGGTAAAGAAAATTTTTAACGCAAAAATAAAAGGAGAGGGAACTCCCTCTCCTTTTATTTTTTACGCCTGGCCGCCGCTTTCCATCGGCTCTTTTTCGCGGAACAGCATCGTGATGCACCAGATGCCGGCAAGGCCGACGAGCGTGTAGATCACGCGGCTGAGCATGCCGATCTGTCCGCCGAAGAGAAAGGCGACGCAGTCAAAGCCGAAAAGGCCCACGCTGCCCCAGTTGAGCGCGCCGATGATAGCAAGCGTCAGCGCGATCTTGTCGATGACCATGAGGTTCCCTCCTTAAAAAGATGGTTTGGTCTTCGGTAGTCTTCCCGTGATGGGCGAAAATATGCGTACGGCGTTTTCTGCGTTGCCCGAAAAAGAAAACTATGATAAAATTAGAATAAAATATTGATAACTTTAAGAGAGAAAAAGGGGGAAGGACGCTTGCTGCACATACTGATGGGACGCGCGCGCACGGGCAAATCCGAGCGCGTGCTGCAAAGGATCGCCGCGCTGGGGGACTCGTCGCAGCAAATCCTGCTCGTGCCGGAGCACGCCTCGCATGTGGCGGAGATGGACCTGTGCCGTGTTTGCGGCGACACCGCGTCGCGCCATGCCGAGGCCTTGACGTTCAAGCTGCTCGCCTCGCGCGTGCTGAGCATCTGCGGCGGCAGCGCGGACGTGACGCTCGATTCGGGCGGAAAGCTCCTGACGCTCCAGCGTACGCTCACGGAGCTTGCGCCGGTGCTCAAGGTCTACAAGCGCCCGTCGCAGCGCGCGGCATTTTTGGAGAGCCTGCTCGCCGTGATGGAGGAATTGCAGGCCTACGCCGTATCGCCCGAGCAGCTATCCGAGAGCGTAGCGCAGATCGAGGGCGAGAGCGGCGACAAGCTGCGCGACCTTTCTCTCATCTACGGCATTTACCTCAGCAAGCTCCACGCACCGGGGCACGACGCGCGCGATGTGCTTGAAAAGCTGGAGGAAAACCTCGAAGCGTCTGGATATATTGACAATAAAGACATTTTCCTCGACGGTTTTTCGTATTTTACGGGGCGTGAGCTGCGCATTCTGCGTATCCTGCTGCGGCGCGCGAAGAGCGTGACCGTCACGCTCCTTGGCGACACGCAGGACCGCGAGCTCTTTTCCGAGAGCCTGCGCGTGCGCGAGCGGCTGTACGCGCTCGCGCGCGATGCCGGCGTCGCATGCGAGGAGAAAATTCTTCCGCAGGGCGAGGTGCGCGGCGCGCTCGACCATATCGAGCGCTGTTTTTTCGGCACAGTGGACGAATTTACCCAGCCGACTGACGCCGTCGCGCTCTATGAGGCGAGCAGCGCGTACAGCGAGTGCGAATGGGTCGCGTCGCAGATTTTGAAATTAGTGCGTGAGCAGGGCTATCGTTACCGCGAGATCACCGTCACGGCGCGTGATCTCGACTCCTACGCAGGTGCGATCGAGAGCGTATTTGTCCGCTACGGCATCCCGCTCTATTATGCCCACCGCAGCGACATTTTGAAAAGCCCCGTGCTGACGCTGCTGCTCGGCGCGCTGGACGCCGCGAGCGGCGGCTTTGAGTACGAGGATGTGTTCCGCTGCCTCAAGACCGGCCTCGCCGGCCTCAGCATGGCGGAGTGCGACATTCTGGAAAATTACGCGCTCAAGTGGGAGATCCGCGGCGCGATGTGGACGCGTGAGACGCCCTGGTCGGCGCATCCCGACGGCTACGGCGAAGAATGGACGGACGAGGTAAGGGCGCGGCTCAAGACGGTCAACGCACTGCGCGAGCGCGTGCAAGGGCCGTTTGCGCGCCTAAAAAAAGGCGTGGGCGGCAGCGGCGAGGCCGAGCAGAAGGTGCGCGCGCTGTACGACTATTTGGAAGAGGTGAACCTGCCGGAGACCTTGCAGGCGCAGACTGAGCAGCTTTTTGCCGCGGGCGATGCCCAGCGCGCCGAGGAAACGGCGCAGCTGTGGAGCATTCTTTGCGGTGTGCTCGACCAGTTTGTGGAAATTTTGGGAGACACGACCCTCGACGCCGAGGAGTTTGCGAGTCTGATGCGCCTTGTGCTGACGCAGTACAGCGTGGGCACGATCCCCGTGACGCTCGACGCGGTGAACCTGTGCGAAATGACGCGAAACGACCGCCACACGGTGCGAGCGCTTTTCCTGCTCGGCGCGAACGACGGCGTGCTGCCTGCGGCGGAGAACCGCGGCGGCGTGCTGCGCGACGAGGACCGCGAGGCGCTCGAGAGGCAGCAAATCTTCCTTGCGCCGCACGGGATGGAGCAGTTTCATCTGGAAATTCAGAATCTTTACGCCGCGCTGGCCCAGCCGACGGAAAAGCTGACGGTGTCCTATCCCGTTTCGGACGGAAAGGGCGCGGAGAAGCGGCCATCGTTCGTCATCGGGCGCATCGCGCGTCTGCTGCCGTCGATCAGCGTCGAAACAGAGAGCGCTGACAAGGAATATCACCTGTCAGCAAAGTCGACGGCGCTCGAGTATGCGGGCGAGCATATCGGCGGCGCGCTGTGGCAGTATTTTGAAGGACAGGGCGACGCGGAGCGTGCGCTTGCCGCGATGAAGGACGCTTCGCGCTATACGCGCGGGCATCTGTCGCGTGACGCGGTGCGCGCGCTCTACGGCGGCGCGGTGACGCTGTCCGCCTCGCGCATGGACATGGCGCGCTCGTGTCACTTTGCCTATTTCATGCGCTACGGCCTGAAAGCCAGGGAGCGCACGGGCGCGGGCTTTGATGCGCCGCAGATCGGCACGTTCGTGCATGATGTGATGGAGCATACGCTGCGGCAGGCGAAGGAGTGCGGCGGACTGCATACGCTATCGAAGGACAAGCTGCACGCGCTCGTGCGCGCGTCGATCGAGGAATACATCGACCGCGTGTTGCCGGACTTGTGCGAAAAAAGCGCGCGCTTCCGTTATCTGTTCAACCGCCTGTGTGCGACGGTCGAGCGCATCATGGACGAGGTGAGCGAGGAGCTGCAAAGCTCCGACTTTGAGCCGCTGGCATTTGAGCTGGAATTTGGTGCAGACGGGCAGCTGCCCGCCATCACGATCCGTGAGGAAAACGGCACGGCGCGCGTTGTCGGCAAGGTCGACCGTGTGGACGGCTGGCTGCACGACGGCAAGCTATATTTGCGCGTCGTGGACTACAAGACGGGCAAGAAGAGCTTCGACCTCGCCGAGCTGCGCTACGGGCTGGGGCTCCAAATGCTGCTCTACCTCTTTACGCTTAAAGAAGAGGGACAGATGCTTTTCGGCGGACACGAGATCGTTCCCGCGGGCGTTCTCTACACGCCCGCGCGCGAGCCGATGCTGCGCTGCGCGCGCGACACGGAGCCCGAAAAGATCGAAAAAGCACTCAAAAAGGAGCTGCGCCGCAGCGGCATGGTGCTCGAGGACCCGGCGGTCCTGCAGGCGATGGAGCACAGCGCGCTCGAATCGCCGTGCTACCTGCCCATCGCGGTGAAAAGGGACGGCGCGGTGACGGGAAGCCTTGCTTCTGCCGAGCAGCTCGGAAAGCTCTCGAAATACGTCGACCATATTTTACATGAAATCACGCAGGAGGTCTTCGCGGGCAACATCGACGCCGACCCCTACGCGCGCACGCCGCAGCAGTCGGCCTGCACCTACTGCGAGTTTGCGAGCGCGTGTCACTTTGAAAACGGCTGCGGCAGCGACCGTATGGAATACATCAAGGCGACGAAAAACGACGAATTCTGGCAGTACATCGACGAGGTGAACGGAGAGGGGGCGCGCGAAAATGGCTGAAAAGCTGACAAACGAACAGCAAGCGGCGGTGGACAGCCGCGAGCGCAGTCTGCTTGTCTCCGCGGCGGCGGGCTCGGGCAAGACAAAGGTGCTCGTCGAGAGGCTCTTTTCCTACGTAGAGCGCGAGGGCGCGAATCTCGACGATTTCCTCATCATTACCTACACGCGCGCCGCGGCGAGCGAGCTGCGCGGCAAAATCGCCAAGGCGCTCACCGAGCGCATGGAGCGCGACCCCGGCAACTACCATCTGCGGCAGCAAATGCTGCGCGTCTACCGTGCGGACATCAAGACGGTGGACGCCTTCTGCACCGCGCTTTTGCGCGAAAACTGCCATCTGCTCGGCGAGGACGCGCGCGGCCACGCGCTGCGGCCCGATTTCCGCGTGCTGGACGAGAACGAGGCGCAAGTGCTGCGTGAGCACGTGCTCGCGCGCACGCTGGACGATTTTTATGACTGTCTGACGCCCGGCGGCACGCTGCTGGCCGACACGCTCGGCGCGGGGCGCGACGACAGCGCGCTTGAGGACTTAGTGCTCGAGCTGCACGCAAAGCTGCAGGCGCAGCCGTATGAGGACAAATGGCTCGAGGCGCAGCGCGCGTTTTGGCGCGCCGTGCCGGATAAGATCGAGGATACGCCATACGGTAAAATCCTGCTCAACGAGGTGCGGCGCAAGGCGCGCCACTGCAAAAACCTTTTGCAGCGCGCGGCGCAGGAGATGTGCGCGAATGACGCGCTGAACCAGAAGTATGCGCCCGCGTTCCTCGACGCGTCCTACCAGCTTGAAGCGCTGGAGGGGAAGACCGCAGAGGGCTGGGAGGCCGCGCGCGGCGTGACCATCGCGTTTCCGCGCCTCGCCGCGGTGAAGGACAGCGACGGCGGCGAGATGAAAGCGCGCATGAAAAGCCTGTGGGACAACTGCAAGGAGACCGTCAAGGGCTTTGCCGAGATTTTTTCCGCCTCGTCCGACGAGGCGGTGGAGGACCTGCGCACCATGGCGCCCGCAATGCTCGCGCTCATCGACCTGACGGCGGACTTTTCCCGCCGGTACAACGAGGAAAAGCGCCGGCGGAATTCTGCCGACTTCTCCGATCAGGAGCACGAGGCCATCCGCCTTCTCATCGGAGAGGACGGCGCGCCGACAGAGCTTGCGCACATCGTCAGCGCGCGCTACCGCGAGATCATGGTGGACGAGTATCAGGACACCAACGAGGTGCAGAACCGCATTTTTGACGCAATTTCTTGTAAAGGAAAAAACCTTTTCACTGTTGGCGATGTCAAGCAGAGCATCTATCGCTTCCGCCTAGCCGACCCGCGTATTTTTTTGCAGCATTATAACACCTGGCCGCCGCTTGAGGACGCAGAGGAGCACGACAGCGCGAAGCTGCTGCTCTCGCGCAACTTCCGTTCGCGCAAAGAAGTGCTGGACGCGACGAATTTTATCTTCTGCAATATTCTTTCCGAGGAAATGGGTGAGCTCGACTACGGCGCGGATGAAATGCTGCGCCTCGGCGCGAATTATGCCGAATCGAGCGCGTGCGGCGCGGAGTTCCACCTGCTCGACCTGCCGACGCAGACGGGCGAGCAGCGCGTGCGCGCAAGCGAGGCTGAGGCAGCGTTTGTCGCAGACTATATCAGCGATATGCTGACAAGTGAATTTCCTATACAGGATGACAAAACAAAAGAGCTGCGGCCCGTGCGCGAGGAGGACATCGTCATTCTGATGCGCTCGCCGAGCACGCGCCTTTTGGACTATCGCCGCGCGCTGGAAGCGCGCAGTGGAGGCCGCGCGCT
>JBBNGO010000035.1:0-26325 GCA_040095065.1 Hominicoprocola fusiformis
TCGCTTGCCTAAAAGGCAAGCGCCCTGCTTTACTTTTTTGATGGGGCAGCCGTTTCTAAATCGCGGATGGGAAATTTTCACATCAGCTCGCGCGTGAAATCAAGCACGCACTCGCGCAGACGCAGAATTTCCTCTGGCGTGTTCTTGCTCAGGTGCATACCGATGCCGAGCTCCCGTCCCGTTTTCGGGCTGACCGGCAGCGTCTTTACGCCGTGCGTCCGCCCGCGCATCATGATCTCCGTCATCATTGTGATGCCAAGGCCCTTGCTGACCATGCGGATGACCGTTTCATCGTCCACATGGCAGGGGCGGATATTCGGCTTCACCTTTTTGGGACTCAGCGCAGCGTTCACGTCGATGTCGAAGCGCCCGTAGGGCATCAGGAATTCTTTTCCGTCGAATTCCTCGATGGGGAAGGTCTCTTCGCTGCCGGTGGGATAGTCCTCCGGCAGGATGGCGTACATCGCGTCGTAGTAGAGCGGTGTCCAGTCGCAGTTGATGTGGCTCTGCCGCGCGGCAAAGATGACGTCCGTACGCCCCTCCTCCAGCAGCTCAAAGGGTTCGAGCTCGTGGTCCACCATGCGAAGATCCACGTCGGTCTCCGGACACACGCGGCGGAAGCGGTACAGAATTTCCGGCATCCAGTGCATGGCAAGGCTCGCATAAGCGGCGATTCGGATCGTCGCCGTCCGCTTTTGCGTGATGGTCTCGATCTGGTTTTCGAGCTTCGCCGTCGCGCTGAGGTATTCGCGGATCGCGGGCAGCAGCGCCTCCCCGTCCTCTGTCAGCGAAATACCGCTGTGGTCGCGCCGGATGAGCTTCATGCCGATCTCGCGCTCCAGACCGTTGATGAGGTGCGTCAGCCCCGACTGTGTGTAGCCCACGACCTCAGACGCTTTGGAAAAGCTGCCGAGGTTGACGGCGGTCATCAGAATTTCAAATTTTTTGCTGTCCATATCCCCACTCCCATAAAGGGTATTTTGATTTGTAATATACCTATTATAACCGAGCGTTTCTCTTTTTCAAGTGCAGGGTGTAATATTTTCAACACAAAGGAGTTGATTATCCCATGACTACTAAAAAATTGACCTTCCGGCAGAAGATTCTCGTCGCCGGAACGCTGTTTGGAATGTTCTTCGGCGCGGGCAACCTGATCTTCCCCGTACATCTCGGCCAGATGGCCGGCCGCAACGCGGTCGTCGCCATGATCGGCTTTATCATCACGGCGGTCGGCATCCCCATCTTCGGCGTCGCCGCCATCGGCATCACGCATTCCGACGGCCTGCAGACGCTCTCGAGCAAGGTCGGCAAGGGCTACGGCATTTTCTTTACCTGCCTTCTGTACCTGACCATCGGCCCGCTCTTCGCCATCCCGAGATGCGCAACAGTTTCCTTTACCACCGGCATCACTCCCCTGCTGGGCGCGGATTCGCCGGAGTGGCTGTATCTGCTCGTCTTTTCGGCGGCGTTCTTCGCCTTCGTGCTGTTCTTCTCGCTGCGCCCCGGTAAGATCACACTCTGGATCGGCAAGATCATCAATCCGCTCTTCCTGTTCTTCTTCGCAGTGCTGATCATCGCGGCGCTGCTCTCCCCCGGCGCGGCGATCTCCTCGGTCGAGCCGACGGAGGCCTATCAGAACGGTTCCTTCTTTCCCGCGCTCATTGAAGGCTACGGCACGATGGACGCCATCGCCGGTCTCGCCTTCGGCATCGTGGTCATCGACGTCATTCGCCGCATGGGTGTCAACAACGACGACATCATCGCCGAGGACGTGCTCTCCTCCGGCCTTCTTGCCGGTGCGCTGATGGCGCTGATCTACGTGCTGTCCATTCTGGTCGGCGCGCAGTCGAGAGGCATTTTCGAGCTGTCCGAAAATGGCGGCATCGCCCTCACGCAGATCGCGGGTCATTACCTCGGCGGCGTGGGCCAGTTTATCCTCGCCTTCACCATCACCTTTGCCTGCCTCAAGACCTCCATCGGCCTTGTCACGGCCTGCTCGGAGACGTTTGTCAAGATGACGAACGGCAAAATTTCCTACCGCACCTGGGCGATCCTCTTCACGGTGTTTTCGTTTGCTGTTTCCAACATTGGACTGAGCGCCATCATCGAGTATTCCGTCCCGATGCTCATGCTCATCTATCCCCCGGCCATTGCGCTTATCCTGCTGGCCTTTATCGGCAAGTTCTTCGCTCATGACCGTGCCGTGTATGTCGCAACGATGATCGGTACATGGGCAGCCGCTATTTTCGACTGCATGAAGACGCTGCCCGCGTCGGTGCAGACTTCGCTCCGCCTCGATGTGCCTATCGCGTTTGCGGAAAAGTACCTGCCGCTGTTCGACAAGAATCTCGGCTGGCTGCTGCCCGCGCTCGTCGGCTTTGTGATCGGCATGGTCATCCACGCGAGCCGGAAGGGCACGCTCGTCTCCCAGGCCTGACGAACCAAATTAAAGTAAAAACGCACCGCACAGCAGATCCATTTCTGCCGTGCGGTGTCATTTTTTCAGTGGCTCCGAAAACGGAGAATCAGCAAGCTGCCGAGGTTCACCAGCAAAATCGTCGCGGCTCATGAAAGTGTTGCAGCCGTAATCGCACCAGAACGGTGCAAGGATCGTAAAACGCCCGCTGGCCGCGCTGAGCAGACGGCGCATCAGCTCGCGCTGCCGTGTCTCATCGGAAGGCGGCGTCCGGTTGTAGGCAAAGCACAGCTCCTTCGCCGCGAGCCGTTCCTGCGTAAGCTCTTCGCTGCTTGCATCGTAGAGCAGACCGCGCAGCATTTTTCTTTCTCTGTCATGTTACCTCTCATCCCTTGCTTGATTACCTATTGATCATACTACGCGACGAGAGGCATTACAACCATTCTGCGCTGGGTTATGGTATGTGTGTTGGCTGCCAAAAGGAGATGGTGCACATGAAAGCACTTCAAAAGCAGTTCGACCGGCAGGAGTTCGACGACCTGAACGCGTTGGTATGCGGATAGGAAAGATAGATGGAAACCGGTTGGTTTCCATCTATCTTTCCTTCACTTCTCGGATTTCATCTTCTCCCGTGCGGCAAGCCGATGCTCGATATCCCCCTGCAAAAGCTGCGAGATCACCGCGGCCAGCGGGATAAAAAACACGATACCGATGATACCGAACAACTTTCCGCCGAGCAGTGCGGCCAGCAGTGTCCACAGCGGAGAAAGCCCCACGCTGCCGCCGACCACATGCGGGTAGATGAACTGGTTTTCGATGAACTGCACCACCTGATAAACAAGGAAGCACAGTATTGCCTTCTCCGGCGCGGCCAGCAGCGTGAGCAGTACGCCGATCAGGCAGGATGCAAACGCGCCGATATATGGGATGAACGCGAATGCCGCTGTCAGCACAGCCGTCAGCGCTGCGTAGGGGATGCGGAAGACGGAAAACGCGAGAAAGATCAACGTGCCGAGGATCAGCACCTCGATGCACTGACCGGAGAAAAACTTTGCATAAGTATCGTGCGTCAGCTTTGCGATGCGGCAAATGCGGTTTGCCGTCATCTCCTTACAGTAGGCGTACAGAAAGCCGCGGCTCTGCTTACTGAGCTCCCGCCGCCCCAACAGTACATAGAACATGATCACGATCGCGAACACGGCGTTTACCGTGACAGACACCGTTGAGCTTGCCAGATCGACGACCGATCCGATCACGGCCCCCGCACCGGTGAAGAGCTTTTCCACGGCCGTCTTCCAGTCAAACGAGGCCGCAAGCTTTGTCAGCTCCGTGGTGTCGACGCCGTAGCTGCTCAGCAGCGCCACCCAGTCGGGCCAGTTCTCCCTTACGAGTACGGCGATGCTCCGGACCGACGCGGCCAGCTGTGGGATCGCCAGCACGCACAGCAGGAATACCAGCACTGCGACACAGAGCATCGTCAGTGTCAGGCTCAGTGCATCGACCGTTTTTTCCTTCATCTTCGGGAAATGGGCCGTGAGCCGCCGCGCAATACCAAGCATCGGAACGCTCAGCACGAACGCGAGCAGAAGGCCCGAGACCACCGGCGACAGAATACCTGCCAAAACGCGGAAAAAGCTCGCCACTTCATTCAGGTTAGTCAGCGCGGCAAAAAGCGCCACGCCGAAAAAAATCAGAAGCATCTGCTGCTTGAGTTGTTTATTCATGGGCCATCTCTCCAATCAGCGCAGTCTCCACCTTTTCACCGGCGTGCGGCCGCTGTGTGACGCGCAGCTCCTCGATGCGGTGATGATCTACTTTGACAACAAGCACATCAAGATCATCGTAAGTAAAGCGGTCGCCGCTCTCCGGCACGCCGCCGCAGCGCTCCATCACCCATCCGCTGACCGACACCATCTCCGAGTCGGTCTTGAGGTGGAAGAAATCGGCAAAATCGTCAAAGTCCATTCCTGCGTCCACAAGGTAAGCGTGCTCCGCCGTCTCGCGGATGGGAATCTCCTCCTGCTCGTGCTCGTCCCATATCTCGCCCACCAGCTCTTCGAGGATATCCTCCATCGTGACAATGCCGCAGGTGCCGCCATATTCGTCCACCACGACGGCAACGTGCGTCTTGCCCTGCTGCATCTTTTTAAGCAGCAGACTGATCGGCTCATTCTCCGGTGCAAAGATGGTGGGTGAAAGCAACTCGGCGATTGGCTTATCAGTCACGCCGCAGCCAACGTAAAAATCCTTGCGATGGATGGTGCCGAGGATATGGTCGATGGAATCCTGATAGACGAGCAGGCGGGAATATTTGGTATTGGTGAACAGCGCGGCGGTCTCCTCCCAGCTCGCCGTGACCGGCAGCGCCGCGAGGTTTACGCGGTGGATGAGAATGTCCTTTGCCTGCTGCTCGGAAAATTCGATGGCGTTGCGCAGCAGCTCGCCCTCGCTTTTGTCGATGCTGCCGCCCTGCTGGACCTCATCGACGAGCATCAGCAGCTCCTCCTGCGACATTTTGCTCTCGCCGTTCAGGCGGAACGCCTTCGCCAGCAGCCTTTTCCAGAGGGAGAAGAGCAAATTGAGCGGCAGCAGCACCCAGATGAGCACGCGCAGGATGGGTGCGGAGAACATGGCAAAGCGCTCCGCGCAGTCCTTGGCGATGCTTTTGGGCGAAATTTCGCCGAAGATCAGCACCACCACCGTGACGACCACGGTGGAGATCGTCGCGCCCGCGTCGCCGTAATGGTGCACAAAGAGCACCGTGCCGATGGAAGCCGTCGCAATATTGACGATGTTGTTGCCGATCAAGATGGTAGAGAGCAGCCGGTCATACTGCTCCAAAAGCCTGCACGCAAGCGCAGCATTGGCACTGCCCTTTTCAGCAAGGGTTTTGAGCCGCGTAGTGCTGGCAGAGGAAAACGCGGTCTCTGTAGCGGAAAAGTAGGCGGAAAACAGCAAACACACCGCCATAGTAATGATACAAGTTGTCGTTGACAAGATAAAAGCTCCTTTTCTGTCGTCTGTTCGAATCGTCAAAGCGCTCAAATGAGCGCAAAAAAGCATGTCCGCCCCGCTTTTCAGCAGCGCAGATATGCTTTCACAAACAGATGACAGATCAGGTGGCTACTGTGATAGTCACTGCCGTCGGTATCCATATGGGCACGCATCCTCCTTCGTTTCAAATTGATGGTATTGTACCAGACGCTCCCAGTACCGTCAAGCAAAGAAACTGTTAAGAGGTAGGCCGGTTACTGCATTTATTGTTATACTCGGAATTACATGGACAGTTGAACGCACATCAGCTCAATCTCCGTACCATCAGCGAGTATGAGGGGATACACGCCCGGCTGCCCATCCTCCAAGATGAGATGACCGCATGGCTGTCAACCGGTCCCTCGTTTTATATCCTCGTTTTGCCGATCACGGTGTTCGCCGAGGAGCCGTATATCAAAGCCCGCCCTACAACCACACAGACGCATGGCGCACATTACTGCGTACCCACCGCAATGACATCGCCGCGGCGATGAAGATCCCGCCGGAGGATTTTCGTTGGTACGCCGCCTTCCATGACGAAGGTAATCATCCTCACGTCCACATGATGGCGTGGTCGGTGAATCCGAATCAGGCGTACCTGTCCAAAGATGGGATACGGCAGATCAAGTCCACGCTGACCAATCAAATTTTCCGTCAGGAGTTGCTGCACGTCTACGAGCAGAAAAGCAAATCTCGTGATGAACTGGTGGTCGCGGCGCGGAAAGCCATGCTGGAATTGGCGAAGGCCATGCGGGAGATGCCCTGCACGCTCGGCCACTACGACGCAGGCTTCACCCTCCGCACCTACACCCACGCCACAAGGCAAAAGCAGGACGAGGCAGCACAAACCATGGGTAGCTTCATGGCGCAGGTCATGTAAGCAGTAAAAGCGCCAAAATACCGGAGAGAAGGCAAAAGTTTCCTCTCCGGTACTCTTTAAGTCTTTCTGCGTATTTCGTTGTACCCATGGGGCATGAGCTGGCAGTAGGCGGCAAAGCCGCTGATGCCGATGTGGGTCACGATGTGGGTCAGGCAGTTGACCCACATTTTGACCCGCACCTTTTTCAGCGTTTTTGCAACAAAAAAAAAGCATCGAAAACCGAAGTTTTCGATGCTTTTTGTCTTTTGTTGCCAAAAAAGATACATCTGCCTATGTTAATTTGATGTTCTACAGTTTTATTCTGCGAAATATCCTGTCGACTATGTGTACAGTTGCAGATATCCGTTGGCTATGCTATACTTTTAATATCCTGTTACCACGCATTCAGGCCATCTATTGAGGTAAGAAAGGAACAATTCATGGAGGAAAAAGTGATTCAGACGCTGAGCAGGCAAAGGGACTCCGGAACAATTGTAGAGTTGGTGGAAAATGAAGCAGGGTTTCGCTTTGTGGTGAAGCGAGTCCAGAATCTGGAGGCCCCTATCTACCGAGCTATTTTTCAGAAGGAAACACAGGCCCTGACACGGCTGAAGGCCTGCGAGAACATTGTCCGTATATTCCGTTCGGATATCCAGGCCGCTCCGGATGGACGGAGTGAAGGCATCATTTCCATGGAGTATGTTCAGGGACGCCCCCTGTCCCAGATGCTAGATGTGATTCCGAATGCCTCAACCCGGTACAACCTGGTAAAGCAACTGACCAATGCCATCCAACACGCCCATCGAAACTCCGTGATTCACCGGGATATCAATCCCTCCAACATCCTCATTACCGACTCGTTTGAGCTGAAGCTGATTGATTTCGGAATCGCAAAAATCCGCGGGATGTTCCAGGACGGAACCACATATCAGTTTGCTACCCAGAATTATTCCGCGCCGGAAGTAACCGTCCACAGTGAAAATGCAACAGAGCGCAGCGATATCTATTCGCTGGGTGCTGTCATTTATTTTCTTTTCACCGGTGAAGTCCCAGTGACGGCTACTGAAATGCCCACGGCTATCCAATCCGCTGGCGGCATCGATGTAAAGTTAAAGGAAGTCCTTTTGAAGATGTGTGCCCCTGCCCCGGCGGACCGATATGAAAACATTGATGACTGCGAACTGGCCCTGGCTCCGCTCTACCAGCGGTATTGCGGCAGCGACGAGCGGTACTTTTTCGCCGTCCCCACCAATGCGCTCGACGATCTGAAAAGACGTAACCTAGTACGGCGGGATATGCCCTATTTAGAGTTGCTGGACAGCTTCCTTCCCGCCCAGTTTGCGGGCGGCTTGATCCGTCTTCGTGCCGAGGGGCAGACCTCCATCTATTGCTTTGACGGCATCAGCATCTCAATGGAATGCGTTTTGTCGGACGATTTTTTCCAGGTGGTCTCTTTCCGCCGGCTGGATGCCTTCAAGCGGGAGCAGCACAAGCGCTTTTCCATGGAGGTTCCTGGGCATTTTCAATTTCTGTTTTCGCACAGAATCGCAAACACCCCTCTTCCCAACAATTGCAGCCAGATCCTAAGCAACCGGGTTGCTGATTTTCAAGCGGATATCCACTCGCAGAAAAATATCGACCGGGAATACGACACACAGTACGGTATCTGGCGGGAATTCATCCAAGCTATGATTGCAGACGCGTCTAAGAATACTGTCCGGTTGTACTACACAAGTGTCCGCTATGAAGACGGGATGTTCCTGTTCCGGCTGGATCCGGACAGCGTGCCGGATGAGACGTTCAGCCAGGATACCCTGTTTATTTTTGAGCAGCGTGGGCGTTTCAAAAAGAAGCCAATTCTGGCAGAGGTCGGTACCTTCTGGGAATACCGGGAGGACGGCGCTGTGATGGCTATCAAGGCCGCACCCAGGAAGCCCCGGCTGCCGAACAATGGTTCTATCTGTTTGGATTACCGCAAAGAGATCCAGCAGTACCGCCGCCAGGAGGCAGCACTGGAGGAATTCCGCCGATCTGAAACCGCTAACGGCGGAAATCTGAAGAGCATTTTTGTGGGTGCCGAGCAGCCCGGGTATTTCCAGCTCAAGGCTATGCCCTGCTTCTATAATAAACAGCTGGATTTTACCCAGAAGCGCGCGGTCCGGAAAGCGCTGGAGGCGGAGGATATTGCTTTGATCCAGGGGCCTCCAGGCACCGGTAAAACCAATGTCCTGGTGGAAGTAATCCGGCAGATTCTGGGGGAAAACCAACGGAATCCTGCACTAGATCAGAAAATTTTGATTGTGTCCCAATCTCATGCCGCCGTGGATAAACTGCTGGAAGACCTTGCAGCCTATCTGGAACATACGACCATCCGTATTGGTCACGAGGAAAATATTGACCCCAAGATCAATGAACGTTTCGGATTGGACCACTGCCAGACCCTATGGGTGAAGGAAAGCGTTGAGAACTGTAAAGCGTGGCTGGCCCAACGTTTATTGGAACAGCACATCCCCATGGAGCCATTCTGTAAATACGCACAAGTGTTGGAAGAGCTGAAACTTGCAAATCTGGAAGAAACAGAACGCATACGTCTGGAACGGGTTGCCACAGACTTTGAAAACACTTACGGGAAAAGCCGCACCAATCCTTACGTACAGAGCTGCCTGATTTCCGAACAATGGATCCGACGCATCAGTGAGAGCAATGAGCTGGGAGAGTTTTATATCAAAAACGCTTCCATTATCGTAGGTACTTGCATTGGCGTCATTTCGGATCCCCGCGTCCGTGACTCGACCTTCGACTATGTGATTGTAGACGAAGCAGCAAAGGCAACTCTGCCGGAAATCATGGTTCCCTTGGTTCGGGCACGAAAGGCAATTTTAGTGGGCGACCACAAGCAACTGCCACCGGTCTTTGATCGGAATGCCCTCAAAGCCAGCTTCCATTCTTCGCAGATCGATGAGCTTCAAAACACCGGGTTCGGGAAACTGTTTGACATCCTGCCCGACAGCTGTAAAGAGACGCTTTCCACCCAGTACCGGATGCATCCGGCGATCGGCGATCTCATCAGCTTTCTTTTTTACGATAGCAAAGTGCAAAATGGCGTTAAGGCATCTGAGCGAACTACGAACCTTCCCATGCTCAATAACCGCGCCATCACCTGGCTAACCACCTCCAATGCCGGTTCCGTCCGCTTTGAACAATCCGTCGGGCACCACCGCGGATACATCAACCATCTGGAAGTCACTGTGATCCAAAGCTGCTTGCAAAGGCTGAACCAAGAAATCTCCGCTCAAGGGGAGAAGTATTCCATCGGCATCATCACGCCATACCGGGCGCAGCTGGAGCTAATCCGGAACCGCCTCAAGCAAATCCCATTGAGCCACATTGAAGTCGATATCAACACCGTGGATGCATTCCAGGGCAGTCAGCGTGACATCATCATCTACTCCACCGTCCGAAGCAGCAATCAGCGGCGTATCGGATTCTTGAAAGAGGAAGCACGGCTGAATGTTGCCTTCTCCCGCGCGAAACGGGCCTTGATCATTGTCGGTGACGGAAAGTTTCTCCGCAATCCCCGTATCCCCGGCAACCGCTTTCCCTATGTGATCAGCTATATGCAGGAGCATCCCGAATTTTGTCAGGAAATCGATATAAAGGAGTTTACAAATGCTGTCTGAATGGCAAAAAAATGTTGATAAATACATTCCTCCACAGCTTTCCGGCTATGATTTCATCTGTCGGGTTCCAGTCTATATTCCTGTCCAGGAAATCGGCTTGACTGTCTGGGAACGGCGTGTCCAGGTGCTCTCCTTTGTTCAAGAATGTGTCCTCACCGCCATCCGCATCGGTTCCAAATCCCTCCCCGATCTTGCCGATCAGTTCGGCCTGCCAGAAAGTATTATGCTACAAATCGTATCACAGCTGGACAGTGAACAGCTCACCGCTGTTTCCTGTGGCGACATTGTCCTGACTGATTTGGGGAAAAAGGTGCTGGAGAGCCAGAAGAAGGTCAAGACCCTGCGCAGCCAGCTCAGCCGCATATCGGTAAACCAGATCACCGGTGAGGTCTCGGATACGCCCCTCTTGGGCACCTACCGGGAGCCGCCGCGGGGGCAGGCATACCTTCTGGAGAAGTATCCACTCAATCTGGAATTCCTGCGCAGTCAGTTCGATACGCTAGCGGTAATTTACCGAGAGAGCCGTCTGGCCAATGTGGTATTCCAGAGTACTGCTGAGAGCGCTGAGCTGTATCGGATTCTTGATATCTCCTATCACACACTGTCCTATCAGCGCGAGTTCTGCTTCGTATATCTAAATCAGTCGGATCGCTCCCTGGCCTTTCACTTCCAGTCTGGAATCCAAGCCTATGCAGATGTACTGGCTGAACAGCTCAACTGCCGACACTTGGGTGCCTGGAACCTCTTCTCTCCGCCCAACCGTCCTTGCGCCGCTTCCCCGGAGGAGGAACAACTGCCCCACGACTTGATTGCGGCGTTCAAACTCCGTGGAGCGCAGAGTGACTGGGCAGATTTACTGGAAGCGGCCTATTACGCCGACCGCCCGCTGCTGGACGGAGAACTTCAGGATATTCTGTACCATTGCGCCGCTTTTAAGGCACCGCGCATCTTTATCCAGGCACCGTTTTTGGCAGAATTGCTCAACGATGACATCCTCCGCACAATTTTTTCTGCGCATACAAAGGAGGTTATCGTCCGCTATAACCGGAATGATTATCAGGCCGATTTCATATTGGGCAGGATGGGAAAACTGCGAAAAGACTGTGTACTGACCACAGTCCCTTCTGAGGACATCTCTTCCGTGAAGTTCTGCTTCGGTACCGCCTGTTTTATCCAGGGCCAATACGCGGCCAAGGAGACCGTTTACAAGCGCCGCCTTTACAAGCTGTGCGCTGAAATAACATTTAATTCTGCTCAGATTGACTCACTCTGGAATAATCTTTTAGAAATTGGGTCAGAAGCTCCAAGCAAATCGTAATCTGAACAGGATGAAAGGAAGTCTGTACGTTGGGCGTGGTTTTCTTTACCGACATAACTGACAAAGCCAACTGCAAATAGGTACGAAGGAATGGCAGTGCATCAGCACAGCCATTCCTTCGTACTTTTATTCTAGCGCACGGTCTGTTCAATCTCCAAATCGCTGTATCGGAACTTGACCCGGATTGTTTCCTCATCGACTACAGTGACCCGTTCAATCATCTTGCGAACGATCCCGTCATCATACTGTTGGAAGCCACTGAGGTGTTCCTCCAGGTAAGCTGCTAACTCTGCCATACGTGAGTCCTCGTTGATTCTGTTGGCCGCCTCCTTCTTCGCTGCATCAATCCGTGTCTGCAGGTGCTGCTTTTCTTCCAACAGGGCCTTGAGCTGCTCTGTTACTTTCCCATATAGCGATAGAGGAATGTCACGATCTGACCGCGCGTGCAAAGATCATTCGGAGAGAATGTCGTTGCGCTGGTTCCCTCGGTCACTTTTTCGCTCATCGCCCAAAGAGTGGCATTATAATAGTAAGCTGTTTCACTCACATCGGCAAAAGAATTGCTTCCGCTCACCGCAGGAGAATTTGCATAGCGATAGAAGAATGCCACGGTCTGCCCGCGTGTACAGGTATCGTTGGGAGAAAACGTCGTTTCACTGACTTAAATAAAAAGTGGAGACACATTTGCCAATCGCGAGTGCGCCTCCACTCATCATTTCAATCGGATAATCTGCTTGTAGAGCATTACGAACTTTTTCTCCACCACCATGTTTTCGTGGTAGTGCCCGAAGAACCAGTATTGGAATCGGCAGTGTTCCCGAACCTCATCGAGGAAGTCCGTCAGGGCATCCCGCCTGAATAGCCCGCCGCTGAATGTTTCCTGAATGCTGCTGGGGGAGCAGTGGGTGATGATGTAGTCCACATCCCAGCCTGCTTTGTCCAGTGCTTCTCTTGCGGTCCGGTATTCGTACTCACTGGGCAGTTCCTTTTTCCACCAGGATCGGTGGTTGATTCGGTAGAGAGCCCCCGCGGCGTTGAGCTGCCGGAGCTTTCGCTCGTAGTTCGGATCGTCTGGTTCCAGAATGCCGTCCCGGATGTCATGACTGCTGGCCCCGCCCATGGTAAAGACTTTCTTTCCACATATCTCGTAGAGCTGTCCTCGCATCAGGTGCAGGACGCTGGGACGGATCGGCTGCACCAGCCCGCCGTGCCACACACTTGTCGGGTAGCTGCGGAGCAGATCATAGTTTTCGTGATTCCCACTGACGAACAGGGTGGTGAATGACCTGTCTTCCAGCCAGTCGAGCCATTGTTGTTCAATCTCACTGCCATCCCAGACGCCGCCAAAGTCGCCACAGATGATGAGGTAATCGTCTTTGGTCAGGCCCCCTTGCTCGCGGAATGCCACAGGGCGGAGCCTGCTGAAATCACCGTGGGTGTCACCGGTCATAAAAATTGCCATCTTTTTTCGCCTTCCCTTTTTATTGTAATCCTTGCTCGAGCACCACATTGGAGTCTCTAAACTGGATACCGAAGCTGAAAAAGCAGAATATTATTCATTCTTGCTGGGGTTGTTCAAGTCTGTTTCGCGCTCACACCGCAATGACACTCGTTATCGACAGCCTTTTCAGCTTAATGCCATGATCACGTTCGAGACCTTCTAAAAATTCATCAATTTTTGGATCGGCTACTATATGACCTTTGTACTTTTCCCGCATGCACTTGCGAACGGTTTCTTTTTCTTCATCTGACAATGTATCATAGAAAAAGAAGATGTCACCTTGAATGCTGAATTCCATTAGCGTGTCCATATCGCTATCCACTCCTGTTCTTTTGTTGATTCCAGTATAGCAGGCTGCAGATCCACAGTCTATCAAAAGGAAGCATCAAAAGCATTCTTCTACCTTTCCAACAGATCCGCTACATCCGTGGGCCGTTATCCGGTTTTCTACTCTGTCGAAACTTATTGATGGCAACTGCCAAATAACCTTTTCACTGGCTCATTTTGCCGTTTTTGTCGCAAAGCAGTAAAGGAAAAAGCGGCGCTGCGCCGCTCTTTCCTTTACTGCCTGCCTGTAGGGATATTGGCAGATCTGCACGATCCGCAGGATGGGCTTGACTTTGCTCACGCGGTTGTCTCGGTAGTGTCCGAACAAGCGACAGCGACAATCGTCTTTGCTCAGGTCGCCTTGCTCACGGAATGCCGCAGGGCGGAGCCTACAAAATACCCGTGGGTGTCGGTCATAAAAATTGCCATCTTTTTTCGCCTTTCCTTTTTATTGTAATCCTTGCTCGAGCACCACATCGGAGTCTCTAAACTGGATGCGGATCGTGTCGGCGTCCTCGACCGTGATCTTCTGAATGATCTGCCGGACGAACTCATCGTCGAACTCCGTGTAGCCCTCGCTGCATTCGATCAAGCTGTCCCACATTTGCTGGCGCTTGGCAACTTGTTCTTCCAGACCGACTTCTTCCTGCTGGGTCTCTAAAATTTGTTCCTTGAGAGATGCCTTCTCATCCGTCAGGGCTTTCATTCTGGCGTTCAGATCAGCGTCGGCCATGTTGGACAGCAGCATGTCCAGCAGATCAGCCTGCTCATGGCTGACTTCGTCAAGGCGGCGCTTCAGCGCCAGCAGTTTTGTACCGGTCTGAGTCAGCGCCTGCTTGGCTTCCTCCACCATCGCCAGCACATCGGGGCAGACCTCCTGCCGGATGGCTGCGTACTCGTTCATGGCGTTGAGGATGGCACTGTGGAGCTTGCCTTCATCCAGCGTAGGCGAGGCATGGCAGTATTTTGTACCGAACTCCAGCCGGGAGACACACCGCCAGACGATGCGCTTTTTTCCGTCTCTGGCCCATGTCACCCGCTTGTAGGGGGAACCGCACTCACCGCACACCAGCAGTTCCGTCAGGGCGTACTTGCCGGAATATTTTCCGAGTTCCGTCTTGCCGCTCTTTTGCAGCACCTTTCGCTTGCTGGAGCGGCGCGTCATTTCTTTCCGCACCAGATCGAATGCCTCTCTTGAGATGATGGCGGGGTGGTTGTTTTCAACATAGTACATGACGCGCTCACCGCGGTTTTTTCGAACCTTCTTGGAGAGGCAGTCCGTAACATAGGTTTTCTGCAGCAGAGCATCCCCAATGTACTTTTCGTTGGTCAGAATGTTATGGATGATGGCGGGTGACCAGCACTCCACACCCTGGGCTGTGGGAACACCGTCCTCGTCCAGCTCCCGTTTGATCTTACCTAATGTGCAGCCGTCCAGATACCTGCGGTAGATGCGGCGGACGATTGTGGCTTCCTCCGGCACGATCTCCGGCTGGCCGTCCTCGCCCTTGCGGTAGCCCAGCATTTTCTTATATTGAAAGTGGACATTGCCTGCCTTTGCGCTTTTCTCTTTGCCCCATGCAACATTTTTGCTGAGTGACTCAGACTCTGCCTGGGCAAAGCCGCTGAACAGGGTAACCAGGAACTCACTGGATTCCGTAAGAGTATTGATATTCTCCTTTTCAAAGTACACGCCGATGCCATTGGCTTTAAGAAGTCGGACCGTATCCAGACAATCCACCGTGTTTCGGGCAAAGCGGGAGAGGGACTTCGTGATGATGAAGTCGATGCGGCCACGCTTGCAGGCGGTGATCATCTTATTGAACTCCGCTCTCTTTTTGAGGCTGGTTCCGGAGATGCCCTCATCTGCGTAAATGCCCGCCATCTCCCAATCAGGGTTGTCCTGAATCTTCTGGGTGTAGTAGGTCTTTTGGGCTTCATAGCTGTTGAGCTGTTCCTCGCTGTCGGTGGATACGCGGCAGTAGGCCGCCACACGCATCTTGCCATCGTAGTTTCTAAGTAATTCTTCCGGCTTCCTGGTCGGTGGGATCTCCCGCACACGCCGTTCTAAAGTGGTTGTTGCTGCTTCCATGGTTATTTGTCCTTTCCAGTGAAGTTATCATC
This sequence comes from Hominicoprocola fusiformis, assembly GCA_040095065.1. Taxonomy (GTDB): domain Bacteria; phylum Bacillota; class Clostridia; order Oscillospirales; family Oscillospiraceae; genus Hominicoprocola. The sequence continues at coordinate 15,259 of JBBNGO010000035.1, forward strand.
CGTAAATGTGAGGCTCACCGTAGCGTCAGACGCGACGGTGATATAAGAGACCACCCGGCGAAAGCGGAGCCAATCCACTTCCACTGGGCAGTCTGAGGGTTCACATTCAGAAATAGGCTGGGGGCAGCAGTCATATCGTGCGGCTGCCCCCTGTAAAATGAGAGCCATGACTGCTTCGGGTGAGTCAGGCTGTTCGAGCCCTCGGTTGATGGCGTTGTTCAGCCGAATGACCTCCGCAGAGGGAACATAAGCGTCCGCCTCCTGGCATTCATGCGTCTGCATTTGGTGGGCAACTTCTTGGAACGTCTCATCCGTATCCAGAGAAACGGAAATGCCGCAGTGTTCGCATTTGAGATACACCTTGCTGCGATCCTGCCAGCGTCCACCCAGACGAACCATCTTTCCACCGCAGGTACATCGAAAGTAGGGCTTTAACCGGTCAACGACCGTCACCTCTTCGGACACCTGCCGCCTGTCATTCTTTTCTGAGATCTTGTCCTGCACAGCTTGGAAATCGGTTTCCGCGATCATCACAGGATAACCATCTTTTCCGGTGTAACGGGCATTTTCCAACATGCGCTTTATCTTATGCTTGTTCCAAAGCGGTATTTCGGAGCTGTATGGAACGCCCTGCCGATTCAACGCATCGGAGATGTCCTGGTAAGATGCTCCGGCACTGTAGAGGGCGAACAGCATCTGAACGACCCGCTGCTCTTCCGGAACGATCTCCAATGCGCCGCCACGGATCTGGTATCCATATAAAATCTTGCGTTTTGTCATCTTACCGCCACCTCCAATCGCTCCCTCAGTTCCAGCCCGCCATAGAGTCGGAAACGAATCTCTGTTTGAGATTCCGCGATGATCTTTTCCACGAGACTTTCGAAGAGATCATCGTCGAAGTCATCCATCTGTTCCGGCCCGTCAAGAATCGTCTGCCGCACCTTCCGAAGCGCGTCCATGACCTCGTCCAATGCTTCATTCTCCGCCAGCCTGCGCCGTTCCCTGCGGAGCTGCGCCAGCTTGGCGCTGATCACATTCATGCGAGCCGTGCAGGTATCGGCGTCCAGCAGGCCATTGACACGCAGGGTGCTGATTTTATGGCTTTCCTCTGTGGCTTCCGCGATGGCCCGGTTGATGGTCAGGGTTTTCGGATTATTCTGCTGCAGGATGGCGTCAAGGGCGTTCATCTGCTCCATAGCGGGCTTTAGGATCATGTCGGCATTGCACTTGAGCTTGCGGTACATCCGTAGGAATGCAGCGCGGATCTCGCTCTCCGGAATGCGTCCTACGTGGCAGGCATCGGCACTGCGGTCATGGGTTCGGCAGACCCATGTTACATATCCGTTTTTGCTGGTTCGGCGCAGAAACATCGTCCCACAGTTCCCACATAGGATTTTCAGGGCGAATGGACTTCTCTCTCGACGCCTTTTCTCTTTTTGTGCTTTCTTGCGCAGCAGCTCCTGCACTTTTTCAAAGGTATCGCGGTCAATGATGGCCGGATGACTGTTTTCGACATAGTATTGCATCCGCTCCCCCCGATTGCGCTTTTGCACGAACGGGAAGCCGCAGCTATAGGATTTCTGGCAGAGCGTGTCTCCAATATACTTCTCGTTGGTCAGCAGATATCGGATGCTTGTCTCCTGCCATTTCTCGGCGCCATTCTGCGTCGGAACGCCTTTTGCCGTCAGTTGCTCCGCGATCCATTTGGAGCTGTTTCCTTTGAGATATGCATCAAAGGCCCAGCGTACCGCAGCCGCTTCTTCCGGCAGGATCTCAAGGTTTTTCTTGTCTTTAATCCGGTATCCGTAGGGAGCGCTGCAGGTGATGAATTCTCCGCATTCCATGCGGTGCTGATAGCTCAGACGCTGGTTTGCCGAGATGGATAGGGACTCCTGCTGGGCCAGAGAACCGGAAACGCTCACCATCAGTTCGGTGGTGAGCGTTCCTGTGTCGATATTTTCTTTTTCGAATCGGACAGTGACGCCCATACCGGAGAGTTCTCGCAGGGAGGCGAGACACTCTTTGGTGTTGCGGGCGAAACGGGCTACTGACTTCACCAGAATGCAGTCGATTTTGCCCTTTCGGCAGTCCCGCATCATGCGATTGAAATCGTCCCTCTTGTCCACGCGCGTGCCGGTCAGGCCCTCGTCGGCGTACACATCCACCAGATCCCAGCCGTCGTGCTGAGCGATCACCTCGGTGTAGTTGCGGATCTGGGCTGCGTAGGAATGCAGCTGATCCTCAGAGTCTGAGCTGACACGGCAGTAGGCGGCGACACGCAGGTGTTCCGGTTGGAGTGCGTGTGGCGCGATCTCTTTTACCGTAGCCATCAGCGTTCCTCCCGCTGGTGGGCAGCCATCGCTTCGCTGCGGTTCACGCAGCCATGCAGGTCTTCGATAAAGGTGTTCAGGGCAGACGGGCTGTCAAACCCGTTGATGTAAACAACGCCGTCATTCTGCGTGTACTTGTCACCGTCCTGATACCCCAGCTTTTCCGCCTGCGCCGCCTCAAGGATGTCGATCCAAACAGAACCGTCTTTGCGGTAAATTTGTCTCAAATAATACTGGTATTCCACACTGTGTCCTCCTTGCATCTTTTTGGGCAACACACAAGCTACCACACTATCCGCGGAATAGCCAGCACTATTCCCGAACAGTCTGCGGGGCGTATTTTTCTCTGGCGAGTCCCTTGGCATAAGCCAATTCCTTTGCTGACAGAAGGCCCTTCTCGGATAAGTGTTCCAGCATCCGGATGGCCAGCCGGTACTGCAATTCCTTCTTGGCGTCAATCATGCGCACACCTCAAAATAGCTTTCCGGCTTCAGCTCCCGCAGGAACTTCGTTACAGCCCGCAGGCTGCTCGTGGTGCGCATTTCCGGCAGGGCATCCAGCATGGCTTTGTTGTATCGGCGGCCGCGGCCTGCGCGCTCATCCAGAATGGCAATGACGCAGGTATCGGACTCCGTTCGGATAGCCCGCCCAAAGCCCTGACGCAGCTTAATCTGCATTTCCGGAACGGCCACATTCTGAATAAATTGGCGAAGGGAAGCGTATTCCTCCCGCTCTTTTTCCTTCAGTGCGTCAGGATAGGCGAAGGGCAGGCGGGGAATCACCAGCAGGGATACGCAGTCGCCGGGGAAATCAAAGCCTTCCCATGCCGCGCCTGTGGCCAGCAGTACAGCCCCCGGTGTTTGCCGAAACCGCTCCGTCATGTGCATGGCGTTTCTGCCCAAGGTAAATAACGGGAAGCTGAGTTCCCGCTCCCGCAGCCTATCCTTTACCGCTGACATGGCGGCGTAGGAGGTGAACAGCACCAGCGCATGGCCCCAAGCCGCACGGATGAGTTCCGCAATTTCATCTGTCAATCCATCATAGTATGCTTCCGAACTTTGGCTCGGTGGAAGCTGCGGCAAGTACAGCAGGCAATTCCGCTTATAGTCAAAGGGAGAAAGAGAAACCGACTCCGTTACGCGCCGCCCGTCCATCAGTCCAGTCTGCGAACGAAAACGGTGAAAGTCATCCCCTACAGCCAAAGTCCCAGAGGCCAGCACAAAAGCGTGTTCCGGCCTCCACAGGACTTGGCGCATCTGTTCCGTCAAATCTGAAACGGTGGCGCACAGCATGGTTCCGCCATCGCCGTCATCCGCTGTGTAGAGGATCATATTCGTTCTCGGACTACTCAAGAGGGACACCGTGCCACGCAGCTTTTCCAACTGCCTGCGCCCCTGCGCCGACAGCAGCCTGCCGACCTGTTTCTCAATAACAAGAAGAGATCGGCTGGGAATCGTCAGTAAGCGAAGGTACGCATCCAGGGGTTCGGTTTCCTCTCTGGGCTGCGTGAGCTTGCGGAGCAGCGACCCCATCGTGTCTGTCAGTACATCTGCTGCCAGCAGATATCGTTCCGCGCGGAACTGGTTGATCATGCTTTGGATGTCACTGGCAGTCAGCGTCATGCCGAACATCTCCCGTGCCGCTTCCGGCAGCTTATGGGCTTCATCTACGATGATGACGCTATGCTCCGGGAAAATGGGTCGTTTGCCCTGACTGCGGTGGATGGCGTCCGCCAACAACAGATTGTGGTTGCAGATCTGGAACACATATCGATCCGCGTCGCAGCGTTTCAGGAAGCGCTTGTACCGGCAGTCCTGATGATCGCAGTCACAGAACTGTGGAACGCAGACACGTTCCCGGTCATACCCGCTGAGATGGGGGACATTGTCCATGTCCAGCGTTCCCTTCAGCGTGCGAAGGGCGTCGGCGGCTGCCGAATCTTTCTTTTGAAAGTTCACCTGACGAAGCCGCCTTTGCAGGCGTTCGTCGCAAACATAATGACCTTTTCCTTTGCGGATCACAGAGAGCAGCGGGCGGTCGATCTGTCCGTCTGCCAGCAGGATGCAGGACAGCAGCGGAAGGTATTCCGTCTGCACGGCGTTCTGCAAGGCGATGCTGGAGGTTGAGATAATGACGGGCTTGCGCAGCACCTCCGTGTCGGATCGGTTGGCCGCTGCGGCAGCTACCAGATAAGCGTAGGTCTTGCCGATGCCGGTGCCTGCGTCGCACAGGGCGATGCCACCGTTCAGCATGGTATCCAGCATCCGGTGGCTGAGCTTGATCTGCTCGGAACGCTCCGCCATGCCCTGGGCAGGCAGCAGGTCTTTGAAAATATGGTCGATCATGGCGTGGGCTTTCTGCCTGTTTGTATCATTTGTATTCATCCGTGGATTTCCCCTATCATGATAAAAAGTATTTTTGTCATTCGTTTCACCGTATTTGCAGCTCGCGCCCCGGTGGATAAAGGGAACAGTACGGACAGAAGGCGGCTACCTTCTCACGGGCGTATTCCTGGGGTCTCTACTGCTTTCAACCCCAGGGCAGCCCAGCCTCATCATGCTGGCCAGTGCTTTGTGTCTCATTATCAGCCCGAACAGAGTCAATGCCAGCCGACTTTGCCAAAGTCGGCCCGTCACAGGTTTTATCGCTCGCCGAAGATATCTCCTCCGGGTCATGGCGCACACTGCGCGAACGCTCATCCGTCCGGGCGGTTGCCCGTACTGCTGGTATGCACTTTTCAAGGAACAGTGAGGGATCTCCTTTTGGGTCCCTCACTGTCCTCCCGAAAAAGCCCTCGGGTGAATACCCTTAATTTGAAAAATTCTCAAAACATTTCTTCAGATCCCGCAGAATACGGTCCCGGCGTTTGATGACCGCCCTCTGGGTAATTCCGATCCGCGCCGCGTAGTCTCTGGTGGACACGCCATCGAAGAACAGCGCGTTGATCAACTCCCGATCCGCGTCATTCAGAGACAGCATGGCCAGCAGCAACATCTCCTTTCGTTCCGCAAGGCTCTGTGCCTGCTCTCGTTCCAGCGCTTCTTCCTCCGCGCTTGGGGCTGCTTCCGCGCCGACATAGTCCGAAAGCAGGTCGTCCTCCGCCATCTGCTCCAGCGAGAGGATCTTCCCAGAAAACTGTTCCTCCCGCACATACCGCTCCCGGCGGTCCGCCTGGGAGTAGGCCAGATACACATCCTCCGCCACTTCCACATCCACACCATCCACGGTGATGATATTGGCGATCGCTTCACCAGCTTCGTTATAAATGCGTCTATAATTGCGTTCTTCCTGCCATTTTTTCATTTTTCGTGACTCCAATCTCAGATTTTTTTGAAAGTTCTGAGATCGGGTCACGGGTATTTGGCGACATAGGTCTGCCAACGCTGGAGCATACAAGTCCTTTCCGCCACTCAACAATGCGAAAAGGGCGCAAAAAAAGAGCCTTACGCATAGCTGAAAAGCTACTTGTAAGGCTCCTAACTCAATACTTCCCGCTTACGTCTGATTCGACGCTGGGTGGTTGGTGCGCTTGACGAAGTTATATATTGTTTTGTTTTTTCTTAATTCAGGCCCATGCCGTATCCCTACAGAGAGTGGGCACGATGATCGGCGGCTCAGTCCTGTGCCGCACGGTGATCCCCACCTGCATACCGCACCTTGGACACTTTGCGATAATATCAGCTGGTTCATTTCCTACCATGGCAAACAGCCGATATTGGGAGAGAGCCGCTCCTGCAGGAGCATCCGCGATCCGTCCCTTCTCGCAGATGGGACAGCGAAGGATCTTGCGTATTTCTTGTTCCATGGCGCCTCGCTTTCTCTGTTCTCTTTTTTGAGAACAGCTTCCTAAAATTTTTTCACAGCAGATGATGATTCTCCAGCCGGATACGCATGGCTTGCTTGGAGACTTGAAAAATGCCGGCCATATCCGCGACTAATTGCTGACGGTCCCTGCCAGACTGGAGCTGGTAAAAGCATCGTTTTACTTGAGGCAGCGGCATCAGAAGGATGGACCCCAGCAGATTCGCCTGCATTTCCAATGCGCTGTTCTGCGTTCTGACGATGTTTGTTTCTGTCATCATGGCTGCACTCTCGCCGGTTCCGCTGTACAGTCTCTTATGCAGCAGCCAGTGTGCCAGCTCATGAGCGCAGGTAAAGCGCAGTCGGCCTGTGGAGGCATCCTCTCTGCAGAGGGAGCTATCGATGAGTATGGTGCCGCTCTTGACCGCAATGACGGTATATCCTGGGATATCGTAATCATAGATAATGGCGCCGCCATCATCAAAAATCGTTTCGCCCAAGACACACCCGGTTTTCCGCAGGCACTGATATTCCAGCGTGATCCCCTGTGCTTCGATGATATCCTCGATAGGGATCATTCTGGGAACGCCATAATAGAGATTCGGATCATAGGCGGTGATGACTTCGCGGGCGATCCCCTCCAGAGCCTGTTCCCTGTAATATGGTGTTCTCATGCCTTGGTATCACTGTCCTCTCCTGATGATCTCATGCGCCGGTTGATTCGGTCGATAAAATCCTGCCACTCCTGGTCGGTGGCGTCTGCCTCCCTGGCTGTGCGCAATGCAGCCCGGACGATCTCTCGATCCATGATGTAGTCCGGAAGGTCTGCGGATACCCGATTTTGCTTGGATTTTGCCGCAAGGTCAAGCATCCATTCCCGTTCTGGCTTGTCCAACTGCAGTAGCAGGGCCATCCGTTCCAGATATTCCTGCGAAGGAGCCGCGCGGCGGTCATTCTCAATGTTGCTCATATAGACCGGCGACAAGTCCAGCTTTGCCGCCATGCCGCGGAGCGTCAGGCCGCGCGCCATACGCTTCTCCCGAAGGAAGCTGCCAAAGGTCTGTTCCACGCATTTCACCTCCTCGTGCGTTCTCTCGATTGGGAACAGTGCCAGTATAGCAAACATCTGTTCGATTATCAAGATGAGAAAGCAGAGGTGTTCCCCGCAAGGAACACCTCTGCTGGATCATTGCAGCCATGCGGTCATGCCGCGCATTTCGTCCAGCACCTCTGCGGGGCCGAGGATTTGGATCTTGCCGCAGAAGGTGAACACCCATGCAAAAAACGGTGGACTGGGTGCTACCTCCACGATGGCCTTGAAGTGGCCGTCATCTGCTGTCACCGTTGAGACTTCTTCGCCAAAGAGGTCTATTACGCTGCGCATGACCTCGTTCTCGCACAGCAGCTCCACCGTACACAGATCGTCCGGGTACATTCCGAATATTTTCCGCACATACTCAGCCGGGTCGAAGTCCGGCATACAAACAGCCGCCTGGTCGGATGATTCCACAGCCACCATTCGATCCACTCGGAACTGTGCCAGCTTCCCGTGCTTTTCCGACCAGCCCACTGCGTAATAACAATCCCGGCTCCAGATAAGGGCATACAGGCTGAACTGATAGCGGTAACCGTTATGCTTGAGTATCTTTTCTTTCTGCGGGGTGTATTCGTAATACTGAAAGGTGATCTGCCGTTTTTTCTGAATGGCGTTATGGATCTCATCCACACTGTAATAGATGCACTCATTCTCCGGTTTGGCGGTGCCGTCCATATAGATATGCCGATCCAACTGGCGGGCATGAGATTCACTGGTGAGCTTACCCAGCTTTCCAATAAGCCGCTCGCTCTTTTTGGCCGTAATGAAGCGGGAGGATTCTACCGCGTCCACCAGCAGCTTCAGCTCCGGCAGTTCGAACAGCCTCTCACCCACGAAGTATTGATTCTGGGTGCTTTTGACACAGACGATGTCCATACCGCTACTTTGCAAGACTTCAATAGCGGAATATACGCTCTTGCGCCCTGCCTGAATGCCATGCTCCTGCCAGAAAGCAAGAATATCCGACACAGAGACCGGATGCCGGTCATCCGTATGCTCATACAGATACTGCTGTAAGAGCAGCAGACCGTATTGGGATTCATTTTTCATACCGATTTCCTTTTCTGTTTCCACATTTTTAGGAACAATTCGTTACAGTACTTCTTTATAGCTATCCCTTTCGGGTGATATACAAGCCCTCGCGGTGATTAAGTCATGACTTTTTGCTGCTCACATTTTCGCGGCAAATCTCCAAGGCTGGGAGCGGCAATCATAATCGTACAACCGGAGCAGCGCCGCGCTGATTTTCTCAAATTGTGTGACGCCGTCACAGTAAAACCGCTTGTCACGCGGTATACTACGCATAAAAGCACAGCCGCAGAGTACATCTGTGGCTGTGTTTTGTGTTCAGTTGCTCACTGTTGCGTGGACTGGATATGGAGAGACAACATATCTTCCGATCTTACATGGGTTATCTTATCTGCCATCACTCTGGCAGTTTGCCTTGCAGATATGTCGGCATCCCCACTGCGGTCGTATCCGGCCTGACCTTAAACATGGCTTTTTCAATCTACCTCCCTTATCGGTTTTCCGCGATATATTTCTCCGCCATGTGGACTGCCACTGCGCCGTCCGCCACGGCGGTGACCACCTGACGGAGGGGCTTCGTCCGCACGTCGCCCACGGCGTAAACGCCGGGAATACTGGTTTCCGTGGTCTCTCCGGCCACGATATAGCCGCCGCCGTCCAGCGCCAGTTGACCCACCGCCAGCGCCGTGGCGGGCTGTCGGCCCACGCTGACAAATACGCCGTCGCAGTCCACCACGCTTTCCTCACCGGTGACGGTGTCCCGCAGGCGTACGCCGGTCAGCCTGTCCCCGGAAAGCAGCGCGGAAACGGTGCTGTTCCAGCGGAATTCCACATTTTCGGCCTGTTCCAGTGGCTCGTGATAGATCTTGGTGGCCCGCAGGGTGTCTCTGCGGTGGACGAGGATCACCTTTTTCGCCACGCGGCTGAGAAGGAGGGCATCTGCCGCGGCGGAATTGCCGCCGCCCACCACGACCACTGTTTTGTCCTTGTAAAACATCCCGTCGCAGGCGGCGCAGTAGGCCACGCCCCGGCCCACCAGCTCCGCCTCTCCGGCAACGCCCAGCGTTCTGGGGTCTGCGCCGGTGGCCAGCACCACGGTTTTCCCCCGGAAGATCCCCTCGCTGGTCCCCACGAACTTGGGAACCGCCGTCAGATCCATGCGGAGGACTTCTGCGTATTCGCTGCGTACCCCGAAGCGCTCCGCCTGCTTTTGCATCTTCTCCGCCAGAGAGAAGCCGTCGATCCCGTCCTCAAAGCCGGGATAGTTGTCGATCTGCTCGGTCAGTGCCATCTGCCCACCGGCGGACAGTTTTTCCAGCACGACGGTGTCCAGCCCCGCCCGTGCCGCGTACAGGGCGGCGGTGTAGCCGCCTGGGCCGCCGCCCACCACGAGCATATCATAAACATGATTGTTGTTCATATCTGAACCCTCCGTTATTTCGCCAAGGCTTCCTGAATGAAACGGTCGATCTCTGCCTTTGAGCCGGGTGCGGTGACGGAATCCACGGCCTTTCCGTTTCGGTACAGCACCAGAGTTGGGATGACCGCGATCCCCTCGGCCCCTGCCAGCCGCGGCTCCTCGTCAATATTGATCTTGCCGACAACGAGGATGTCCGCGTATTCCTCTCCGATCTTCTCATACGCAGGGCCGATCCTCCGGCAATAGCCGCACCAGGGCGCCCAGAAATCCACCAAAACGGGCTTTTCCTCCCGGATCAACTGCTTAAACTGCTCCTGATTCATATTCATAGCTGCCATATCTGCCAGTTCCTTTCCTTTGTTTGGGTATTCTCAAGACTCCGGTCTCGCCCCACACCACATCGTGACCTCAACCTGAGATGACGGTACTCTGCCCTTGGGACATAAAGCAGATGAGTAAGACCATCATCTGTACGAGAATAGCTGCAATAGCTGCGGTTTGTTGCAGCTTATTCCGCGCAGAGCTCAGCCACCAGAGCATCCATCTGCGCCTCACTGGTTTGGTTCAGTGCGCCGCGCAGCGATACCTCCGTTTCACACAGTCGGAGTTCCTTCATCTTTTCCAACTCGGCGCGCATCAGCCGCGCGGCAGCAGGGGCCCATGAGCCGTTTTCCATGAGGCCGATCCGGCGGTTTCGGAATCCCTTTGTCTGTAAATGTTCCAAAAACTCCTTCATGGGCGGGAACAGTCCTCCGTCATAAGTGGAGCAGGCCAACACCAGCTTCCCACAGTAGAATGCGCTGGTCACGGCATAGGAAAGGTCTGTTGCCGTCAGATCGCACATGGTGACTTGCGCACCTTTTCCCTCCAGCTTGCTCTTGAGGGCCTCCGATGCATATGCGGTATTTCCATGGATGGATGCGTGAGCGATCAGGATGCCCTCCGGTTCTTCCGGTTTCCATTGTGACCAGAGGTCATAGAGCCGCAGATACTCCCCCAAGTCTTCTGTGAGCATGGGGCCATGGAGCGGGCAGATCATTTGGATCTCCAGCGCGGAGACCTTTTTCAGCAGCGCCTGCACCTGTGCGCCATACTTTCCGACGATGTTGTAATAATACCGCCGGGCCTGCGGCGCCCAGGGGGCACGGGCAGTCCGTTCCAGTGAACCGAAGCGGCCGAAGGCATCCGCCGAGAACAGGATCTTTTCCTCCTCTTCATACGCTGCCATCACCTCCGGCCAGTGTACCATCGGCGCCAGCAGGAAGCGCAGCCGGTGTGAGCCCAGAGAGATCGTGCTGCCCTCACCAACCTCCAGCATACGGTCTTCCGACAATGCACCTGTGCCGAAGAACTGCTTGATCAGGGTAAATGTTTTCGCGTTTCCCACGATC
>JBBNGO010000036.1:0-25802 GCA_040095065.1 Hominicoprocola fusiformis
GCGCGTGCAGTCATTCAAGATAAAAACTGCCAATGTACGGGGTCAAGGGGCAGAGCCCCTTGCGTTCTCTTGGGGGTCTAAGGGGGCCATTCTCTCACGTGAGAGAATGGCCCCCTTGATTCGCTCCCCTGCGCGGCGCAGGGAACAAGTGCAGCGTTCTTGCGCTGCCTTCAATACTTCTTATTGTAGTACCAATAAGTCCCACAAAAAATAAGCGACTGCGCGCAGGTCACAAGACACAACACCTGCCCGATGATTGGCTGCTTGAACACTAAAAGCGCCAGCAGTCCCGCCGCGAGCTGGGCATAGACGCAGATGAAAAACGTCATGCTGCGCGCCTTATTCGCAACATACACCGTGCGCTCATCCTTGAGCATCGCGTCATAATCCGCGGCCTTTTCCGGGTCGCGGCTCAGGCGGTGCACGCGCAGCAGCCGCACCGCGCCGCAGGCGAAGAGGCCGCAGCCAAGGCCGCTGTAAAAATCGCCCATGTGCGCATCACCGAGCAGAAATCCGATGGCGAACATCACAAACCCGATGACGGTCACCAGAATGCCGCACTTTTTCTGCTCCTGCAAGTTCATGCCCTTCATAATCTTCGATTTCATGCCTCTTCCTCCTCAAAAACGAAAATATCCTCGATCCGCTCGCCAAAGAGCCGCGCGATGCTGTGCGCCAGCAGGATGGACGGGTTGTACTTCCCGTTCTCGAGCGAAATGATCGTCTGGCGCGAGACGCCGAGTTCCGTCGCCAACTGCTGCTGCGTCATGCCGCGCGCCTTTCTTCTCTCTTCAATGTGGTTTTTCATCGCTTCTCTCCGTTTTTCAAAGTCAAGCTCGCTTTACATCTGTGAGGATAGCACCGCGCAAGCAAAATGTCAAGCGTCTTTTACATTTTTTTGCATTGCTTTTGTTCGTGCGCTTTGCTACAATAAAGAATAAGAAAATTTTCGCAGGAGGATTCTTATCATGTCCGTCAAGATCGCACCGTCCATCCTCTCCGCCGACTTTGCCGAGCTCGGTGCCGGCGTCGAGGCCATTTCTACCGCCGACTACGTCCACTTTGACGTGATGGACGGCTGCTTTGTCCCCAATATCAGCATCGGCATTCCCGTGCTCCAGTCCATCCGCAAGCGCACGGCGCTGCCCATCGACGTGCACCTGATGATCGTACAGCCCGAGCGCTATGTCGACCAGTTCTGCGACGCGGGCGCGGACCTCGTTACCTGTCATGTCGAGGCCGACACGCCGGAGAAAATCCACCTCGCGCTCGACAAAATTCACGCCAAGGGCAAAAAGGCCGGCGTCGTCTTGAAGCCCAACACCCGCGCTGAGGCCGTGCTGCCGTTTCTTGACAAGTGCGACATCGTGCTCGTGATGACCGTCGAGCCCGGCTTTGGCGGGCAGAAGTTCATGGCCGATATGATGCCGAAAGTTTCCGCCATCCGCCGCTACATCGACGAGAGAAACCTTGACTGCGAGCTCGAGGTCGACGGCGGCGTCGACGCCGTGACGTGCAAAACCTGCATCGAGGCGGGTGCAAACGTGCTCGTCGCGGGCTCCGCCGTCTACAAGGCCGCGGATATCCCCGCCAAGATCAAAGAGCTGAGAGGTTAAGTCCATGGAATACTTTCCCGCGGCGCTCGAAAAGCTCGTTGAGCAGTTCGCGCGCCTGCCCGGCATCGGCAGCAAGAGCGCACAGCGGCTCGCGTTTTTCGTGCTGAGCCTGCCCGAAGAGGAGGCCAAGGCCTTTGCCGATGCCATCGTCGACGCCAAGCGCACCGTCACGTTCTGCCCCGTCTGCCGCAATCTGACGGACGGCGGCCTCTGCCCCATCTGCTCGTCGCCGAAGCGTGATGAACATGTCATCTGCGTCGTCGCCGACCCGCGCGACGTCGTCGCCATCGAGCGCGCGCGCGAATACAACGGCCGCTACCACGTGCTGCACGGCGTCATCTCGCCGATGAACCATGTGGGGCCGGATGATCTGGAGATTAAGCCGCTGCTCGACCGCGTGGCGCAGGGGAGCATCGAAGAGGTCATCATGGCCACGAACCCCGACACCGAGGGCGAGGCGACGGCGATGTACCTTGCCCGCCTGCTGCGGCCGTTCGGCGTGCGCGTCACGCGCCTCGCCTACGGCATCCCCGTCGGCGGCCACCTCGAATTCGCCGACGACGCGACGCTGATGCGGGCTTTAGAAGGACGCCGCGACATATAAAAAGCAAAAAGGAAGGCGAGTCCAAATGGACTCGCCTTCCTTTTGATTTCTTTACATCATTTTCACCGTGTAGTACACCGCGAGGAGGAATGTGCCGATCGCCAGCACCCAGAGGCCGTAGTAGGCGATGCTGCTGACAGCGAGCGCCGCCACGATGGCCAGTGCGCACACGGCGAGCACAGCGTAAATGAGCTTATAGTCGCCATCCTGCGACACGATGCGAAGATCGCCGAGCTTTTTAAGCTTGCCGTCGTTCTTGCCCGCCTTGAAAACAGCGACGCCGAGCACAGCGACGACGCAAATCGCGAGGATGCTGCATCCGGTGACGATGCCGCCCCACGTGTCGCTCCCGCTGCCGCGGTGGATGAGGTACATCGCCATCAGCGACGCCGTCAGGCCCACGGCCTGCACGGAAAACTCACGCGGATAGAGCAGGAACACGATGCCGATGAGCATCACGACCGGCACGATCACACACATCATCGTCGTGCCCTGCGGGTAGACCTTGAGCATCAGGATCGACGACACGGCGAAGAAAAAGCCGATGCATAAGAGCCACGGCGCGGCGGGCGCAAAGCGCGTCCACTTTTTGCGCATCAGCCAGACGACAAGGCCCGCGCCGAACAGCGCACAGCCGATGTAATCGATGACCTGAAGCACAGTCATCATCGTGAGCACCTGACCGACGCCGCCTTTGACATAGTAGTTGTTCACCATCAAAAGATAAAATTCAGCAATGACGCCGGCCATGAGCACCGTGATCGCACGATTGACGTTGCGATCGCTTCTGGCCATGCGTTCTGCCCGCTTATCGTTGTTTTTTGCCATCTATCCGAGCCTCCAAAAAAGGTTGTCGTTTTGTAAGCGCCTGCATCAGGCGGAAACATTACATCATAGTATAATAGCAGAACTTCCCCCGTTTGGCAAGGGAAAATTCTTATTCTTGTGCCAGATGCTCCCTTTTTGCACCGCGCTTGCTTTTCTTTTGCACAGGCTTTATAATGTTTCGCATGCAAAAAAAGGAGGTTTTCCCCCATGTCCAACGTTTCGATCAAGCTGCTGCGCGAGGGCGCAAAGCTCCCCACGCGCGGCTCCGCTTTCGCCGCCGGCTATGACCTTTACGCCTGCCTGGACGGCGACAAAGAGCTCATCATCCCGCCGCACGCGACGGCTATGCTGCCGACCGGTCTTTCCTTTGCCCTGCCGGAGGGCACGTTCGGCGCAGTTGTCGCCAGAAGCGGCTTAGCTTCCAAGCAAGGCCTCCGTCCGGCAAACTGCCTCGGCGTCATCGACAGTGACTACCGCGGCGAATGCTTCGTGGCCCTGCACAACGACAGCAACGAAGAGCGCACCGTGCGCCACGGTGACCGCGTCGCCCAGCTCGTGCTGCTGCCGTTTTTGCCGATGGAATTTGAGCAGGTCGACACCCTGCCCGAAACCGTGCGCGGCGAGGGGGGCTTTGGCAGCACAGGGCGCTGACTCAGAGCACGAACGCCCCGTCCACCGCGAGCACCTGGCCCGTGACGAACGACGCCTTGTCAGACGCGAGATACGCGACCGCCGCGGCGATGTCCTCGGGCTTGCCGAGGCGGCCGAGCGGCGTTTGCTCGGCAAGGTCCTTGAGCGTTTCCTCGCCCAGTACCTTGACCATATCGGTCTCGATGACGCCGGGGGCAACGCAGTTGACGCGGATGCCGCTCGGCGCCAGCTCCATCGCGAGCGAGCGCGTCAGGCCGATGAGCGCGTGCTTCGTGCAGGAATACGTCACCTCGCACGACGCGCCGTGCTGGCCCCAGATCGACGAAATGTTCACGATGGAGCCGCTCTTTTCGTGCAGCATGTTCGGCAGCACCGCCTGAATGGTGTTGCGCGCACCGTTTAAGTTCACGCCGAAGTAGCGCTCCCACATCTCGTCCGTCACATCCTGAAAGAGCGCCTGACCGGCGACGCCCGCGTTGTTCACGAGCAGCGTGATCTTACCGAGCTCGCGCTCGCACTGCGCGACCATGGCGTTCACCTCGCTGCGCTTTGACACGTCCGCCTGCACGGCGATGGCCTCGCGGCCTTCGGCGCGCAGCAGCGCGACAAGCTCGTCGGCTTTGTCCTTTCGTTCATAGTAATTGATGCACACGGCATAGCCGTCCCGCGCGAGCTCCGCCGCGACCGCGCGGCCGATGCCGCGGGACGAGCCGGTGACCAATGCGACCTTTTTCATGTGTTTGCCTCCGTCTGTTGTCAAGGATCCGTTTCATTATAATTTACATAACGCAAAAATGCAAGCACCGCCGCCTTTTTGGGCAGCGGTGCTTTTTTCCATGCGCTCAGAGAAGCGGCGCGATGTAATTTGTCCACAGGGCGCTCAGCGGCATCACGAGCACCATCGCCGGGATCATGTCCGCCACGGGGAAGTCCTGCATCTTGGCGATGCGGCAGCCCGTTGCGATGAGCAGAACGCCGCCGCAGGCCTTGAAGTCGCCGATCATCGGCGTCGTCGTGAGCGGATAGATCGCCTTGGCGGCGAAAAACAGCGCAAAAAACACCGCCGCCTGCGGCACCGCCACGACCGACGTCACCGCGCCCAAATTGCAGGCAAAGACCATCGCCGTGAAAAAGTCCAAAATCGACTTGCTCAAAAGCACCGTCGCGTTTCCCGTCATGCCTGCGTCAAGGCAGCCGTAAATGCCCGTGCCGCTCGAGCAGAAGAGCACGATGCCCGTCACCAGAAGCGAGAGGTATTCCTCGCGCGGAAGGCCGTCCTCGTCGTCCCCGTTTCTCTTGCCGAGGAGCTTGCCGATGGGCTTTTCCATCAGTTCGCCGCCGCGGCTGATCCACTCGCCCAGATGACACGCAAGGCCGAGCGCCGTGCCCGCCACGACGGCCAGGATCACCGCGGGCATGTTCTCCATCAGCGGCACCGAGCTGATGCCCATGCCGATGGCGCACACGCCGAACACCTTGTTGAGCTCTGTGGTAAAGCGGGTGGAGAGCTTCTTGCTGAACACCGTTCCCAAAACGCCGCCCAGCGCCACTGCCAGCACATTGACGATCACACCGATCATTTTTCTTTTCTCCTGACACACAAACACAAAAAGCCGCCGAACCGGGCTTCCCCCGTTCGGCGGCGCTCTTGATCTTGTATTAAGATAACGCAAATTTTTTTCGCCTGTAAAGATTTTTCCGCAGTTTTCCTCTGATCGTGGAAACTTTTTCTCTTTTTCTGCGACTTGTATTTTAGAGGGTGCAGCAGAGATAGGCGCATCCTCCTCCGCCCTCTTGACCCCCATTTAAACATTTCGTATACTAAAAGCGAGCATTTTCCCCTACTTAAAGAGAGATAATAAGGAGAGAACACTATGAATTGGAAAGAGACCCTGAACCCGTATATGTCGACGGGAGAAGCAACATTTTACAGACGTTTTCTGCACATTCTGAAGCACTTCCTCATCGTGATCGTAGGCGGTGCATTTTTCACCCGCATCGTATCCCATTCGTTCCTTTTTGACCATCTCCACAATCCGGATATCGTCTGTGCCATCCTCTACGCCGCCTTCGTCCTCACCTGCATCCTGACCGCCGAAGGCAAACCCTCGTCGCCCAAAGACGATACCTCTGCCGAAAAATAATCATCGTGTTTTGCCCCGCGCTATCAATCGGCGCAGCACTCATCATCATTAGAACTGCACCCCATCGCGAATTGCCCGTCAGGGCAAGAGCACCCCGCAGTCCCAATCGACGCAGCACTCCATCGCGCATTGCCGCTCCGCGGCAACAGCGCTGCGCACCACCAATCGACGCAGGCACTCTTACCCACTCCGTTCCCCTCGGCGCTTTTGCGCCGTAAAATGCTTTTGCTGCGTAAAAGCATTTGCACAGGGGCAATTCACTTGCCCCTGTGCTTTTTAATGTCCTACAGGTTCCAAAAAAGGGAGACACACCACACGGTGTGTCTCCCTTTTTTGGAGCAGGGTACGGGAGTCGAACCCGCCTTAACGGCTTGGGAAGCCGCTGTAATACCGATATACCAACCCTGCGAACAGATGGAGTATATCATATTCTTCGTGTCATTTCAAGGCGAAATATTCATGTTGTCGCTGATTCTTTCATATTCTTTGCCAAACGAAGAAAGGAGCTCCGCCATGAAACGAATGTTCCCGATGATCCTGCTGTTTGCGCTGCTTTTGTGCGTGCCCGTGCGCGCCGACGAGCTCACGCTCGACGCCCCCTCCGCTCTCTTGATGGAAAAGCAGACCGGCACGGTGCTCTTTGCCAAGGATGAACACACGCCGCGCGAGCCCGCGAGCGTGACGAAGGTGATGACGCTGCTTTTAACGATGGAGGCCATCGACTCTGGCGCACTCTCGTATGACGATACCGTCACAGGCAGCGCGCACGCCGCATCGATGGGCGGCAGCCAGATCTGGCTCAAAGAGGGCGAGCAGATGCGCGTCGAAGACCTCATCAAGGCCGTGTGCGTCGTCTCCGGCAACGACGCGGCCGTCGCGCTCGGCGAGCACTTGGCAGGCAGCGAGGAAGCGTTTGTCGCGCGCATGAACGAGCGAGCCAAAGAGCTCGGCATGAACGACACGCACTTTGTCAACTGCACGGGCCTGCCCGCGGAGGGACATGTCACCTCGGCCTACGACATCGCGCTCATGTCGCGCGAGCTCATTTGGCGCCATCCCGACATCCGCCGCTTTACGACGATCTGGATGGACTCGCTGCGCGGCGGGGCGTCCATGCTCGTCAACACCAACAAGCTCGTGCGCTTTTACCCCGGCGCGACGGGGCTCAAGACCGGCTCGACCGATTCGGCCAAATACTGCATCAGCGCGACCGCGGAGAAGGACGGCATGGAGCTCATCGCAGTCATTCTGGGCGGCAGCACGAGCGACAAGCGCTTTACCGACGCCAAGGCACTTTTGAATTACGGCTTTGCGGCGTACTCGCTCGTCACCGTCACCCCCGAATCGCCGCTGCCCGCCGTGCCCGTGACGCTCGGCACGCAGAAGACGGTGCAGAGCGTTCTGACGAGTGAAAACGCCCTGCTTCTCGAAAAGAGCCGCGCAACCGGCCTGACGCAGGCCGTCTCGCTGCCCGAGAGCATTGATGCGCCCGTCGAGGAGGGCGAGCCGCTCGGCACGCTCGACATTTTCGACGCAGACGGCACACCGGTCGCATCGCTTCCGCTGCTCGCGGGCGAGAGCATACCGCACCTCACGTGGAGCGAGCTTCTCTGCCGCCTGCTCAAGCTCGCCTACTGCGGTGTATAAGTTCTCTCCGTTTTTCACAAAAATCGTTCGCTTTTTTCGTCATTTGGCGCCCATCCGCATAATCTTTGACTATTTTTCGGCAAAACATGCTTTTCTTGCTTGACAGAATCGAAAAAAGGTGTATACTGCAAACAATTTCATAAGTCTTGATAGAGGCGCGGCTGACATGAGTAGCCCCCGACAAAACGGCAGGAGACCGTGGGGTGCGAAAGGGGACGCCGCCGAAGGGTCGATAAAATCCCTGTTTTGTCGATACTTGGGTCGTCGGGAAATACCCGGCGGACTGTCGTCCGGAAGGACGGAGTGCTGTCATGATCGACGCGATCAGGAGCTTTGATGTGTTTCACATCGGTTGTTTGATGTTTTTGTGTTAAGTCATGATGGAAATCATGGCTTAATTTTTTTGCTCTGTGTTTGCGGCACAGGAAAGGAGAAACATCATGCAATTCGTCGGAACCTTCTGGGCGCTCGTGCCCCCCATCATCGCCATCACGCTGGCGCTGATCACCAAGGAGGCGTACTCGTCTCTCTTTATCGGCGTCGTGATCGGCGCGCTCTTCGCCTGCGACTTTGCCCCCGTCGCCACGATCGACATGATCGTCAACGACGGTATCATCGCCGCGATCGCGGACAACGCGGGCATCTTTCTCTTCCTTGTCCTGCTCGGCATCATCGTGGCGCTTGTCAACTTAGCAGGCGGCAGCGCGGCCTTTGGCCGCTGGGCGGAAAAGAACATCCACACCCGCGTGGGCGCGCAGCTTGCGACGTTCATCCTCGGCATCCTCATTTTCATCGACGACTACTTCAACTGCCTGACCGTGGGCTCGGTCATGCGTCCGGTGACCGACCGCCACCAGATCTCTCGTCCCAAGCTCGCCTACCTCATCGACGCCACTGCCGCTCCCGTGTGCATGATCGCACCGATCTCGTCCTGGGCGGCCGCCGTGTCCTCCACGGCCGAAGACCTCGACACCGGCATTTCCGGCATCCAGCTCTTCATCCGAGCCATTCCCTATAATTTCTATTCCCTTCTGACATTCGTCTTCATCATCACGCTCACGCTGCTCAAGTTCGACTACGGCCCGATGCGCGGGTTTGAAGAGCGCGCCCGCAATACGGGTGACCTCTCCGGCAGCGCCGGCAGCACCGAGGAGAACGCCAACCCCAAGGGCCGCGTCATCGACCTTGTCATTCCCGTCATTATGCTCATCATCCTCTGCACCATCGGCATGCTCTACGTCGGCGGCTTCTTCGGCGCTGACACGTCCGGCTGCACCGATTACGCTGGCGACTTCATCGGTGCGTTCGGCAACACGGACGCGTTCGTCGGCCTCCCCTGGGGCGGCATCATCGCGCTGGTGCTCACGGTCATCTACCTCGTCGCCCGCCGCGTCGTCGGCTTCCGCGAGGCTATGGGCTGCATCCCCAAGGGCTTCCAGGCCATGATCTCCCCGATCATCATCCTGACACTGGCCGTCTCCCTCAAGACCACGCTCAACGCGCTGGGTGCCGCAGACTATGTGCACGATCTGATGTACGCTGCCTCTGAGGGCCTTTACAATATGCTGCCCGCCGTCATCTTCCTTGTCGCGTGCGTGCTGGCCTTTGCCTCCGGCACGTCCTGGGGCACGTTCGGCATCCTGATCCCCATTGTCACGGCCATCTTCCCCAGCGACAGCGCGCTGCTCTACATCGGTATTTCCGCCTGCTGCGCGGGCGCCGTGTGCGGCGACCACTGCTCCCCCATCTCCGACACGACCATCATGTCCTCCGCCGGTGCGCAGGTGGAGCATGTCAACCACGTCGCCACGCAGCTGCCCTATGCCATCACGGTCGCGTGCCTGAGCTTTGTGTGCTTTGTGCTCGCGGGCTTTATCCAGAACTGGATCGTCTGCCTCGCCATCGGCGTCGTGCTGACGGTCGGCACGCTCTTCGCCATCCGCAATGTCGAGGCACAGAAGGCGCGCATCAAGGATTAACTTGCTCTCCACTCTCTTTTCTCTCATAGGAACGGGGCGAACCGGTCGGTTCGCTCCGTTCCCCTTATATTCTCCGCTTTGCAATCCCTAAAAAGCATGGTATACTGAGTATAACACTTAACTTCGGAGGACGTTTCCATGAGTATTGTCGTGATGGGCGCGGTGTTTGTCGATATCAAGGGCTACCCCATCTCTTCCTATATCCCTGGCGGACGCAACGCAGGCCGCGTCGTACAGGTGCACGGCGGCGTGAGCCGCAACATCGTCGAGGACATCGCGAACGTCGAGCTGCGGCCGACATTCGTGAGCCTTGTCGACGACACGAGCGCGGGCGCGGATGTTGTCAAAAAGCTCCAGAGCCACAAAGTCGACACGCGCTACATGCGCACCACGCCCGACGGCATGGGCACCTGGCTCGCCATCTTTGACAACACGGGCGATGTGACCGCGTCCATCTCCAAGCGCCCCGACCTGCACCCCATCGTCGACATTCTCGACGAGCAGGGCGATGAGATCTTTTCCCAGGCCGACAGCATCCTTCTGGAGATCGACATGGAAAAGGACATCGTCAAGCGCACGTTCGCGCTGGCGGAAAAATACCACAAGCCCGTTTACGCGGTCGTTTCCAACATGAGCATCGCCATCGAGCGGCGCGACTTTTTGCGCTCGGTACATTGCTTCATCTGCAACCAGCAGGAGGCGGGCATCCTGTTCTCTGAAAACTACGACAATTTCACCCCCGACGAGATGCTGCCCGTCCTGCGCGACAAGATCCGCGGCGCGCAGATCCGCCGCATGGTCGTCACGATGGGCGCGCAGGGTGCGGTGTTCGCGACGCTTGACGGTGAGGACGGCTACTGCCCCGCGAAGAAGGTCGATGTCAAGGACACGACCGGCGCGGGCGACGCATTTTTCGCCGGCGCGGTCATCGGCCAGACCTACGGCAAAACGATGATGGAATCCTGCGAGATCGGCACGCGCCTTGCCGCGTCCGTCATCACGACGGGCGAAAACGTCTGCCCGCGCTACCTGCCGAGCGAATTCGGGCTGGACGTCTCCAAAGTCGACGATGCGCAGATCGCGCTCGAATTCTGACCGCCATATTTAAATAGGAGGGCCCGCCATGAAAAAAGCGCTTTTTCTCGCCCTTTCCCTCGCGTTTCTGCTGACCGCCTGCGGCGAAACAACGCTGCCGGACACATCCGAGCCAAACCCTGTCGACAACACGCAGGCAACGTCGCTGCCCGAGAGCGGCCTTCTTTACTACGACCTCGGCAATGTAAGCATTCTCGCGGAGGACAAATCCCTCCCGCTCGCGCAGAATGCGGGCGACGGGTACGCGACCTCTTATAGCGTGTGGTACGATGGGGAGTATCAGGGCCTTGCCTTACAGGACGGCGACAGCGGCATTTCCGTCGCCGACATGACCGGCGGCAGCGCAGTCTTCGACTACGGCGCGGGGCTCGTCGTCTGGAACGGCGAGCGCTACCACTGCGCGCACCTGACCGCGCAGGACAGCTACATTCCCAACATCTCCCCCAACATCCCCGGCGGTATCCTGCTGCTTGAAGTGAGCGGCGACTGCTGGGCCGACGGCGGCACAGCCGACGTCGCCTGTTTCACAGACTTCGGCACGGTCGTCATCTGTGGCAGCGGCACGCTGCGCATCGACGGCGCAGGCATCGGTGTCGGTGGCGACAACCTCCCACACCTTCCCGGCCTGATTCTCGACGATGTCTCGTTCAGCAGCGGCGCTATTTTCTTAAATGAACGTTCGTACAGCGGCGCGCCTGCGCTCTTCGTCCGCTCGGGCAGTCTGGAAACGGATACGCTCGTGCTCTCCGGCGATCTCTGCATCGCAGGCGGCAGCGGAACGGTGCAGTACCTCGACGGCGTTGAAAACGCAGTGTTCCGCGGCGGCTCATTTGAAGTGAACCAGTGGGGAGACACGGTCATTCCCCGGCTCATCCTCTCCGGCGGCGACGCGACGTGCACCGACTGGCTCCCGCAGGGAACGAGCATCGAGGTCGGCGCAGGCACGATGACCGCGAACGGCATCCGCTACTGGGATACCGTCCACGTCTACGACGGCGGCAAGATCGTCGATCTGATGGACGAAACTTAATTCTTTAGAAAGGCACTCCCCATGGAACAGCAAACGCTCTCTTCCGTCACCATCCGCCCGATCACGGCGGCGGATGACCCGTTTATCGCCAAAATCATCCGCACAAATTTTGAGCAGTATCACCTGACCATCCCCGGCACGGCGTACTTTGACCCCGAGCTCGACCATCTGCGCGCGTTTTACAGCGCGAAACCAGGCCGCGGCTACTTCGTCGCCGTCGGCGAAAACGGTACGGTGCTCGGCGGCTGCGGCTTTGCCGAGACGGCGGTTTTCGACCGCTGCGCGGAGCTGCAAAAGCTCTACCTCTCCGACGCGGCCAAGGGCAAGCGCGTCGGCAGACGTTTGTCCGAAACCGTCGAGCAGGCCGCCAGAGACGCGGGCTATGAAACGCTCTACATCGAGACGCACTCCAAATTCGACGCCGCCATCCGCCTCTACGAAAAGCTCGGCTTCCAGCAAATCGACAAACCGCAGGGCGTGCAGCACGGCGCAATGGACCACTTCTACCTCAAATCGTTATAAGAAAAAGCCTTGACCCGCATTTGCGGGCCAAGGCTTTTTTCATCGCTGTTTCAGTGCTCCTTCAGCTTTTCTTCCAGCAGTTTGAAGGCTTCGTCCGCGGCTTCCTCGCGAATCTCTGCGCGGGACTTTACGCCGAAGTCAAAGCGCACGGCGATTGTCTCCTTGGGCGACGAAAATCCGATGAATACCGTGCCGACGGGATTTCCCCGCTCGTCGCGGTCGGGTCCAGCGACGCCCGTGACGCTGACGGCGCAGTCCGCCGTCGTCGCCTTGCGTGCGCCCTCGGCCATTGCGCGGGCGACGGGCGCGGACACCGCGCCGTACTCTTCCAGCATGTCCGCCGGAACGCCGAGTATGCGGTGCTTGACAATATTCGTATAGCTCACGACGCCGCCCATGAAGACGCCCGACGCGCCCGGCACATCCGTGATGCGCTTGGCAATGAGGCCGCCGGTGCAGCTCTCCGCCGCGGCGAAGGTCACGCCGCGCGCCTTGAGCGCTTCATAACAGCGCTGTTCGACTGTTTTTTCCGCCATAATAAGACTTCCTTTCAGAACTTGATGCGCACAAATTCACGGTTTGTCATCGCGCGGTCGATAAGGCCCTCGATATCAAGGACAGCCTCGGCCTCGCGGACCTCGTCGAGGTTCGGCTTCGTGCGCGGATGGCGCGGGGTGAAGACCGTACAGCAATCCTCATAGGGTAAGATCGACGTATCGAACGTGCCGATCTTACGGGACAAACGCACGATCTCTTCCTTATCCATGCCGATGAGCGGGCGCAGGACGGGAAGATCGACGACATCCTCGGTCACGCGCAGGGCCTCCATCGTCTGAGACGCGACCTGACCGAGGTTCTCGCCCGTGACGAGCGCCTTGGCCTTGACCTGATCGGCCACGCGCTGGGAGATGCGCATCATAAAGCGGCGCATGATGAGCGTGAAGAATTCCTCGGGGCAGTTTCTTCTGATCTCCTCCTGGATCTCGGTAAACGGCACGATCTGCACCGTCAGCCGCCCGCACCAGGGGACTAAGAGCTTGGCAAGGGAAAGCACCTTCTCCTTCGCCTCATCGGACGTGTAGGGCGGGGAGAAGAAGTGTACCATTTCGAGCTTGACGCCGCGCTTGGCGATCATGTAGGACGAGACTGGCGAGTCGATGCCGCCGGAGAGCAGGCTGACCGCCGTACCGCCCATGCCGATGGGCAGGCCGCCCGCGCCCTCTTCAGCGGGGCCGTGGACATAGGCCGCATCGTCGCGAATTTCGATATGCACGACGAGCTCGGGGTCGTGAACGTTGACCTCGCACGTTGGGAACGCCTGATGCAGCGCGCCGCCGACCTGCTGGGAAATCTGGATGGACGTCAAGGGGAAGGTCTTGTCAGCGCGCTTACTCTCGACCTTGAAGCTCCTGGCCGTACGCATCTCGCTCTCAAGGTAATTCTTCGCCGCGGCGATGATCTTCTGGATGTCCTTTTCGCACGGCAGCGCCTTCGAAACGGCGATGATGCCGAAGACCTTCTTGCAGCTCTCAAACGCGGCCTCGATGTCGCACTCGTCGTCCTTGGGCTCGACATAGATGGTGCTCTGCTTGGAGTAGACGCGGAAATTGCCGCATTTCGACACGCGGCGGTTGACGTTCGACATCAGCTTATCTTCGAAGCTGCGGCGGTTCAGGCCCTTGAGCACGACCTCGCCGAGCTTGCACAGGATCATTTCATGCATTGGTGTTGTTCTCCTCATTTATTATGGCCGCCCCCGCGCCGGCGGAAGATACGGCTGAATTTTCGTTGGTTTCGGATTTGGCAGGCTTTTTCCCTTTGCGGGTGAGCCCCAGTGTAAAGCACAGCGGCTCAACGGCGGCCAGCAGGGCAAAGAGCGCATAGCTGAACATCGTGCCCTCTCCGCTCACCCCGTTGATCCCGACCATGGCGGGCGCCATCGGCAGCTCCCAGATCATCGCAAGGATGCTCCCCGAGCCGAACGGGACAGGCATCACAAGAAGCGAGGCAAGATTCAGCACATAGAGCACGATCGCCGCATTCCAGCAGCAATTTTTGTTGATGCCCCGGTCCGGCCGCAGGCCCCAGCCGAACAGGAATGAAAGCGCCGCCACATAGGCGACGCCGAGTGCGAGCCCGACGGGCGTGGCAAACGTAAAGGACGAGGTCGACCCCGTGCCGCCGAACGCCGCGAACAACAGGATAAAAGCCGCCCCTTGGGCGATATGGCTCAAAATGGAAAGCGCGCCAAACTGGATGTAGTCATACCTTTTCATCTCATTCACCCCTGTAAAATATCCGTGTTGCGGTACTGGATGGCCTCGGCCAGATGATGCGCCTCGATCTTCTCGCTGCCGTCGAGGTCGGCGATCGTGCGCGCAACGCGCAGTAATCTATCGTGGCTTCGGGCCGTGAGGCCGAGGCGCTCGAACGCGCCTTTTAAGAGCTTTTCGCCCGCGGCGTCCAGCGTGCAGAACTCGCCCACCATCGCGGGTGTCATTTGCGCGTTGCAGGTTATGTTCGTGCCGGAAAAGCGCTGCTTCTGGATGTCGCGCGCGGCGTTCACGCGCGCTTTGACGTCGGCGGAGGACTCCGCCTTTTCGCGCCGGCGCATGGCCTCGAACTCGACGCTCGGGACGTTCACGTGCAGGTCCATGCGGTCGAGCATCGGGCCAGAAATTTTTTCGACGTATTTTTCCACCTGCTGCTTGGTGCAGTGGCAGCGCCCCGAGGGGTGGCCGTACCAGCCGCAGCGGCAGGGGTTCATCGCGCCGACGAGCATGAAGCGGCTCGGCAGCGTGATACTGCCCGCGGCGCGGGTGATGGTGACCTCGCCGTCCTCGATGGGCGCGCGCAGCACTTCGAGCACGTCGCGGTGGAATTCGGGGAGCTCATCTAAAAAGAGCACGCCATGATGCGCAAGCGAAATTTCGCCGGGCTTGGGCGTCTGCCCGCCACCGGTCATCGCGGAAGCGGAGAGCGTGTGGTGCGGGGCGCGGAACGGGCGGTGCAGCAGCATCGGGTGCGAACTGTCGGTCAATCCCGCGACTGACCAGATCTCGGTCGCTTCAAGTGCTTCCTTTCGCGTCATGTCGGGCAGGATCGACGGAAGCCGCCGCGCCAGCATGGATTTGCCCGCACCGGGCGAGCCGATGAGCAGGATATTGTGTCCGCCCGCAGCGGCGATCTCCAGCGCGCGCTTGACATTTTCCTGTCCCATGACGTCGGAAAAGTCGGGGCCGGTCTCGCTCGTCTGCTCCGCCTGCCACTTCGGCTGGGGCGAGAGCTTCTTTTCACCCTTCAAATGCTGCACGAGCGACACGACGTCCGGCACGCCGTAAACGGTCACGCCGTCGGCAAGCGTCGCCTCGGCGGCGTTCGCCGCGGGGACGTAGAGCGTCCTGATGCCCGCGCGCACCGCGGCCATCGCCATCGGCAAAACGCCGTTCACCGCGCGAAGCGTGCCGGTCAGCGAGAGCTCGCCGACAAAGGCCGCGTCCTTCGCGGGGGGCTTGATCTCCTCTGCACTGGCAAGGATGCCGAGCAGGATGGGCAGGTCATAGAGCGTGCCCTCCTTTTTCCGTCCCGCGGGGGCAAGGTTCACCGTGATGCGGGAGACGGGGAACTTGACGCCGCAGTTTTTCACCGCCGCGCGCACGCGCTCGCGCGATTCCTTGACGGCCGTGTCGCCAAGGCCGACGATGTCAAACGCAGGCAGGCCCCCGGATAAAAAGCATTCCACCGTGACCTCGTAGCCCGAGATGCCCTGAAGGCCGAGCGAGCGCACCGCTGTGACCATACTGTTTTCCTCCCTCTTTCGCATCGAATCGTACAGTTTGCAATTAGTATAGCACATTTTTTGCATCAGGCAAATCCCCCTCCGCGCATTTTTGCACATTTTGCACAAAATCAATAAATCCTCGCAAAAGTTCTCGAAAAATAAAAGGAATTGAACCTATTGTTGCAAAATAGTGAATGTTTTTGCGGGAACAAGGCGTTTACATAGCGAAAAAAGTGTGCTATAGTGTCATCGTTGAATTTTGCGTTCACACGCAGAAGAACCGTTTTTTGACGGTGAAATAAATAGGAGGTTCATTTATGGCAAGAAAAATGAAATCCATGGACGGCAATAATGCTGCGGCTCACGTAAGCTATGCTTTCAGTGAAGTTGCGGCAATTTATCCCATTACGCCGTCCTCCCCGATGGCCGACCTGGTCGACCAGTGGTCTGCAAATGGCCTGAAAAACATCTTCGGCAGCCAGGTCAAGGTCGTCGAGATGCAGTCCGAAGCCGGTGCTGCCGGCGCAGTGCACGGTTCCCTCGGTGCCGGTGCTCTGACCACCACCTACACGGCCTCTCAGGGCCTGCTGCTGATGATCCCGAACATGTACAAGATCGCGGCTGAGCAGCTCCCCTGCGTGTTCCACGTCTCCGCCCGTACTGTTTCGACCCACGCGCTGAACATCTTCGGCGATCACTCCGACGTCATGGCCTGCCGCCAGACCGGTTTCGCCATGCTGTGCGAGGGCAACGTGCAGGAAGTGATGGATCTCTCCCCCGTGGCACACCTGGCCGCACTTTCCGGCAAGGTCCCGTTCATCAACTTCTTCGACGGTTTCCGCACCTCCCACGAGATCCAGAAGATCGCCGTGTGGGATTACAAGGATCTCGCCGACATGTGCGACATGGACGCTGTCAAAGCGTTCCGCGAGCACGCCCTCAACCCTGAGCATCCCGCCATGCGCGGCTCCCACGAGAACGGCGATACGTTCTTCCAGCACCGCGAGGCCTGCAACCAGTACTACGACGCTCTCCCCGAAGTCGTGGAAAAGTACATGGGCAAGATCAACGAGAAGCTCGGCACCGACTACAAGCTCTTCAACTACTACGGCGCGCCCGACGCTGACCGCGTCATCATCGCGATGGGCTCCATCTGCGACGTGGCCGAGGAAGTCATCGACTACCTCAACGCCCACGGCGAGAAGGTCGGTCTCATCAAGGTCCGTCTGTACCGCCCGTTCAAGGCTGAGCGCCTGATCGAGGCCATCCCCGCCACCGCCAAGAAGATCGCGGTCCTCGACCGCACCAAGGAGCCCGGCGCACAGGGCGAGCCCCTCTATCTCGACGTCGTCACCGCGCTGGCCAACGCCGGCATCACCGACAAGACCGTCATCGGCGGCCGTTACGGTCTCGGCTCCAAGGACACCCCGCCCGCTTCCGTGTTCGCTGTTTACACCGAGCTTGCCAAGGCGGAGCCCAAGCGTCAGTTCACCATCGGCATCGTCGATGACGTGACGAACCTCTCCCTGCCCGAAGACAAGAACTGCCCGAACACCGCAGCCGAGGGCACCATCGAGTGCAAGTTCTGGGGTCTCGGCGGCGACGGTACCGTCGGCGCGAACAAGAACTCCATCAAGATCATCGGCGACCACACCGACAAGTACGTCCAGGCCTACTTCCAGTACGACTCCAAGAAGACCGGCGGCGTGACGATCTCCCACCTGCGCTTCGGCGACAAGCCCATCCGCAGCCCCTACTACATCAACAAGGCCGACTTCGTCGCCTGCCACAACCCCAGCTACATCACCAAGGGCTTCAAGATGGTCAACGACGTCAAGCCCGGCGGCGTGTTCATGATCAACTGCCAGTGGGATTTCGATGAGCTGAACCACCACCTCAAGGCGGACGCCAAGCGCTACATTGCCAAGAACAACATCCAGCTCTACACCATCAACGCCATCGACCTTGCCATCAAGATCGGCATGGGCAAGCGCAACAACACCATCCTCCAGTCCGCGTTCTTCTCCCTCGCGAAGGTCATGCCCGAGGAGCAGGCCATCCAGTACATGAAGGACGCCGCGACGCACTCCTACCTGAAGAAGGGCCAGGACGTCGTCGATATGAACCACAAGGCCATCGACCTCGGTGCTACCGCCTACACCAAGATCGACGTTCCCGCCGATTGGGCGAACGCTGTCGACGCTGACGAGGCCGTCTCCTACGAGGGCAAGCCCGAGCTCGTCGAGCAGGTCAAGAACATCCTCGATCCCGTGGACAAGATGGACGGCGACAGCCTGCCCGTTTCCGCCTTCATGCCTCATGTGGACGGCCAGTGGGAGCTCGGCGCTGCCGCTTATGAAAAGCGCGGCGTTGCCGTTTCCGTTCCCACGTGGGACGAGACGAAGTGCATTCAGTGCAACAACTGCGCTTACGTCTGCCCGCACGCCACCATCCGTCCCTTCGCTCTCACCGAGGAAGAGGCCAAGAATGCTCCTGCCAATGCCAAGATCGTCGACATCAAGGCCGGCAAGGGCAAGGGTGTTTACAAGTACACGATGGCCATCTCCCCGCTCGACTGTATGGGCTGCGGCGTCTGCGTCGGCCAGTGCCCGGTCGGTGCTCTGACCATGGTCGGTCAGGAGAGCGAGCTTCCCGAGCAGGATGTGTTCAACTACTGCGTCTCCAAGGTCTCCGACAAGAAGGATATGCAGGATCTCACCGTCAAGGGCAGCCAGTTCAAGCAGCCCATGCTCGAGTTCTCCGGCTCCTGCGCAGGCTGCGCCGAGACCAGCTATGCCCGTCTCGTCACTCAGCTCTTCGGCGACCGTATGTACATCTCCAACGCCACCGGCTGCTCGTCCATTTGGGGCGGCCCCGGTGCTACCTCCCCGTACTGCACGGATAAGAACGGCCACGGCCCGGCTTGGTGCAACTCCCTGTTCGAGGACAACGCCGAGCACGGCTTCGGTATGTATGTCGGCCAGGAGAAGATCCGCGAGGATCTGATGGCCAAGACCGAGCAGCTCCTTGCCATCGAGTGGGCACAGCCCGCACTGAAGGAAGCCGCTCAGAAGTGGCTCGACACCAAGGACGACGGCAACGCCAATGCCGAGGCTGCGAAGGAATACGTCGCGGCCCTGCAGGCGAACATCGCCACCGTCGACGAGCTGGCCGCTGTGCCCAAGTTCGCTGAGCACGCCGCCGAGCTCAAGGCCAAGGGCGAGAAGTTCTGCGACTGCGATGCCTGCAAGCTCGTTGCTGAGATCCTCGACAAGAAGGATTACCTCTCCAAGAAGTCCGTTTGGATCTTCGGCGGCGACGGTTGGGCTTACGATATCGGCTTCGGCGGCGTGGACCACGTCCTTGCTCAGAACAAGAACGTCAACGTCTTCGTCTTCGATACCGAGGTCTACTCCAACACCGGCGGTCAGGCCTCCAAGGCTTCCAACATCGGTCAGGTCGCTCAGTTCGCGGCTGCCGGTAAGGAGACCAAGAAGAAGAGCCTTGCTGAGATCGCGATGAGCTACGGCTACATCTACGTCGCGCAGATCGCCATGGGCGCCAACCCGGCCCAGACCATCAAGGCCATCACCGAGGCTGAGGCTTACAACGGCCCGTCCCTGATCATCGGCTATAGCCCCTGCGAGATGCACTCCATCAAGGGCGGCATGATCAACTGCCAGAAGGAAATGAAGAAGGCCGTCGAGTGCGGCTACTGGAACCTGTTCCGCTTCAATCCCGCGGCTGACAAGAAGTTCACGCTCGACTCCAAGGCTCCTGCCGGCGGTTACCGTGAATTCCTGATGAACGAGGCGCGCTACAGCCGCCTGACCCGCGAGTTCCCCGAGCGTGCGGAGGGTCTCTTCACCCGCAACGAGGACGCGGCCAAGGAGCGTTACGAGCACCTCACCAAGCTCATCGACCTGTACGACAAGCAGTAATTGCTGCTTCTACGGTATGAAAAAGGAGCACCCGAAAGGGTGCTCCTTTTTTGCGTTATTTTAGATCTGCACTCAGCAGCTTTTCGCCGACGATGGCCATGCGCGCGTCGGTCATTTCCAGATCATTTGAGACAAACTCCACTACGCGCGTCCCGCGCGTAATGAGCCAGTAGTCCCAGTACTGCCCGTCTTTTTCATCGCAGAGCCGCCATGCTCGTTCCGCGCCCCACGGCTTAGCGTCGACCTCGCGATAGACAGCGTCCGACCATGAGTATCTTTTCTGATAGTCAAGCTGCGCGGCAAGACAGGGGGCAAACAGCGATTCGGCATACACATCACTGACCACATAGCACATGTTCGTTGTGACCCCGTGGTACTGTCTCGGTTCATTCGGGTCTGGATAGCAAAGGGCGTCCTCCTGCCTGCCGCTGCGCTGCGCGCCAAGGGGTGAGGAAACCTTCCAGCTCCGGCAAGACCAGCGCGCTCCCCCGTCCTCCACGCCAAGGTCAGAGAGATAAAGCAGCAGCGGATCGTGATAGATCGTAAAATGAGCGCCGTTTTCGCTGTACCACTCCGCGTTGGCGTTTCCGTCTTCAAATAGGCCGTTCTGCTTCATCGTGTAGCTCAATCCTGCCACAGCCGCCACAGTCAGCACCATCACGAGGGCCGTGATCACGCAGCGTTCGCCGCGTTTTGCACCCGCGCGCTCCATGGAGGAATACGCAAAAAACGCCGCGGCGATCGGGCCGCAAACGATCAGCAGCGTGACATAGTAGAGCCTCGCCTGTCCGCTGGTGTCATTCCCCATCAAGATGACAACAACCGCACTGAAAATCGTCAGAAGCAGGATCAATCTCCATAGTGTCTGAAGCCAGGGACGCGACTTCGGCCTGAGGAATCGCCCCTCTTTCGCCGCAATCTGCTTTGCCTTGCCATACCAGCGGTAGTAGCCGATGCACTGCGACAGGCAGATCACAATGAGGATCATCCAAAGCCCGAGCATTACGAGACTCGCGCCGGAAGCAATTCCCGAGAACGGATCCCGCCGCAGTCCATCGGCAATGGTATCCAGCTGTGTGATCAGCAGAATCGAAAACGCCACCAGCCAGTGGCAGTAGGGCTTGAGCCCACGGTGCGTCGCGTCCACCTGTAAAACAGGGTCGGTGTCGATCTCGACGGCGTTTTCATCTGCCGTGCAGAACACGTGGCGCGAGCGTCCGGAGTGGCTGCCGCCCTCGCCATCCACATTGTCCCCCCATAATGTCAGCGCTCCCGCGCCCACAGCGTGCTGCCAGCCCGCTTGTTCACAGTAGTCGATGAACACATCCTCCCCCTCGGGCGTGTCATCGCTGTCGGGGTAGAACGCCACGGCGAAGCGCAGCTTCTGCGGCTTAATGCGGCGGTAGCGGATGAACAGGCCCACGCGGTCGGGCGCCCAGCCCTCCGCCGCCATGCGCTCAAAGTGGCGCGCAAGGCCCTCGGTGTCGTAAAAAGAATAGGGATTCAGCTCCCGTTTGGTGTTGCGCATCAGAAAAACCTCGCTTTCTCTCATTTCTCGCCGCCCGCAAGGGGCGTTATCTCTCAAATAGCTTCTCGTAGTCCCGCACCTGTGCTTGCAGGCGCTCCACCTCGTTTTGCAGCAGCGTTTCGCCCTCCGCTGTGAGCTGATAGCTGCGCCGCCGCCCCTCCGCGCGCGTCTCGACGATGTACCCCGCCGCCAGAAACTGCTCGAGCAGGTTGTAGAGCGTCCCCGGGCCGACGGCCACGCGCCCGCCCGTCAAGTCGTTCACGCGCGCCATCACGTCCATGCCGCAGCACTCCTCGCGCAGACACAGGAGGATGTAAAACATCTGCTCGGTCAGCGTGCTGAATTTCTCCCGCGCCATCGTCAGCCTCCTTTTATCGATATTCGATATTCTTGAGGAGAGTATATTATCGAATATCGATATTGTCAAGAGGGAGATTTTCTTTTTCAAAGAAAGACTCCCTCTTGTTCGCACAGGTGCGAGAGAAATGCCGCCTGCGGGCGGCAGGGACAAAGGGGCCATTCTCTTTCGCAAAAGAGAATGGCCCCTTTGGAACCCCAAGAGAAAGGCTTAGATTGTCAGTCTCAGGCTTAAATGACTCTTATGCCTCCGGAATGAAAATGCCTGCGCGCGGCTTTGCCGCGTTTAGAGCTGCTATACGATTCGCCTCTGCTTCTATCATCCGCTGCCGCTCTGCCCATCTTGTAGATGTGCGCAGTAATTCTCGTCTACCGCGGCACTCATTAATGCGGCGAGCGCAGCAATGCCGCATTGAGCACGCAGTCTGTCGCCAAACAAACGTCACTCGCGCCTCACGATAGTAAGGCGCGGTTGCAAACGGCAACGACTCGCAGAAGATTCATGGCGAAGCCATGTACACCGCACCTACACTCCGCAGGCTGCGCAGTCATTCAAGCCTTAGACAGCCAATGTGCAGGGTCGAGGGGGAAGGCCCCTCGTCCTTTCTCTTGGGGGTGTAAGGGGGATATTCTCTTTCGAGAAAGAGAATATCCCCCTTAATGCGCACTCCCGCACAGTGCGGGAGAAATAAAAAAGCAGCCCTTTCGGGCTGCAAAATCTCCGCGCGCTAGAGAGCGCGCAAAAAAAAGGAGCCCCCTGCGGGTGCTCCTTTTCTTCACTCTCCTAAGAGTCGGACAACGCTTTCCCAGCGGAGCTGGTCCGTGTCGTAGCCATACGACTTCCCCTTCGCGTCCGTGTAGCGGAAAAACGGCCCCTCCGTCCAGTCGTTGGACGGATTTGCGAGCTCGACCTTCCAGATCTCAAGCGTCGAGCCGTCGCCGTAGTCGATCACGGCGTAGGGCATCTCCTCCGGCGCAGCGGCGGTGCGGCCCGCGCCGGCCTTGTCGATAAGGTATAAAAGGTCACTGAGATCGTCGATCGATACGTCTGTTTCGCTTCCGTTCACTGTGACACGAAACGTCTCTGTGCTTCGCGCATCGCACGTGCTGTCCGTTAAGTCGGAAATAAACGCGTGGAAGCGGAACTGGTAGTGACAGGCCCAGTACGTCAGGCCGCCGAACAGCAGAAACAGCGCGCAGCAGAGCGCGATGGGGCCGGTCAAATGCTTGGGCTTTGGCTTGCCGCGGTCAACGGAATCGTAAAGTCCCATGACTTCCCTCCTGTGCTCTTGTCCGCTTGCTTCCTTTCCCTTCTATTCCGGTCGAATGGCAAAAATTACTGGTTCGCCGCGCGCTCCGCCGCCTCAACAACGTGGCTTGCGAGGATCGTGCTCGTCACGGTGCCGACGCCGCCGGGGACCGGGGTGATGGCCTCGACGACAGGCTCGACTTCGGCAAAGCGGGTGTCGCCGCAGAGGTTGCCGTCCGCGCCGACGTGGATGCCGACATCCAGCACGACCTGACCGGCGCGCACGCTCTCCGCGCCGACCATACCGGCCTTACCGGCGGCGACGACGAGGATGTCGGCCTCGCGGCAGATCTCGGGCAGATTTTCGCTGCGGCTGTGGCAGATGGTCACGGTCGCATGCTCGGCGAGCAGCAGCAGAGAGACCGGCTTGCCGATGACAAGGCTGCGGCCGATGACGACGACGCGCTTGCCTTTGATGGGGATGTTGTAGTGCTTGAGCAGCGCCACGCAGGCCGCAGCAGTGCAGGGGGGATAACCGCCCTTGGTGCCGGCGTAAACAGCGGTCATGGAACCGTCGGTGATGCCGTCCATATCCTTTTTCGGGTCGAGCGCCGCGCGCGCCGCCTCGTCATCCAGGTGCCCCGGCAGCGGGCGGAACATCAGCACGCCGTGGACCTTCTCGTCCGCGCCCAGCGCGTGGATGTTCTCCATCAGCACCTCCTGCGTCACATCCTCAGGCAGGACGACCTGACGGACGGCGACGCCGACCTTTTCGCAGCGCTTGAGCGCACCGCGCTCGTAGGCCAGGTCATCCTCACGCGCGCCGACGCGCAGGATGGCGAGGCAGGGCTCTACGCCGTTTTTCTTCAGTTCTTCCGTCTTTGCATGGAGCTCCTCGGTCAGCGCCTTGGCGACCTCGGCTCCCTTGAGCAGCATAGCCATGGTAAAAATTCCTCCTCTGATCGACGCGGTCATCCGCGTTCCTATCCATGATTAGGATAACAAAATTAAAAATTGCTGTCAATTTCTTTTGACAAGCGCGGCGGGATATTATTTTACTTTCTTCGGCAGCTTGCCTTTTGCCGCGCTTTTTGCTACGATGTTGCTGTCAAATTTTGAAAGCATCAGGAGGGTCCTTCCCATGTCTGTGATCGAAGAGAAAAAAGCACTGAGAACCTTTATCCGCAAGAAAGAGCGTACGCTCGATCCCGCTTACAAGGCGGAGAGCTCTGAGGCCATCTGCCGCCACCTGCTCGCACTCGACGAGTACAAGAGCGCAAAGATCGTCTTCGCCTTTGCCGGCACCGAAAAGGAGATCGACACCTCGCTCTTTATGAACGAGACCATCGCCGCGGGCAAAACGCTGATCCTGCCCCGCTGCGCCGCCGAGCACGCCATCGATCTGTGCGTCGTGCGCTCGATGGACGACCTGGAGGCGGGCGCCTACGGCATTTTAGAGCCGAAGAAGAGCTGCGCGCTCGTCACCGCGGCGGACATCGACTTCGCCGTCGTGCCCTGCCTGTCGTTCGACCGCAAGGGCCGCCGTCTCGGCCAGGGCGGCGGGTACTATGACCGCCTGCTGCCGCAGCTCCACTGCCCGACGGTGCTCATCTGCCGCGAGCAGCTCATGTCGCCCGAGGTGCCGGTCGAGGAGCATGATATGCGCTGCACGATGCTGGTTACAGAGAAGGGCGTTCTTACGCCGGAGGCGTAAAAGAGCTTTTTTCCTGCACCGGTGCAGGGGATGGAATAAAGGGGGATATTCTCTTTCCTCGGAAAGAGAATATCCCCCTTACACCCCCAAGAGAAAGAGACGAGGGGCCTTCCCCCTCGACCCCGCACATTGGCAGTTTTGGGCTTGAAGAGCTGCACGCGCTGCGCAATCGGGTGCGGTGTACATGGCTTCGCCATGAGTCCCTGCGAGCCGTTACCGGTTGCAACCGCGCCTTACTATCGTGAGGCGCGTGTGACGGCAGCACGGCGGCGGACTGCCTGCGGGCGCGACATTGCTGCGCTCGCCGCGCTTTTTAGTTTTCAGCTGAGGCGGCACTGCTGATAGGTTCGTCGGGGATGATGTCGTGGGAGATGACTTGGTCTTCTGCGTCCAGAAGGGCTTTGTGCAACGTTTCGCGGGCAAGAATGCCTTTTCCTTCATCGTACAGGTCGATGGCTTCGCTCATGCTGCGCACCAGCGCACAGTATAGATTTTTGTATGTCATCATAAAATTACACTCCTTATGCTTCATCTTTAGAAGTATATTATCATCTGTCACCGTTAAAATCAAGATAAGAAACTTCATCTTATGAAGCTGGCGGTGCGTGATGAAAATTTACTGGTCGGGCGACTCGAAAAATATAATCGGCGCAAAAGTCCGCGCGCTGCGATTGGAAAAGAAATGGTCGCAGCACGATTTGGCGACAAAAGTGCAGCTGCTCGGCTGCGAATGCTCCGACCTCACCATCCTCCGCATCGAAAAAGGCGACCGCTTCGTCCCCGACTACGAAGTCAAAGCCCTCGCCAAGGTCTTCAACGTTTCCTACGAATCCCTATTAGACGATTAAAGCGCTCCCTACGGGAGCGCTTTCACTATTTCATCCGCGGCGAGCGCAGCAATGCCGCCCCGGCAGGCACCGGCAAGGTTGATAAAATCTAACGGCAGCAGGCGATTCCACCAAGCCTTCGATAAGATTCGAGAGCGACAGCGGAGATAGACGCAAGTCAAATCGTTTAGCACCACCTCTTGGCAGGCACCTGATTCCGCAGGCTGCGCAGCTCTTCAAGCCCCAAGCTCGCAATGGCGGGGTCAAGGGGCAGAGCCCCTTGCGTTGT
>JBBNGO010000037.1:0-25263 GCA_040095065.1 Hominicoprocola fusiformis
AAGCAGAATGTTGTTCCTGCCAAGGGCCATACGGAAGTGATCGACGCGGCGGTTGAACCCACCTGCACGGAAACCGGCCTGACCGAAGGCAAGCACTGCTCTGTCTGCAATGAAGTTCTGGTTGCGCAGACTGTTGTTCCTGCCAAGGGCCATACGGAAGTGATCGACGCGGCGGTTGAACCCACCTGCACGGAAACCGGCCTGACCGAAGGCAAGCACTGCTCTGTCTGCAATGAAGTTCTGGTTAAGCAGAATGTTATTGACAAACTTCCGCACGACTTTGGGAATAACCTCGAATATTGCGCAAACGGCTGTGGAACAAAGAACCCCAACTATGTTCCGCCCTACAATCCGCCGCACAAACCCTCTGTGAAGCCGAATCCGACTCCCTCTAAGCCTGAAACTCCGGAAAATCCGTTTGTGGATGTAAAGAAGGATGACTATTACTACGATGCTGTGATTTGGGCAGTTGGCAAGGGAATCGCCAAGGGCGTGACTGACACCACGTTCCAGCCCAACGCTTCCTGCACCCGTGCGGAAATGGTGACGTTCCTTTATCGTGCGGCGGGATCGCCTGAACCGACCAACAAGGTTAACCCGTTCACCGATGTTGCAGAGGACTCCTACTATTACAAAGCGGTGCTGTGGGCAGTTGAAAAAGGCATTGCAAAGGGAACCAGTGAAACGACATTTTCTCCCAACGATACCTGTACACGCGGGCAGGCCGTGGCATTCCTCTATCGCTATGCGAATTCTCCTGCGGTGAGCGGAAGCAATTCCTTTGCCGATGTGAGTGAAACAGCTTACTATTATAATGCCACTCTTTGGGCAGTGAGCGGAAAAGTGACCGAGGGAACTAGCGCAACGACATTCTCTCCGAATGATCTTTGCACGCGCGGTCAGATCGTGACATTCCTCTATCGCTATATGGGAAAGTAATGTAATTGAAAAGGAGCGGGACGCGTTGTCCTGCTCCTTTTCCTTTGACGCACAAAAAGCGCACAGACTTCAAAAATCTGTGCGCTTTTTCTTTTAGAACGTCCAAATAGTCATTGCATCGGCAGCTGATGTGTGGTACAATATAATTGCAAATAGCAAAGAAACAAGAGCGGATTTGAGACTTTTTCGTTGCAAAAAGTTTTGCTTTTTAGTTGTTGAGATTTCAGCGGCGAGCCGCTGATGCCTGCTTCACACGCAGGAGGTCACTGGTTCGAGTCCAGCAGTCTCCACCAAACCCTTGGAATCTCAATGATTTCAAGGGTTTTTTCTTTTATCAAAAAAATGATAGTTTTTTGCTTTACAGTGCTTTCCTTATATTTTCTCAGCAAATTGATAGTATTTTATCGCAATGAAAAAGAGACGCTTTCGCGTCTCTTTTTTCATTACCTCTCCTGCACCTTTTTGCCGCTGATGTGGTCGATGCTGATGCGGAACATCTGGACGGCTTTGCCGGAAACGGCGACTTCGTCGTCGACCATTTTCTCGGTGGGGTAGTATTTCATCGCGAACTTTTTGCACAGCGCGTCGCTCTCGCCGCGGTCCGCGACGAGATGGCAGCGGCCAAAGACGACGGCGCTCTTCAAAAACGGGGCCCAGGCCTCGTCCTCGATCTCGACGCTCTCGCCGCTCACAACGGTAAAGCAGACCTTGTCGCTTCTCTTGAGCGCATCCACCTTGTGGCCGACCTTGGAGCCGTGGAAAATGATCTCCTGCGCGTCCTCGGCGTACAGGTAGTTGATGGGCACCGCGTAGGGGTAGCCGTCGTCTCCGCTGACGGCCAGCACGCCGCGGCGAGCCTCGTGCAGGAGCTTTTTCGCCTCCTCCACGCTGATCTCGTTTGCCTTTTTGCGAACAGGTCTGAACATGGTCTCATCCTCCTCATACTGCCGACCGTGTCGGCTATTTCTCGCCGCCATTATACCGGTTTTCCCCCGATATTGCAACGGGGAGGCGGCGGCGGGGGCTTTGATGGCAGCAAAAAAGAGACGCTCACTGCAAAAGCGTCTCTTCTACTTCTTTCCGTCTTTTTTCTTCAGCAGCTCCACCATGCCGCACACGAGCGCGGCCTCCTCCTCGCTCAAATCGGAGATGTCGAGAAAGCGCTTGTCCTGGCGGCAGAGCAGGTAGTCCACTGTGACGCCGAACAGGTCCGCCAGACGCACCATGACCTCGTAGGACGGCAGGCGGATATCCGTCTCATACGACGAGACCATCGCCGCGGTCACGCCGATGCGCTTTGCCACCTGCGCCTGCGTCAGGTGCCTGTCCCTGCGGAGCTGTTTCAGCCTTTGCGAGAAATCCAACATACGCCGCGCGCCTCCTTTGCCCTATATAGTTTACACGGCGCAAGTTTTCCATTAGAAATATTTATTATACATATTAGTTGATATTTTGGAGATATCTGTTACAATAAAACCTTGAGAGGACCCGTAGGAACGGCAGACCAACAACGTTTCGGAGGGATGGAGAGTGAAAAGTACCGTGACACCGCTGCGCGGCAGGCGCGTCCTGCTCGTGGAGGACAACGCGATCAACCGCGCCATCGCGCGCTCGTTTTTAGAGAGCGCGAGCGCGCCTGCGGCGTGTCGCGGCATTTATCAAAGCCCATCGACTTGACCGCCCTGCACGCGGCGCTGTGCGAGGTCCTGCGCGAAAATTGACAACGAATCGCAATCCAAGCAACAAAAAATACGCTGTAGAATCATCCACAGCGTATTTTTTCATTTTGGGAAAGGTCTTACTTCGCCATCGCGCGATAGAGGAACGTGACGATCTGGGCGCGCGTGCAGTCGGCGTTCGGGGAGAACGTGGTCGTGCTCGTGCCGTTGGTCACATTGTTCTCGACCGCCCAGTTGACGGCGGAGACGTAGTAGGCGCTCGCGGCGACGTCGGTGAAGCTGCTCGCGCTGGCCGCAGCCGGGCTGGCGTTCGCTCTCCACTGGAAGGTGACGGCCTGTGCGCGCGTGACGGAAGCATCCGGGGAGAAGGTCGTGCTGCTCGTGCCGGTGGTCACGTTGTTTTCCACCGCCCACGCAACGGCCTTTTCGTAGTACGCGCCGCTCTTCACGTCGGTGAAGGACGTGGTCATGGACTTCGGCTCGGGGCTGCCGTTGGCTCTCCACAGGAAGGTGACCATCTGGCCGCGCGTGCAGCTCGCGTTGGGGACAAAGCTCGTGGCGCTCACGCCGGAGGTGACGTTGTTGGCAACAGCCCAGGCGACGGAGTCGGCGTAATAGGCGTCGTCGGCGACGTCGGTAAAGGGCAGGGACGCAGAGCCGTCATAGTTCTTGTCGCTCAGGACGGAGGAGAAGAGGAAGTTGCTGATGAAGGCGTACTCGTCTCTCTGGTGCACCTTGTGGGTCATGGAGTTTGCAAAGAGGACAACGTTCATGCCGTTTTCCTGATAGGCAAAGCCCTGCACGCCGCCGTTCATGTAGGCCTTGAAGCCGGCTGCGCGCTCGGCAGTGTTCGTGGGGATGAAGCCCTCGGTGGGCGTCTTGGTTTTATCGCTCTTGACGAGGACCGTCGCGGATGCGGGGACCTTGGAGAAGTATCCGAGGCCGTAGGCGTAGAGAATGCCGTCGCCGTCAGCAATGTAGCTCGCGTTCACAAGGGTCTTATTGGGATAGACAACAGGGGTCAGGCAGTCCATCGCGCCGTCCAGCTCGGTGTATTCCACGCCGGCGATGAGGTCAGAGGCGGAGGACGCCGCGGAATAGCTGTAACCGATGTACGGCAGGCCGTTTTTCACGGCGGTCTTTGCGGCGGCGTCGAGCTTCGTCGCACCTGCGGCGGCGTCCGCCTTGGTCACGTCGGAGGTCGTGGTGAAGCCCATGAGGTTCATCGCGGCGGTGTCGTAGTTCCAGCTTGCGCTCTGGCTGATCTGCGGCGTGTAGACAAAGCCCTTCTCGCTTTCAGCAGGCGTGCCGGGGACGTAGACGGTCGGGGACTTGGTGATGATCTTCGCCTTCACGCTCGTCTTGTCGACGCCCGCGGCAGAGAGCAGATACTTGCCCGCGACGGTCTGATAGTCGGCGTAGGAGCAGATGAAATCGCCCATGTGGTCGCCGCTCGTGACCATGCCGACGGTCTTGCCGGCCTTGAGAAGTTCGTTGACGGCGGCGGTGGAGTCTTCGGAGGCGTTGGAGAGGATGACGTCCTTGTTCTTGTCGCCGGTGAAGTAGGAGGTCAGGCCCTCGGTGTAGGCAAGGGCGTCGTCGTGATCCATCGCGTCGCCGCAGACGGCGGAGATGCTCTTGTAGGCGGCGGGCTCGGCCACGGTGACCATGTCGAAGCCGCGCGTTTCATTGAAGGAGGTGATGCCCTCGGAGTAGAGGACGGTCCAGCCGTTGATCAGCGTGCCGTCATACAGCGCGCCGTTGGCGACAGAACGCTTGGCCTGATACATCGAGATGATCATCGTACCGGCGGGGTAGGTAACGCCGTCATAGGTGAATTCCTTTTCAGTCACGTTGACCTTGATGTCGTTTCTCGTGAGCCACTCCATCATGTCAGAAGCGGCCTGGAGGTTGGTCTGATTTTCGCCGTCAAGCGGGATGATGTAGCACTCGGGATAGAAGTTGCCGTTCTGGCCCGCGCCCTTGTACTCGGGACGGAAGACGTCCATCTCCGCGCCCTCGACGTCGTTCTGGTCGCACAACCACTGGCCGACCATGCTGTAAGCGTCGGAGTTCAGGTTGTGCACGCCGCGCTGATAGATGGTGACCTGGGATTCAAGATAGGAGAGCTTTTCGGCGGCAACATAGGCGGCGTTGCCGAGGATACCGTACTGCGCCGCCTGCGCGGTATCGTCGTTGTAGGCGGGCAGCTCAACGGTATAGGCAACGGTGCCCTGCAGCATGGCGAACTGGGGGGTGTAGCTTGTGGACATATCGTCCCACGGGTCTTCCCAGTAAGTCTCGGTGCCGCTGCCGGTGTAGCTCAGGTAATCGCGCTGAGGGATCACATAGCTGTTGTAGCCATCGTTGTTGGCGACCGCCGCGATGCCCAGCGCCTCGCCGCCGGTGATGAGGTGCTCGGCGAGCAGATCGTACTCAAAGTTCGGCTCGTGCGGGGGATCGCAGGGCTCGCACTGGAAGGCCTGCACACGACCGTGGAACTCAGCAAGCGACATGGGGTTGAACGTGCCGATGAGCTGCTGCATGTTGGCCGTCTCGCTCGTGGTCTGGAAGGAGTTGTCGCGGTTGAGGTCGTAGCCATTGGTGGAATGTCTCGTCAGGTAAGTACGGCCGTCGACGTTCTCCTCGGGGACGAGGATGAAGAACACGTCGGTCAGCAGCTCGTCCTTGACGTTTACAGTGTTGCTCTTCACGGTGTAATACTTTTCAAGGTCGACCTTGCCGGACTTGCCGTTGTTATCGACCGTCAGGTAACCTAAGTAGCTGGCCGTATCCTTGACGAGGTCGGGAATGGCGACGCTGCCCTCCGCGCCGACAGGACCCATTTCCTCCTTGAGTTCTTTTTCGCCCGCGGCGGTGAAGCCGGTGAGCATCTTGTAGTCGATGGTCTTTTCGCTCGTGATCATCTTGGCGAAGTCGAGCACGCCGTCGGTGGCGGCGACCTCGTTGGAGTGGATGTTGGAATACATCACGGGCACGCGGATATCGTCGAGCGCGCCGGACTTGATCTGGGCGAGCACGGCATCGGGATCGGTCTCGGCCTGCTCGGTCAGGGCGAGCCACTTGCTCACGCTCGCCTTGGAGTCGGCCACGATCAGGTAGGGCATATCACGGCCCGCGGTGGACTGGCCCATGGAAAATTCTTCCACGTAGAGACCGTTTTTCGTGCCGTTTGCCACGATCGTATCGAGCTCCTTGTAGATCTCCCACATGGTGTTGAAGTTTTCATACGGCGCAACCTTGACAGGTGCGGAGCCGATCGCCTTGCCGCTATTTTTGGCCGTCAGGTCAAAGTAGCCGCACAGGTCAATGTAGTAGCCGCCGTTCACATGGGGCACGCTGTAATCGGGCGTCGTCACGCCGGTTCTGCGGTTGGTGGAATAAAAGTAGTTGTTCACATGGAAGCTCACGTCGAGGACGGTCTTGCCGTTTTTCTCATTCGCCGTCAGCTTGATGTCCGTGAACTGATGCTCGTCCTTGCCCTCGGTCATCCAGCTGTCGAGATCCCCGCCCGCGTAAGCGTAGGGGAAGAGCTCTTCGTTGACATAGGGGCGGGAGTCGTCACGCTCCAGCGCGAGCGTGACCGTCCCGGCATCGATCGCCGCGGCAAGCGCATCACGGCTCATGCCGGAAACTGGAATGGAAAGGGAAACGTCCTTCCCCTCCTTGCCCGTGACAAGCGTGATGGTTGCGTCCACATTGAACTTGGTGCCGAGGAGCGCATCGTCCTTAGGGTTCATGTCCTGGTAGCTGACGGCAAACGCGGACGTGACCGCGAGCGAGAGCGTCATTACCAGGGCCATCAGCAGCGCAAGCGCTTTGCTGACAGAGTTTGGATAATGTTTCATGGTTTTCGTCCTCCAGAGTGGTCTTATGCCGCCACACACAGCGGCGGAAAGTTGATGAGTTTAGTGTAACTCAATAAAAATACATAGTCAAGAGAATATTCATACCTAATCCCGCCAAATTTCAACGTTGAATCTGCATTTTTGTTCATCATTTTTCACAAAGCAGTGCGTCAAGCCCCCGTCTTTCAGCTCTTTTTGTGAATGTATTCGCAAATTTATACAGAATCGCACTGCATAGGATATTCTTCTTCGTCGCGATTGCAAATGACGGCGGGGCGCATTATAATAAGAGGCAATCATCATTCAAACGCAGGAGGAACCGAATATGCGGCTGCAAAGCGCAATCTTTACACTGGGCGATACCCTTTTTACCCCCGACGGCGCGGCGCGCGAGGGACTCGACAAGGCGCTTTCACTTTTTAAGATGGAGGGCGTGTGGCTCGGCGCGGTGACGGCGCTCAGCGCGGAGGACGCGCAAAAAGCGCTCGAAAAGGCGGGGCTTCACTCGTATTTCCGCTTCGTGCTGACAGAATCCGTCGCGCTCTGCAAGGCGGACAGCGGCACGATGTTCGAGCGCGCGATGAAGCGCCTGCACTCGCAAAAGGACGATACGATCGTCTTTTCCGGCTCGCTTGCGGCGATCCAAAACGCGAAGGACGCGGGTTTTCGCACCGTGGCGGTGCAGGGAAGTGCGGGCGCGGCGGACTGGTCGACGATGCAGCAACTCGCCACGCAGAGCCTTGCGCAGTACAGCGAATTGTTGGCATATTCTGTGTGAATTTTGGAAAAGCGACAGGATTCGACGTTTTTTAGTTGCAGTTTTTCTCAACTGTGATATAGTAAGAATATAACTATCAGAAAGGAAGGTTCGCGCCATGTTTGATTTCTACTCGGCTACCATCTTCCTTTCGGTCTTTATTATGATTATCATGGACATGCTCGTGAGCGGCAATGATCTGATGGAGCATGACAAAAAGCAGACGGTTTACACGATCTCCGTACTGGTGATCGCATGCATGGTATCGGAATGGTTCGGCGTTTGGATGAACGGAGCCGATCCGTCGCTGCGGACGCTGCACATCCTTGTCAAGACCATCGAGTTATCCACAGCGCCGATCATCACGGTGCTCTGCAGCGACCTGATGACGCCGCTCAAGCATAAAAAGCTCATTTATTCCCTCATCGGCGTCCACGCGGGGCTCGAGGTGCTGTCGGCTTTCTTCGGCTTCATCTTCTCGGTCGACGCACAAAACGTTTATCATCACGAAACGTTTTACTGGGTCTACGTGCTGGCCTATGCCAGCGGCGTTCTGCTGTT
Organism: Hominicoprocola fusiformis; assembly: GCA_040095065.1. Taxonomy (GTDB): domain Bacteria; phylum Bacillota; class Clostridia; order Oscillospirales; family Oscillospiraceae; genus Hominicoprocola. Next base: position 7,806 of record JBBNGO010000037.1, read on the forward strand.
CATTGGTCAGCTGCTGAGCGAGAGTTCGCACCATTATGGCCTGTATCGAGCGCTCGTTATCATCCTGCCGGTCTTTTTCTTCTGTGGGCTGTTCCTCCAGTACGGTGCCGAAGTGCGCATCATGTGGGCGTGCTCAGCGGTCGATGTTCTGATGGTTTACATCCTGTATTCCGAGCTCACGCAGAAAATCGACACGCTGACTCATCTTCTGAACCGCCGCAGCTATGAGAGCCGTCTCGCCTCGTTGCGCGGGCACGCAGTCATCTACTATCTCGACGTGGACGAGTTCAAGTCCGTCAACGACACCTTTGGCCATGGCGTGGGCGATGCGGTGCTTGCCGAGGTTGGCAGCACGATCTACGCCGTGTTCTCCAAGGTCGGCTACTGCTACCGCATCGGCGGCGACGAATTCTGCGTCATCGCGCAAATCTCCGACACGGCGGCGGAAAAGTATCTTTCGGAATTCCTGCGCGAGCTGACGGCACGGCGAGTGAAAAACGAGCACCTGCCGCACGTGTCGGTCGGCTATGCGTGCTTCAATCCGGTGCTCGGCAGCGTAGAGGATGCGATCAAACGCGCCGACCGGATGATGTACCACTACAAGCGCAAGCTCAAAAGCGAAGCGCTCACAAATGATGATACCGTAAAAAGCTGACGATCTTTTGACCGTCAGCTTTTTGTATCTGCTTTTATTTCGCCTCAATCTCCGCGTCTTCCTGCGGCTGGAGCTTGCTGCCAAAATACGCGAGCACCGCGCCGAGGATGGCGCACGCGACACTCCAGACCATCTCCGCTGTCGAGGCAAAGTCCGTCGGAATGATGATGAGCGTGGAGGCAAGCACGATGCCGATGACGGCGTGACAGGCGATCGAGTAGTGCGTATCAAAGAGCCTGCTCACGATACGGGCAAAGAGCGCCATCACGCCGACCATGCCAAGCCCCCATGGGACGAGCACGGTGAAATCAAGCTGCGCAATGCCGTCGATCAGCGGCGTGAGAAGGCCGACCGCCATCAGGATGGACGACGACGTCATCCCCGGGATGATGAAGCTGAAGCCCCACAGCACGCCGCAGAAGAGAAAGCCCCAGAAGTTTGCGGGCATCTCGGCAAATGAACTGAACTTGACGGCCATCAGCGCGCCGAACAGCGCGAGGAAGCTGACGATCAGCGAGATGTACGAGCCGTTGCCGCGCCCCTGCGTACCCGCCTCGTGCCAGAGGTCGGGCAGCGTGCCGAGGATGAGCCCGATGAAGAGGCACGTGGCGACGGTTTCCGACTGGTGAAACAGCGCAAGGATCACGCTGCCGCCGCCCAAAAAGCCGATCGCCCAGCCGATGCCGACGGCGAGCAGCATCCGCCAGTAGCGTTGAAGCGCGCGCCTGGGGTGCGTGAGCAGCTCCATCGCGGGGCGGTAGATGCCGAATACGACTGCGAGCACGCCGCCGGAGATGCCCGGCAAAATCGCGCCCGCGCCGATGATGATACCCTGCGCAATGCGCATGATACCGTTTTTGATGCGGGAATTTTTCATATTGCTGCCTTTTTATGTGCTGCGACCGCCGCAAAGCGGCGGAACGCGACGCGGTTTAATAGCCCTTTCTGCGGTCAACGAGGTGATGCATCGGGCGGCCCGCGGCGTAATTTTCCAGATTTTCGCAGAAGAGCTGCACGTTGCGCTCGCAGGTGTAGCCGAGCGTCATGTTGCCCGCGACGTGCGGCGTGAGCAGGAGGTTCTTGGCCTTGCGCAGCGGATGATCCGCAGGCAGCGGCTCGGGCACGACCACATCAAGCGCCGCGCCGGCAAGGTGGCCGGAATCCAGCGCTGCAATGAGCGCGTCCTGATCGATGGCCGTGCCGCGGCCGACGTTGACGACATAAGCGCCCTTCGGGAGCAACGCCATGCGGTCGGCATTCAGAATGTTCACCGTGTCGCTCACCGAGGGGAGAGACATGAAGAGAAGATCGGTCTCCGGCAGGAGCTGATCGAGCTCCGTGACGGGGTGGACGGCGTCGAAGTCCGCGTTCGCGCGGCCGCTGCGGCTGACGCCGGTCAGGCTCGCGGGATGGAACGCGCGCACGCGGCGGGCAAACTCCGTGCCGATGTCGCCCGTGCCGAGGCACGTGACGCGCGCGCCGTGGAGCGAGTGGATACCGCCCGGGAGCACGCGCCAATCGCCCTCGCGGATGATCTCGGTGTATTCCATCTGGCGGCGCAGCAGCATCAGCGAGACCATGACGGAATGCTCGGCGATCGTCGTGCCGTAAGCACCCGAGGCGTTCGTCAGCAGGCAGTCGGGATTCTGATACAGGTCGTCGCGGCAGAAATGGTCCACGCCCGCCCAGCAGCTCGCGTACCACTTGAGATTGCGTGCGCCCGCGATGACGCGCTGGGACGGATGGCCGTAGAGGATCGTGCAGTCGTCCACATTGCCCTCCGCCGCCCTGGACGAGGGGAAGAAGACGATGTCGTAGCCGCAGCGTGCGGCGGTGTCGCGCAGCGTCTTTTCGTATGCCGGAGTCAGGAAGTCGATGATGACGCCGATTTTTTCATTCATGGTTCAATTCCTCCAAAATCATTTCTGCGACGCGCAGGCCGTCGGCCGCAGCACTCATGATGCCGCCGGCGTAGCCCGCGCCCTCGCCGCAGGGATATAGACCGCGCAGGGCGGATTGAAAACTCAAGTTGTCGCGCACGATGCGCACAGGCGACGAAGAGCGCGTCTCCACCGCCGTCAAAACGGCGTCGGGCGCATCGAAGCCCCTTAATTTCCGCCCCAGCATCGGAAGGCCCTCCTCGAGCGCCTCGCACACAAAGGGAGGGAGACAGCCGTGCAGGTCGCACCAGCGGACGGAGGGAAGATAGGTCGGCACGACCTTTCCCGCTCCCGTTGACGGGCGATGCTCGAGGAAATCTTCGACCCGCTGGGCGGGGGCGGCGTAATTCCCGCCGCCAAGGCGATAGGCCGCGTCCTCCAGCTCGCGCTGGAACTGGACGCCCGCGAGGGTATCGCTGGATGGGAAATCATCCGGTGTGACAGAGACGAGCAGTCCGCCGTTGATGTTCTCGCCGTCGCGCGCAAATTCGCTCATGCCGTTTGTCACGACGCGCTTTTCCTCCGACGCGGCGGCGACGACCTCGCCGCCGGGGCAGACGCAGAACGAGAACACGCCGCGTCCCTTTTCCGTGTGGCAGGAGAGCTTGTACGACGTGGGTGGGAGGCCGTAGCGGCCCGCCGCCTCCTTATATTGCGCAGCATCCATGTCGCGCTGGCGGTGCTCGATGCGCACGCCGACGGCAAAGGGCTTGGGCTCCATCGGCACGCCGCGCTTTTGCAGCATTTCGAACGTATCGCGCGCGCTGTGGCCAGGCGCGAGCACGACATGCTTTGTGGGCAGCGTGTACTCCCCCTCGGGGGCGCTCACGCGCAGCGCCGTGACGCTGCCGCTGTTCTGCTCGATGTCCACAACCTTGTGGGAAAACCTCACCTCGCCGCCGCGGTCGATGATCTCGCGGCGGAGGTTTTGCAGCACCACATATAATTTGTCGGTGCCGACATGAGGCTTGGCGTCGACTAAAATATCCTCGCTCGCGCCGAAGCGGACGAACTCCTCTAAAATATAGCCGTGGCGCAGGTCCTTTGTGCCGGTGTTGAGCTTGCCGTCGGAAAATGCGCCCGCGCCGCCTTCGCCAAATTGCACGTTCGAGGTCAGATCAAGCTCGCCCGTGCGCCAGAAGTGCTCAACATCGCGCTTTCGCTGCTCGACCGCGCGCCCGCGCTCTAATAAAATGGGTCTTGCGCCGCAGCGGGCCAGCAGCAGCGCGCAGAAAAGGCCCGCAGGCCCCGCGCCGATAACGACAGGGGAGACCTCCGGCGCTGAAACAGGCGCGGGCGGCGTATACTTCTTCGGCGCGTAGGGCTGCACATTCTTATTCTTGCAGCGCCGTAAAACGCCGGATTCGTTTTTGACCTCGACCGCGGCAGAGCAGACGAGCTTCACGCCCTCGCGCGCGTCGATGGAGCGGCGCAGGAGCTTGACAGAGACGAGCGCCTCCTCGCTCACGCGCAGCGCGTGCGCGCAGGCAGCGCGCAGCTTGTCTTCCTTTGCCCCCACGGGGAGCTTCAGATTGTCGATGCGAAGCATGTGCGCCGCCTCCTTTTTCTCAAGTCGCGTTTCATTTTATTATGACGGAAAGGAAAGCGCAAGGGGAATCGCGCGATTATCACAGAAACTTAAAAAAGTCATCGGGAATTTAAGAAATCGTCAAATAGCGTTCAAGAAATATACATAAATATGCCCTATGATAGCACCATCGAAAGTCAAGAGGCCGCAAACAAGGGGCTCATTCCATAGGAGGTCAACATCATGTACGAAGACGAAAACAACCTGTATCATTACAGCTATCGCAAGGGCGACGAGCAGAACCCCAATGCTCCGATCGACACGAAGAACTACGCCGAGGACCCGTGGGATAAGAATCCCGGCGGCAGCCCGAAGAAAAAGGGCGGCAGCGGTCTTTCCGGCAAGATCGTGGCGCTGGCGCTGGTGTGCGCGCTCGTCGGCGGCTTCATCGGCGCAGGTGTGAGCGGCGCGACGACCAAGGTGAACAAGACGAGCGTTCAGGTCAGCGACCGCGAGGTCGCGCAGGTGCAGACCGTCAAGGTCGACGGCAAGACGCAGATGTCGATGTCGGAGGTCTACGCCTCTAACGTCAACAGCGTGGTGTCCATCAACGTTTCCGCCACGACCAACTACTTCGGCCAGACCGTGGAGACCGCGGCGAGCGGCACGGGCTTTTTCATCACGCAGGACGGCTACATCCTCACGAACCACCACGTCATCTCTGATGCGAGCAGCGTGAAGGTGACGCTCTACAACGGCGAAACGTATGACGCGACCGTCATCGGCAGCGATGAGGACTACGACATCGCCGTCATCAAGATCGACGTGACGGGTGCGACGCCCGTGGTGCTGGGCGATTCGAGCAAGGTCGCCATCGGCGAATCCGTTGCCGCCGTGGGCAATCCCCTCGGCGAACTGACGTTCTCGATGAGCGAGGGCATTGTCTCCTGCGTGAACCGCGCGGTCAATGTGGACGGTACACCGTTCAACATGATCCAGGTCGACTGCTCCATCAACCCCGGCAACTCCGGCGGCCCGCTCTTCAACAGCTACGGTGAGGTCATCGGCATCGTGTCCGCCAAGTATTCGAGCTATTCCAACACCACCGTTGAGGGCATCGGCTTCGCCATCCCCATCAACGATGTGCTCTCCCTCGTTGAGGACATCATGACGAACGGCTATGTGACCAACAAGGCCTACATGGGCATCACCCCGGGCACCATGACCGAGCAGATGGCGCGCCAGTACCGCTATGACGTGACTGAGGGCGTGTTCGTCTACTCCGTCGAGGACGGCAGCGCTGCCGCCAAGGCCGGTCTCCAGATGGGCGACGTCATCACCAAGATGGACGACACCGACATCACGTCCTACGAAGACCTCGTCGCCGCCAAGAAGGCCTACACCGCTGGCGACACCGTGACGCTGACCGTGTACCGCGGCGGCAAGACGATGGAGGTCCAGCTCACCTTCGACGCCGCGCCCGAGACCACGGAGACGAGCTCTTCCGACCAGAGCACGGACAACAGCTACAACGGCAACGGCTACTACAATGACGGCAGCAATGGGTCTTATTCCAATCCTTGGGATTTCTTCAATAATTTCTTTGGATATAATGGCTGATGCCACTGAAAAAGGAGCCTCGAAAGAGGCTCCTTTTTTTATTGCCGCGCGCAAGCGCGGCTTTTTTCGCGCCCAAAGGGCGCGGGGAGTTTATGCAGCCCGAAAGGGCTGCTCCTTTTTTGCGCCCATAGGGCGCAGGGGATTCAATCGCAGCGCGGCAGCGCTGCATCCTTTTTCCCGCGCTAGCGCGGGAGGGGGAGCGGCGTGCGCGCCGCGGCACCAAAGGGGGTATTCTCTTTTCGAAGAGAATACCCCCTTTGAATCCCCAGAGAAAGACGAGGGGCGTCCCCCCTCGACCCCCGACATTGCCGGTCTGGGGCTTGAAGAACTGCTCAGCCTGCGGAATCGGGTGCGGTGTACATGGCTTCGCCATGAATCTTCTGCGAGTCGCTACGTCTTGCAACCGCGCCTTACTGTCGTGAAGCGCGTGTGACGTTTGTCCGGCGGCAGACTGCTTACCGAATGCGGCATTGCTGCGCTCGCCGCATTGATGAGTACTCCGGTAGGCGGAAATTAGTCTGTACTACTACGAGACAGGCAGAGCGGCTACGGATAATAGAAGTAGGCCAAGTCGTATAGCAACGCTAACGCGGCAACGCCGCGCGCAGGCATTCCCACTCCGGAGGCATAAAGGTTATTCAAACCTGAGACTGCCAATCAAAAGCCTTTCTCTTGGGGTTCCAAAGGGGCCATTCTCTTTCGCGAAAGAGAATGGCCCCTTTGTTTCGTTCCCCTATGCAGGGGAAACCATCAGCTCCCGCGTAGCGGGAACTTATTTACTTCTCCTGAGAACTTCACAAACGAGTTTGTAAACCCTCTCCGTCGAGGCGACGTTCAGCCGCTCGTTCACGGAGTGAACATCGTGCAGCTCCGGTCCCATGGACAGCGCGTCGAGACCGGGGATCTTCTCGATGAGAAGGCCGCACTCAAGGCCGCCGTGGGTGGCTTCGATCTTCCCGTCGCGGCCGGTGAGGTCGCGGTAGACCTCCTCGACCTCCTTGCGGAGCGCCGAATTGCGGTCATACTGCCAACCGGGATAGTTGCTGCGCTCGCCCACGGTGCCGCCGCCGAATTCGACGATGGCCTTCACGCGCTGAATGAGCATATCCTTCTGCGAGGCGATGCAGGAGCGGACGGAGAAGGAGCACTTCACGCCGTGCTCGTCCGTGCGCATCACGCCGAGGTTGAGAGAAGTCTGCACAAGACCGGGGAAGTCGGCGCTCATCTCCTGCACGCCCTGCGGCAGGGCAAGGAGCACATGCAGCAGTCTCGACGTGTCCGCTGCGGAGAATGCGACCGAAACGTCAGCCTTTTCGCACACGAGGGAAATGCCGCCGTCGGTAACGGCGTACTCATTTTTGAGCGTTGCGTCGAATTCCTTGATGAACGCCTCGAACGCGGGCGCATCAGCCGCGGAGACTGCGACGAGCGCGTCATTTCTCAGGCAGATGACGTTGTCAAACTGTCCGCCCGTCAGCTCATGCACGCGCAGCGACGGGCAGCGCTCCATCGCGCTATACAGCGTGCGCGCCATCAGGCAGTTGGCGTTGCCGCGGCCCTGATTGATGTTCATGCCGGAGTGGCCGCCCTTGAGACCCGAGATCGTCACGCGGTAGCCGGTCATGCCGTCCGCGCGCTCCTGCTTGAGTTCGAGCGCGCAGTCAAGGCGCACGCCGCCCGCGCAGGACACGGTGAAAACGCCCTCTTCCTCAGAGTCGAGGTTCAAAAGCTTTTTGCCCTTCAAGTCCGAGCAGTCCAGCGCGAACGCGCCGTCCATGCCGACCTCCTCGTCGACGGTGAAGACCGCCTCGATGGGGGGATGGGGGAGCGTTTCATCGGATAAAATCGCGAGGATCATCGCAACGGCGATGCCGTTGTCGCCGCCAAGCGACGTCTTGTCTGCCCAGACCCATTCGCCGTCGGTACGGACGTCGAGCCCGTCGCGCGTCATGTCCTTGGTGCAGTCCTCGGTCTTGGCGCAGACCATGTCGATATGGCCTTGCAAGATAATGGGCGCGGCGTTTTCATAGCCGCAAGAGCCGTTCTTCCAGATGATGACGTTGTTGCACGCCTCCTGACGGTATTTAAGGCCCAGTTCCTTCGCAAAGCCGACGCACAGGTCGCTGATTCTCTTCGTATTTCCGCTGCCGTGGGGAACGGAGCAGAGCTTTTCAAAATAGTAGAATACCTTTTCCGGCTGGAGATTTGATAAGACCGCCATGATATCCTCCCGAATTTTCTTAGTTGATCTGCTTGCGGCGGCTCAGGTTCATCGTGCCGTCCTGCATGTCCTGAATGCTGTCGAGGCTCCTGCCCGTGCCCTCGGCCACGCACTGGATGGCGTTCTCGGCCACCATGGCGTGGATGCCGGTGCGGGCGGTGACGAGCTTATCAAAGCCGCGGACTAAGCTGCCGCCGCCGGTCATGACGATGCCGTTGTTCGAGATATCGGCCACGAGCTCGGGCGGGGTCTTTTCAAGCACGAGGTGGACCTCCTCCATGATGCGCTCGACGGGCTCTTCAAAGGCCTCGAGCATTTCGGCGGACGAGACGGAGATGAGCTCGGGAAGGCCCGTGATAAGGCTTCTGCCCTTGACCTCCATGGTCATTTCCTCTTCCGGCGGGAAGACGCAGCCGATCTGCATCTTCATCTGCTCGGCCGTGCGCTCGCCGACGAGCAGGTTGTGCTTGCGGCGCATATACTTGACGACGGCCTCGTTGAACTGGTCGCCCGCGATCTTGATAGAGGACGACTCGACGACGCCGGAGAGCGAGATGACCGCGATATCGGACGTACCGCCGCCGATGTCGATGATCATGTGGCCCTCGGGCTGGGTGATGTCGATGCCCGCACCGATGGCGGCGGCGACAGGCTCTTCAATGAGGTAGACGCGGCGCGCGCCGGCCTGAATGCCCGCGTCGATGACCGCGCGCTCCTCGACCTCGGTGATGCCGGAGGGGACGCAGATGATAATGCGCGGCTTGAAGAGCTGGAAGCCCATGACCTTATGCAGGAATTCCTTGATCATGCGCTCGGTGACCTCGTAGTCGGAGATCACGCCCTCGCGCAGGGGACGGATGGCGATGATGTTGCCCGGCGTGCGGCCCAGCATGGCCTGCGCATCCGCGCCGACCTTTAAGAGCTTGCCGGTGTTCTTGTCGAGCGCCACGACGGAAGGTTCGTTGAGCACGATGCCTTTATCCTTAATGTAGATCAGCACCGACGCGGTGCCAAGATCCATGCCGATGTCTTTGGTAAAAGAAAACATAGCGTGTTACCTCTTATTTTTCTGAAAACTAAAATGAGCAATGCTCATACTTTCCCATGATGTTTTTATTATAACGGCTCGAAATTGAGTTTGCAATAGCATTGTGCGCGATTTTCCGTACGGTATCAGGGGAAAATACGGAAAAACATACCCCTGCGCCGCTGATTTTCGCGTCCGCAGACGCGAAACATTTGAATCGTTTTTACCCGCGGCGTGTACGTGGGTAAAAACACTTTGCGCGGAGCGCGTGTCGAACCTGTGAGGCACGAAGCGCAGCGAAACTTTCTCAAAAAAGAGGCGTCGCCTCTTTTTTGAAGACTTTAGTCTTCGTCCGCCGCGGCGAGGGTGGCGCAAATGACTCTTTCCGCGCCCGCTTCCCGTAAAACTCTCGCGGCTTCTCGGAGCGTGGCGCCGGTGGTGAGGATATCGTCGATGAGCAGAATGCGCTGACCCTTGATCTTGTCCTCATTGACGGCAACGTATGCGCCGACGACGTTTTTCTGCCGCTCCTCACGGGACGAAAGCGACGACTGCGCGACGTTGTCCTTCGTCTTTTGCAGCAGCGTTTCGGGCGCGACGCTCCAGTGGCGGCAGGTCTCGCGCGCCAAGAGATACGACTGGTCGTAGCCGCGCTCCTGTTTGCGCTTTTTCGACACGGGGACGTAGGTCACCAAATCGAACTCTCCGCCGAAATGCTCGGCGGCGGCCTGCGCTAAAACATCGCCAAAGCCCGTGCAGCGGCTTTGACTCGCGTGGAATTTGTAGTTCAGCAGCGCCTCGCGCACGATGCCCTCGTACTTGAGCGGGGCGAGGCACGCGCCGATCTCCGCTCTCTCGTGGAGCGGCGTTTTGCAGTAGGGGAGCGCCTTTTCGCACTCAGAACACACGCCGTGAACGCCGGGTTTTCCACAGAAGGCACAGCGCGGTGGAAAAAGTAAGGATGCGAGCGATTCCAAAAAGCTCATTTTTCCTCCCCACCTTTCCGAAGCCGCCACTTGAGGCCGCTGTAGCGGCGGCTGCGGCGGTCGTTCTCTGCCATTTTGTTCACGGCGGAATCGTCGCCGACGATGACGAGCAGCTCTCGCGCGCGGGTGATGGCGGTATAGAGCACGCCGCGCACCATCAGCGACGGCGCACACGGCGCGCCGACGAACACAACGCCGCGGTATTCGCTGCCCTGCGCCTTATGTACGGTCATGGCGTAGGCCATGTCGAGCTCTGCGAGCATGTCGGACGTGTAGGTCGCGGTGCGGTCGTCGAAGACGATCTCCAAAAGCTCTCCGCTCGGGTCGATCTTTGCGATCTTGCCGACGTCGCCGTTGAAGATGCCCGTACCGGCGGTGCCGTCCTCCTTCTGCCAGACGACGTCGTAATCGTTGCGCGTCTGCATGACGCGGTCGCCCTCGCGGAAGATGAGCTCGCCGAAGCGGCGCTCCTGTTTGCCGGTCTTCGGCGGGTTTAGCGCGGCTTGCAGGGCAAAGTTCAGCGACCGCGTGCCCGCGTCGCCGCGGCGCGTCGGGGTGAGGACCTGCAATTCGTCCGCGGGGATGCCCATTTTGTCGGGCAGCCTTGTTTTGCACAGCTCGACCACGGTTTCGACCAATCGCACGCTGTCGCGGCGGGGAAGGAAGAAAAAGTCGTTCGCCGCCGCGTTTTTGAGCTTGGGCGGCATGCCGGTGTTGACGAGGTGCGCGTTGCGCACGATCATCGACTGCTCCGCCTGACGGAAAATGTCGCGCAGGGCAACGGTCGCGATGCGCCCGCTGCGGATAAGGTCGGAAAATACGTTCCCCGCGCCGACGCTCGGAAGCTGGTCGGGGTCGCCGACGAGCACAAGGCGGCAGCCCGGGCGCAGCGCCGCGAGCAGCGCGCGCATCAGCGACAGGTCGACCATCGAGGTCTCGTCCACAATGAGCGCATCGGCCTCGAGCGGTTCCTTTTCGCCTTTGGTGAACGTCACCTCGCCAGTCTGGTCGTTGAAGGTCATGCCGAGCATGCGGTGGATGGTCTGCGCGTCGCGGTCGCAGAGCTCGCCCATGCGCTTGGCGGCGCGGCCCGTGGGGGCGGCGAGCAGAACGTTCAATCCCATGCGCTCGAAGAGCGCGACGATGGCGCGCACGCTCGTCGTCTTGCCCGTGCCGGGACCGCCGGTCAGCAGCAGCAATTCTTCCTTTGCCGCGAGCTCGACAGCCTGACGCTGGAGCGGCGCGTACTGCACGCCTTGCTCGCGCTCGATTTCTTTGATGACGCGCTCGACGCCGCGCAGGGCGTCAGGCTTGTCCGCGAGCATCGCCTCGATGCGCGTGACAACGTAGGTCTCGTCCTCCCACGACTGCCGCAAATAGCAGGCTGTCACGTTCGCGACACCCTCCTGCACGATGCGGTGGATGGCGATGAGATCGTCGAGGCTTTTTTCCACCGCGTCGACATCGCAGTCCAAAAGCTGGGCCGTCGCGGCGAGGAGCTTTTCGCGCGGGAGGAAGACGTGTCCGCCCGCGTCGCGGTTGTGGGAGAGTTCGAATGTCAGCCCCGCCTCGGTGCGGAGCGACGCGTCGCCGCCAAAGCCCATGGAGAGCGCGATCTCGTCGCAGACGGAGAAGTCCACGCCGAACGCGCTGTCGGACAGTAAGTACGGGTTGCGCTCGAGCGCGGCCATGGCGTTTGCGCCGAAGCGGCGGTAGAGCGGCACGCTGAGCGCGGCGGGCAGATCGTAATGCGCCAGAAATTCCATCACGCGGCGAAGGCCCATCTGCTCGTTGAAGGCCGCGGAGATCTCCTGCGCGCGGCGGGCGGTCATGCCCTTGATGGCCGTGAGCTTTTCCGGCTCGGATTCGAGCACCTGCAGCGTCTCGATGCCAAATCTGGCGACGAGCTTTTCCGCCGTCGCGGGGCCGACGCCGCGCACGACGCCGGAAGCGAGGTAGTTTAAAATCTCCGTCTCGTTCGACGGCAGGTACCGCTCGACCTCGCTCGCGGAAAACTGCTCGCCGTACTGCGGGTGGGAGGAAAACGAGCCGGTCGCCGTCAGATTTTCGCCCGGCGCCGCGCAGGGGACGCAGCCAACGAGCGTTAAAAGCTCGCCGTCGTCCGTCACAAGGCGCAGCACGGCATAGCCGTTTTCCTCATTCTGGAAAACGACGGACAGGACCGTGCCCATGATGGTCGTTTCTTCTCCCATAACTGTCTCCTAAGTGAAAAAATCGGTCAGTTCTTCCCTTTGGCAGAGGTAGACCTCGTATTCGCTGCGGCACAAGAGCTCCGCCACGCGGCGCGGCTCGTCGGCAAGGCCGCAGTCTACGATGACGACGCGCGAAAAGCCGCCCTCTTCATAGCGCGACCGCAGCAGCGCGCGCACCGTGTATTCGAGCGTCTTTGCCTCGCCGCACGTCTCGATGACCGCCGTGGCGGGGATGGTGCCGCGCCGCCGCGGGTGCACGATGGCCGAAACGAGCAGAAAGATCACCGCCGTTAAGCCGATGGCAGCGAGCGCCGCGACAACGCCGTCCTGTAAAAGCCGCATATCATCACCTCGCGCCATTCTACGGCGCGGACGGGCGATGGGTGAATCTTAACGCAGCATTTTCCTGAGATACTGGCCCGTATAGGACTGCTCGCACGCGGCAACCTCCTCGGGCGTGCCGCAGGTGACGAGCGTTCCGCCGCCGCTGCCGCCCTCGGGGCCGAGGTCGAGCAGATAATCCGCGCACTTGATGACGTCCAGATTGTGCTCGATGACGAGCACGGTGTTGCCCGCGTCGACAAGGCGCTGCAAAACCTCAAGGAGCTTTTTCACATCGTCCGTGTGGAGACCCGTGGTCGGCTCGTCGAGGATATAGATGGTGCGCCCCGTGGAGCGCTTAGAAAGCTCGGTCGCGAGCTTGACGCGCTGCGCCTCGCCGCCGGAGAGCGTCGTAGACGACTGGCCGAGGCGGATATAGCCGAGGCCGACCTCGCTGAGCGTGCGGAGCTTCGCTTCGAGCTTTGGAAGGTCGCGGAAGAATTCAAGCGCCTCCTCCACGGTCATTTCCAGCACGTCCGCGATGCTCTTGCCCTTGTAGTGGACCTCGAGCGTTTCGCGGTTGTAGCGCTTGCCCTTGCAGACCTCGCAGGGCACGTAAATATCGGGCAGGAAGTGCATCTCGATCTTGAGCTGGCCGTCGCCCGAGCAGGCCTCGCAGCGGCCGCCGCGGACATTGAAGCTGAAGCGGCCCGCACTGTAGCCGCGCGCCTTCGCGTCCGGGGTCGAGGCGAAGAGGTCGCGGATGTCGTTAAATAAATTCGTATACGTTGCGGGGTTGGAGCGCGGCGTGCGGCCGATGGGGCTCTGGTCGATGCAGATGACCTTGTCGAGGAATTCCTCGCCCTCGATAGCCATACAGCGGCCGGGGTGGACCTTCATGCGGTTTAAGTCCGCGCCGAGCTTTTTGTAGATAATCTCGTTGACGAGCGACGATTTGCCGCTGCCGGACACGCCCGTGACGCAGGTGAAGGTTCCGAGCGGGATCGAGACGTCGAGGTTTTTGAGGTTATTTTCCTGCGCGCCGCGCACGGTGAGGAAATTGCCGTTGCCTTTTCGGCGCTCTTTCGGCACTTCGATCTTTTTCTTTCCGCTCAAATACTGGCCGGTCAGGGAATTCGGGTTCGCCATGACCTCCTGCGGCGTGCCGCAGGCCACGACCTGACCGCCGTGCGCGCCCGCGCCGGGGCCGATGTCGATGAGGTAGTCTGCCGCGCGCATCGTGTCCTCATCGTGCTCGACGACGATGAGCGTGTTGCCGAGATCGCGCAGGCGTTTCAAGGTGGCGAGCAGCTTGTCGTTGTCGCGCTGGTGCAGTCCGATGGACGGCTCGTCGAGGATATAGAGCACGCCCATCAGGCTCGAGCCGATCTGCGTCGCGAGACGGATGCGCTGCGCTTCGCCGCCGGAGAGCGTCGCGCTCGCGCGCGAGAGCGTCAGGTATTCCAAACCTACCGAGCGCAGGAAGCCGAGGCGGTTTTTGATCTCCTTCAAAATGCGCTCGCCGATGCGCATTTGCTGCTCGGTCAGCGTCAGCTGATCCACAAAGTCAAGCGCATCGATGACAGATTTTTCGCAGTAGTCGCTGATGCTAAGTCCGCCGACCGTGACGGCGAGGGATTCGCGGCGGAGCCGCTTGCCGCCGCAGGTGGGACAGGGACACTCGCTCATGCAGGACTCTAACTCCTCGCGCACACCGTCGCTCTGCGTCTCCTTGTAGCGGCGCTCTAAGTTGGGGATGATACCCTCGAACGCCTGATACAATACGCCCTTGCCGCGCGGCTGGTCGTACTGGAGCTCCAGCTTTTCGCCCTTCGTGCCGTAGAGAATGACGTCCATGACCTCTTTGGAGAGCTTTTCCACAGGATCACGGAGCGAGAAGTGGTACTTTTTCGACAGCGCTTCAAAGTACATGCGCGAGATGCCGTCGCCGCGCACGTTGTTCCAGCCCGAGGCGCAGATCGCGCCGTCGAGCAGGGAAACGCTCTTGTTCGGGATGACAAGTTCGGGGTCGACCTTGAGCTGCGTGCCAAGGCCCGTGCAGGTCTGGCACGCGCCGAACGGATTGTTGAACGAGAACATGCGCGGCGTCAGCTCTTCGATGGAGATGCCGCAGTCCTCGCAGGCGTAGTTCTGCGAAAAGAGGATGTCGCGGTCATCGGGCAGGATATTTGCGAGAATGATGCCGCCCGAGAGCGCCGCCGCGGTCTCGCACGAGTCCGTCAGGCGGTGGACGACGTCGGGGCGGAGGATCAGGCGGTCGACGACGATCTCGATATTGTGCTTTTTGTTCTTTTCGAGGGAAATTTCCTCGCTGAGGTCGTACATGTTCCCGTCGGCGCGGACGCGGACATAGCCCGAGCGGCGCGCGTCCTCGAAAATTTTCACATGCTCGCCCTTTTTCCCGCGAATGACCGGCGCCATGATCTGCACGCGCGTGCCCTCGCCCAGCGCCATGAGCTGGTCGATGATCTGGTCGATGGACTGCTGGCGGATTTCCTTGCCGCAGTTGGGGCAGTGCGGCGTGCCGACGCGCGCCCACAAAAGGCGCAGATAGTCGTACACCTCCGTCACCGTGCCGACGGTGGATCGTGGGTTCTGCGAGGTGGTCTTCTGGTCGATGGAAATGGCGGGGGAGAGGCCTTCGATATAGTCGACGTCGGGCTTTTCCTTCTGCCCGAGGAACATGCGCGCGTAGGAAGACAAGCTCTCCACATAGCGGCGCTGGCCCTCGGCATAGATGGTGTCGAACGCGAGGGACGATTTTCCGCTGCCGGACAGGCCCGTGATGACGGTCAGCGCGTCGCGGGGAATTTCGACGTCGATGTTCTTGAGATTATTTTCTCTTGCGCCTTTGACAAAAATCTTACTTGGCATGAATCGATAACTCCTGTTGCTGGATTTGCAGCTGCGAGACCAGCGTACTCTTCTGAATTTTTTATGTCAACCTCATTCAACAATGATATCCGCAAATTTCGCGCGCACGAGCGCGGCGAGGTCGTGGGGCGCAAGCTCGACCTGATAGCCGATCTTGCCCGCCGAGACGATCATCGCTGCAAGGTTTTCCGCCGAACTGTGGAACACCGTGGGGAAGAGCTTCTTCATCCCGACGGGCGAGCAGCCGCCGTGGACGTAGCCCGTGAGCGGCAGCAGCTCTTTCTGGTGGATCATTTCGATGGACTTTTCGCCCACAGCCTTCGCGGCCTTTTTGAGGTCAAGATTCTCCGCGACCGGCACGTCGAAGACGTAATACTGTTTGCTCGCGCCGCGCGCGACAAGGGTCTTGAAGACGATGGCGGGGTCAAAGCCCATGGACTGCGCCACCGTGACGCCGTCGACCGCGACGCCCTCTTCATGGGGATAGGAATGCGGCGTGTAGGCGATCTTCTTCTGCTCGAGCACGCGCATGACGTTGGTTTTTTCTTCTTTATTCTTTGCCATAAGGGACCTCCTATGTAGAAAACGGGGATAAAATCACCGCAGAATGTAAACACAAGCCAAAATGCAGGCAAGGCCTAAGAAAACGCCCGCGCTGATGGGCTCGCCGAAGACGAGGGTGCCGACGAGCGTGCCGACGACCGGCTCGATGCTCGCCATGATGCTGGCCTTGCCGCTCTCGACGTTGGCGAGGCCCTTGGTGTAGAGGATGTAGGGTGCGACGGTGGAAAGAAGCACCAGCCCCGCAGCGAGGAGGGCGTTTTGCGGCACGCTCAGAACCGTCATAAGGTTACCCCAGTCGGTGACGAACAGCGCGCCGAGCGCGGCGAACACGAACGTCCAGAATACGACGGCAAATGCGCTGTAATGCCGCAGGCCGAAGGGGGCGAAGATCGAATAGAGCGCGTAGAAAAACGCCGCGCCGAGGCCGTAGAGCAGCCCCTTCGTCGTGAGCGACAGCTCGCCGGTGAAAACACCCGTCACGAGCGCACAGCCGAGCAGCGCCAGCGCGAGGGCAAGGAGCTTTTTGCCCGTGATCTTCTCTTTGAAAACGAGCGCGCTCATCAGCACGACCATCGCGGGCGCGGTGTAGAGCAAAATCGCGCTGACCGAGAGCGAGCAAAGCTTCTGCGCGTTGAAGTAGCAGAGCGTGAAGAGCACGACGCTGATGATGCCCGTCGCAATAAAGATCGGCAGGTGCTTTGCCTTCATTTTGAAGACGCTGCGGTCGGTGCAGAGGAAGAAGAGCGCCATCACCGCAAGGCCGCCCAGGTTGCGGACAACGACAAGGTTTTCCGGTGCGATGCCGGCATTGAGCAGCGGGCGGTTGAATAGGCCGATGCAGCCCCAGCAGGCGGCGGCCGCTAAAATGCAGGCGTAGGAAGCGTATTTTTTCACAGGTTTTGTCTCTTTCTTGCTATTTCGTGTTTTCCTTGCGCAGCTCGATGATGCGGTCGCGCAGGATGGCGGCGTACTCGAATTCGAGCATACGGCTCGCCTCCTGCATCTGCTTTTCGAGCTTTCTGATCTCTTCGTCCCGCTCGCGCTCGGAGAGCTTGCGTTTGCCGCGGCGGCGGGCGGATTCCTCGTCCTTCTTGGAAATTTCGATGATCTCGCGCACGTCCTTTCGGATGGTCTGTGGAATGATGCCGTGCGCCTTGTTGTAGTCGTCCTGAATTTGGCGGCGGCGCTCGGTCTCGTCCATCGCGCGGCGCATCGAGGGGGTGATGGTGTCGGCGTAGAGCACGACAAGGCCGTCGGCGTTTCGCGCGGCGCGGCCGATGGTCTGGATGAGGCTCGTTTCGCTGCGAAGGAAGCCCTCTTTATCCGCGTCCAAAATCGCGACCATCGAGACCTCGGGGATGTCAAGGCCCTCGCGCAGGAGGTTGATGCCGACGAGCACGTCGAACTCGCCGAGGCGCAGGCCGCGGATGAGCTCCATGCGCTCGATGGTCTCGACGTAGTAGATGATGCCGTCGGGGTTCGAGTACT
>JBBNGO010000038.1:0-25077 GCA_040095065.1 Hominicoprocola fusiformis
AAAACGAAAAACGCCTACCGCACACTGCCGCTGTCGGCGGATGCGATAGACGTTCTGAAAATGCAGAAATGCAAAGTAGGGAACAGCGAATGGGTGTTCCCATCGCCAAGCGGAGGCCCCATGTCCCCGGACAGCGTCCTGCACATGCTGCATCGCGTTCTAAAGCGGGCAGGGCTGCCAAAGGTGCGTTTTCACGACCTGCGTCACACCTTCGCAACGCTGGCACTGCAAAACGGTGTGGACATCAAAACCGTATCTGGCATGCTGGGGCATTTTTCGGCAGGGTTTACGTTGGACACCTACGCTCATGTAACGACCTCCGCCAAGCGTGAAGCGGCAAAGACAATGGGTAACATTCTCTCTGGCGCGGTCTGATGCTTTCCGCTCCCCGTCCCGTTTGGGTCAGCGTTTGGGTCAGAAAAAACAGTGAGCAAGTTATCGGGCAAAAAAAGTGCGAAAAAAGTCCTGAAATCTTGCGATTTCAGGACTTTTCTGGTTGCGGAGGCAGGACTCGAACCTACGGCCTCCGGGTTATGAGCCCGACGAGCTACCAACTGCTCCACTCCGCGATATGAAATTAAGGGAATACTGGTGCCGGTGACCGGACTCGAACCGGTACAGTATCGCTACCGGGGGATTTTAAGTCCCCTGTGTCTACCAATTCCACCACACCGGCAGATATCGGCAACAGATAATATACCATACCTCCGCCGTGATGTCAACACCTGTTTGCAAAAAACTTCTCCGTCCACGTTTTGTTCCTTTGACTTGTCGGCCTTGCTATGCTATACTATACTTGTATTGTTATCGAAAAGAGGCAGACTATGCAGATCGGAACGGTAAAAATTGAATCGAAGCTCGCGCTCGCGCCGATGGCGGGTGTAACGGACGCTGCATTCCGCCAGATCTGCTCCGAAAAAGGCGCGGGCTACACCGTCACAGAACTTGTGAGCGCCAAGGCGCTATGCTACCACGACACGAAGACCGCGCAGCTGCTTCGTCCGTTTCCGAGCGAAAAGCCGTTTGCCGCGCAGATCTTTGGCAGCGATGTGAACTGCATGGCCGAGGCTGCGCAGATGGCGATCGAAATTTCCGGCGCGGACATCTTGGATATCAACATGGGCTGCCCCGTGGGCAAAGTCGTCAAAAACGGCGACGGCAGCGCGCTGATGAAAGATCCCGAAAAGGCCGCGCGCATCGCTGAGGCGGTCGTGCGCGCCGTCAAGGTCCCCGTCACGGCGAAAATGCGCCGCGGCTGGGACAAGGGCAGCATCAACGCCGTCGAGCTCGCCAAAATGCTCGAAGAAGTGGGCGTCAGCGCCGTCGCGGTGCACGGGCGCACGCGCATGCAGATGTACGGCGGCGAAGCCGACTGGAACACCATCCGCGACGTCAAGCAGGCCGTCCGCATCCCCGTCATCGCCAACGGCGACGTTTTTTCGCCCGAGGCCGCCGTGCGCATTCTCAAATTCACGGGCGCGGACATGGCGATGATCGGCCGCGGGAGCTTCGGCAATCCGTGGCTTTTCGAGCAGTCCGCCGCCGCGCTCTCAGGGCGCGACATTCCGCCGCTGCCGCCGTTTGCCGAGCGGTGGGACACTGCCGTGCGTCAGGTGGAGCTGGCCGCGCAGTATCAAAACGAGCGCGTCGCCATGTTACAGGCGCGCCATCACCTGTGCTGGTACTTAAAGGGCATCAGCCACGCGAATTATTATAAGGAGAAGATCGTGCAGCTCTCAACGCTTTCCGAGCTGCACGCGCTCAGCGCGTCGATCAAGCGGGATCTGCGCTGAGGATCAGATAAAAAGCTATGAACGAACGGGAACTCATTGCGCGCCTTCAAAAGCGGGATGAAGCCGCCTTCGAAGAGCTGATCCGCCAATATGAGAAAAAAGTGTATACGCTGTGCTTCCGCATGTGCGGCAACAGCGAGGACGCCGAGGAGGCCGCGCAGGATGCCTTTCTTGCGCTCTGGCGCGGGATCGACCGCTTCCGACAGGAGTCATCGCTTTCGACGTGGATCTACCGTCTGGCGACGAACGCCTGCATCGACACGCTGCGGCGGCGAAAAAAACAGAGCGGCAGCGTCTCGCTCGACGACGAGGAGTTGTTTGTCGACGCGGTCGACACCTCGCCCCAGCCGCAGGAGACGGTCGAGCACCGCGAGGCACAGAAATTATTGCAGGAGGGGCTTTCCGCGCTGCCGGAGGAGTACCGAAAGGTGCTCATCCTGCGCGAGATCGAAGGCCTGAGCTACACCGAGATCGCAGAAAGCGCGTCGATCGAGCTGGGCACGGTCAAATCGCGCATCAGCAGGGGCCGATCACTTTTGCGCAACTTTTTATCCGGAAACGGGAACTTTTTTGAAATTGCTTCGTCAAAAGTTACAGAATGTAATCGTGAGGAGATGAGCGCCAAATGAAATGTTGTGAACAGTACGCCGCCGCGCTCTCTGCCTTTGTGGACGGAGAATTGAGCGAAAACGAAAAGGAAGAGGTGCTCTCGCACGTAGAGCACTGCCGGAACTGCCGGGAGTATCTCTCGGAACTGATGATCGTGCACACGATGTTCGAGGAAATGCCCGAGCTCGACGCGCCGGAGGGCTTTTCCGAGCGCGTGCTCGAGCGGGTGCATGAGGAAAAGCGCGCGAGATCGCGCCACCGCCGCGCATGGCCGCGCGTGCTGGCCGCGTGCTTTGCGCTGCTTGTCGTCACGGCCGCGGCGTGGAAGCTGGCGCCCGCGATGGGCAGTAACGGCGACAGCGCCGCAGACTGCAACACCAGCGGCAATGACACGGCGAGCGCGCCCGCTGCGTCCGGCGACACGGCGGAGGACTTTACCTACAGCTATTCCGCCGTGCAGAAGGAGGGCGTGCAGGCCGACGCCAGCCCGTTCGACACCTATGACGCGGAAGACGGCGCAGACGACCGCTCCGCCGACGCAAGCGGCGGCTATGCCATCATCACGCTGGATGTGCCCGCGGCGGCGGAATTTCTGCACGAGCGCGGCATGGCCGTATACGCGGAAAATGACGAGTACGTCAGCTACCTCGTCGTGGCCGAAGCGGCACATGACTTAGCAGACGCCATGGAGCTGCCTGAGGCTGAGCGCACCGCGCTCCGTCAGGCAGACGATATTCTGATCGTCGAGGTCGCCAAGACCGCACCGGCGGTCGAAGAGCCTGCGGAAAACACCCCCGCAGGAGAAGAGGAGAGCGAATGAACGATATCGGCGTGATCGGCGGCGCGGACGGCACGACACAGATCGTCGTCTCCGGCAGCATCGGAGGGCCGATCCTGTGGATCTTTTTCGGCGCGCTGGCGCTGATGGTGATTTTATACGCTGCATTTTACCGACGCTCAAAGGGCAAGGCGGTCTGCCTTGCCCTCGCGGCGGTTTTCTGCGTGGCGGCGGATCAGGCCGTCAAATTCCTCGTCGTGAACACAATGTCGCTCGGCGAATCGGAGCCGCTGCTGCCGCCGCTGTTACAGCTCACGCGCGTGCACAACTACGGCGCGGCGTGGTCGAGCTTTTCGGGCGCACGGTGGCTGCTCATCGCGCTGACGGCGGCGGGCATGTGCGCCATCGCATGGCTGCTCGTCAAGATCGTGCGCCATCCGCTGGGCCAGTGGTCGCTTGCGATCATCCTCGGCGGCGGCATCGGCAATCTCATTGACCGCATGCGCCTCGGATACGTCGTCGACATGTTAGACACGATGTTCATGGACTTTCCCGTCTTCAACGTGGCGGATGTGTTCGTCGTGTGCGGCACGGTCTGCGCGCTGATTTACTACCTTGCCTTTTACAGCAAGAGCGACGAGAAAAACTGGAGGAACAAGGTCGATGGAAGCGATCCTGCTGCAAACAAGTGAAGCCGATGCCGGTACGCGGCTCGACGCCTGCCTCGCCCGCGCAATTGAAGACCTGACCCGCTCCGCCGCGGCGAAAGCTGTCGAGGACGGGCGTGTCCTCGTGAACGGCAAAGCGCCGAACAAGAGCTACAAGCTCACGGGACACGAGCAGATCGAATTCACCCCCGAAGAGCCCGCGCCCATCGACGCCGTTCCGCAGGACATCCCTCTGGACGTTGTCTACGAGGACGACGACGTCATCGTCGTCAACAAGCCGAGCGGGCTCGTCGTCCATCCCGCGCCGGGCCATCCGGACGGGACGCTCGTCAACGCCCTTTTGTATCACTGCGGCGACAGTCTCTCCGGCGTCGGCGGCGCGCTGCGCCCCGGCATCGTGCATCGCATCGACCGCGACACGAGCGGGCTCATCATCGCGGCAAAAAACGACTACGCGCACCAGTTCCTCTCCGCCCAGCTGGCCGACCACACGCTCGCGCGCACGTATGAGTGTATCGTGGTCGGCAACTTACGTGAGGACAGCGGCACGGTCGACGCGCCCATCGCGCGCGACAGCCGCGACCGCAAGCGCATGGCCGTCGTTCCGGGTGGACGCCGCGCGGTAACGCACTGGGAGGTCATCGCCCGTTATCCCGGCTACACGCACGTGCGGTGCAAACTTGAAACGGGCCGCACGCATCAAATTCGCGTGCACATGGCCTACCTCGGCCACCCGATCCTGGGCGACACGGTCTACGGCGCGAAAAAGGCCGTTCCAGGCCTAACGGGTCAGTGCCTTCACGCGGTCGGGCTGCAATTTATCCACCCGCGGACGAAGGAGCTCGTCTCGCTCACATGCCTGCTGCCCGAGGAATTCACCGCCATGCTGCGCAAGATCGACCGATAGATCAAAACCCGCAGGCGAGGGCCGACGCCTTTGCCTTATTCTACAGGAAATACAGGTGAACAATGTGAAAGACCTGCAAACCATTGAGGAGACCCTCAAATATCTGCAATTCGACAACTGGGAGCAGAGCGCGCCGGGCCTTGCGCGCTCGCGCGAGCTTCTGGGCCTGCTCGGCAACCCCGAGAAGAAACTCAAATTCGTCCACATCGCGGGCACGAACGGCAAGGGCTCTACCGCCGCGATGCTCGCCTCCGTGCTCCAGCGCGCGGGGTACCGCACGGGGCTCTATACCTCGCCGCACCTGCTGTGCTTCCACGAGCGCATGCGCGTGAACGGGGAAGAGATCGACGACAACTCCCTCATTTCGCTCACGAACACCGTGCGGAACGCGGCGGAGAGCATGAGTGAAATGCCCACGGGCTTTGAGATCATGACGGCCATCGCCTTCCTCTACTTCGTGCAGGAGCAGTGCGACATCGTCTCGCTCGAGGTCGGCCTCGGCGGGCGCATGGACTCGACGAACGTCATCCCCGCGCCGGAGGTCTGCGTCGTGGCGAACATCGGCTTGGAGCACACGGCCATTCTCGGCGACACGGTCGAGAAGATTGCCGCGGAGAAATGCGGCATCATCAAGCATGGCGCGCACGCCGTGCTCTTCGGCCAGAGCGAGGGCGTGGAGAACGTCGCGCGCGAAAAGTGCGCGCAGGAGGGCGTGGCTCTCACGATCACCGCGCAGGAAAAGCTTGAGCGCATTTCGTCCTCGCTCGACGGTCAAGAGTTCAAATACCGCGGCCGCGGGCCGTACCACCTGCGGCTTCTCGGCGAGTATCAGCTCTTGAACGCGCTGACGGTCATCGACGTGTGCAACGCGCTGCGCTCGCGCGGCTGGGACAAGCTCACGGACGAGGCCATTGATGAGGGCCTTTCCCACGCCCAGTGGCCCGGACGGCTCGAGCTTCTGCGCCGCGGGCCGGACTTCATCGTCGACGGCGCGCACAATCCCCAGTGCGTCGACGCGCTGATGGATTCGCTCGCCGCGCTCTACGGCGACAAAAAACTCATCTTCCTCACAGGGGTGCTTCGCGACAAGGACTGGCAGCAAATGCTGCGCCGCGCGCTCCCGCTCGCCAAGGCGTTCGTCGTCATCACGCCGCCTTCTGCCCGCGCACTCGATGAAAACGAGCTCGCCGCGTGGCTGAACGCACAGGGCGTGCAGGCCGTCCCCGCCAAGGATACCGACGACGGCGTCCGCCGCGCCTTAGCGCTTGCAGGTGAGGACGACGCCATCTGCTCCTGGGGCTCGCTCTACTTCACCGGCGAGGTCCGCCGCGTCCTGACGGAACAGTAAACACGATAAAAAAGGCCGCTGCGAAACGCCGCAGCGGTCTTTTCATGATCCCCATGCCGCATTTGCCGCGACCAGCGGCAAACAGGCCCCCACACCCCAATCGGCGCAAAACCCATCAAACTACATCCGCCGCATTCGCTGCCTCCGGCAGCGAACAGGCCAGAAGCAACATCCTCCGTCCCACACCCGCCGCATTTTCTGCCCCCACGGGCAGAAAACAGGCACCAGCGTCGCAGACTTTCGCGTCCGCAGACGCGAAATAATTTTAATCATAAATCGCCGCGACATGCGCGTGGCGATTTATTCTTCTCGCTTCGCGCGTGTCGCAGCCGCCTACGGCGGCAAGGCACGAAGCGAAGTGCGATCCCCTAAAATCAAAGGGATCCCATCCATCGGATGGGATCCCTTTGATTTTAGCTAAGATAGTTGAGCGGGTTGACGTAGCTGCCGTTTCTCTGAATGCCGAAGTGGCAGTGGACGCCGCTGGCGACGCCGCTGCGGCCCGCCTTGGCGATCTGCTGGCCCTTGTAGACGGTCTGTCCCGCCGAGACGAGCAGCGAACCGTTGTGCTCATAATAGGTCACATAGCCGTTGTTGTGGTCGATGATAACGACGTAGCCCATCGCGCCCTTATAGCCGGAGAAGATGACGCGTCCGCCGTCGGCAGCGTAGATCGGCGTGCCGCGCGCGCAGGCGATGTCGATGCCCTTGTGGTTGCTCGTCGCGCCGCGGATGCCGGTGTTGCGGTAACCAAAGCGCGAGGTGATGCGGCCCGAGCACGGCCAGCGGAAGCTGCCGGTGGGGTACCAGGTCGGACGGACCTTCGTGCCGCGGGCGCGCGTCTCGGCCACAGGGTCGAAGAGCGTGACGGACGAGATGACCGTGCGCTCCTGCTCCTCGCCGTTGATATAGGTGACGTCGGCCACGATATCGGCCTTGCCGAAGGAGCCCTTGGAGATCACGCGCTCGTCGCCCTGATACATGGACGAATCGCTCACGTAGTTCACGTCATAGTTGACGTCCTCGACATAGTTCTGCCGCTCGGTGACCTTGACGGTCAGATACGGCACGGCGTTCGAGAGCGTCAGCGCATCGCCGATGTGGATGCGGTTGATGTCGTAGCCGGGGTTCAGCGCTTCGAGTTCAGCGGCGGTCATGCCGTTGTTGTTGGCGATCTGGCCCCAGGTGTCGCCCTTGACGACGGTGTAGGTCACCTCGCCCGACTTCGTCGAATTCAGGATCTCGGCGATCTCGCCGAGGTTCATCACGCTGTCGGTCGGGACGTAGCCCTCCGCGATGCGGACATTTTCGACAAAGTCGACGCTCAGCGTATCCGCCGAGGCGTAGACCTGCTTGATCTGCTTGAGCAGCTCGTCCAGCGCGCCGGCGTACTGCGTCGAACCGATAATCTCATCGTCGACATAGAGCGAGTAGCCGTAGGTCACCTGACCGAGCTCGTCGGCGAGGTCCTGCTCAAAGGTCGTCGCGTCCGTCACATCGCTGCGGCGGACGAAGGCTGTCGAATAATGGATGGCATCCTTTGCGATCTCATAGCTCTTGCCGAGCGTTTCGGTCGTGATGCTCTCGAGCTTGGAGGCCGCCTTGCGCGCCTGCGCGGCACTCGCGACGGTGTCGACCACGCTGCCGTTATACTCCACGGTCGTTCCCAGCGTGTAGAACGAGAAAAACAGCGCGATCGCAGCCACGACCGCCGCGCCGCCGATAAAGTAGAACGGATTCACGCGCCGCGCGTGCCTGCGCCAGCGGTCCTCGTGCACACCGGCAGCGTGGCTGCGCTGGCGGCGGCGCGCCATGATCCTTTCATGCAGCAGCGAGTGCCACATCGGGAACATCCCGCCGATGACGAGGAAGACCTGCACCAAAAAGCGGTTGGATTCGGGGAAGTTGCGCGCCCTGCTCTCGCGCATGACCGTGCGGGCGCGTGGGCCGATGCGGCGGATGCGCGCACCGAGCGTGGAAAAAAACAGCGCCATGTGCTCAAGCCAGCCGCTCAACCATTGCGGCATGCCGCCGCGCCTGCTCGGCCGTCTTCGCGGCGAGGCATTCGAACGGCGGCGCTGCGTGGGTGCCTCGCTGCGCTGCGGGGTGGATCGTTTTTGCTCTGACATATCAAAACTCCTTAGAGGATGCAAGTAAAAATAAAAGTTACAATTTGTAACCATTGACCAGTATACTTGGTTTTCAAGGCTCCGTCAAGCCTTTTGGGAAAATGATACTGCTAATATATTGTAAGAGTTTGGAAAATTTGTAAACTTTTGCATGAATTTTGCGTTATTTTTCCTTGAGAGGGTGAAAAAGTGGGTGTATACTATATCCGTAAATCTGTGCCCGCTTGACCGGCACATCATATATCAGGAGGAATCAACATGTTTGCACAACTGATCAGCACGCTGAAAAAGAGCCCCAAAACGATCGTTTTTACCGAAGGCACCGACCCCCGCATTCTCGAAGCGAGCGCCCGTCTGCTGTCCGGTAATTTCTTAAAGCCCGTGCTCGTCGGCAACCCCGATGAGATTGCCGCCGCCGCTGAGGACATCGGCTTCAACATCCGCGGTGCCGAGATCATCGACCCCGAGAATTACGACGGCATGGACGAGATGGTCGACAAGATGGTCGAGCTGCGCAAAGGCAAGATGACCGTCGACGAGTGCCGCGCCGCGCTCAAGAAGAGCAACTACTTCGGCACCATGCTCGTCAAGATGGGCAAGGCCGACTGCCTGCTCGGCGGCGCTACCTACTCCACGGCCGACACGGTCCGTCCCGCGCTGCAGCTCATCAAGACCAAGCCCGGCAACAAGATCGTCTCTTCCTGCTTCATCATGGTCCGTCCCGCCGCTTCCGGCGAGAACGAAGTGCTCGCCATGGCCGACTGCGCCATCAACATCAAGCCCAACGAGGACGAGCTCGTCGAGATCTGCAAGGAGACCGTTTCCTGCGCCAAGATCTTCGGCGTTGACCCGAAGGTCGCTTTCCTGAGCTACTCCACCCTCGGCTCCGGCAAGGGCGAGGACGTCGACAAGATGCGCAATGCCTGCGAGAAGGCCAAGGCCCTCATGCCCGACACCCCGATCGGCGGCGAGTTCCAGTTCGACGCGGCGGTCTCTCCGGCTGTCGCCAAGACCAAGCACATCACCGACGCGGTCGGCGGCCACGCCAATACCTTTATCTTCCCCGACATCAACGCCGGCAACATCGGCTACAAGATCGCCCAGCGCCTCGGCTCTTTTGATGCTTACGGCCCGATCCTGCTCGGTCTGAACGCGCCGATCAACGACCTCTCCCGCGGCTGCAACGCCCAGGAGGTCTACTCCATGGCGATCATCACCGCGGCGCTTGCCTAACGGCTTCAAAAAAAGAGGACGGATTTCGCCGTCCTCTTTTTTTGAGGGGGATGCGCTCCGCTGCAGCGCACGCGCCGCAGACGCGCACGGAAATCGGCGAAGCGCCGCCGGTGGCGGATGAAGCAAGCCGGTTTCGAGGAACTGGCACGATTGGCGCGCCCGAAAGGGCGCGGGAATCGTAATGCCACGACGGTGAACTGCGGCGCGAGAAGAATAAATCGCCACGCGCATGTCGCGGCGATTTATGATTAAGATTATTTGCCGCCTGCGGGCGGCAAAGTCTGCGACGCTTTTTGGTGCGTGATGAAAATCTCTGCTTCTATTTTTCATTTTTGGCGCAAAATGCGCGGCGGGGATGCGTTAGCTGTTTCGTGCGGAGCACGAAATGCGCGTGGGGGACGTTGGCTGTTTCGAGCCGGAGGCTCGAAATGCGCCTCCACTGAATTTAGACTGAAGTAAAACGGCCCTCAAAGAGGGCCGTTTTCGTTTTGCAAGTTTGCTGTCATTTTAGTGCGATAAAGCGCAATTTTTTGCACGAACGGATGCTTCGAATGTTTCAAATGTATGGAATATTTGGAGAAGTTAGACAAATGTTTTTCACTGTTTTTGTCTGTTTTGCACACATTTGTACAACAAAGTTCAGCTACCTTTTTCCCGAAAAGGGGAAGACAAAAAAATCCTTCATGATATAATGAATCTGCAATGACGGGGCGTGAGCTCCGAACAATACGATCACATTTTCTGTGGAGGATTATCATTATGGCTATCAAAGTGGGCATCAACGGCTTCGGCCGCATCGGCCGCGTCGTGCTGCGCATCATGATCGAGCATCCGGAGCAGTTCGACATCTGCGGTATCAACCTGCGCAAAGCGGATCTGGATTACATGGTCTATATGATCAAATACGATTCCGTGTTCCGTCAGTTCAACGGCACGGTGGAGCACAAGGACAAGAACCTGATCGTCAACGGTCACACCATTCAGGTCTTCAGCGAGTCCGACGCGGCGATG
The DNA here is from genome assembly GCA_040095065.1 of Hominicoprocola fusiformis. GTDB lineage: Bacteria > Bacillota > Clostridia > Oscillospirales > Oscillospiraceae > Hominicoprocola. The sequence goes on from JBBNGO010000038.1 coordinate 10,477, forward strand.
ATCCCCTGGTCCAGCTGCGGCGCGGAGTACATCATCGAGTCCACCGGCGCTTACAACACCACCGAGAAGGCCTCCCGCCACTTCAAGGGCGGCGCGAAGAAGGTCATCCTGACCGCGCCCGGCAAGGATGAGGTTACCCCCACGTTCGTCATGGGCGTGAACCACATGCTGCTCCATTCCGACATGAAGGTCGTCTCCAACGCCTCGTGCACTACCAACTGCTTAGCACCCCTTGCCAAGGTCGTCAACGACGAGTTCGGCATCGAGCAGGCGCTCATGTCCACCATCCACGCCGCCACCGCCAAGCAGAAGGCCGTCGACTCCCGCGGCGGCAGTGATTGGCGCACGGGCCGCTCCATCCTCAACAACATCATCCCCTCCTCCACGGGTGCCGCCAAGGCCGTTGGCCGCGTCATCCCCGAGCTCTACGGCAAGATGACCGGCATGAGCTTCCGCGTCCCCACGGCGGACGTCTCCGTCGTTGACCTGACCGCCCACCTCAAGGTCAAGACCACCTACGCCGATATCTGCTACGCCATCCGCCACGCCAGCGAAACCTATATGAAGGGCATCATCGGCTACACCGCGGACCAGGTCGTCTCCACGGACCTGATTGGCAATTCCTGCCCCTGCATCTTCGACGAGACCGCCGGCATCATGCTCGACAACGACTTTGTCAAGCTGATCGCGTGGTACGACAACGAATGGGGCTACTCCAACATGGTCGTCCGCCTGCTTGAGCACATGGTCGCGGTGGACGAGGGCCGCGTGACGCCTGAAAAGCGCGTCGTCCCCAAGGATAAGCCGAAGGAAGAGCCCGCCGCCAAGGAAGCGTAACAACGAAATAAAAAAGGAAGGACGCTGCGCGTCCTTCCTTTTTTATTCGTCCCTTTTTTCTGTTGCTTTTGCTTCAAGCTCGGCGACGGTCGTGTTGTCTTCCATGCCGCGGGCGTGGAGAATGTCGTCGCGCGTGAGGGTCATCAAATCATCCTTTGTAAAGCTCTCCATCTTCGCGAGGCGGTTGGCCTGCGCGGTCAAGATCTGCTCGAAGAGGTTGCGCACGCCGCGCGCGTTGCCGAACGTCACACCGTCGGCGTTCTCATCGTAGATGAAGTCCTTGACGTCCTGCTCGGCGTCGGGAGAGAGGGTGTACTGCGACTTGCGGCACTGCATTTTGAAAATCTCGAGCATCTCGTCGAGCGTGTAGTCGTCAAAGTGCAGGTAGCGGTTGAAGCGGGACTCAAGGCCGGGGTTCGATTGGATAAACTTTTCCATCAAGCCATCGTAGCCCGCGACGATCACGACGAGGTCGTCGCGGTGGTCCTCCATCGCCTTGAGCAGCGTGTCGATGGCCTCCTGACCGAAGTCGTTGTCGCCCTTGCCGTTGAGGGCGTAGGCCTCGTCGATGAACAGCACGCCGCCGAGTGCCTTTTCGATGACCTTGCTCGTCTTGATGGCCGTCTGACCGACGTAGCCCGCGACGAGCCCGCTGCGGTCGACCTCGACAAGCTGACCCTTGGAAAGGATCCCGAGTGAGCGGTAGATGCGCGCCATCAAACGCGCGATCATCGTCTTACCTGTACCGGGGTTGCCGGTAAAGACCATGTGGAGCGAGAAATCCGCATTCGGCAGTCCCGCCTCCTCGCGCCGCTTGAAGACGGTCGCCATGTTGATGAGGTTATTCACCTCGCGCTTGACCTCGCCAAGGCCGATGTAGGTGTCGAGTTCTTTTTTAAGGTCCTCGATCTTCTCGGGCGGGGGAAGCGGCGCTTCCTCTTCCTTTTTCTCGTCCGCGCCGGTGGAGGCGGCGGGCTTGTTCGGCTTTGCGCCGTCCGCGCTCTTCGGCGCGTTTGCTTTGGGCGCAACTTCCTTCGGGACGGCGGATTTCGGCGCGTCCGGCGTCAACGGCGCGCCCCAGAAGTCGCTGCCCATGCGGTTTAAGTTGTTCTGCGTCATCGTGCGGATGACGTCGAGCTGCTGGAGAATGATCTCGTCCTTTTTATCCATGTTGATTCTCTCCCTTCGTTCCGTAGGGCGTGTGCGCCATCGCGCGGAACAAGAATGCAGTGATCAGGCCGCTGAGCGCACCCGTGAAGAGCGACACCAGCAGCAAAAACGGCAGATAGTAGAGCGGCGCGGTCGAGCCGAGCGTGATGAGCGCGGCGCAGACCTGCCCGCAGTTGTGCGCCGCCGCGCCCGCGATCGAGACGCCGAAAATGCTGAGCTTTTTCGACTTGCTGAGCAGCGCCATCACGAAAAGCGCCGACAGCCCGCCGAGCAGCGAGAACAGCAGCGCCGAGGCATTCCCCGCAAACAGCGCGCCGAGCGTGCAGCGCACGAGCAGGATGGCGAGCGCGCTCGGAAATCCGATGGCATAGAGCGCGTAGAGCGTAACGATATTGGCAAGGCCGAGCTTGACGCCCGGCAGCGGCACAATGAGCGCGAGCGGAAAAAACGACTCCATGTAGGACAGCGCAAGTGCGAGCGCCGCGAGCACCGCGCAGAGCGTCAGCTCTCTTGTTTTGATCTTCATGCGCTCACCCCGCGATCAGGTCGTAGTCGGACGCCGCGCCCTCGAGCGTGACGGCCACGCGGGCGGGCAGGCAGACGATGCTCTGCCCCGCGCGCGAGATCGCGCCGGAGTGCACGCAGTCCTGATTCGGGCAGTCGCTCGAGGCGACGTATACCGCGCCGTCTGCCACCTCCACAGTGAGCGTATAGCCGCGGCTTTTGTAAGTGCCGCCTTCGTAGGTACTGAGTGCGCAGCGCTCAACGGTCTCGCCGTCAACACTAATGCTGACCGTCAGCTCGCCCGCCGATTTCGCCGCAAAATACGGCCTTGCGGCGAGTCCGAGCGCGAGCAGCAGCACCGCGAGCACGACGAGCGCGTCCCACTTCGTCGGCTTCAGCTTAGGCGAGCGCTTCATACGTGTACCCGCTTTCGTCGTTCGGCGTGAAGGCACCGTCGAGGCCATCGGTGTAAAGCACGCGGCCATCGTCGGTGACTAAAATGAGCTCAAAATCCGTCCCCTGGTCGGCAAGATCGTCGCGCAGCGCAAGCGCGCCGTCGGGGCCAAGGACGAAGCACGCCGTCGAGAGCGCGTCCGCCCACGCGCCGTTCTCGCACAGCACGGTCACGCTGACGAGCCCGCTTTCGGCGGGGCTGCCGGTCTTGGGGTCGAGGATATGGTGATAGCGCACGCCGTTTTCTTCAAAATAGCGCTCGTACACACCGGAGGTCACGATGAACTTATCCGCCGCCGATACGATGCCAAGGTAGCTCTCCGTGTCCGCAGGGTCCTTGACGGCGATGCGCCAATCGCTGCCGTCGGTCTTTCGCCCCATGACGAACACATCACCGCCGAGGTCGAGTGTCGCGGACGTGACGCCCTCCTTTTCAAGCTGCGCGCGCAGAAGATCCGCCGCGTAGCCCTTGGCGATGCCGCCGAGGTCGAGCTGTGCGCCGTCCAAAAGCGTAACCGTCCAGCCGTCCGCCGTTTTTTCGAGCGCGACCTTGCCGCAGCCCGTATGACTCAGCAATTCTTTGAGCTCGTCTGCGGACGGCACGCGGTGCTCGTCCTTCGTAAAGCCCCACGCGTCGAGCACAGGGGCGAGCGTCGGGTCGAACGCGCCGTCCGTCGCGTCTGAGATCGTCAGCGCCGTTTCGATCAGCGCGGGTAAGATATCATCCGCGCCGCATTCGACCGTCTCACCGTTCGATGCGTTGAGCGCATAGAGCTCACTGCCCTCCGCCGTGCGCGAGAGGACGGCTTCGTCCAACGTGTGCAGTTCCTTTTCCGCGCTCTCCAGCGCGGCAGCGGCGTTCTCGCCGTAAACCGTCAGGTTCATCACCGTGTCCATCGCGTACACCGTGCGCGTCTCGCTCTCGGCAGCCGTTTCGCCGCAGGCAGTGAGGGACAGGGCAAAAATCGTCAGCAGCAGCGCTGCAAGTTGTCTTTTCATAGGTTCTCCTGCGAAAACAATTTATCAAGCGTAGCTTATCAAATGTATTTTACCCGCGTCTGTGCGGTCTGTCAAAAGAAAAAATTTGAACCGCCGTGCGGAACGTTTATAAAAGGGGAGAGCCTCTTCTATAATAAGAGGCTCTCCCCGATCTGCGTCTGCGCGCAGGCAAAATTATTTTCTCTCGAGCGAGGCGCGGTATGTGAGCCGCAGGAACGTGGCGTTCAGGATGACGCTCACGACCTCCGCAATCGGGAAGGCAAGCCACACGAGCTCGAGCCGCCCCGTGAGCGAGAGCAGATACGCCGCCGGCAGCAGCACGACGATCTGGCGGCAGACGGAATTGATGAGCGCGTAAATGGGCTTGCCGAGCGCCTGACACGCGCTGCCCGCGATGATGCTGAAGCCCGCGAGCGGGAAATGTACGCCGATGATACGCAGAGCGACCCTGCCGATAGAGAGCATTTCGTCCGTCGGCGAGAACATCCCCAGCAGCGTTTCGGGGATGAGCTCGAAGAGCGCGCAGCCGACGCACATGATGCCGATGGCCGTGAAGACTGTCAGGCGGACGGTCTTGCGCACGCGGTCGAATTTCTGCGCGCCGTAGTTGTACGACACGATGGGCACCATCGCGTTGTTGAGGCCGAAGCACGGCATGAAAATGAAGCTCTGGAGCTTGAAGTAAGCACCGAACACCGCGGTCGCCGCCTCGGTGAACGAGATGAGAATTTTGTTCATGCCGAACGTCATCACCGAGCCGATGGACTGCATGATGATCGACGGGATGCCGATGGCGTAGATGTCCGCCACCGTCGCGCGGTGGGGACGGATGTCCTTGAGGTGGATCTGCACCTCGGGATTTTTCTTGAGGTTCAGGAAAAGGCCGAGGCCCGCGCCGACAAACTGGCCGACGATCGTGGCGACCGCCGCGCCCGCGACCTCCATGCGGGGAAAGCCCAGAAGGCCGAAAATCAAAATCGGGTCGAGCACGATGTTGCACACCGCGCCCGCGATCTGCGAGATCATCGAAAGGTCCGTCCGCCCCGTGGATTGGAGCAGGCGCTCGCCGTAAATTTGCAGGAACAGTCCGAGCGAGCCGCCAATGCAGATTTTCACATAGTCGCTGCCGTAGGCGATGATCTGCGCGTTTTCCGTCTGGAAGCGGAAAAACGGCGTGGCGAGCGAAAAGCCGAGGACAGCAAAGACGGCGGCGGTGCAGAGCGTCAGGAAAAGTCCCGTGCCCGCGGCGTGGTCGACCGCCTGCATGTTCTTTTCACCCAGCGAACGCGCGAGCAGCGCGTTCATACCGACGCCCGTGCCCACGGCGAACGCGATGCACAGCGTTTGCAGCGGGAAAGCGAGCGACACGGCGTTCATTGCGTCCTGACTGAGCCGCGCGACGAACACGCTGTCGACAATGTTGTAGAGCGCCTGAAAGAGCATCGATATCATCACGGGCCCCGCCATGTTGGCCAGCAGCTTGCCGATGGGCATCGTGCCCATCTTGTTTTCTCTGGTATTTTCTTCCATGTTTCCTCCCTGCTTAACCTTTTCGTTCCGACATATAAAATTCCGGCGCCGCAGCGCCGGAATCAAAGTTTGATCATTTTTTGTCGCGACCTGTGCGTGACAAAAAATACTTTACAGAGTGCAAGTGTGCGAGCAACGCGAGTGCGCGCAGCACTCTGCAGGCCCCTCTCAAAAATGTGCTTCGCACATTTTTGAATTATTTTTTCAGCTCCCCGTTCGCGGACTTGGTGAGATACGCGTTGATGAAGCCGTCGAGGTCGCCGTCCATGACGGACTGGATGTTGCCGGTCTCGTAGTCGGTGCGCGTGTCCTTGACAAGCTGGTAGGGCATGAAGACGTAGGAGCGGATCTGGCTGCCCCATTCGATCTTGAGCTGCACGCCCTTGATGTCGGAGATCTTCTCCGCGTGCTGCTGAATTTTGAGCTCCATGAGCTTGGATTTGAGCATCTGCATGGCGTAGTCGCGGTTCTGGAACTGCGAGCGCTGCGTCTGGCAGGCGGTGACGATGCCCGTGGGCTTGTGGATGAGTCGAACGGCAGAGCTCGTCTTGTTGACGTGCTGGCCGCCGGCGCCGGACGCGCGGTAGACCTGCATTTCAATATCCTCGGGACGAATTTCGACCTCGATGTCGTCGGGCAGCTCAGGCATGACCTCGAGCGCTGCAAAGCTCGTCTGGCGGCGGGCGTTCGCGTCGAACGGGGAAACGCGCACTAAGCGATGCACGCCGTTTTCGCCCTTTAAGTAGCCGTAGGCATTCTCGCCCTTGACCATGACCGTCGCGCTCTTGAGACCGGCCTCGTCGCCGTCGAGATAGTCGAGCATCTCGAATTCAAAGCCGTGCTTGTTCGCCCACTGCATATACATGCGGTAGAGCATCTGCGCCCAGTCCTGCGCCTCGGTGCCGCCCGCGCCAGCGTGGAACGTCAAAATCGCGTTGCAGTTGTCGTATTCGCCGGAAAGGAGCGTCGTGAGTCGCGCCTGCTCCACATCGGCTTCGAGTTTACTGTAGCCCTCTTCGAGCTCTGGCAGCAGGCTCGCGTCGTCCATCTCCGTTCCCATGTCGATCAGCGCGAGCAGATCGTCGCGCGTGGAAACGAGCTTTTCGTAACGGTGAATTTTATTTTGCAGCTGCTTGGAGCGCATCTGGTTTTTCTGCGAGCGCTCCAGATCGTTCCAGAAGCCGTCCTCGTGCGCCTCGAGCTCGAGGCGGTTCAGCTCCTGACGGGCCTGCTCGATCTCCAGCGCCTTGAAGAGGTTTTCAAATGTTTCGTCCATCGCAAGCAGCTTCTGCTTGTAGGAATCGTATTCGATCACAGCCATGGCGTTCTCTCTCCTTACTTTTATCCTTCATTAGCCGAAAAAGTATATCACACACACCGTGCAAAGGCAAGAAAAATCCGCCTCTCGGGACGAAAATTCCCGTGGAAGCGGCCCTTTTTCGCCTTTCCGGCGATAAAAACAAAAAAGCCACGCTTTCGCGTGGTCGATACAACGGATCTCAGCGCTCGCTGATGATCTGCTTGGTGCTGCCGAAGATCATGTCGTCAACATCCTGCTTGATGAAGTTCTCAAACATATTCGTTTTCACGCTCCTTTCCTTCATTTACTTCAGTTTGTATTATAAGCGCGGAAAACGCAAATTTCAATCGTCAGCTCTCATGTTTTTGCCTAAAAAATTAGCGGTTTTTTCATGCAAGTTGCCATATCAGTACTTGCATTTCTGCCATTTCCCACTTATAATAAAATAGAAATGATATTTGAAGCGGAGGAGTCGGACTATGGCGGCTTTCGTCACATTTGAGGATGTTTCCAAGGTCTACCACAGCGGAGAGATCGAAATTCGCGCGGTGGACCACATCAGCTTTACGATCGAAAAGGGTGAATTCTGCGTCATCGTCGGCCCCTCGGGCGCGGGAAAGACGACGGTCCTCAACATGCTCGGCGGCATGGACGCCTGCTCGGGCGGCACCATCACGGTCGACGGGACGCGCGTGAGCGGCTTCAACGCCCGCCAGCTCACGACCTATCGCCGCCACGACATCGGTTTTGTCTTCCAGTTCTATAACCTCGTCGGCAACCTGACGGCGCTTGAAAACGTCGAGCTCGCCGCGCAGATCTGCAAGAACCCGCTCGACGCGGCGACGGTCTTGAACGAGGTCGGCCTGTCCGCGCGCGCGAACAACTTCCCCGGTCAGCTCTCCGGCGGCGAGCAGCAGCGCGTCGCCATCGCCCGCGCACTGGCGAAAAATCCAAAGCTCCTGCTCTGCGACGAGCCGACCGGCGCGCTCGACTATGTGACGGGCAAGCAGATCCTCAAGCTCTTGCAGGACACCTGCCGGCAAAAGGGCGTGACGGTCGTGGTCATCACGCACAACAGCGCCATCACGCCGATGGCCGACCGCGTCATCCACATCAAAAACGGCACGGTAGAGAGTATGCAGTGCAATGAGCATCCGACCAGCGTGGAACTGATCGAATGGTAACGAAGAAATCGGAACGAAAGGGGGCGGCGCGATGAAAAACGCCATGCAGAAGGACTTCTGGCGCGAGATCCAGCACACGCGCAGCCGCTTTTTCTCCATTATGATCCTGGTCGCGCTCTCGGTCGCGTTTCTCTCCGGTCTCAAGGCGACCGCGCCGGACATGAAGCGCACGGGCGACGATTATCTCGATTCCCTGCACTTGGCGGACATTCAAGTGCTTTCAACGCTCGGCCTGACCGACGACGACATTACCTCTCTTCGAGCACAGGACAAGGTCGAGGACGCCGAGGGCGAGTACGTCATCGACGCGTTCGCCTCGTCCGACTCGCTCGACGCGGTGGTCAAGGTCCTCTCCCTCACGGGCCGCGGCATCAACGAGGTGCTGCTGCGCGACGGGCGCATGCCCGAGCGCGCGGACGAGTGCGTGGTGGAGGAAAATATGCTCTCACTGATGAGCATTTCCATCGGTGATACGATCACACTCACGCCGGGGGACGATCTCTCCGACGCGCTCGCGCAGGACACGTATACCGTTGTCGGCACGGTGCGCTCGCCCGTGTACCTCGCGGTGGAGCGCGGCACGTCGACACTCGGCAGCGGCACGGTCAAGGCGTATCTGTACCTGCCGCGCGAGGCGTTCACGCTCGACTACTATACGGTGGCCTATGTGCGCGTTTCCGGCGCGGCGGAGATGACCGCGTTTTACAGCGACTATGACGACGATATCGACGCCGTCATCGACGAGCTGGAGCCGTTCGGCGACGCGCGGGCGCAGCTGCGCCACGATGATTTGGTCGATGAAGCGACGGAAAAGCTCGATGATGCACAGAAAGAGCTGGACGACGCGAAGGCCGAGGCCGACGAAAAGCTCGGCGACGCGCAGAAAGAACTGAATGATGCTCGCAGGAAGCTCGACGACGGCTGGAAGGATTACAACGACGGCCAGCAGGAGCTCAAGGACGCGCGCGTTGAGCTGGACGACGCGAAAATCGAACTCGATGACGGCGAGATGCAATACCTCAACGGCATGGAAGAGTACGAAGACGCGCTGGACGAGTACGAAAAGGGCAGGGCAGAGTATGAAGACGGCCTCGCTCAGTACGAGGACGGCGTCAAGGAGCTTGAAAGCGGCGAAAAAGAGCTTGCCGCGGGACGGAGACAGCTGGAAAGCGGCGAGCGTCAGCTCAACTCGCTCGCCAAGACCGTGACGGACGCGCTCGCGGGTTCGGGCTCGCCCTACGGGGGCGCGCCCGAGAAGCTGCTCGAAGACCTCGGCCGCGGCGACAGCGCGGCCATCGCCGCGACGGACGCCGCGCTCAACAATATGCGCGCACAGATTGCGGAGGCACAGGCGGGGCTGAAGCGTCTTGACGCGGGAATCGCACAGCTTGACGCGGCAATTGACGAGATCGACCGGACGCTGAATGGAATGAGTCAGCTTCCGCCGGAAATGGTCGATGAAGAGCAAAAGCTGCTGCTTGAGCAAAAAAAAGCGGAGTTGACGATGAAGCGGGCGGGCTATCAGCAGCAGCGCGATGCCCTTGCTGCGCAGATTCCCGACGAAGAGAGTATTGCACAGCTGCAAAACATCAGCGCCGAGAGTTTGGCTGCGAGCAAGCGCGAGCTGGACGACGGCTGGGACGAGTATTACGCGGGCGAGGCCGAGCTCGACGCGGGCAGAAAGGAGCTGCGCGACGCGAAAATGGAGCTCGACGACGCCAAGGCCCAGCTTGATGACGCGCCTGCGCAGCTCGCGGACGCGAAAAAGGAGCTTTCTGACGCGCGCAAAAAGCTCGACGACGGCTGGAAGGACTACTACGACGGCGAAGAGCAGTACGCCGACGGCGTCAAGGAGCTCTCCGACGCCTACACCGAACTGACGGACGGCGAGCGCGACTACCGCAAGGGCCTTCGTGAATACGCGGACGGCAAGGCGGAGGCCGACGAGAAGATCGCCGACGCGCAGGAGAAGATCACCGACGCGCGCCGCAAGGTCGCGGATATCGACAGCTGCGAGTGGTACATCTTCAGCCGCAGCTACAACCCCGGCTACACGGGCTTCGGCCAGGACGCCGACCGTATGGCGAACCTCGCAAGCGTGCTGCCGATCATCTTTTTCCTCGTCGCGGCGCTCGTGTGCCTGACGACGATGACGCGCATGGTCGAAGAGCAGCGCGTGCAGATCGGCGCGCTCAAGGCGCTCGGTTACAGCCGCCTCGCGATCTCGTGGAAGTACATCGGCTACGGGCTGCTGCCGAGCCTTGTCGGCGGCGTTTTGGGCCTTGTCATCGGCTATATCCTGTTCCCGAAGATGATCTTTACGGCCTATCAGATCATGTATCAGATGCCGGATATCGAGCTGCACGCCTACACGGATATTTCGCTCTTTTCCGTGCTCGCGGCGGTCGCGTGCACGACAGTCGCGACGCTCTGGGCCTGCCTTGCCACGCTGCGCGAAACGCCTGCGAGCCTGATGCGCCCCCGCACGCCGAAGGCGGGCAAGCGCGTGTTCCTTGAGTATATCAAGCCCCTGTGGAGACGTATGTCGTTCATCCACAAGGTCACGGCGCGCAATCTTTTCCGCTACCAGAAGCGCTTCTGGATGACGGTCATCGGCATCGGCGGCTGCACGGCGCTCATCATCGCGGGCTTTGGCATGCGCTCATCGCTTCTTTTCACGATGTCGCGCCAGTATGACGAGCTGTTCCACTACTCGGCACAGGTGACGCTTGCCGACAACGCCCTGCCCGAGGAGCGCGCGGCGGTGGAGGACTTTCTTGCAGGCGACTCCCGCGTTGTGAACTACATCCCCTGTGCGGCCTCGTCCGCCACGGTGGTCACCCCCTCCTATTCAACCACCGCCTATGTCGAGGTGATGGCCTCCGACGAGATCGGCAAGGTCGTGGACCTTTTCGACTACAAGAGCGGAGATCCCATCACAATGGGCGATGAGGGCGTATACATCGACCAGAAGCTCTCCGAGCTTTTGAAGGTCTCGGTGGGCGACACCTTCTTCCTCGACGGCGACGTGCGCGGGGACGTGACGGTCGCGGGCATCTACGAGCACTATACGGGCCACTTCATCTATATGACGCCCGGCTACTATGAAAATGCGCTCCACGCCGACGGCGAGCCGAACGCCTACCTTCTGAACTTCACGAGCGACGATACCGACACCTGCAACGCCATTTTTGAAAAGCTGCTCGACATGAGCGGCGTGGCGACGACCTCGCGCATGCGCGACACGCAGGATACCTACATGCACAGCATGGAGCGCGTGGACTTCGTTGTGGTCATCATCATTCTGGCAGCGGCGGCGCTGGCGATGGTTGTGCTCTTCAACCTCTCGAACATCAACATCACCGAGCGCCAGCGCGAGCTTGCCACCATCAAGCTGCTGGGCTTTTACGACGGCGAGGTCTCGGCCTACGTGTATCGCGAAAACATCGTGCTCACGCTGTTCGGCATCCTGCTCGGCTGCTTCATGGGCCACTGGCTGCACATTTACCTTGTGCGCTCGACGGAAATTGACCTCATGATGTTCGGGCGGCAGACCGCGCCGTCGGCCTACGTGTACGCGGCGATCCTGACGGCGCTGTTCTCGCTGCTTGTCAACGTGCTTGCGCACTTTAAGATGAAGAAGATCGACATGGTCGAGAGCCTCAAGAGCGCGGAATAAAATTTCTTGTTTCAAGGCAGGACAGTGTGCTACAATAAGGGGCGGCAAAAGCCGCCCCTTACTATTGTCGAAAAAGCGGCATGCCGCTTTGACTTTTATTGCTTCCTTATAGATTGGAGTTCCCATGGTGAGACAAAGAAAAAAACATCATTTCTGGCGCAACCTGCTCATTTTGCTCGTGCTGTTCGGCATTTACCTCTACTGGGGCAACCACAGCATCGAGACCGACGAGGCGACATTCACCTCAGGCGCGCTGCCTGCGGGCTTTGACGGCTGCCGCATCGTGCAGCTCAGCGATCTGCATGGCAAATACTTCGGCAAGGATAACGAGCGCTTATATCGCGCGGTCAAGGCCGCGCAGCCGGAGTATATCTTCGTGACGGGCGACCTGGTCGACCGCAAGACCGAAAACCCGACCGTCTACGCCGGCGAGGTCGGCGCGGCGCTCTCTGCCATCGCGCCGACGTATTACGTCACGGGCAACCACGAGTGGGGCCACGGCACAAAGGTCGTGGAGGAGATCAAGCGCACGCTGCGGGAATCCGGCGTGACGGTGCTCTCGAACGAATTCGTACCGCTCACGCGAAACGGCGACAGTATCGTCCTCGCGGGCATCGACGACCCGAACGGCTACGCCGATCAGGAGACACCGCAGCAGCTCGCGCAGGAGGTCTACGCGAAATACGGCGACCCGTTCTGGCTGCTGCTGGCGCACCGCAACAACAATTTTAACGGCTACTACTGCCGCCTCGGCGCGGATCTGACGTTCTCGGGCCACGCGCACGGCGGCATTTGGCGCCTGCCGTTTACCGACGGTCTGGTCGACACGACGCTGACGCTTTTCCCCTCATTCACGAGCGGCTTTTATCACTGCACGGACGAAAATTGCGAGGGCGCGATGGTGTTCGTCAACCGCGGGCTCGGAAACTCGCCGCGCGTCATCCCGCGCATTCTGAACAGGCCGCAGGTGGCGGTCATTACACTGGAAAGGGGCTGAGGCTATGCGTGAATTTTCTGCCGGAAGCTATGACGTTGCCGTCATCGGCGCGGGCCACGCGGGCATCGAGGCCTCGCTCGCCTGCGCGCGGCTCGGGATGAAAACCGTCTGCTTCACGATCAACCTGGACGCCGTGGGCAATATGCCCTGCAACCCCGCCATCGGCGGCACAGGCAAGGGCCATCTTGTGCGCGAGCTCGACGCCCTCGGCGGCGAGATGGCAAAGGCCGCGGATAAAGCCTGCATCCAGTACCGCATGCTCAACCGCGGCAAGGGCCCCGCGGTCTGGTCGCTGCGCGCGCAGGCCGACCGGCGGCGCTATCAGAGCGTGATGAAGCACACGCTTGAAACGCAGGAAAATCTGCTGCTGCGGCAGGCGGAGATCGTCGACTTACGCGTCACCGACGGCCACGTGTCCGCCGTTGTGACCGAGACAGGCGGCGTTTACGCGGTCAGGGCTGTCATCCTCTGCTCGGGCACATTTTTGGATGGCCGCACCATCGTCGGCGAATGCGTGCGCGAGAGCGGCCCCGACGGGATGCACGCCTCGCTGACGCTGGCGGACGCGCTCAAAAAGCTCGGACTGCCGCTGCGCCGTTTCAAGACCGGCACGCCGCCGCGCGTGAACGCGCGCAGCGTCGATTTTTCTCAGATGGAGGTGCAGACGGGCGACAAAACGCCGCTGCCGTTCTCGTTTTCGACGGAACACCCGCCCGAAAATCAGGCGGTCTGCTACCTGACTTACACCACGGAGGAGACGCACCGCGTCATCCGCGAGAATCTGGATCGCAGTCCCATCTACTCCGGCGTCATCGAGGGCGTCGGCCCGCGCTACTGTCCGTCGATCGAGACGAAGATCGTCCGCTTTCCCGACAAGCCCCGCCATCAGCTCTTCATCGAGCCCATGGGCCTCGATACAGAAGAACTCTACATTCAGGGCTTTTCCTCTTCCATGCCCGAGGAGGTGCAGATTGAAATGCTGCACTCGGTCAAGGGCCTTGAGCACGCGGAGATCATGCGCCCGGCCTACGCCATCGAATATGACTGCATCGATCCGACCGCGCTCTACCCGACGCTTGAATACAAGCACATCGAGGGCCTGTACGGCGCGGGACAGTTCAACGGCTCGTCGGGCTATGAGGAGGCGGCGGTGCAGGGCTTCGTCGCGGGCGTGAACGCCGCGCGCAAATTGAAGGGCGAGACGCCGTTCATTTTAGGCCGCGAGCAGGCGTACATCGGTACACTCATCGACGACCTCGTCACCAAGGGCACGAACGAGCCCTACCGCATGATGACGAGCCGCAGCGAGTACCGCCTGATCCTGCGGCAGGACAACGCCGATGAGCGGCTCGCGCCCATCGGGCACGAGCTTGGCCTTGTCAGCGATGAAACGCTGCAAAAAGTCGTGGGCAAATACGACGCGGTGTGCCGCGAGATCAGGCGCCTCGAGCACACGGGCGTAGGCGCGTCCGACGCGCTCAATGCGCTTCTGAGCGCGCGCGGCACGGCGGAGGTGCACGACGGCAGCCCCCTCATCGCGCTGCTGCGCCGCCCGCAGATCAAATACGACGACCTGCGCGCGTTCGACGAGATCTGCCGGGGCTTCCCGCCTGCGCTGGCCGAGAGCGTGGAGATCGCGGTCAAGTACGAGGGCTACATCCGCCGCCAGATGGCGGAGGTCGCGGAGTTTGCGCGCCTGGAGCGCCGCGCCATTCCCGAGGATATCGATTACGCGAAAATCGACGGTCTCCGTCTGGAGGCGCGCGAAAAGCTCGCCGCCATTCGTCCGCAGAATTTAGGGCAGGCGGGGCGGATTTCGGGCGTCAGTCCGGCGGATGTTGCAGCTTTAATGCTCTATATTACTTCAAAAACGCGGGACTGAGTCCCGCGTTTTTGAGAGGGGATTGCAGCCCGCTGCGCGCAGAAGTTGCCCGCCTTGGCGGGCAAC
>JBBNGO010000039.1:0-24885 GCA_040095065.1 Hominicoprocola fusiformis
TTCTCTCACGTGAGAGAATGGCCCCCTTTAAATCCCCCAAGAGAACGCACGGGGCCTTGCCCCTTGACCCCGCACATTGGCAGCTTTGGGCTTGAATGACTGCATGCGCTGCGCAATGTAAGTGCGGTGTACATGGCTTCGCCATGAATCCCTGCGTTTCGTTGCATGTTGCAACCGCGCCTTACTACCGTGAGGCGCGAGTGACGATTGCTTGGCGGCAGACTGCGTGCCGAATGCGGCATTGCTGCGCTCGCCGCATTGAGTAGTACCCCGTTAGACGGAAATTAGGCTGTACTTCTACAAGATGGGCAGAGCGGTAGCGGATAGTAGGAGTAAGCCAAATCGTATAGCAAAATCAGACGCGGCAACGCCGCGCACTTGGCAGTGCAATCGGCAAGCATTGCAGCTCTTCGAGCTGCTCGCTTGCAATGTAAAATTTTCTCTGGGAGGGTTTAAGGGAGGGGTATCTCTTTTTGAAAAGAGATACCCCTCCCTTTTTTACTGCCGCGCGGTGCGCGGCATTTTTTTGCGCGCAAAATTTTGCGCGCGTGCATACGACTGTGCAACAAAACGGGTGCGGCGGGGTTCGGGTGAAAAGAGAAAACAAAATGGGGGGACACGATGGAGAAAAAGGAGCTGGGGCGCGAGGATGTGATCGAGGCGCTCAAGAAGATCGCGTTCGGACGGGTGAACCGGGGCGTGGAGCTGACATATCTGAGCGAGCCGACGGCGGAGCTCATCCGAAAAATGGACTTGTCGGCGGTGGCGGAATTCAAGAGAAACGCCAACGGGACGGTGGAGGTCAAGTTCGTCGACCGGGTGAAGGCGCTGAGCGCGCTTTACGAGATGCTGGGGGCGGGGGACGCGAACGAGGCGGCGGAGTTCTTGGAGGCGCTGGAGCAGGCGGGAGAGGAGAGAGATGATTGGCGGCCGTGAAGCAGTTTTCCACCAAGCAGAAGACGGCGATGACCTGGTGGGCGAACCCCAAGTACAAAGAGTACGACGCGATCATCTGCGACGGGGCGGTGCGAAGCGGGAAGACGCTGTCGATGGGGATGGGCTTTTTCCTGTGGGCGATGCGGCGCTTTAGCGGCGAGCAATTTGCACTGTGCGGGAAGACGATCGTGTCGCTGCGGCGAAATGTGCTGCACGAGATCTTGCCGAAGGTGACGGCGCTGGGCTTTCACTGCGAGGAGAAGCGGAGCGAGAATTTAGTGATCGTGCGAAGCGGAGGGCGGGAGAACCGCTTTTACCTCTTCGGCGGATACGACGAGGGGAGCGCGGCGCTCATCCAGGGCGTGACGCTGGCGGGGGTGCTGTTCGACGAGGCGGCGCTGATGCCGCGGTCATTTGTGGAGCAGGCGAGCGCGCGATGCAGCATATCGGGCAGCAAGCTGTGGTTCAACTGCAACCCCGAGGGGCCAATGCACTGGTTCTACCGCGAGTGGATCCTGCGCGCGGAGGAGCGCGGGGCGCTGTATCTGCACTTTACGATGGACGACAATCCGTCGCTCTCGCCGCGCATTCGGGCGCGGTACGAAAAGGCATACAGCGGGACATTTTACCGGCGGTTCATCCTGGGCGAGTGGACGGCGGCGAAGGGGCTCATCTATGACTTCTTTACGCCGCAGGAGTATTGCGCTCGTGTGCCGGAAAAGCCGTGGGAGCGGGCGAGGATCTCCATCGACTATGGGACGGTGAATCCGACGAGTTTTGGCCTGTGGGCGCTCAAGGACGGCGTGTGGTACCGGGCGAGGGAGTATTACTTCGATTCGCGCAGAGAGGGGCAGCAGAAGACAGACGCGGAGTATGTGGCGGACCTTAAAAAGTTCGCAGCGGGGGAGACGGTGGAAAAGGTAATCGTCGACCCGTCGGCGGCGAGCTTTATCGAGGCGCTGCGGCGCGAGGGCTTCCCCGTGAGCAAGGCGGACAACGATGTGGCGGACGGCATCCGCGTGACGGCGAACCTATTGAAGCAGCGAAAGATCGTGATCTGCGAGGGCTGCGAGAGCTGCCTTGCCGAGATCGCGGCGTACTGCTGGGAGGATGGCGGAACGGGAAGAGACCGGCCGAAAAAGGAGAGAGATCACGCGATGGATGAGATGCGGTATTTTGCCGTGTCGATCGCGAAAAAGGAACGCGGAGGCGGCATTGCGATGCGCGCGGTGGAGCGCGCGGCGCGATGAACAAAACGGAAAAGGAGAGAACAGGATGAAAGTACCCTGGCAGAAGGAGAGAAGCACGGGCGGCGAGACCGCCGTGCAGCTGCGCGGCGGCGGACGCAGTACATTCGGACGGCTTGAGAGCTATGTGCCGCTGCTGGATGGGGAGACAGCGCTTTACCGCGAGGTGCGCGAGGCGGTGCCGGTGGTGGACGCGGCCATCTGCAAGCTGATCCGGCTGACGGGCGGCGTGCGCGTGGCATGCGGCAACGAGCGGGCGGAGCAGGGCTTGCAGCGCTTTTTGCGCGAGGTGCCGGTGGGCAGAGGGCAGAGGGGCATCAACGCCTTTTTGGACTGTTACCTCGATTCGCTTTTGACCTGCGGGCGCGCGGTGGGCGAGATCGTACCGGACGCGGAGGGGCGCGAGATCGCGGCGGTGCTGTGCGCGGACGTTTCGCAGGTGGAGGTGCGCGAGGGGGACAATCCGCTCGAATTCTGCCTGTGCGGTGTGGATGGCGGCGGGCGCAGCGTGCCGCTCGAGTATCAGGACCTACTGCTCTTTACACCGCTCAACCCCGAAGCGGGGCACCCTTACGGCGTTTCGATGCTGCGCTCGATGCCGTACTTAACGGGGCTGCTGCTGAAAATTTACGACGCGATGGGAAAGAATTGGGATCGCTGCGGCAATGTGCGCTTCGCGGTGACGTATAGGCCGCAGGACGGCGAGCTCGACCGCGGGGCGGCACAGGAGCGCGCCGAGCAGATCGCCGAGGAATGGTCGCGGGCGATGCAGGAGGGCAGAAACGGCAGCGTGCGCGACTTTGTATCGGTGGGCGATGTATCGATCAAGGCCATCGGCGCGGACAACCAGATCTTGGACAGCGAGACGCCGGTACGGCAGATCTTAGAGCAGCTGGTGGCGAAGACGGGGCTGCCGCCGTTTATGCTGGGGCTGAGCTGGTCGTCGACCGAGCGGATGAGCTCGCAGCAGGCGGATATGCTGACAAGCGAGATCACGGCGCTGCGGCGCACGCTCGAACCGGTCATCGACCGCATCTGCACGCTGTGGCTTAGGATGCACGGCTACGGCTGCCGTGCGGTGGTGGACTGGGAGGACATCAACCTGCAGGATGAGGTGGAGGAGGCCAAAGCGGCACTCTACTTGCAGCAGGCGCGAAAGCTCAGGCAGGAAAATGATGAAGCGGAGGGGAAATGAGCATGGAAGTGAGAAAAGAGAGCAATGGGCTCAAAAACAGCATGGTGACGCGCGAGGAACTGGCAATCATCAATCAGTTCACGAAGCGCGCGCTCAAAGAGGACGAGGTCTACACCTTTGCCGTGCGGCTGTGCGACAACGAGGTGGACCGGGACGGCGAGCGCTTTCCGCGCGCGACGCTCGAAGAGCTCGCGGAGCTGTTTGTGGGCAAAAGCGGCATCTTTGACCACGAGTGGACGGCGAAGGGGCAGGCGGCGCGCATCTACCGCACGGAGATCGTGGAGGAAGAGGGCGTTTGCTCGCAGGGCGAGGGGCGCTGCTATCTCAAGGGCTATGCGTATATGCTGCGCGGCGGCGAGAATGATGCGCTGATCGCGCAGATCGAGGGCGGTATCAAAAAGGAAGTGAGCGTGGGGTGCAGCGTGGAAAGGTGCGTGTGCTCCATCTGTGGTGAGGACATCAACACCTGCGCGCACAAAAAGGGCGAAGTGTACGGCGGCAAGGTGTGCTGCGCGGAGCTTGTGAACGCGCAGGACGCGTATGAGTGGAGCTTTGTAGCGGTGCCGGCGCAGCCGAGAGCGGGCGTTTTAAAGCGCTGCGGCGGAGAGGACGCGGGCACGCTCAAGACGTTCGTCAAGCGGCGCGGGTCGAGAGCGAACCAGAGGGAGCTTGAAAGCCTTGAAAAGCAGGCGGAGGTCGGTAAGCGCTACTTGAGTGAGCTGCGCGGCGAGGTGAAGCGGCTGATGCTCGTGTGCGAGCAGGAGGCGGATGGCGAGGCCATTGAAAAGCTCGCGGAAAAGCTCGACGAGAGCGAGCTCAAGGAGATGGAGAAGCTGTATCGCGGGAAGATGGCGAAAAAGCTGGGGCTGCGCACGCAGCTCACTTACGGCGAGAAGACGAAAGCGGCGGAGGACGAGAGCGACTTTCGCGTGTGAAAAGGAACAAAAAGCAGCGGCGCTTTTTGGATAGAACAACAGATCAAGGAGGAACGGTATGAGCATTTCTTATGAGGGCATCGGCGAGTGGTGTGCAACGTTTGTTTGCGGCGCGGTCAGCGAGGGCGACATTGTGAAGGTGAGCGCGAACGGCACGGTGGGCAAGTGCACGGCGGGCGACGGCTTCTGCGGCGTGGTGCGCGCCGTCGCGCATGACGGCAAGGCCTGCACGGTGCAGCTCGGCGGCCTTGCGAGCGTGAAGTACAGCGGCACGGCGCCTGCGGTAGGCTTTAGCGAGCTGGTGGCGGACGGCTCGGGCGGCGTGAGCAAGCCGGGCGAGAACCAGAACGGCAGCAGCTATCTTGTGCTGAGCGTGGACAGCGCGGCGAACAAGGCTGTCATCAAGCTTTAAGGAGGAGAAGGACAAATGGCTTATCAGTATGAAAATGTGAAGCTCGAAAAGGGCATGTACGGTCAAAGCGGCAAGAGCTTTCTGAAGGTGCTCGAATCGCTCGACCCGAGCGAGAACTACAAGGGCACGGCGCTCGAGGGACTCGACGCCTTCCAGCGCCAGCTCAAGCGCTTTGATATCCACGTTAAGGGCGCGGGCAGCGACATGGTGGAAAAGTTTTTCCACACGAGCGAATCGTCCGTGCTGTTCCCGGAGTTCGTCTCCCGCGTGGTGCGCCAGGGCATGGAAAGCGACATCCTGCCCGACATCACTGCGACCGTGACGAATTTTGACGGCATGGACTACCGCTCTATCGCGTCCGTTCCGACGGACGACGACAAGGAGCTCAAGCGCGTGGAGGAGGGCGCGGGCATCCCGACGACCAGCATCCGCACGCAGGAAAACCTTGTGAAGCTCCACAAGCGCGGCAGAATGCTGGTCGCGTCCTATGAGGCGATCCGCTTCCAGCGACTGGACCTCTTCTCTGTGACGCTGCGCCAGATCGGCGCGTACATCGCGCGCATGCACTTAAAGGACGCCATCGACGTTTTGATGAACGGCGACGGCAACAACAATGCGGCAACAAGCTATACCATCGGCGATGACGGCATCGGCGGCACGAAGGGCACGCTGAGCTATGACGCGCTGCTGGGCTTCTGGTCGCAGTTTGACCCCTATACGATGAACACGATGCTGATGGGCAGCGACATGATGCTCGCGATGCTCAAGCTCTCGGAGTTCCAGAACCCGCTGACGGGCCTCAACTTCCAGGGCACGGGTACGCTCGCCACCCCGCTGGGTGCGAAGCTCCTGCGCACGAGCGCAATGCCCGCGGGCAAGATCATCGGCCTTGATAAGAACTATGCGCTCGAGCGCATCTGTGGCAGCGAGGTGCTGGTCGAGTACGACAAGCTCATCGACCGCCAGCTGGAGCGCGCGGCCATCACGAGCATTTCCGGCTTTGCAAAGCCGTATCAGGAGGCCTCGAAGGTGCTGTCCTTACAGTAAAAAGTAAGGAGGAAGAGCGAATGGCGGAGAGCATGAGCGAGCAGATCTTTTCGATCGCGTGTGCGCTGAGCAAGGCGGACGAGAGCGAGAAGAGCATGCTCCGAATGATCTGCACGGCGCAGGAGGAGAGCCTTGTGCGCGCGCTGAAAGAGGGCGTCGCCAAGGAGGACTGCGAGAGCGCGTTTATCTGCGCGGCGTCGTGGTTGGCGGCGGCCGCGCTGGAGAGCGCGAGAGCGGGCGGGGAGGAGTTCTCCTCCCTGCGCGCGGGAGATCTCACGGTGACGAAACGTTCGTCCGATGAGGGGAGCAAAAGGCTGTCGCTGCTGCGTGAGCAGGCGTGGGCGCTGATGCGTCCGTATACGACGGACGGCGGGTTCTGCTTCCGCGGGGTGGAAGCATGAATCGGGCACTGAGTGAGGCGTTCGCGCGCTATGGCATGAGCGTTTTGGTGCTGCACGGCGGAGAGACGGCGGAGACGAAGGCGTTTTTGCAGCTTGTGAAGAAGGAGAACGGCGAGGAGCCGTTCTCTGTGACGGCGCTGGGAGCGGTCGACGAGCAGTGTTGGCGGTATCTGGGCCCGGCGGACGTTGCGGTCGCAATGGGCGACTTTGTGCAGTGCGGAGAGAAGCGGTATGTCGTGCGCGCGGCGGGGCCGTTTTACGTGGGCGAGGAGATCGCCTACTACTGGGCGATGCTGCATCCGAAGGAGGAAGAGGCATGACGGCGGTCGGACAGGTGAAGCGCGCGGTGGCCGCGGCGATCGAGGCGGCGGGCTGCGCGGCGATCGAGAGTTACAGCGAAGAACAGCTCAAGCGGTATGCGACCGCGGTGGCGGCGGTCGGCACGAAGGAGACGGTGATCGAGGAGAGCGGCGCGATCGAATATCTGGGAGAAAAGGTCGACGAGGCGACGCAGGAGACGGTATCTGTCTACGGGAGAAAAATGCTGCTGACGCTGCTGACCGAGGTGTATGCGCCGAGGACGATGGGTGCGGCGGGCTGCGAGGAAGCGGCGGAGACGATCACACAGGCGATGATGACGGCGCTGCCGGAGGGGCTGAAGCTCAGAACATTGCAGTGGGGCAAGACCGGCTGGGACAAGACGACGGGCATGTTCCGGCTGGACGCGAGCGCGAAATATGCGGCGTACTTTGTCGCGGAGGCGGCGGAGGATGGGACGGTGTTTACCGATTTTGTATTGAAAGGCACGGTGAAAGAACGTGAATAGTACGATCCATGAGCGGCCGGGCGTGTATTCGTCCTACGACGCATCGAGCGTGGTGAGCGCGAGCGCTGCGGCGAAGACGATCGGCGCGGCAGCGGTGGCGACGAAGGGGACGGCCAATAAGGTGGAGCTCATCACCTCGTATGAAGAGGGAAAGAGTGTATTCGGGGAGGATGCGAGCGGCGTGTATGGCATGAGCACGCTGCTCAAATTCCTCTTCGCCAACGGCGCGGGTGCAGTGAAGGCTGTGGCCGTGGGCAAGGACGAGAGTGAAGAGAAGGACTACGCGAGCGCGTTTGCGGCGCTCTCTGATGAGGAAGATGTCGGCGTGATGGTGTGCGACAGCGCGGCGCAGAGCGTGCATCTGCTCCTCAAAACGGCGGCAGAGGATGCCTCGGCGGCGAGACGCGAGCGCATCGCGGTCATCGGTGGTTCGGAAGAGACGGTCGCGCAGATGGTGAACCGCGCGAAGGCTGTCAACAGCGAGCGCGTAGTGCTGGTGGGACCGGATATCGCATCGGACGACGGCGGTACGATGAGCGCGGTGTTTGCCGCGGCGGCGGTGGCGGCGGTGATCGCGGGAAACACCGACCCGTCCGTGCCTATCAACGGCGCGGAGCTGACGCTTTTCGGCGCGGCGGGCAAGAGACTGAGTGACAATGAGATCGACCAGCTGGTGCGCGGCGGCGTGACGCCGATCGAGACGGTGGGCGGCGTTTCCTCGCCGGTGCGAGGTATCACGACAAGGACTTCGAGCGGCGGGGCGGCGGACACGACGTGGCGCGAGCTGACGACCATTTTGATCGTGGATGAGGTCATCCCGACGATCCGCAGCGCGCTGCGTACGCGCTTTGCCAGAAGCAAGAACACCGCGCAGAGCCGCGGGGCCATCCGCTCGCAGGTGGTGCTGGAGCTCGAGGGGATGAAGAGCCGCGAGATCGTGGACAGCTACGGCGAGGTGCTGGTGAGTGCGCTCAAGAGCGACCCGACGGTGTGCCTGGTGGAATTCAGCTTTACGGTGGCGCACGGGCTGAACCGCATCTATCTGACGGCGCACATCACGGTGTAAGGAGGAAAAATATGGCGAATACGGTATTGCCGCTGAGCAGCGACATCTATCTCGAAGTCGACGGCAAAAAGGTGGCGGTGGTGCAGAGCTACACGACGAGAGCGACGCGCACGAGCCGCGAGATCGAGGCCTTTGGCGAAAACGAGCCGGTGGCGACGATCGCGGGCGCGAACAAGTACACGCTGGAGTTGAGCCGCCTGTACGCGACGGATGAGGCCATCAGCGACGGCATCAACTTCTATGATCTGAACGACTTTTCGCTTGTGATCTGCAAGCCGGACAAGCGCATCATCTACTCGCAGTGCCGCTGGAGCAGCATTGAAGAGGCGGGCAAGCTCGGCGACCCGGCGGCGGAGAAGGTGACGATCATCGCGCGTAAGCGCATGGAGATCGCAAGCTGATGGACGAGCTTCTGCTGAACTTTTTGGGGCGCGAGCGGGAGAAGACGGTGCGCATCGGGGAGAGAACGTGCGCGATGCGGCTGCTTTCGGCCCGCGAGACGCTCTCGCTGCGGCGCGAGATCGCGCAGCTTGACTGCGCCGACGAAGAAGAGCGTGCGTTGCGCGCGAACGCGGCGCTGCTCAAAAGAAGCCTGACGGAGGGCGGAGAGGCGGCCTTTGCAAGCGCGGAGGACGTTGAAAATGCACTGAGCGTCGGCGAGATCAACGAGCTGGTGCGGTGCTACGCGCTGCTTGACGGGGCGGAGAACCCGTCGAGCGAGGACGGGCGCGAGAAGGTGGAAGCGCTAAAAAAAGCATGGAGCACGCGCCCTACGAACGGCTGAAATGGCGCGTGCTCCGATATGCCGGCGCGCTGCCGAGCGAAAAGCGCGCGCAGGAGATGACGGACGCGGACTACCTCTATTGCCTTGTGCACGAGATGCTCGACCGCGAGGAGGCGATGGAGCGGCTGTGCCCCGAGTGCAGGACGCGCGCGGAGGAGGCACGGTGCAGCATTTGCGGCGCAAAGCTCGGCGAAACCGCAGGCGGCGGCAACGCGAGCTTTGATATGGCGCGCTTTATCCGCATGAAGGAGGGGCGAAAACCTTGAATTACATCGAATGGGCGCTGCAAAGAGGCGCAGAGCTGTGGCGCGCGCGGGAAGAGGCGCTGAAAAAGCGCCTCTCCCTTGTGCCGGAGGGGACGGCGCAGAAAAAGGCGGCGGAGGCGCAGCTTTCGGAAGAGGAAGCCGCGGCGCAGGATGCGGAGATGAGCGGCGGCGCGGAAACTGTGGCAGAAGCAGCGGATGATCCGGTGGAGACGGCGGCGGTGCGGCTTGGGCAAAAGCTCGGGCTGGGTGCGACGCAAGAAGATGATGGCTCGGAGAGGGAGACGACGTTTTCTGCCGATCTGGCGAGCACTGCGGCGGCGAACGCTGCGCTTCTGCGCGCGAGGGAGGCCGAGAGCGCGGACAATGCGTCCGACTGGATAAGAAAGCTCCTGAGCGCGGACGGCCGCGACGGGGCGAGCGCGGCGGCAGCGCGAGGGAAAAATGACTTTTCACTCGCGCAGGAGCAGGAGGTGCGCGAGACGGAGTCGTTTTCGCTGAGCTTAGAGCGCGACGCACGCCGATACGACGGCGGATTTTTATTTTACTGAGAAAGGGGCGGGAGGATGAACCTTGCACCGATGCGATACAAGGATTATGTCTGGCCGCACAACCCGGAGACCTACACCATCTCGTTCAAGCGGCAGGTGGCAGTGGCGAAGGTGCCGTTCGGGCGCTACGGGATGCAGGATCTCGGAATGAGCTACCGCGTGATGGAGGGCGAAGGCGTTTTTGCGGGGAAGGGCGCCTACGACGAGTTCAAAAAGCTGGCATCGGTCTTCTATCAGGGCGGGCCGGGGCTGCTGATCCATCCGGTGTGGCAGGCGTCGCAGGCGTACTTTGTGTTGCTGGAACTGGCGCAGCAGCCGCTTGAAAACTACGTGCGCTACCGCTTTGCCTTCTGGGAGACGAGCCCACTCGATACGTCGCTCATCCGCGTGAGCGGCGGGAGCGGCAATGCGGGCACGGGGACGAAAACGGCGAGCTCGTACTACACGGTCAAGCGCGGCGACACGCTGTGGGGCATCGCGAACACGTATGGCGTGACGCTGACGGCGCTTTTGAACGTGAATCCGCAGATCAAAAATCCCAACAGGATCGCCGTGGGAGAGCGGGTGACGCTGCCGTGATGAAGGGGTATCTGACGACGTGCGACGGTGCGCAGTTTGAGCTGCCGACGCTGCTGAAGTGGGAATTTTCCTACACGGGAAGCGTGCCGTGCGACAGCTTTACGCTCAAGTGCGCGTATGAGCCCGCGATGGCGGAGGTGCTGCGGCGGGCGGTGCGCTTCACGGCGAGAGAGGACGGCACGGTCGAATTTGCGGGCGTTGTGGACGAGTGCGGCGTGACATGCGATGAAAAGGGCTTGCAGCTTGAGGTGAGCGGACGCGGCATGGCGGCGCTGCTGCTCGACAATGAGGCAGAGAGCGTGAGCTATCAGTGGGCGACGATGGAGGAGATCCTCAAAAACCATGTGACGCCGTACGGCATCGTGTGCACGGGCTATGACGCGGTGACGGCTGCGGCACGGTACCGCGTGGCGAACGGGTCGAGCCAGTGGAAGGCGCTGAACGATTTTGCAGCGCTGCACGGAGGGATCGCACCGTATTTCGACAAGACGGGCGCGCTGGAGGTGAAGAAAAACCGCAAAGCCGCGCGCGTGAGCATTGACGCGAAAACGCCGGTGACGGCGCTTTCCTACTGCGATAAGCGCTACGGCGTGATCGCCGAGGCACTGGTGGTGGACAGCAAGGCGGGCGTGAAGCAGAGCGTGAAAAACGAGGCGTTCTGTGCTCGCGGCGGCACGAGCAGGCGCGTATTTTACGTGCCGGCGCGCAGCGGCACGCAGGCAATGCGCTACACGGGGGAGTATCAGATCGCAAAGTCGAAGGAGGGCGCGGAGACGCTGCGCGTGACGATCGCGGGGCGGTTCACCGCCGCGCCGGGGGATATCGCGGCGGTGAGCGGGACGAAGATCGGCATCGCAGGCCATTTCCGCGTGATCGAGTGCGTGAGGCGCTTTGGCGAGAGCGGAGAGGCGTGTGAAGTGACGATGCAGAGGGAGTGAGAGACGATGTGGCTATCGAGAAAGCTAAGCCAGTATGAGATGCAGGACGTGGCCTCGGCACAGGACGGAACGGTGACGGTCGAGGGCGGTGAGCTGGCGGTATTCAGCAGCGGGGAAAAGCGCGAGGTGAAGACCGCCGCGCCCGGCGGCTATGAGTGGCAGCCGAAAAAGGGCGAGGATGTGCTGGTGGTGCGCGGCGGGACCTTTGGCGAGGAGGCCTACGCCGTGGGCGCGGTGGGGCAGAGCGCGGACGACCTGGCACCCGGCGAGGTGCGCATTCGCTCCGCCGCAGCGGGGACGGAGATCGTGCTGCGCAACAACGGGCGCATCGACATCAACGGGCTCCTTTTCATCAACGGGATGCCGTATCTGGGAATGGGAGGCTGAGGATGGAGCTGAAGATCAAAGACCGCGATTATGTGGCCGACGGCGCGGGCGGGCTCGTGTGCGTGAGCGGCTGGGACGAGCTGCTCGAACGCGTGCTCTTTAAGCTGAGTGTGCGGCGCGGAAGCTTTGCGCTCGCACCGGAGCTTGGCAGCAAGCTGCACCTTTTATGGCGGGAAAAGGGCGAGAGCCGCGCGACGGCGGCAAAGCAATACGTGGCCGAGGCACTGGCGGATGAAAAGGGTCTGAGCGTGACGGGCATGGAGCTTGCGGAAAAGAATGGATTTTTGGAGCTGCGCGTGCTGCTGCGCTATGAGAACGAAACGGGCGAGGCGGTCGTGACGATAGGGGGAGAGTGAAGAATGGAAGAGCTGAACGCGATCTACGAGCGGATGCGCGCGATCTTTGCCGAGGAGGCGGGCTTTGTGCCGAACGACGGCTGCGACGCGATGGTGCGCCTCTATGCGCTG
The DNA here is from genome assembly GCA_040095065.1 of Hominicoprocola fusiformis. GTDB lineage: Bacteria > Bacillota > Clostridia > Oscillospirales > Oscillospiraceae > Hominicoprocola. Next base: position 12,035 of record JBBNGO010000039.1, read on the forward strand.
GCGAGCGAGGTACAGTCGCTTCTGGCGCAGGCGGACTGGGTGCTGGATCAGAGCTTTCCGCAGACGGCGGTGGGGCAGTATCTCGACTATCACGCCGAGACGCGGGCGCTGACGCGCCTTCCCGCGGCGAAGGCGGCGGGTGTGCTGCGCTTTTCCGCGCCGTCGGCGGCGGTGACGGATTATGAGATCGACGCGGGAAGTGTGGCGATGACGAGCGGCGGCGTGCGCTTTGAGACGACGGAGAAGGCGACGCTTGCAAAGGGCGAAACGTATGTGGATGTGCCGGCGAGCGCCGTGGAGGCGGGGGCGAGCGGCAACGCCATCGCGGGCGCGATCCATCTGATGTCCGTGTATCCGGTGGGCATCACGCAGTGCACAAATCCTGAGGCGTTTTCCGGCGGCAGCGACGAGGAGAGCGACGAAAAGCTGCGCGAGCGCGTACTAGCAAGCTACAAGCGCCTGCCGAACGGTGCGAACGCGGCGTTTTACGAGCAGGAGGCGATGAGCTTTCCGAACGTGGCGGCGGCGAAAGCGGTCGGCCGCGCCCGCGGCATCGGCACGGTGGATGTGTATGTTTCGACGCACGCGGGCGCGCCGGATGAGAAGCTGCTCGGCGAGATCGAGGCGGTCTTGCAGAAAAAGCGCGAGATCGCGGTGGATGTGGAGGTCAAGGCGCCGACAGAGAAGACCGTCAACATGAGCGCGGAGCTGACGGCGGAGCAGGGCTGGACGATACAGGAGATCACCGATGCGGCGACGGCGGCGCTGCAGGCGTACTTTACCGGTGAACGGCTGGGCGAGGCGGTGTATACGGCGAAGCTCGCGAGCATCCTCTACGGTGTGGAGGGCGTGAAGAACTGTCACCTGCTCACGCCGGACGAGGATGTGAGCGTGAGCGCGACGGAGCTACCGGTGCTCGGCACGGTGACGATCACGGAGATCGGGGCGGGTGAGGCATGACATATTATGACTATCTCTGCCGCCTTTTGGAGCCGATGCGCGTTTATCGTACCGAGCGCGGCACGCTGAGCGGCGGAGAGCTGTACGCAGCGGGCGCGGCGCTGGATGAAGCGGACGGCGCGATGGAATACGCCGAGCAGGAGGGCCTTTTGCAGACGGCGGAGGGCGAGGGCCTTGCAAGGCGGGAGAAGCTCTTTTCCCGCTGCCCGGTCAGCGTTTCGACTGCGCTGCGGCGCGAGGCCATCGCGGCGCTCGCGCGCATCAACGCCGACAGCTTCACGCTGGATGCGATCAACTCGACGCTCAGCGGCTGCGGCATCAAGGCGCTGGCGGAGGAGACGGAGAAAAAAGGAACGGTCAAGGTCTGGTTCCCGAACACCGTGGGCGTGCCGGATGAGTTTTCGCAGGTGGAGAGCATCATCCTCGATATCATCCCGTGCCATTTGCTGGTGGAGTTCTACTTCCGGTATCTGACGTGGCTCGAGTGCGAGAGAGTGGGATTCACGTGGCAGAGTGTGGAGGACGCGCACCACACGTGGGAGAGCTTTGAAAAGGCGGTGCCGGAGGAAGAATGACGGAACAGGAGATCTCGGTCAAGCTGACGGAGACCGAGCAGCGCGCCAAGTCGAACACGCACCGCATCGAAAAGCTGGAACAGCAGCAGAAGGACCTGAATAAGCTGGTAACGGCAGTGGAGGTGCTCGCCTCGCGCGAAAAGGGCGTGGAGACGGACGTCAAGGAAATCAAGGCGGACGTGAAGACCATCACGCAGAAGGGCGGAAAGCGCTGGGATGCGATGATCGACCGCGTGCTGTACGTGCTCATCGGGGCGGCAATCTCCCTGCTGATGACAGGGGGGAGCTTATGAAAAGGAAACGCACGAGCTTTTCCAAACTGTTGCTGCTGCTCGAAAGCGCGATCGTGCTCTATACGACGTATCAGGGCTTCGGGATCGCGAAGCTCGCGATCGAACTGGGCTTTATGGGCACGCTTCCGTGGATTGCGACGATGGTGACGGCGGCGTGGGGAGCTTACGGCACGAGCGCCGCGTGCTACTATGCCAAGGCAAAGGCGGAAAATACGGCGGGCGGCGTGACGTATGAAACGGTGTGCCGCGGGCAGGACTGCGAGGGGTGAGAGAGCATGGAGCTTTTGAAAAAGAGACTGGCGAATCTTTTGAGCGTGAAGAGCATCGTGACGCTGTGCCTGACGATCACGTTCTGTGTGCTGACGGTGCAGGCAAAGGTGACGCAGGAGTTTAACACGGCGTATCTCATGGTGATCGCGTTTTATTTCGGCACGCAGAACGGCAAAAACGCGCAGGAGGAAACGTAAATGCGCCACAGCAGGAGCATCAGCGACCTGCGCGCGGACGTGGCGGAGAATTGCCGGACGCTGCTTATGCTCGCTGAGCGCGAGGGGTTGAGCGTTCTGGTGACGGAGACGGTGCGCGATGCGGAGTATCAGCGGATGCTCGCCGAGAAGGGCTACGCGGCCAAAGGAGCGGTGACGCCGTCGTTCCACGCCGAGCATGCAGGATTGGCCTTTGACATTTGCAAAAATGAGGTGGGGCACGAGTATGACGATCCCGCGTTTTTTGCGCGGATGGGGGAGATCGGAAAGCGAGTCGGATTTTCCTGGGGAGGAGACTGGGGGAGCTTTCCCGACCGGCCGCATTTTCAGTGGGACGCGGGCGGAGTGTACACGAGCGCGATGATCCGCGCGAAGCGCTATCCGCCGCCCATGCCGCGCTATGAGGAGGAAGAGATGACGCAGCAGCAGTTTGACGCGATGATGGAAAACTACCTGAAAAGACTGGCGCAGCAGACGCCGGCGTCCTGGAGCGCGGAGGCGCGCGCCTGGGCGGAGAAAAACGGCCTGATCGCGGGTGATGAGGCGGGGAACAAACAGTACCGCAGCTTTTTGACGCGCGAGCAGATGGCCGTGCTGATGCAGCGCTACGACGCGATGCAGCGAGGCAAATGACAGAATGGCAAATGAAAGCGCCGGAGGGGAGCCCCTCCGGTGCTTTTTTGCGCTAATGAGCTGGAAACTTGCAAGAATTCTTGCAAGATCTGGAGATTTTGGAGAAGAAGACAAAAATGACTACACGGAAACGACAAAAAGCGAGAACAAAATTTGTTCAGTTTTTTTTCACTTTCCATGCGGGTTTTCATTGATTTTGCGAGGAAGTTCCTCTATAATTTACACTGAAGCCTGTATGAGCATCTTTCAGCGGATTTTTGACGGAATCCATGCAAGCGGAAAGAGCTCTTTGGCAATAAAAATGTTTATCAAAATCAGGGAGGGTTTTATCTTGAATAAGGTCATGTCACTGCACGATGCCGTTGCAAAGTACGTCGAGAATGGCGATACGCTTGCGATCGGCGGTTTCACCACCAACCGTAAGCCGTATGCCACGGTTAGTGAGATCCTGCGTCAGGGTCAGAAGGACTTCATCGTTTATGCCGGCCCCGGCGGCGGCGAAGTCGATATGCTCATCGGCGAGGGCCGCGTGGCTGCTTACATCAACTGCTACACCGCCAACTCCGGCTACACCAACGTTTCCCGCCGCTTCCGCGCTGCCATCGAGCAGGGCAAGCTCACGTATGAGGACTATTCTCAGGACGTGCTGATGCTCATGCTCCACGCCTCTTCTCTCGGCCTTCCGTTCCTGCCGGTGCGCCTGATGCAGGGCAGCGGCCTGATGAAGTTCTGGGGCATCAGCGAGGAAAAGCGCAAGACCATGCCCAAGATCGAAAATCTCAAGTGCGCCGAGATCGAGAACCCGATGGTCCCCGGCCAGAAGGTCGTGGCCGTGCCCGTTCCCAAGATCGACACCGCGATCATCCACGTCCAGCAGGCCTCTCCGGACGGCACCTGCATCATCTGCGGCGACGAGTTCCACGATATCGACATTGCGATCGCTGCGCGCAAGACCATCGTCACCTGCGAGGAGATCGTCTCCGACGAGTTCATCCGCCGCGACCCGACCAAGACCCGTATCTTCGGCGAGTGCGTGCAGGCGGTTGTCAAGGCCCCCTACGGTGCATGGCCCTCTCAGTGCTATGCCTACTATGACGACGACGACGCTGGCCTGAAGGAATACGACAAGGCCTCCAAGTATCAGGACGCCGAGGATGCCGTCAAGCAGCTCGAGAAGGCTGCCGTCAAGGCTGCCAAGGCGCTGGAGAAGGCTCCCGAGGACGAGAAGCTCAAGCTCGCTGCCGAGAATGCACAGAAGGCCTTCGAGCTTGCCAAGAGCGGCGAGAAGATCCCCGAGACCTTCAAGGATTTCCTCGAAAAGTGGGTCTACAGCTGCGAAGATCAGTCCGCTCTGCTCGATAAGCTTGGCGGCAGCCGTCTGATGCGCCTGAAGAACGAGCCGCACCTCGGCTATTCCACTACACATTAAGGTTTGGGAGGCTAAATAGAAATGTCTGATTACACGAAGTATACCAAGCAGGAAATGCAGGCGTATGCCATTGCTAAGAATATTAAGGAAAACCAGATCGTCATCGTTGGTACGGGCCTGCCGCTGATCGGTGCGTCCCTTGCCAAGCGCGCGGTCTGCCCCAGCTGCCACCCCATCGTCGAGTCGGGTCTGATGGACTGCGACCCCGTTGAGGTTCCCCGCTCCGTCGGCGATAACCGCTTCATGGCGCACTGCGCCGTGCAGTGGCCCAACATCCGCTTCGTCGGCTTCGAGGCCAACGAGTGGCTGCACGACGAGGATCGTCTCGTCGCCTTCATCGGCGGCGCGCAGATCGACCCGTACGGCAACGTGAACTCCACCTGCATTTTCGGCAAGGGCGACTACCTGCAGCCCACCACCCGTTTCACCGGTTCCGGCGGCGCCAACGGCATTGCCACCTACTGCAACACCATCATCATGATGCAGCACCAGAAGCGCCGCTTCATGGACCACGTCGACTACATCACCTCCTGCGGCTGGATGGACGGCCCCGGAGGCCGTGAGCGCGCGGGCCTGCCCGGCAACCGCGGTCCTCAGATGGTCGTTACCGACCTCGGCATCATGAAGTTTGATGAAGAGACCAAGCGTATGTACCTCGCTTACTACTATCCGTTCTCCTCTCCCGAGATGGTTCAGGAGAACACCGGCTTCGAGATCGACGTCTCCCGCGCCGAGCTGATGGAAGGCCCCTCTCCGGAGATCATCCGCCTCATCCGTGAGGAGATCGACCCGGGTCAGGCATTCATCAAGGTTCCCAAGGATAAGTAATTTGTTATTTCGATTAAGAAGGAGAACTTAATATGAGCGAATATTCCATGCCCTCTTATTTCCAGAGCATGCCGGTCATCGGCAAGGATCTGAGCGCATTCCACGAGGACAACGCCGCTGAGATCCAGGCGGTGGAGCAGGAGATCCATGAGATCCGCGAGGCTGCTCTCGAAGCCGGTAAGAGCACCGAGGCGCTTAACGAGTCCGGCCAGTGGACGGCGATGCAGCGCATCATGGAGCTCGTTGACGAAGGCACCTGGTGCCCCCTCAACAGCCTCTACAACCCCCAGGACAACAAGAACGGCAGCGTCGGCATCGTCAAGGGTCTCGGCCGTATCGACGGCAAGTGGGCCGTCATCATCGCGAGCGACAACAAGAAGCTCGCGGGCGCCTGGGTCCCCGGCCAGGCTGACAGCCTGCTGCGCGGCAGCGACACGGCCAAGCGCCTGCGCATCCCTCTCGTTTACGTGCTGAACTGCTCCGGCGTTAAGCTCGACGAGCAGGAGAAGGTGTACCCCAACCGCCGCGGCGGCGGTACGCCGTTCTATCGCAACAGCGAGCTCAACCAGATGGGCGTGCCCGTCATCGTCGGCATCTACGGTACGAACCCCGCCGGCGGCGGCTATCACTCCATCTCCCCGACCATCCTGATCGCGCATCAGGATGCCAACATGGCAGTCGGCGGCGCCGGTATCGTCGGCGGTATGAGCCCCAAGGGCCATGTCGACAAGGAGGCTGCTGAGGCGCTCATCAAGGCGCAGAAGAACCTCAAGAGCGACATCCCCGGCACTGTCGCCATCCACTATGGCGAGACCGGCTTCTTCCGCGAGGTCTACGCCGATGAAGAGGGCGTGCTCGCCGGTATCCGCAAGTACATCGACATGCTGCCCGCTTACGATCCCGAGTTCTTCCGCGTCGACGATCCCAAGGAGCCCCTGTTCGACGCCAACGACCTCTACAGCATCGTTCCGTTCAACCAGAAGCGCTCTTACGACATGGTCGAAGTTCTCGCGCGTCTGTTCGACGGCTCCGAGTTCATGGAGTACAAGCACGGCTACGGCCCTGAGATGATCACCGGTCTTGCCAAGATCGACGGTCTGCTCGTCGGCGTTGTCGCCAACTATCAGGGCATGCTGATGAACTACCCCGAGTACAAGATGGCGACCTACGGCCAGGCGATGGGCGTTGGCGGCAAGCTGTACCGTCAGGGCCTCATCAAGATGAACGAATTTGTCACCCTCTGCGCGCGTGACCGCATCCCGATGCTGTGGGTCCAGGATACCACCGGTATCGACGTCGGCAACGACGCTGAGCGCGCTGAGCTCCTCGGCCTCGGCCAGAGCCTGATCTACTCCATCCAGTCCAGCAAGCTGCCGATGATGGAGATCACGCTCCGCAAGGGCACCGCCGCGGCGCACTACGTCCTCGGCGGCCCGCAGGGCAACGACAACAACGCTTTCTCCATCGGCACCGCTACCACCGAGATCTACGTCATGCACGGCGAGACCGCTGCGGCCGCCATGTATGCCCGCCGTCTCGTGAAGGAAGAGAAGGCCGGCGAGGATCTGCAGCCCACCATCGACAAGATGAACGCGCTGATTCAGGACTACGCCAAGAAGTCCAGCCCGAAGTTCTGCGCCAAGGCAGGCCTGACCGACGAGATCGTCGACATGAACGACATCCGTCCCTACATCCAGGCCTTCGCCAACGCCTGCTATCAGAACCCCGAGAGCATCTGCCCGGTCCATCAGATGCTGCTGCCGCGCGTCATCCGCGACTACGACGCCCTGAACGCGCAGTAAAATATCACAACAATGCTTTTCTCGGCGCTGCGCGGAGGCAAGAACCGCGCAGCGCACGGGAAGGCAAACGGAGAGTACAATGAGCATTTTTACCATGGGTATCGACGTCGGCTCCACCGCGTCGAAATGTGTGATTTTAAAGGATGGCAGCGAGATCGTCGCAAAGTCCCTCGTCGCTGTAGGCACGGGCACGTCGGGTCCATCCCGCGCGATCGCTCAGGTGTTGGAAAACGCGGGCATGACGCGCGAGCAGATGGACTTCGTCCTTGCCACGGGCTACGGGCGCAACAGCCTTGACGGCCTTGCCGACATGCAGATGAGCGAGCTTTCCTGCCACGCCAAGGGCGCGGCGTTCCTGTTCCCGAACGTGCGCACGGTCGTCGATATCGGCGGGCAGGACGTGAAGGTCATCGAGATCGAGAACGGCATGATGAAAAATTTCGTCATGAACGATAAGTGCGCAGCCGGTACCGGCCGCTTCCTCGATGTCATGGCCCGCGTACTTGAGGTGAAGGTCGAAGAACTGGGCGACCTTGGCGACAAGTCGACCAAGGAGGTCGGTATCAGCTCGACCTGCACGGTCTTTGCCGAGAGCGAGGTCATCTCGCAGCTCGCCATGGGCACGGACAAGTGCGACATCATCCACGGCATCCACAAGTCCGTCGCGGGCCGCGTTTCCGGCCTCTGCCACCGCATCGGTGTGCGCGACGACGTGGTGATGACCGGCGGTGTCGCACAGAACCACGGCATCGTGAAAGCCCTTCAGGAGCAGCTCGGACACGAGATCCACACCACGCCCCTCACGCAGTATAACGGTGCGCTCGGCGCCGCTCTGTTTGCCTACCAGAAGGCTTTGAAGAACAAATAATCCCCATCATTCGTTATCAAATTTTTCTATATCGCATTAGGAGGAATCAATCATGGCTAAACAAGTCAGTCCCGGCGTGCTTGCTCTGCGCAAGGTCGTCGATGACGTCTATGCCGACGCCCGTGAAGCGAAGAAGCAGGGTAAGCTGGTCGGTTGGTCCAGCTCCAAGTTCCCCTGTGAGCTTGCTGAGGCCTTTGACCTCAACGTGATGTATCCCGAGAACCAGGCTGCCGGTATTGCCGCCCAGCGCGACGGTGAGATCATGTGCCAGGCTGCCGAGGATCTCGGCTTCGACAACGATATCTGCGGTTACGCACGTATCTCCCTGGCTTACGCCGCCGGTAAGCGCGCAAGCCGCAAGTTCGACCCCGAAACGCTCGAGTTCATCATCGACCCCAACAGCGGCAAGCCCCTCAAGGACGAAAACGGCAAGGTCGTCATCGATCCTGAGACCGGCAAGCCCAAGAAAGACCCCAAGACGCAGGTCCCCTACACGGTTCTGGACGATATCCACGAGATCGAGGCTCTGCCCGAGACCACCGAGAAGGAGATCGCCTACAAGAACTTCCGCCGCGAGGCCATCAAGCCCTACAAGCAGATGCGCATCCCCCAGCCGGACTTTGTCCTGTGCTGCAACAACATCTGCAACTGCATGACCAAGTGGTACGAGAATATCGCCCGTATGTGCAACATCCCCCTCATCATGGTCGATATCCCCTACAACAACACCGTGGAAGTCAGCGATTCCGCTGTCAAGTACGTCCGCGCCCAGTTCGACAACGCCATCCATGAGCTCGAAAAGCTCACCGGCAAGAAGTTCGACGAGAAGAAGTTCGAGCTTGCCTGCAAGCACGCGAACCGCACCGCACAGAACTGGCTGAAGGTCTGCGACTTCCTGCAGTACAAGCCCGCCCCGATGAGCGGCTTCGACCTCTTTAACCACATGGCCGACGTCGTCACCGCCCGCGGCAAGGAAGCTGCTGCCGACGCCTTTGAACTCCTGTCCAAGGACCTGCAGAAGAACATTGAGGAAGGCACCTCCACGCTGCCCTTCCCCGAGCAGTACCGCGTCATGTTCGAGGGCATCCCCTGCTGGCCGAAGCTCCCGAACCTCTTTAAGCCCCTCAAGGAGAATGGCATCAACGTCACCGCAGTCGTGTACGCGCCCGCGTTCGGCTTTGTTTACAACAACATGGACGAAATGGCCCGCGCTTACTACAAGGCTCCGAACTCCGTCTGCATCGAGCAGGGCGTTGCCTGGCGTGAGGGCATCTGCCGCGACAACAAGGTCGACGGCGTGCTCGTCCACTACAACCGCTCCTGCAAGCCCTGGTCCGGTTACATGGCTGAAATGCAGCGCCGCTTCACCGCTGACCTCGGCGTGCCCTGCGCCGGTTTCGACGGCGACCAGGCTGACCCGCGCAACTTCAACGAAGCGCAGTACACGACCCGTGTACAGGGTTTGGTCGAGGCTATGGAAGCCAACAAGAAAGACTAAGGAGGCGTGCAAAAATGAGTATCGAAGCTATCGTTAATGAATTTTCCGCTGTTGCCGCCAATCCCAAGGGCCAGCTCAAGGCCTATAAGGACGCAGGCAAAAAGTGCATCGGCGTGATGCCTTATTACGCCCCCGAAGAGCTGGTTTACGCCGCCGGTATGATGCCGTTCGGCATGTGGGGCAGCAACAACAAGACCGAGCAGCGCTCCAAGGAATACTGCGCGACTTTCTATTGCACCATCGCCCAGCTCGACCTCGAGATGCTGCTTGACGGCACGATGGATCTGCTGGACGGCGTGATCACCCCGACCATCTGCGACACGCTGCGCCCCATGAGCCAGAACATCCGCGTCGCCATGAGTGAGAAGCTGCCGTGCATCTTCCTCGCCCATCCTCAGAACCGCTTTGCCGACTGGGGCAAGCAGTTCTGCCTGGATCAGTACAACAACGTCAAGGCCGGTCTTGAAAAGATCGCCGGTCACGAGATCAAGAGCGAGGACATTGCTGCGGCCATCAAGGTCTACAACAAGTCCCGCGCTGCCCGCCGTGAGTTTGTCAAGCTCGCAAGCGACCACTGCGACGTTATCGACCCGATCATGCGCTCGGCCGTCTTAAAGGCTGCCTGGTTCATGGATAAGGCCGAGTACACCGAGAAGCTCGAGGCCCTCAACGCCGAGCTCAAGGCGCTGCCCGCTGCCAAGTGGAACGGCGTGAAGGTCGTCACCTCCGGCATCATCTGCGACAACCCGACGCTGCTCAAGATCTTCAAGGACAACAACGTCGCCATCGCGGCGGACGATGTTGCCCACGAGTCCCGTGCCTTCCGCACCGACGCGAGCGAAGAGGGCGACCCGATGATGGCGCTCGTCGATCAGTTCACCAACATCGACTACGACGTCCTGCTCTACGATCCGCAGTCCAACCAGAATCGCCGCGGCGAGTTCGTGGCCAACATGGTCAAGGAGTCCGGCGCGCAGGGTCTGGTGCTGTTCATGCAGCAGTTCTGCGATCCCGAGGAGATGGAGTTCCCGTACCTCAAGAAGGCGCTCGACGCCGCTGGGATCCCCTTCATCAAGCTCGGCATCGACCAGCAGATGCGCGACTTCGGCCAGGCGGCGACCGCCATCCAGGCGTTTGCCGACGTGCTCTCCGTGCAGTAAGGAAAGTCTCTTTTCCCTCCTGCCGTGCAAGGCAGGAGGGAAAAGCCGTTAAAAACGCGCAAAAAGTGCATACGCGCTTGCAAATTGAGCAATCGCTTTGCTATAATCCAAATTGAAAGGTAAAAGGAAGAAATGGAATACAGCAGCCTGTTCGTTACCCTGATGGGTATTGGCACGGTGTTCTTTGGCCTGATCTGCATCATTTTCCTCACCATGGCAATGGGTGCAGTCCTCAAGGGCAAGGAAAAGACGCCGGCCGCCGCTGCCGCCGCTCCTGCTGCCGCCCCCGCGCCGGCTCCCAAGCCGCAGGGCATGCAGCCTGAGATCGTGGCCGCGATCACTGCCGCTCTCTCGGAAGAGGTCGGTATCTCGTCCCGCAGCATGAACATCGTCAACATTAAAAAAATCTAATTTTATTTTTAGGAGAGAACAAACATGATCAAGCAGTACAATGTCACCGTTAACGGTACCACCTACGAAGTCACCGTCGAGTCCGCCGCCGGCGGCAGCCGTATGGCTTCCGCTCCCGTCTCCCGCGCTGCCGCGGCTCCCGTTGCCCGCGCTGCCGCTCCGGCTCCCGCTGCTGCTCCGGCTCCTGCCGCCGCTCCCGCTGCTGCCCCCAAGGCTGCTGCTCCCGCCGGTGCCGGCACTGTCACCAGCCCGATGCCCGGCACCATCCTCGATGTGAAGGTCGCCGCCGGTCAGGCCGTCAAGGAAGGCGATCTGCTGTTCATCCTCGAGGCCATGAAGATGGAGAACGAGATCTTCGCTCCCTGCGCTGGCACCATCTCCTCCGTCGCAGTTGCCAAGGGCGCTGCTGTCAACCCCGGCGACGTTCTGTGCGTCATCGGCTAAATAACAGCATCTTCCCCCTGGATTAACTGTGAAAGGAAAAGAAATATAAATGACTGCTATTATCAATTTCCTGCAGCAGACCGGCTTCTATATGTTTGGTCAGGAGGGCAACTGGAAATGCCTCATTATGATCGCCATTTCCTTTGTCCTGCTGTATCTGGCCATCGTGAAGGGCTTTGAGCCGCTGCTGCTCCTGCCCATCGCGTTCGGTATGCTGTGCACCAACCTTCCCGGTGCGGACATGTTCCACGAGATCCTGTTCGCCGGAGGACATGTCCATTGGGACCTCTTCGGAGGAGCGCCCATCACGCAGGAATTCCTGACAGAGATGTCGGAAGCCGGCGTAGCCGATGCGGTGCTTGCCCCGTGGGCGGTCGGCAGCACCGTTAGCCTCGGCCTGCTCGACGTTCTGTACCTCGGCGTTAAGCTCGGCATCTATCCCTGCCTGATTTTCATGGGCGTCGGCACGATGACCGACTTCGGTCCCCTGATCGCGAACCCCAAGTCCCTGCTGCTCGGCGCTGCCGCTCAGCTCGGTATCTTCATGACTTATGTCGGTACCCAGTTCATGGGCTTCACTTACCAGCAGTCCGCCTCCATCGGTATCATCGGCGGCGCTGACGGTCCGACCGCGATCTTCGTCACCTCCCGTCTGGCTCCTGAGCTGCTCGGTCCTATCGCCGTTGCCGCTTATTCCTACATGGCCCTCGTCCCGGTCATTCAGCCCCCCATCATGAAGGCTCTGACCACCAAGGAAGAGCGCCGCATCGTGATGCGCCCGCTGCGTCAGGTCAGCAAACGCGAGAAGATCATCTTCCCCATCATGATCACCGTGTTCGTGGCGCTGCTCGTTCCTTCTGCCGCGCCTCTGATCGCGTGCCTGATGCTCGGTAACCTGTTCAAGGAGTCCGGCGTTGTGGAGCGTCTGCAGAAGACCGCCGGTAACGAGCTGATGAACATCGTCACCATCTTCCTCGGTTTCACTGTCGGTGCTACCGCCACCGCCACCACCTTCCTTTCCGTTCAGACCCTTGAGATCATGGCTATGGGTATCGTCGCGTTCGGTTTCGGTACCGCGGGCGGCGTGCTGCTGGCCAAGCTCATGAACCTGTTCCTGAAGGAAAAGATCAACCCGCTGATTGGTTCCGCCGGCGTTTCCGCCGTTCCTATGGCCGCCCGTGTTTCTCAGGTCGTCGGCCAGAAGGAGAACCCCTCCAACTTCCTGCTCATGCACGCCATGGGCCCGAACGTTGCAGGTGTTATCGGTTCCGCTATCGCCGCAGGCGTCCTGATGTCCCTGTTCGGCTAATTCTCAGCGATTTGAAAAAGAGCACCCGCAAGGGTGCTCTTTTTTATATTTTTCCGCGCATTGCGCGGAGGAGGAAAGCAGCGCCGTAGGCGCTGCACGGGAAAAGGGGGATATTCTCTCACGTGAGAGAATATCCCCCTTGGACCCCCAAGAGAA
>JBBNGO010000003.1:0-96034 GCA_040095065.1 Hominicoprocola fusiformis
CCCCCCCCCCCTGCTTTGTCGATTTTGGGAATGGTCTTATCCTTCGATTTTTGCCGAAGCCGCGCCATCACTCTTTTGCAGATGCGCATAGCGGCGCGAGGGGCGGAAGTACAGCACCGCTGCCAGCATTAGAAGCGCCGTGGTCGCAAGGCTGATGGGGAAGACCAGCATGATGTTCATAAATGTCTTGTACTGCGGGAAGACCCAGCGCAGCCAGCTCAGGCGGACGCCGCAGACGCCCAGCATCGTCAAAACGGCGGGCGGCAGTGAAATTTCAAAGCCGCGCAGGTAGCCGGAAAGCACCTCGTAGCAAAGGCTGAACAGGTGCGACGGCATGATCAGCATGAGGCGAATATAGCCCGTCTCTACCACCTGCGGGTCGCCGTTGAAGATGGTGAGCAGCGACTTTCCGAAAAAGAGGATCAGGGCGATGGCGACGCCGAGGCTGATGATGCCCTCGAGAAGACACAGCAGCAGCGTTTTCTTGCAGCGCTTGATCTCGCCCGCGCCAAAGTTCTGTCCGACGAATGTCGTGCAGGCCTGCGAGAAGGAGTTGAGGATATCGTAGGTGATGACCTCAATGTTGTAGGCCGCACTCGACGCCGCCATGACGACCGTGCCGAGGCTGTTGATCGCGCCCTGAATGACGATATTCGCGATGGAGAACATCGCGCTCTGCACACCCGCGGGAACGCCAATGCGCAGAATTTGCTTGAGGCACAGCCCGTCGATGCGCAGCTTTTTCGGCTCAAGGCGGATGACCTTGTCCGTTTTAAGCAGGAAGCCCCACAAGATCGCCGCGCTGACCGCGTTCGACAGCACCGTTGCGATCGCGACGCCGTCCACGCTCATGTGGAGCGCGGCCACGAAAAAGAGGTTCAGGATCACGTTCAGAACGCCGGAGGCCGTCAGCGCGATCAGCGGAATTTTCGTCTCGCCCACGCTGCGGAAGACCGCCGCCTCAAAGTTGTAGAGCAGGATCACCGGCAGGCCCGCAAGATAGATGCGCAGGTATAGCAGCGCCAGCGGGAACACATCGTCCGGCACATTCAGCTGATTCAGCAGCGGAACGGCGAACAGCTCACCGATGATCGCCGCGATCAAACCGCCCAGCACCGCCACAACGATGGAGGTGTGCACCGCGTGGTGCACCATCGTGTCGTTCTTTTCGCCGATGGCGTGCGCGATCGTCACGTTTGCGCCCAGCGCGATGCCGATGAACAGGTTGACGATCAGGCTGATGATCGAGCTGTTTGTGCCGACGGCCGCGACCGCCACGGTGCGGAGCTCGCCGGTAAAGTTGCCGATGACGGCGATGTCCGCGGCGTTGAACAGCTGGCTCAAAATCGCCGTGGCCGCCACCGGAATGGCAAAGCGCGGGATCTTATCCCATAGCGTTCCGTGAAGCATATCCAATGATTTTTTCTGCGCTGCAGCTTTCAATTCTACTGCCCCTTTTCGCAATTTGTCTGGCCTATGATATCACGCTTTGGCCCAAATGCAAGAGGCAGAAAGGCCAAAAATGGAGCACAGCGCAAAGAATGCTTTGTTTTGCTGCGAAAAGCGCGGATACTCACAGGCATTCCTGCAAAATTTCGTAGATCTCGTCGTGCGTCAACTTTTTGCAGCAGCCGGCGGTGACGTTGGTGGAATCCGCGATGGCTCGGAAGTCGGTATCGGCGGGGATGCCAAGCTCGGTAAAGGTAGTCGGCAGGCCAATCTCCTTGATGAACGCGGCCAGCGCGTCGATACCGGCGGCAGCCGTCTCCTCGTCGCTGTCTCTGGGTGCAATACCCCAGACATTCTGCGCAAACCGCGCAAACCGCGCCGCACCAGACTTGTAGATGTGGCGGTACAGAACGGGATGGATCACCGCCAGGCCCGCTCCATGGTTGCAATTGGTGTAAGCGCCCAGCTGGTGTTCGATCTGATGCGCCTGAAAACCCGTGACCTTGCCGATCTTCAGCACGCCGTTCTCTGCCATGGCGGACGCCCACGCCAGCTCGCTTCTGGCGTCGTAATTTTCAGGATCGGTCAGCAAAATGCGGATGTTGCGGATGACGCTGCGCATGACGGCCTCATTGATATCATCGGAGAGGTTGTTTTCATCTATAAATACCGGTTGTAACAACCGGTCAAGAGGTTTTTGAGGAAAAAACACAATTTTTACGCAGCAGAGAGGAATTACCATGCGCTACACCATGATGCAGGTCTGCAAGGAAACGGGCATGACCTATCAGGCCTTAAAATTTTTACTGCAACGAGGGGCTCGTCCCCAACGTCAAGCGCGATAAGAACAACCGCCGCGTGTTTGACGAGCGGGACGTCGCGTGGATCAGCAGCCTGACGTGCTTGAAAAAATGCGGCATGAGCATTCAGAAGATGGAGGACTACCTCGCCCTCTGCCTGCAAGGCGAGCGCACCATCCCGCAGCGCAAGATCCTGCTGGCGCAGAAGCAGGAGGCGCTGCGCGCAGGCATTCGGGAATTGCAGGACAGCGTCGCCTACATCGACTGGAAGCAGAATTTTTACGACGAAGTGCTCTCCGGCAAGCGGCCGTATGAGAGCAATCTTATTCGGGTGGAAAAATAGGCGCAAGGCTGGCGTCAGCATAAAAAGCAGGAGGCGTACCGCTTGGTATCGCCTCCTGCTTGCATTCCTGCCGTATTTCATCCCAGCGCCACGTCCAGCACCATCATCAGGCTGAAACCCACGGCGAAAAACACCGTTCCGATGTTGGAGTGCGCGCCCTGCGACATTTCGGGGATCAGCCCTTCGACGACGACATAGAGCATCGCGCCCGCGGCAAAGCTCAGAAGATACGGCAGCGCCGGAACGATGAGCGATGCGGCGAGTATCGTCAGCACCGCGCCGATGGGCTCGACGATGCCCGAGAGCACGCCGCCCCAGAAAGCTCTTGCTTTGCCCATGCCCTCGGCGCGCAGCGGGAGCAAAATGATCGCCCCCTCGGGAAAATTCTGGATCGCGATGCCGAGTGAGAGCGCCAGCGCGCCCGCCGCCGTGATCTGCGCGCTGCCGGAGAGATAGCCCGCATACACCACGCCGACGGCCATGCCCTCGGGGATGTTGTGCAGTGTGACGACCAGCACCATCATCGTCGTGCGCTGGAGTTGGCTCTTCGGCCCCTCGACCTGCCCGCTCTTGGCGTGCAGGTGCGGGACAACGTGGTCGAGCAGCAGCAAAAAGAGAATGCCGACCCAAAAGCCGAGAAACGCCGGCAGAAACGAGAGTTTCCCCATCGCCGACGACTGCTCGATGGCGGGGATCAGCAGGCTCCACACCGAGGCCGCGACCATCACGCCCGCGGCAAAGCCCGTTAGCGAGCGCTGCACAGCGTCGCTGAGTGACTTTTTCATGAAGAACACGCACGCCGCGCCGAGCGACGTGCCGAGAAACGGGATCAAAATGCCGTAAAATGCTTCCATGTCGTTCACCGTCTTTTCTGTGTGAAATATCAATTCTGTTAAATGCATCTAACTTATGAACATAGTATACCAGCGAAAGCCGCGGGATGCAAGTGCCGCGGGACACGGAATGGGAACAGTCTGTTGCAGCGGACGGGGCGAGAAAGCGTATGTAGCAAAGAAAATATCGCAGAAATTTGAAAACCGCTCTTGCAATGCGAAAATCGCTGTGCTACAATACGCAAGGTCGATCACCTTCCCGAAGGCAAGCGGGAAAGCAGGATATATTGGAAAGCTGCCCTGCGGCGGCTTTTCAAAAGACTGCAAGTTAGAGCAAACTAACCGCTTGCGCCGCGCCGGTGGGAACATCATATCAATAGGAACAGTGCCGCCTGATTTCAGGCGGCACTGCTTTTTGCGTTTTTGTGAAAAACAAAATGTTCAAACTTTCCTTTAGTTTTTTTAGGTTGGCGGGCAATAATGACCTCGTTCCAAGGGAAAAGCGAAAAACGACAGCCCCGCGGAAGCATTTGGGATACACAATGACGAAGAAGGTCATTTTTGATGAAAGGCAAAAAGACTCGTTCTCTTTTCTGTGCGGCGGCGCTGACGCTGTCGCTCGCCGCGTGCGGCAGCAAGAGCACGACAGATTACTCCGGTCAGACCGTCACCGGCGAGATCACCGATATTGACGGCACTGCCGTGACGATGCAGCTCGGCGAGCTGAGTGCGGGCGGTATGCCGTCCCATGACGTGTCTGGCAGTTCCGATTCCGGCCAGACGCCGCCCGACAAGCCGGACGGCGAAACGCAGAGCGGCAACAGCAGCAGTCAGGACTCGGCATCGTCGGACAGCAGTCAGCCGCCTGAAAAGCCCGACAGCCAGAGCGGCAGCACCGACAGCCAGCCGCCCGAGATGCCGAGCGGCCAGGACAGTTCTTCCAATAGCCAGAGCGGTGATTCCGGCAGCCAGCCTCCAGAGAAACCTGATGGCGAGGCCCCGAGCGGCAGCGCCCCCGGCGGCATGGGCGGCAGCAGCTTTACCGCGGGCGAGGAGAGTGTGACGCTCGACTTCGCGAATGCGGAAATTACAAAAAATGACGAGAGCATCGAGCTCAGCGACCTCGCCGAGGGCGATATCCTGTTCAACGGCTATACCATCACGCTGGCCGACGGCACGGTGCTGAAGTAAGAGCGCTTCACCCCTGCTGCTGTATATACTCCTCAATGGTGCGCAGGAAGGCCTCTCCGTAGCGGGAGGCCTTCCGCTCGCCGACTCCCGAGACCTCAAGAAGCTCTGAGAGCGAGCGCGGCGCTTTCTCCGCCATGTCGGCGAGTGTCGCGTTCGAAAAGATGACGTAGGCGGGAACGCTCTCGCGTTTGGCAAGCTCCGCGCGCTGGGCGCGCAGCGCCTCGTAAAGGCTGTTTTCCTCGAATTCGTCCAAAAACGCGCCGCGCGGGCGCTTTTTCTCTGTCTTCGGCTCCACCCGCTTCTGCATCAGCACGCATTCGCCGTCATAGAGCACGGCGGATGCTTTTTTTGTGGGCCGGAGCGTCGAATAGCGCTGGTCGACCTCGAGATATCCCGCGGATTCGAGGTATTCGATGTACCGCTCGATGACGCTCGGCGACGTCTTATCCATGAGACCATAGGTCGACAAGCTCGCAAGGCCGAGCGACAAAAGCCGCTGGTCGCGGCTCCCACGCAGGACCTGAATGACGAGCGTTTTGCCGACATAGTAGCCCAGCCGCTCGCGGATGCGCATGACGCACGATAAGATCATCTGCGCCGAGAGCGTGATGTCCTCAGTCTGGTAGGTCGCTTTACAGTTGGAGCAGTTCCCGCAGTTTGCGGGGTGTATCTGGCCAAAGTAGTCAAGCAGCCGCCCGCGCAGACAGTCGACGGATTTGCAGTACCCCGTCATCGCCTGCAGGCGCTCATAGTCGCGCTTGCGCACGAGCGCGGCATCCTCCTCTGAGAGCTGGTCGGCCCCGCCGTTTTCGATGAGAAAGCGCGCGGTCTCCACATCGGCGGGCGCGAAGAGCAGGACGCAGTCGGCATTCTCACCGTCGCGTCCGGCGCGGCCCGCCTCCTGATAGTAGGCCTCAAGGCTCTTCGGCATGTTGTAATGAATGACAAAGCTGACGTTTGACTTGTCGATGCCCATGCCGAAGGCGTTCGTCGCGACCATGACGGTCTTGCGGTCAAACTGAAAATCGTCCTGATTCTGCTGCCGCTCCTCATCTGTGAGGCCCGCGTGGTAGCGCGTGGCGGCGATACCGCGGTCACACAGGCTGTCGCACACGCGCTCGACCGCCGCGCGCGTTGCACAGTAGACGATACCGCTTCTGCCTCTTCGCTCGTCAATGAGTGCGGCGAGGGCGGAAAACTTGTTTTTCGGGCGGCGCACGTCGAAATAGAGGTTCGGACGGTCGAAGCCCGTCACGATGCGGTATGGGCTTTGCAGCTGCAAGAGCCGCAGAATGTCGGACTGCACCTGCTTTGTCGCCGTCGCGGTGTAGGCCGCGACAATGGGCCTGCGCGGCAGGGCATTGATGAAATCGACAATGCCGAGGTAACTCGGGCGGAAGTCCTGTCCCCACTGCGAAATGCAGTGTGCCTCGTCCACAGCGAGAAACGACACGTCCATCTCCTGCATCAGCGATAAAAAGCTGTTCGTTTCCAACCGCTCGGGCGCGACGTAGATGAGCTTGTAGGCACCCTTGCGCGTGCGGGCGTAGACCGTGCGGATCTGCTCGCCTGTCAGGGAGCTGTTGATGTACGCCGCGGGAACGCCCGCGCTCTTGAGCGCTGCGACCTGATCCTTCATCAGCGAGATGAGTGGCGAGACGACGAGCGTGATGCCTGGCAGGAGCAGCGCGGGGATCTGATAGCAGAGCGACTTGCCCCCGCCCGTCGGCATGACGCACAGCGCATCGCGCCCGGAGAGAATGGAGTCGATGAGTTCCTCCTGCCCCGCGCGAAACGCACTGTGGCCGTAATATTGCTTTAAGATGCTGTACTTGTCCATGAAAAAGTGTTCCGTTTCCTGTTTTTTCTATGATGTTACCCCATCGGGAAGAAATTGTCCACGGAAAATTCAGAAAGGAAAAAGGAGGGAGATCGCCGCGGCTTGACATTGTCGTTTTCTTGTGCTATAGTCCCTCTTGCTCACTCGGAGGGCGCGCTGTTCGAAAGAAACGGCAGCCGGATAAGGCGCAGGTTGAAATGCCTGTTCCTTATCCGGCTTTTTTTGTTGACAGGAGGAAACGACAATGGACCTTTTGCGTGGAAATATCAAAACGCTTTACTTCAAATACTTGTTGGCGGCGTTCGGCGGCGCTCGCGTGGGTCGGGCTCATCCTCTTTGAGCGCCCGCTTTTGACGTTTTTCGGTGCGGACGAGACGTTGCTCGCCCTCGCGCAGCGGTACATGATCCCCGTTAAAGTTGTATTCCCACTGTTCCTCTTCAATCAGATGCTTGCGGCATTTCTGCGCAACGACGGCGCGCCCGCACTTGCGACGCTTGGTGTGCTGTCGGGCGGCATCTTCAATGTGTTCGGCGACTGGTTCTTCGTCTTCCCATGCGATATGGGCGTTTGCGGCGCGGGTCTTGCCACGGCGCTGGGCTCGGCGGTGTCGTTCCTCGTGATGCTGACGCACTTTGCGAGCAGGAAGAACACGCTGCGCCTCGTGAAACCAAAGAGGCTCGACGCAAAAGCCGCTTGACGAAGCGCGGCTACCGCCGTATAATCATGGTGGAATTTTAACGAACAGGAGCCAAAATGTAACCATGCAGCTTGATCGACCGCACGGGCAGATGTCCGATTCGTTCCTGATGTCCGCGTTTATCATTTTATCCGGCGGATTGCAGGACGCCTATACCTATTGCTGCCGCGACAAGGTGTTTGCCAACGCGCAGACGGGCAACATCGTGCTGATGAGCACACACCTTTTTGCAGGCGACTGGGCAGGTGTTTTCCGCTATTTTGTGCCGGTGATCTCGTTTATGGCGGGCATTTTTGTGGCGGAATGCGTCCACCGCCGCTATAAGTGCATGGAAAAGGTGCACTGGCGCCAGCTCATCATTCTGGTCGAGATCGTGCTGCTGTTTTTTGTCGGCTTCCTGCCGCGGGAGGTCAACACCTTTGCAAACGCGCTCGTCTCGTTCGTCTGCGCGATGCAGGTGCAGACCTTCCGCAAGGTGCGCGGCCACGCCTACGCGAGCACCATGTGCATCGGCAACATGCGCAGCGGCACCGAGGCGCTGTGCGTCTACTTCCACACGCACGACCGCGAGGTGCTGAAAAAGGCACTGACGTATTTTGGCGTCATCGGTATTTTTGCCGTCGGCGCGGGGCTTGGCAGCGTCCTGACGGCGCGCTTTGCCGAAAAGGGCATCTGGGTGTCCTGCCTGCTGCTCGCAGTCAGCTTTTTGATGATGTTTGTGCGCGAGGAAGAGAAGAAATAAGAGGCTTTTTGAAAGATGGCTCTGTATGCAGATTGGTTTCTGCATGCTTTTGTAAAAAAAGGAGAGGACGCTGCTGCGTTCTCTCCTTTTCCTTTTGCGTTCGTTACGCGAGCGGCTTGCCGCTGAAGACGGGGAAGATGTTGAACTCGCCGTAGTCGGCGATGCGGTCCGTGTGCTTGAGCGTCTCCCTGTCCTCACTCGAGATGGTGAAGTCCACGGCGGCGTTGCTCGCCATGTGGTCGGGGTTGGCCGTCTTCGGCAGCGCGACCGCGCCGAGCTCGATGACATAGCGGATGCACAGCTGCGCGGCGGTGACGCCATACTCTTTCGCCATCTCCGCGATGGCGGGGTTCTTGAGCGCCTCGCCATGGGCGATGGGGGAGTAGGCTTCCACCTGGATGCCCTGCTCGCGGCAGTAGTCGAGCAGCGCGAGGTCGGTGTTGCTGATGTGCAGCAGGATCTGGTTGACCATCGGCTTTACGCGGCAGTCGGAGAGCAGATTTTCAAGGTCGTCGTGCAGAAAGTTCGACACGCCGATGACCTTGACCTTGCCCTCGCTTTGCGCATCCTCAAGCGCGCGCCAGACGGCTTTGTTCTCTTCGAAATAGCGCTTTTCGACGCGGAACTGGTTCCACGGCTGGGGCGAGTGAATGATCATCTGGTCAAGGTAGTCAAGACCCATCTTCTCGAGCGTTTCGTCGATGGACTTTTTGGCCTCGTCATAGGTCTTGAGCTCTGCGGCCACCTTGCTGGCGACAAAAAGCTCCTCGCGCGGAACGCCGCAGGTGCGCACGCCCACGCCCACGCCGCGCTCGTTGCCGTAGGCCTGCGCGGTATCGATGAGGCGGTAGCCGAGCTTCACGGCGGTGCGGACGGCCTCGGCGGCCTGATCGTCATCGATGAACCAGGTGCCAAGGCCGAGCTTGGGGATGCTCAGGCCGTTTTCGAGCGTATAAGTTTCGTTTAAGATCATGGAAATTGCCTCCGATTACAGCTTATTGTACTCTTCGTCCGAGACCGGCTCGCACCACTCGTTCCGGCAGTTTTCGCCGGGGACTTCAACGGCGATGTGGCTGAACCAGCTGTCCTTTTTCGCGCCATGCCAGTGCTTCACGTTCGCGGGGATCATGATGACGCTGCCCTCGTGCAGGCTGACGGCGTCCTTGCCCTCTTCCTGATACCAGCCCTCGCCCGCGGTGCAGAGAAGGAGCTGTCCGCCGCCGGAAGTCGCGTGATGGATGTGCCAGTTGTTGCGGCAGCCGGGCTCGAAGGTCACGTTCGCGGCGAAGAGGCCGCCTTTCGGGTCAGTCAGAGGATTTAAGAACGAATCGCCGATGAAAAACTTGGCGTAAGCGGTGTTCGGCGTGCCGGTGCCGAACATGTTGACCTGTTCAAATGCTTCTTTATTTTCGTACTTCATGTTAAAAAGCCTCCTCTGCTTTACTTTTTACTTTTCCACATTGTAGCGCAGCCAGACCGCGCCGCTGCCGTACTGCTGCACGCTCGTGTGCTTGAGCGGCGTGACGCCGCGCCCCATCGGCAGGCCGTCGAACACGCTCTGCATGCCGCCGCGGCCGTCGATGCCGGCGCCGATCAGAATGCTGACCTCGTCGAGTAGCCCCGCGGCGAGGAAGCCTGCGTTGATGTGTCCGCCGCCGACCACGGCGGCTCTCTTGACGTCAAACTCCGCGGCGAGAATTTCGCACGTGCGCTTCAAGTCGACGTGTTCCTTGCCGCAGGCGATCCACGAGATGTGCTTGCCGTTGAGATACGCAAGGTACTCCTTGCTGACCTGCTCGCTCGTCAGGATGAGCAGCGGACGCTCGTCTTCGGCGCTCTCACCCCAGAGGAGCGTGCCGTGGGTGTCAACGACGATCTCATAGCCCTCGGCGTCGGCGGCCTTGGAAAAGGCCTCCTTGCCAAGTGCTTCGGCGGTCTTGGCCTCAAACTTTCCGGGCAGCGCCATTTCGAGCTCCGCGGTCACGCGGCCGCTGATACGTGTGGGCGCGTCCAGCGCGTCGAGCGTGTCGTAATATTCCTGTACGCCGGGCAGGTGCTCGGTCATGGCGCAGTCGATACGTCCGTCGACCGAGGTCATCATGTGGCATACGATATAAGGCTTGTTCATGAGACATTCCTCCTGAAAAAACTTGTTGTTCTTAAAGTTCACTGATACTCTACAACTTAAAGTACACTTTCAGTCAAGAGGGTTTCGAAAATTTTTTCGATAGTCCGTTACAAAAGCTTGCACGCTTGACAGAAAGAAAATGGCACCATATAATATATAGAACATACGTTTTAGATGACGCGGCGGGGAGGAAGCTCAATGTATTTTGCCTACGGGGAAGAGGAGACCGATTATCTTAAAAAGAAGGATAAGCGCATGGCCGAGGTCATCGACCGCATCGGCCATGTCGAGAGAAAAGTGGATACTGACCTCTTTTCCGCCGTCGTGCACCACATCGTCGGCCAGCAGATCTCGACCAAGGCACAGGAGACGATCTGGCAGCGGATGCTGTCGGCACTCGGCGAGGTCAACGCCGAGACGGTCCTCGCCGCGGGTGTTTCCAAGCTCCAATCACTCGGCATGACGTTCAGAAAGGCGGAGTACATCACGGATTTTGCCGAAAAGGTCCACACCGGCGCATTCGATTTAGAAGGTATCTGGCAAAAAAGCGACGAGGAGGCTATCCGGGAGCTTTCGTCCCTCAATGGCATCGGCGTGTGGACGGCGGAGATGATTTTACTCTTCTGCATGCAGCGGCCGGACGTGCTGAGCTACGATGACCTTGCCATCCAGCGGGGGCTGCGCATGGTGTACCACCACCGGAAGATCGACCGAGGGCTCTTTGAAAAGTACCGCCGCCGCTTTTCGCCCTATGGCAGCGTGGCGAGCCTGTACCTCTGGGCGGTGTCCGGCGGTGCGATCCCCGAGCTGCACGATTACGCGCCGAAAGAGAAGAAATGAGTCCTGCAAACAAAAGTCAATAGCCAAAAAGAAAAAAGTCCCGCAAAATTTGCGAGACCGAAAAAGGGCATAACAAAACAGGCTGGAGAAAAGATGTATCGCCAGCCGGGATGGAATTGGCAGTTAGCTTAACTCTGTGCGGAGTTCTGCTGCGCGTCGAAATCCTCAAGGCACTCTTTCACACGAGCATAGTAGATGCGCAGGAACTTGTTCTGCGCGGCTGTCATGTAGACAAAATAAGGCTTGCCCTCCGCGCGTTTCTTATCGAGGAACTGGTACACCGGTTCGTCCTCTGGAGCTTTTCTCAGATATGTACAGACGATTTGGTACAGCGTTTTCCGTAGATGCGGGGAGCCGCGTTTGGTCGTAGGTGTGCTTTGCGCCGCATGCTTGCCAGACTGGTTTACAGCCGGATCGACACCCGCAAATCCCACAATGGAGCTGCGGCGCGGAAAACGGCGCACATCGCCAATCTCGGCAATAAGCTGCGCGGCAGTGATTTCGCCAACGCCGTACATGGCATGCACTGTATCGTACTCTGGCAGTTGCCGCGCAAGGCGTGCCATCTCGGCGCGCAAAGCGGCCAGCGTCATCTTGCCTGCAAGCAACTGCTGGGCAGCAGTCGTAATCAGCAGCTTTGTGTTGTCATTCTTCGGCAGCGTGGTGAAATGGCCACAGCTTCCCGCGTAGATGTCCAACGCCTTCTCTGCGCTGTAATGGTAGCCCTTGCGCTTGCACCACTTCTGATAGCGCTCGGTGAATGCCTTCTCGCTGACGCGGCAGATGCAGTCACAGTGCCAGAAGGTCATGACAAAATCCACCCATTTCTGGTGACCGTCGGCGCGCTCCGGGCTGGAGAACAGTTCGTTCACGCCGGGAAAGGTCTTGTCGGTCAGCGAAATGAGATTGTTTTGCAGCGATACCACCGTTTTCATGTAGAGGTTGTACTGGCGGCTGCACAGCTTCAGTTGTTGTCTTACCGTGTCCATGGGAGTATATTCCCGCAGATCTACCCAATTGTCAAGGCCATACTTGGCGATCTTCATGGCGTCCGCCTTGTCGGTCTTGACCTTGCGGATTGAGCCGCCCCCGCTCTGCTTGATGAACAGCGGATTCAGGACGCAGACATAAATGCCGTATTCGTGCAACGCCGCCGCTACCGGCTCATGGTAGCGACCGGTGGCCTCCATGATGACGCGGGTATCTTCCCCCAGCGCGATGATGGCGTAGGCCATCTGCTCCAGACCGACCTCGGTGTGGAGAAATTCCTGTGGCAGCAATGCCACTTCACCCATTGGCCGCAGGGCAGCCACCATGCTTTTCCCTTTGGAAACATCGATCCCTACTGCGTTCATTTAGTTCCTCCTTGTGATTGGATATGGCTTCCCGCCCTTTCCTCATTGCCTGTTCAATCTCCTGGGTGACACGAGCGCACATGGTGGCTCTACCTGCGCAAATCGAATGCTGCGAACGAGAGAGGCGGCTGACGGACTCATTTACGGGCGTGTTGGCCCAAGGTGAGCTATGTCAGGCCATTTACTCTCCCATTCTAACAGCTTCGGCTTTGAGATGGGAAAAGACGCGGCTGGCTGCCGCGCCTTAAACCGTAATTATTATTGTAGGAGGTAATGACTATGAAACGAGCAGCGCCCGTCCTGTTTGCGGCGCTCCTGATCTGTACCCTGACCTGCCCGGCTCTGGCCGCCGAGCCTGCGGAGGGAACGCCGCCCCCCAAGCAGACGGCGGCGTTCTACCCGGCAGAGGTCAGGGAAACCGCCGAGGGAGACGCCCGCAGGCTGGAAAAAATCTATCTTCTCTCCGCCAGTGACGACCCGGCAGGCATACCCACTGCCGACTTTGACCGGGAGGGCTGGCACTATACCCTGCTGGATGTGACCCGGCAGGACAACAGCGAGACCGACACCAGGGACTACACCGAAACCGTCACCTTGGACAGCAAGAGCAAGGACATGGACGCCATCATGCCCCAGCTTGCCGCCACGATGGAAGTCACCACCGAGGACGGCTATACCGGCGTCCTCACCCTGGACACCGCCAGTATCAAGGTGGAGGCGGCGGGCTATAAGAGCAGCAGCCGCACCGTCACCGCCACCCGGAGTTATCCCAACCTCTCCGACGCCGACACATCCCTCATTCCCAAGACTATTGAGGACGGCGGGCGGACAATGACCCTGGCTGATGTTCAGTGGCAGGAGGCAGGGGGCTTTTTCCACGCCACCGCCAGCTACACCGGGACGGCCACCAGCAAATACGCCACCGGCTATACCGTCACCGCCGAATACGCCGGGGAGGTGGTCAAGACCATCGCCGGGGAGACGGTCTACACCGCCGTTTTCAGCGGCACCCCCATCACGCCCGCCCCCTCCGGGGAGGCCCCAGAGAAACCCGCGCCTGCCAGCCCGGACACCCCAGCGCCTACGGAAAGCCCCGCCCCATCCAGCGGCGGCAGTTGGAAATGGCTTTTGCTTCTGCCCGTTGGAGGGGCGGCGGCAGGTCTGGCCTTCCTGGGGAAGTTCCTGCTGAAACAATATAAGGCGAAAAAAGAATGGAAGGAGTACACAAAATGAAGTGGAAAAGCATGATCCTCTCCGCCGCCCTGCTGACGGCCCTGACCGTCACCCCGGCCAACGCCCTGGACTATACCATCGACAGCCCCAACCCTGGGGACTTTGGTACGCCCACCAGTGACGATACGGTGTATGTGGGGACGGAGGCCACCGCCAACGTGGACAGGAGCAAGAACGCCGCCCTGATCCCGCCCAACTTCGGCAGCCCCACCAGCTACCTTCCCAGCAGCGGGGAGCCGCTGACCCCCAACCTGACCGGGAGCGGCGGGGCCGTCACCGCCGTCAATCCCAGCGGCGGCGGGAGTGCCGTCACTGGCGGGGTCATGGTCTATCCCGGCGCTGTCACCACACCCGGCGCCGCCTATCCTGTCACCGCCTACACCGACGTGACCGATGATCTCTATTACAGCGGCGGCTACCTGGGGACGCTGAAAATCCCCAGCCTTGATGTGAATGTCAAGGTCTACCAGGGGACAGGCAGCGCCACCCTCGCCAAAGGCGCGGGCCACTTCCCGGATACGTCTATCTGGGCCGGAAATGTCTGCGTCGCGGGCCATAACCGGGGGACTAACTGCTACTTCGGAGAGATCCACACGCTGGACATTGGAGGCACCATCAAGCTGACTACCAAGCTGGGGACGAGGACATACGCCGTCACCAGCGTGGAGAAGATCAGCGAGACGGATAACTCCATGCTGGCGGCGACCTCGGAGAACTGCATCACCCTCTTTACCTGCGTTCGCAACCAAAGCGCCTACCGCTGGTGCGTCCGGGCCGTGGAGGTTTAGACCCGATTTTTTGACCTTTTTCCCTATTTTTGATACAATATAGTTAGGTAATACCCCTTAAAAATCCTGATTGGAGGTATCGAAAATGAAGGGAAAGCACATCGAGTTTGTAGTCGGGATCGCCGTTGGAGCCGCCTTGTTCGGCGGCGGCACAGCCTACGCCGCCGGGCTTCTGGCGGAGCCGTCCAGCCAGACCTTTTATGTGGACGGCCAGCAAGTCCAGTTGCAGGCATACGCCATCGGCGGCAACAACTATGTGAAACTCCGGGACGTGGGGCAGGCGGTCAACTTCAACGTCACCTACGACGCCGCCACCAACAGCGTCCAAATCGCCACCAACGAGCCGTACAGTGAGGACGCCCCCGCCCCGGCAGTCACGGCCCCAGCGCCATCGGCCCCGGCACAGTCCAGCTACACCATCAGCACCGACCATTGGAGCCGGGAGGACTTTTCCCAGCAGGCCAACCCCGCCGTGTTCACCAGCGTCTATGACCGGGAGCTATACAACGCCATACGGCAGACGCTTGTGGATGTAGGGACGGAGAACAGCGCGGGAGACCGCTGTGCCTACACGATGGTATCAAAGGATGATTACGGCGAGGTCAAGCGGATGGTGGGCCGCATGGACGGGCTTTTACGGTATGAGCATTACGTCCCCCAAAATTTAACCAACTACTATGAATACCTGGACTACTACGCTCTCTCCGCGCAAATGCCCGAAACGTATCAAGCGGCCTATGACTTTATCCAGCCCGTCATTGACACGGTGAACCGGATGGACACGGACAGCGAGAAAGTGAAGTATCTGAACGACTACCTATGCTCTCTGCTGACCTATGACAAGAAATCCGTTGCTGGGATCATTCGGACGTTTGCCCCGCACAGCGAGGAATTGAAAGGGGCTTGCGGTGACTACGCCCACGATTTCAAGTTCTTGTGCGGGGCGGCAGGCATCCCCTGTTTTACCATCAGCACCACAAACCACGCCTGGAACATGGTCTATGCGGACGGACAATGGCTCCATGTGGACGTTGCCGCCAATGACCTGTACCGGCAGAATTACATCCTGCTTGCGAAAACGGTATCAGACCGTACCGACGAAGCGCCGGAGGCCACGGCTTTTCTGAAAGAACTGCTGGCGCCTGGCTCCACAAAATAAGACCCGGACATATCAGAGAAAGCGGACTGCGTAAGCGGCCCGCTTTTTCTTTACCCTGTCCGGCCACCCGGAAATGCGTCTCAAATTGAGACGCATTTCGACACCACTATCTAATGTATGCGAAAGGAGCATTTTCCATGAAACACAAGCGTTTTGCCCGCCTGCTGTCTATGCTGCTTGTCGTGGTGACGATGTTCGGCGTAATGTCGCTCCCGGCAAACGCCGCATCCCTCAACGACAGCGGCACCGTCACCATCCAGCAGGCCGGATACGGCAAGTACCTCACCAAGTCCAGCGGCGGCACCATCGGCGGCGGTTACTGGAAGTACACCAGCAACAATGGATTGACCGGCACCGCCTACTGCGTCAATCATGGATTGAAAGGGGTGTCCCCCTCCAAGGCCCTGACCGTCCAAGAGTATAACCGTGAACCCAAGACAATGGGAGCCTTTGCCAACGGCTACCCCAACCGCACGTTGGCACAGTTTAAGGAACTTCACGCAGGCGATGTGCGGGGGATCAGCGGTCTGACCGAGGACGAATATAAGTATGCCACGCAGTTGGCAGTCTGGGCCACCTGCGGCCAGCTTGCCGTCCCCGGTACATCCTTTACGGCGGGCCGTGACACTCTCACAGTACCCACCTCGGACGCGCAGAAAATCCGCATTTTTGATAGCGTCAAAGCCATCCTGACCCTTGCCAACGGCTGGTCGAAACACCTCTACACGGGGATGTACCTCCGGGCCGAGGAAAACAAGGACGTGCGCGGCGTGGAGGTCATCCATGAGCGCGGTTTGGAGGGCGCTGCCGAGACTAACACAGACGGCATCAAAAAGGAAACCATCAACGGGAAAGAATATTACACCCATGTGATGTATGTGGCCTCCGCAACCTCCACCTGGATCGACGACAGAAAAACCAAAGTCTACTCCACCGACGCCCCCTCCGGCACCATTTTTGTGGCGGAGAACAATTCGCCCCTGGAAACGGTGCAGGAGAACGGGGCCACCTGCTACAAGGTGGACACCAGCAAGCAGCGCACCACCAACCTCAACGCCAACGGCAGCGAGTATTACGGCGCGTTCAAGGTCTGTATCCCCGTGGACACCGCCGCCGATGAAGGCTCCTTTACCATCAAGGCCACGGGCGGCGTGGCGCAGTTCAACCTGTTCCTGGCCTACAACCCCGCATCCAAGGAGCAGTCCTATATCATTTCCGACCCAGGCTATACCACCTGTGACGCCAGCGCCACCTTTAAGTGGAGCAGCGACGAGGACTTGTCCGAAACCGCCAGCCTTCAGGTAGTCAAGGCGGGGGCGGGCGGCTCTCCGTTGGAGGGCGCGGAGTTTACTCTGACCGGCGATAAGGGAACCACTGTCACCGGCACCACCGACCGCAACGGCCAAATCATCTGGAAAGACCTTCCCGCCGATGAAAAATTCACCCTGGCGGAAACCAAGGCCCCGGAGGGCTACCAGATCGTCGCCCCCATGAGCGTGACCCTTACCCCTGGCCGCACCGCCTACCTGACCGTGGCAGACGATACGGAAAAGGGCTTCACCATCAAGAAGGTGGACGGGCAGAACAAGGCCAGCTTGCAGGGGGCCGTGTTCCGTTTTGAACAGATCGACGGCAGCTACACGACCACAGGCACCACCGGCTTTGACGGCACTATCTCCTTTGAGGGGGACGAGCTGCCCTACGGCTCCTACCGCATTTCGGAGCAGTCACCCCCGGACGGTTATGTGAAGTCCTCCCGCGTGGAAACGGTGGAGTGGGACGGCACCGAGGATGTGACCATCACCTGGGAGAATGACCGGGACATTGGCTTGACCATCGTGAAGGTGGACGAGCAAACCGGCGTATCCCTGCCCAACGCCACCTTTGACGTGTATGCGGACGGGCAGCTTATCACCTCCGTCACCACCAACGACGATGGCGAGGCCCATGTGAGCGGTATCAAGAAGGAAGCCTATATCGAGGTGGTGGAAACCGCCGCCCCCGCCGGTTACGTTCTGGACAAGACCCCTCACGGCATCCACATCGATCCCTATGACCCCACCACCGAGGACGACCCGGTGCTGACCGTGACCAACCGGGCGCGGCCCGCCCTGCGTATCCTCAAGTACGACCTGACCAGCAACTCCCCCATGCCTGACGTGACCTTTGAGGTCTGGCATGACGGCGACCTGTTTGGAGAGTACACCACCAACGCCAGCGGCGAGATTTTTCTGTATGAGCTTGACCCCGGCACCTATCTGGTGAAGGAGATCGCCACGGACGACGCCCATGTGGTGAACAGCACCCCCCAGCAGATCGAATTAAATGCGGGCGACACGCAGACGCGGGAGCTGGTCTTTTTCAACTCTCTGAAACCGGGCATCCACTTGATTAAGGTGGACAGCATCACCATGAGATCCCTGCCCAACGTCAGATTTGAGTTCAAGCTGGTGGGCGGCTCTTATCGCCAGGAATTTACCACCGATCTGAACGGAGAAATCGACCTGTCTAAGCTGGCCCCCGGCGCTTATGAAGTGCGGGAGCTGGAGGCCCCGGACGGCTACCTCATGGATGACGCTGTGCGGGTGGTGCAGATCAACCCGGACGAGAACGCCAACTTTGTTTTCACCAACACCCCCAAGCCCGCCCTGCGGCTTATCAAGACCAGTTCGGACGGCTCCCGGCTGGGCGGGGTGCATTTTAGGATCGCTAAAATCGAGGACGGCACCCACTATCTTGACCGCATCACCGATGATACCGGCGAGATTAACATTCCCAACCTGGAACCGGGTGTGTACTCCGTCAAGGAGACCGCCACGGTAGCCGACCACATCCTCGACCTTCAGGAATACCACGTTGAGTTATTCCCCGGCCAGACCAGCACCATCACCATTGAGAATCAGGTACGCCCTAACCTCACCATTTACAAGAAGGACGCAGACACGGGAAAGCCCATCCCCGACACGGTATTTCTGGTGAAGGCGGCGGACGGCCACTCCGTTGACGAAATCAGGACGGACAGCGAGGGCAAGGCCACCCTTGCCAACCTCCTGCCCGGTGTCTATGAAGTGTCGGAGAAGTCCGTCCCGGCCCCCTGGCTCATGGACGCAGACCCCCAGCTTATCACCCTCTATCCCAACCGTGACCACACCGTGTATTTCCAGAACCACAAAAAGCCGACTTTGACGGTGAACAAGGTGGACAGCATAACGGGCAGCCCCATCAAGGGGGCCAAGTTTGAAGTCTGGTATGGGAGCAACAGCACGACCACGGGCGAATTGAACAGCCTCGGCACCTTCTACTCCGACGCCAAAGGCCAGTTTTTCGTTGACCTGCTGCGGGATGGCTGGTACAAGGTGACGGAGCTGGAACCCGCCGCAGGTTTCACCATCAAGGAACCCGCCACCCAGGAATTTTATATCAAGGGCGGCGAGAGCAAAGTTATCACTTTTGAGAATGTGCCGAAAAACGCCATAATTTGCGAGAAATATGATTCCGTCACCGGGGAGGCCCTGCCCGGATGCACGTTCCAACTGCGGTATTTGGGCGGGACTTCCGGCACAGGCGGTACAGTGATCGGTACAAAAGTGACGGGTAAGAACGGCACCGCCATGTGGACGGGGCTGAACCCCGGCGCGTATGTGTTGGAAGAAGTGGACGCCGCGGACGGCTATAACATCATCCAGTCCTCCGAAACCATCATGCTGGCTGACAGCGGGGAGCAGAGCGTTGTCACGGTGCGTTTTACCAATGCCCCGGACGGACAGCTTTTGATTAGAAAGGTATGCTCTGTCAATCCCTCCGTCACCCTCCAGAACGCGGAGTTCAAGGTCATGTACGCGGACGGCACCCTGATCGGGGACGGGAACGGCATTTTCAGAACAGATGAAAACGGGGAAATCCGCATCACCGGGCTGAAACCGGGAAAGAGCGTGGTGGTGACGGAAACCCGCGCCCCCGCTGGATTTATCCTGGATACGCAGTCGCAGACCGTCCAGATCAAAGAGGGCCGCACCGTTTCCCTCACGTTCAAAAACCAGCCGAAAGGGGCCATTATCATCCAGAAGCGGGATAGCGCCACAGGCCAGCCCCTTGCCGGGGCCGAGTTCCGCGTGACCACGGCGGCGGGCTGTGAGGTGGGGCTGGACGGTGTGATCGGCACGTCCAGCTTGACCCAAAACGGCATTTTCACCACGGACGCACAGGGCGAAATCCGCATTTCCAACCTCGCCCCCGGCGCTTATGTACTGAATGAGATCAAGGCTCCGACCGGCTATGTGATGGACACCGCCAGCACCAATGTCGTCATCGGGCAGGGCGGCGATACGCAAACGGTCATCGTGAAAAACTCCAAGGCCGGTACGCTGGTCATTGACAAGCGGGACTCCCTCACCGGGAAACCGCTGGCAGGCGTGACGTTCAAGGTCACGACCTCCACCGGCGAGTATGTCCCCGACGCCAGCGGCCATATCAGCTCTAACGGCCTGTATTTTACAGACAAAAACGGCAAGATCACCATCAACGGCGTGGTGGGTACACTGGTGGTCACGGAGGTCAAGACCCTCCCCGGCTATTCCATCGACGAGGCCACCCGGACGCAGACCGTGGACGTGCGGCCCAACGATACGCAGACCCTCCACTTCACCAACACCCCCAGCACCACCCTTGTCATTGAGAAGTATATCGAGGGGACGACCACCCCGCTGAAAGGGGTAACTTTCCTTGTCACCGACAGCTCCGGCGCGGTGGTGGGCCAGTCCAACGGTGAGTTTATCACCGACGAGAATGGCCGCATCGTCATTGAGGGGCTGGAGCCTGGAACCACCGTCACCGCCAAGGAGGTCAAGACGCTGGAGGGTTACGTCCTCGACACCAGCCCCAAAAGCATCAAAATCAAGGAGGGCGAGGTACAGACCCTCCGCTTTTACAACCAGAAGCAGGGGGCCATCGTGATCCGCAAGCTGGATAAGCAGACCGGCGAACCCCTGGCGGGCGTGGAATTTGAAATCACCTACTCGGACGGCAGCTACCTTGACGACGACTACGGCCACCTGTCCAGCAAGGGCCTCTACAAGACGGACGCCAACGGTGAGATACGCATTTCCGGCGTAGTGGGTACACTGGTCATCACGGAAACCAAGCCCCTGCCTGGGTACGTCATGGACGAGGGGACCAAGACGCAGACCGTCAAGGTGAACCCTACCGATACGCAGACCATCACGGTCTACAATACCAAGGCCGGGGGCCTTACCATCATCAAGAAGGACGAGGAAACCGGAAAGCGTATCAAGGGCGTCCAGTTTGAGGTACGCAAGCTGAACGGGGAAATTATCGGCACCTACACCACCGACACCAACGGCGTTATCAGTCTGCCACAGGCTGAAAAGGGCTGGTATCAGGTGGTGGAACTGAAAGCCGCCGAGGGCTACAAGCTGGACGATACGCCCCACCAGATCGAGGTGAAGGACGGCGGCACCGCCATCCTGGAGATCACCAACCGGCAGACTGGCAGCGCCCTCATTCACAAGATCGACAGTGTGACCGGCAAGGGCATTTTCGGGGTAAAGTTCCTGCTGTCCGACGCAAAGGGCAACCCCATCGGCACCTACGAGAGCGACAACGAGGGGTATGTTTATATCGACCATGAGCTTGCCGATGGCCGGTACACCATCCGGGAGATCGAGTGCGCGGACGGCTATATTCTGGACACCCAGCCCAAGACTATCTATGTGGAGTATGGCGGCTGCACCACCATCACATGGCCCAACGCCGCCCTCCGGGGACAGATCCAGATCATTAAAAAGTCCGCCGAGTACAACAGCGTCAACGGCCTGCCTGCCGGGACGCTCCTGGAAGGGGCCACCTTTGAAATCTACAACGAGCGCAACGGCGCTCTGGTGGATACCATCGTCAGCGATAACCGGGGGCTGGCGGTGTCCAAGCCCCTCCCCCTGGGCCGCTATACCATCCGGGAGACCAAGGCCCCGGCCAACTACTCCGCCAACGGCGCGGATATTACCGCCGTTTTGGAGTACAGCGGCCAAATCGTGAAATTCGAGGTCACGAACAAGAGCGCCAACACCGGCATATCCATTTCCAAGACCGGCCCCAAGGAGGCAGTAGGCGGCCAGCCTGTGCGCTATGTGTTCTCCAAAATCGGCAACACGGGCAACGTCACTCTGCAAAGTTTTTATTGGAGGGACACCCTGCCCGCCGCCGTTACGCTGGATAAGGTTGTCACCGGCACCTACAACCGCCCCGGCAATTATAAGATCGTCTACAAGGTGAACAACACCGGGGACTACCGTACTCTGGCCGACAACCTCTCCACCAGCCAGAACTACACGCTGGCCGCATCCCCCGTGGCCCTGGGCCTCGCGGCTAATGAGCGCGTGACCGAGATCATGTTTATCTTTGGTCAGGCCCCCGGAGGCTTCGGGCAGGTGGAGGCCCCCATGCTCTACTGTACCGCTGTCAAAGGACTGACCGCAGGCTCCAGCTTCGTCAACGTGGCCGACGTGGGCGGCGTCTACAATGGGGCCTGGGTGCAGGCTGTGACCCGCTGGGTGACGACTGTTTACGGCAAGCCCACCCCGCTTCCCCGCACCGGCTATTAAGCCCAGGTAGGATATTGTCGAAATGCGTCTCAAATTGAGACGCATTTCCGGGGCCGTCTCCGGCTGGGGACGGCCCCATTTTTGTAAAGAAGGGAGGCCGCAAACGGCTTTATGAAACGGCAAACAGACGGCAATCCCATATTGCCCTGGGCGCTGCTGGCGATCCCCGTCCTCTGGCTCTCGGCGCTCCTGGCTACCGGCTATGAGGACGGAATGACCCTCTTTGACCTGATGGGGCGCTTCAATCTTCTGATGGAACGCCCCTTCGCACTCCACTGGACGCCCCACACCTTGAAATTCCTGCTGGTGGGGCTGGCCCTCTATGGCTGCGCCGCCGCGCTCTATTTCTCCACGAAAGAGAACCGGCGGCCCGGCGAGGAACACGGCTCGGCCAGATGGGGCAGCGTCCGTCAGCTCTGCGCCAAGTACCGGGACAAAGACCCCTTTCAAAATACGCTCCTGACCCAAAACCTACGCATGGGCCTCAACGGAAAGAAGCACCGGCGCAACCTCCTGCAAATCGTGATCGGCGGCTCCGGGGCGGGCAAGACCCGCTTTTTCTGCAAGCCTAATCTCATGCAGGCAAATTGCAGTTTTCTTGTGACAGATCCCAAGGGAGAAATGCTCCGGGCCGTCGCCCCGCTGCTCATTCAGAAGGGCTATGTAATCAAGGTGTTCGACCTGATTGACCCGGCCCACTCCGATTCCTTCAATCCGTTCCCCTACATCAAGGACGACAAGGACGCTATGAAGCTGGTGAATAATCTTATCAAAAACACCACACCCAAGAACGCCAGCAGCAATGACCCCTTTTGGGAGAAGTCCGAGATAGCCCTGGACACGGCGCTCATTCTGTACCTGCTCCATGAAGCTCCCCCGGAGGAGCAAAACCTTGAAATGGTCATGTATATGATCGAGAACGGCGGGGCCAGGGAGGACAGCGACGATTTTCAATCCCCCCTTGACCTGCTCTTTGAGGCGCTGGAGGAGGAGGACCCGGATCACATCGCCGTCCGGGAGTACAAAATCTTCAAGCAGGCGGCGGGTGTTGTATGCTCTAAAAGACTTCTTAATCAAGCGGTTGGGAAGTCTCTTAGAACACACAACCTAAAACCGAAGAAAGGAGCGCAAGTTATGAGAAAAAATGAGAAAATCACAGCTCTGTACGAACGACTGAGCCGTGATGACTTTGGCAAAGATGATGACCAACAGCGTGAGAGCAATTCCATATCCAATCAAAAGGCAATGTTGGAGGAGTTCGCCGCACGGCAGGGCTTTACAAACATTGTCCATTTCACGGACGATGGCATTAGTGGTACTTGCTTTGACCGTCCCGGATTTTTAGCAATGATGAAAGAAGTGGAAGCCGGGAATGTGGAGTATTTGTGCATCAAGGACATGAGCCGCATGGGTCGTGACTATCTGAAAGTCGGTCAGATTATGGAAATCCTGCGTCAGCGTGGCGTGCGACTTATCGCCATCAATGACGGCGTGGACAGTGCCAGAGGTGACGATGATTTTACCCCTTTCCGCAACATTATGAACGAGTATTACGCCAGAGATACCAGCCGTAAAATCCGTTCCACTTTCCAGTCCAAAGGCAAGTCCGGCAAGCACCTCACAGGCACAGTCATTTACGGCTATCTCTGGAACGAAGCCAGAGACCAATGGTTGGTTGACCCCGAAGCCGCCGAAGTGGTCAAGCGCATCTTTGCCATGACGATTGACGGCTACGGTCCGTATCAGATCGCCAGCAGGCTGAAAGAAGAAAAAGTCCTCATTCCGTCCGCTTACCTTGCCCAGCACGGCGAGGGTGTGAACAAGAATAAGACTTTCAAAGATGTGTACGGCTGGGGTTCTTCCACCATTTGCAACATTCTTGAAAAGCGTGAGTATCTGGGACACACCATCAATTTCAAGACCCGAAAGCACTTCAAGGACAAGAAAAGCCATTATGTCCCGGAGGACGAATGGACGATTTTTGAGAATACGCACGAAGCCATTATTGACCAGCAGACCTTTGACCTTGTGCAGAAAATCCGTGGGAATGTCAGACGCTATCCGGACGGCTGGGGCGAAGCAGCTCCCCTCACAGGCTTGCTCTATTGCGCCGATTGCGGCGGCAAGATGTATGTCCACCGCACCAACAACGGCAAGCGTATTTCTCAATATACCTGCTCCCAATACAGCAAAGTCCCAGTTGGAAAGCTCTGCACGACACAGCACCGTATCAATGAAGATGTGGTTCTGTCCCTTGTTTCCGAAATGCTCAAAGCTATTGCCGAGTATGCGAAGCATGACCGAGCCGAGTTTGTCCGTGTGGTGCAGGAAGCGCAGTCCAGCCAGCAGACCACAGAGGTCAGGAAACAGCGGACACGCCTTGCCACAGCAAAGCAGAGAGTTTCCGAGCTGGAAGTCCTGCTCTGCAAAATCTATGAGGACAACATTTTGGGAAAGCTGTCCGACAGCAGATATGCCACTCTGGACGCTCAATACGAAAAGGAACAGTCCGAGCTTACCGTTGAAATCTCCGATCTGGAAAAGGCTATCAAGAGCTACGAGAAGCACGAAAAGGACGCTGACCGTTTTATCGCTCTGATTGACAAGTATGAGAACTTCGACAAGCTGACGATTGCCATGCTCAATGAGTTTATTGAGAAAATCCTTGTGCATGAGCGTGACCGCAAGGGCAGTATTCAGACCACACAGGAGGTCGAGATTTACTTCAATTTCGTGGGTCGTTTCGTTCCCCCTGCGTTTGGCGAAGTGGAGCTTACCCCGGAGGAATTAGAGGAAATCCGCAAGCGTGAGGAACGCAAGGACAGGCTCCACCAGAACTACTTGAAGCGGAAAGCCAATGGTAAACAGAAAGAGTATGAGGAGCGCACGAAAGCCAAGAAAAAAGCGGAGATTGAAGCCAGAAAACAGTCAATCCGCACCGAGGATATTGCCAGAGGGGTATTTATCCCGGTGAGCAGTTTGCCGCAGCTGGGACCGAGAAAGGGAGCGTGATTTTATGAAAGAGTTGAAACCGAGAATCCATGAAAACGGTATGGACTATGTGTTGGTGGGCGACTACTATGTGCCGGACTTGAAGCTGCCGGAGGAACGCCGACCTATTGGGCATTGGGGACGCTTGCACCAGTCCTATCTGAAATTGCACCGTCCCATGCTTTACAACGAGCTAATTTTGTCCGCCAGGCTCCACACCGTCGTTGCCGATCTGAACGAGCAGGCGGCAGACAGGCTGGACTTGATTATCCGGCAGATGATGAAAGCCGAGGGCGTGACCGAAGCCATGAAAGCGGAAAATCAGATGTTATGGGTGCAGTCAATGAACTCCATCCGCTGCCGGGCAGAGGAAATCATCAAGACGGAACTAATCTACTGTTGAGAGAGGTAAAGCTATGATTTTGGAAGCCATGTATAATGGGGAGTTTTATCCCTGCGAGACAGTTGTACCTACATCACCGGAATACCGAAAGGCAGTCATAGCCTGTGAAAAGCTCATGGAGCAGTTGTCCCAGCGGCTCAGCAAAGAGGACTATGAGCTGGTGCAGGAACTCCGGGCGCAGACAGCAATCGCCCAATGTGAAGAAAGTGAAAGTCACTTCAAGTATGACTTTTCCGCTGGGCTGATGTTCAGCAGGAAGCCCATGAACAAGTGCAGCAGAAGAAAGAAAAATAGATGAAGAAAGCCGCCTGAGCAGAAAGAAACTGTTCGGGCGGTTTCAGCATTCGCCAGTAGATTTATTCACACTCTTGTGATAAAATTTACTACAATAAAGAGCGTGATAGCACTAATTTTATGGGGGGATGCTTAATGAATAGAATTTTGAAAAAATTTTTACAGCGGGGTGTCGATTTAAGTCCTGTGGGAGTTGAACTCCGTGAGGATAATACAAATTATTTTTGTACCCCAAAAGGGGCATCGGTTTTTGGATGGGCAGGGATAGATGGTATCCACTTCTGTTTCATTCGTGGATTTGGAGAGATGGTTTTCTCTGTCAGCCCCATGAATACTTCTCCTGATTATGTTCATCCAGTAGCTGAAAATTTTACCGACTTTCTGCGGCTTATACTGGCTTGTAGTGATGTGGCGGCAGTGGAACAAGCGTGGATGTGGAACGAAGCACAGTTTGAAGCCTTTCTCAATGAAAACCCTACAACCCAGGAACAACAGCAAACTTTATCGGAAATTTCAGAGAAGATGAATTTGTTGCCTATGGAACAACCGTGGACATATATCAAAAACCTGCAATCTTCCTTTGATTACAGTCAGATTAAATACACAGAAGATTATTACGATAATGATATGACTTCAGAAGCAGAATTGGTTGCCCCTGAATGGAAGGTCTATTTTGATGGAGATTTCTGGGGACATCGAGGTAAAGACCGTGCCGGAAAAGAGATCAAGCTGGATAAACAATTCGATTGGGCTGGATATCATTGGGTAATTCCGGCAGCTTATTCATGTAGCAAAGGACTTGTCGTTGATTTTTGTATGCGAGTTGATTCAGAAAGCATCCGTGACTTCATGAAAAAATGGAATCTGGACTGGGAAAATGACTCATGTGAAAATTTTACCCGTGAGCAACAGATGCAGATGGAATGGGAAAACCCACTTTGTTTTAACTTCAAACCTTGCTTGAAGTTAAACGAGAAAATATTACAGACAACCCATGGCTGCGCTGTGAGCTTTAATCCTTGTCTGCCAGATGGCGTTATCAATGAGTTGGAAGCAAAATGGGCAATCGACCATTATGGGCTGGATAGTACTTATGGCTGGGTCATATGCAGAGACGTATTTCCTTGGGGAACCAAGCATCACCCTGAAATCAATAAACTTTTTCTTACAATGGAGCAGCAACCAGGACAAGTTCCAGGCTCACATTTCAAAGTTCACGCACCCGGAGATTCATTTATGTTTTCCCATCCTGTTAGCGGAATAACCCATACACTGACCGTGCAGGAAATAGAACAGCAGACAGTTCCTCAAAATAGTTTTGGTTCTGATCGCTGGATTTATCCGACACATTATATTGCCATGAGTTATACACTTACCCCTGAACCGATGGAGAACATTTCGGTTTTTGACTGTGATGAAGGCGATAGACCGATAGAAGTTACACCAGACGATCATTCGTTCCGTCCAGTTGGCAGTAGTTCCTGTTTTGTTGTTGGTGTTATTGGTGGTGCAGATGGTTCGACAGCAGTTATATATGGACCAAATTCACAAGAAAAACTTCATGCTGCTTGTTCTGCTCTGCACTTTGAACCGGTTGGTGATGATGTCGAGTGGCGTATCTTGTTCAATGTTACGCAGTTTGACAAAGAAACATTCCCAATTATCTAAAAATACCCTTAGAACTCTAAGGGCGCACTTCTATACTCTCTGTCGAGAGTAGTGCGTCCTGCGGAGCTTCATTCTCCGTCAGCAGAAGAAAACTGCATGACCGAGAATGTTGCGTCACTTCGTTCCGTCAAGGTGGCTACACCCCCTTGCGCCGCTAAAGCGGCTATCCCCTGTGGACTTGCCGTCCGCAAACGGTTTTGACAAACCGTTCGCCGCCAGCAAGTTTGAAAATCAAGAATCTTAATTTGATAAAGGAGTGTGATTCTATGAAAAAGAAATTACCCATAATCCTCTTGGGTGTTATTTTGGCTTGTGTGTTGGTTTTCGGTTTCCTTTATGCAAACAATGACATTGGTAAAACCGCAAACAGTTTAGAAGCAGACATTCGCCAATCTCAAAAAATTTTGGATGATTGGATTGTTGATGGAAGCATTTCCGACACAATGGCTGCATTTATTTCTTACCCACAGGACAAGACAGACCACACTTTTTCTGTCTATGTAAATCGCCCTGGCTTGTCTTTTGGATATTTCTTCCGTGGTGGTGGAGATATAGTTGAGGTTGATGATTACATTGCAGAGTTTGTTGTTGAGGGAAATAACGAAAGGGCATTTATCTCAATGAATACCCAAAATATTGTTCGACTTGAAGTAGATGATGGCAACGGCATTCAGGTGATTGATATTGATAGTGGCAAGCCTTTCGCCATTGTCCTGCCCCTCAATGTAGGAAACATCTGTTTCTATGATACGAATGGAAATGTTGTGGAATATCTTCGCCAACAACTTTGACCAACTTCAATTTACCGAACTGAACACAACAACTGAATACCGAAAAACTGACCGTTGACTGGTCGCAATCTGCGAAAAGTTGACGGTCTTTTTTTATCCCCATTTTCAAAAAAGGAGGTCACGAAAAATGGCAAAACCGAAAAACCTTGAACAGCTCCGAGCCGAAAAGGAACAGGTCGAGACACAGCTTGCACAGGAACAGCACAAGCTGGAGCGTCTGGAGAACAGAAAGAAGTATCTGGAGAAAGGCGAGAGACAAAAGCGCACCCATCGTCTTTGCAATCTGGGCGGCACGATTGAGAGCCTTGCCCCGGAGTTCAAAGATCTCACACGCACCGAAATGACGGAGCTGATGGAGTACATCTTTTCTCTGCCCGAAGTCCAGCGAGCCGTCCGTCACATGGCGATTACCCACATCAACCAAGCGAGCAGAGGAAAGGAGCAGAAAGCCGATGGCAATATTCCACTTCACCGTCACCCAGACCAAACGCAGTAAAGGTCAGTCCGCTATCGCTTCTGCCGCCTACCGTTCCGGCGAAAGGCTGTATAGCGAGTATTACGGCGAGTACAGCGACTACACCCGAAAGGGCGGCGTGATATGCTCCGACATTCTCCTGCCGTCCCATGCACCGAAAGAATACGCAGACCGTCAGACCCTATGGAACGCCGTGGAAAAAGCCGAGCGTGGAAAGACGGCACAGCTTGCATACAGTTTTGAGATTTCCTTGCAGAATGAGTTTTCCCTTGAAGAAAACATCGCTCTGGCAAGGAAATTTTTGTTGGAGCAGTTTGTGAGCCGTGGCATGACCGTTGATGTTTCCTTTCACGAAAAGGAGCATGAGGACGGCGGCACACCCAACCCCCATTTTCATTTCCTCTGTCCTATCCGTCCCATCGAGCAGGACGGCACATGGGGACTAAAGCAACGCCGAGTGTATGCGCTGGACGAGGACGGCAACCGCATCCGAGACCAGAACGGAGAGTTTGTTTTCAATGCCGTTCCCACTACCGACTGGGGCAGTCCCGAAACGCTGGAACACTGGCGGCAGACATGGGCTGAAATGTGCAACGCCAAGTTTGCGGAGAAAGGGCTTGATGTTCGTATCGACCACCGAAGCTATGAACGGCAGGGCGTGGATTTACTTCCCACCATCCATGAGGGCGCAACCGTCCGGGCAATGGAGAAGAAAGGCATACGCACCGAGAAAGGCGAGTTCAACCGCTGGATCAGAGCCACCAATGCCGTTATTCGGGACATCAAGAAGAAAATAGCGTCCCTTATCGGCTGGATAGCGGATATGAAAGCCGAGCTGTCCAAACCGCAGGCACCCGACCTTGTTTCTCTGCTGAACGCCTATTACACCCAGCGCAGAGCCGGGGCATATTCGCAGAAAGGCAAGGTCAGCAACCTAAAGGAGATGAACGAGACCTTCAATTATCTCCGGGCAAACGGCATTTACTCCCTTGAAGATTTGGAGCACCGTGTCAGCGAACACAGTGCTGCCACAGAGAGCTTGAAGAAAACGCTGGACGAACAGACCGCCCGAATGAAAGCAATTAAGCAGCTCTATGACAGCTCCGCTGCTTTCCAGAGCTTGAAGCCTGTCTATGACGGCTTGCAGAAAACCAAGTTTGAGAAGCCCAGAGCCAAGTACAAGGCAGAGCATGAAGCGGAACTGAAACAGTTCTACGCCGCAAGACGCAAGCTGACCGGGGAGTTCCCGGACGGCAAAGTGGATATGAAAAAGCTGTCCGCAGAGTATGACGAGCTGGAACAGGCGCATGAAACCACCTACGGCGAATTTAAGACCGTCAGAGACGATTTACACCGCCTTTGGAGGGTCAAGTCATGCGTAGATACCGCCGCCCGATTTAACGAGCATACAGAGGAACAAAAGCTCCAAAATCGACCCCAAACACGACACAAAAAGGAGGATATGACCCGATGAAAAAATACGACTGGAAGAACGAGTACAACCCCATCCGCAGAACGGCAAAACGCCTGTTAAGCGGTGAGCCTTTGACCGATGGCAGACCGCTTTCCGACCTGATTGAGTTGGACGAGCGTACCCGGAAATGCCTTGCCTTTGAAGCCACCCTCACCGACCGCCAGATTGATATGTTGCAGGAGCTGGGCTATCTGCCTGTTACCACAAGACAGTACGGCGAGGAATGTGCAAACTGCCCCTACACGTTGGACGAGCGTGAGCATGGCGTTTGCAGACGATGCGATGTTTTCAAGAAGTAAGGAGGACGCTCATGCAGTACACCCAAGCGCAGATTGACCGGGCAAATGCCGTCAGTCTGGAAGATTTTCTCCGTACACAGGGAGAGACACTAATCAAAAGCGGACGGGAATACCGCTGGAAAGAACATGACAGCTTGACCGTCCGGGGAAGTAAGTGGTTTCGCCACAGCCAGAGCAAGGGCGGCTATCCCATTGATTTTGTCATGGAGTTTTATGGGAAGTCCTTTCCCGAAGCCGTCCAGCTCCTGACCGGCGAAAGCGGCGAGGGGCAGACCGAAGCCAGCACAGCACCGCCCACAGCGTTTCACTTGCCATTGCACAACAGGACAGCCGACAGAGCAATCCAATATCTCACAGAAAGCCGAGGTCTCAACAAAACGCTTGTTGAGGCTTTTCTTCTTTCCGGGGATATTTACGAGGACGCAAAGCGGCACAATGTTGTGTTTGTCGGCAGAGACCGAAGCGGTACGCCGAGATACGCCCATGTGCGAGGAACGGCAGACCCATTCAGGCAGGACATTGCCGGGTCTGACAAGTCCTATCCGTTCCGCTATGAGGGCAACGGCAACCAGCTCTTTGTCTTTGAAGCGCCGATTGACCTTTTGTCCTTTATCTGCCTTTATCCGCAGGATTGGCAGACAAGAAATTATCTTGCCCTGGGCGGCGTTTCGGGCAAAGCCCTTGACCGTTTTCTTTCTGAACGCAAGGACACCCGAAAAGTGTTTCTCTGCCTTGACAGCGACACCGCAGGAAGTGAAGCCTGCTCCAGACTGGCGCAGGACATTCCCAGCGAGATCGCCGTCATTCGCCTTGTCCCGGCAAGGAAAGACTGGAACGATGTTCTCCGTCAGCAAGGGGACATTCCCAGCCGCAAATTCATAGCCGAGACAATCACGCTGCGAGAGCTGCCCACCGC
This sequence comes from Hominicoprocola fusiformis, assembly GCA_040095065.1. Taxonomy (GTDB): domain Bacteria; phylum Bacillota; class Clostridia; order Oscillospirales; family Oscillospiraceae; genus Hominicoprocola. The sequence goes on from JBBNGO010000003.1 coordinate 31,328, forward strand.
CCAGCCTGTCCCAATGCTCCGTATGGCTGATGTGGAGCTGACGAGCGTGGAATGGCTATGGTTTCCCTATATCCCATTTGGAAAGCTGACAATTATCCAGGGCAATCCCGGCGAGGGCAAGACCTACTTTGCCATGCGCCTTGCGGCGGCTTGCACCAATCGAAAGCCTCTGCCCGGTATGGAGACACTTGAACCTTTCAATATCATCTATCAGACCGCCGAGGACGGTCTGGGTGATACCGTCAAGCCCCGACTGATAGAAGCAGACGCAGACCTTGAACGAGTGCTTGTCATTGACGATAGAGACACGCCGCTGACCCTTGCCGATGAACGCATAGCAAGGGCAATCCGGGAAAACAGCGCAAGGCTGGTTATCATTGACCCGGTACAGGCTTTTCTGGGTGCAGATGTGGACATGAACAGAGCAAACGAGGTGCGCCCGATATTCCGCAGTCTGGGAGACATTGCACAGGCTACCGGGTGCGCTATCGTGCTGATCGGACACCTCAACAAAGCCGCAGGAACGCAAAGCACCTACCGGGGATTAGGGTCTATCGACATTACGGCGGCAGTCCGCAGTCTGCTCTTTATCGGCAAGCTGAAGGACAGCCCCACAACGAGGGTGCTTATCCATGAGAAAAGCTCCCTTGCGCCGCCCGGACAGTCCCTTGCCTTTTCTCTGGGAGACGAGAAAGGCTTTGAATGGATAGGAGCTTATGACATTACCGCCGATGAACTGCTTGCCGGAACGGACACAGCCAAGGCAGAAAGCAAGACCGCACAGGCAGAAATGCTGATACTGGAACTGCTGGCAGACGGAAAGAAAATGCCGAGTGCAGAGCTGGAAAAAGCGGTCAATGACAGGGGCATATCCTCACGCACGATGAGGACAGCTAAAAGCCGTATTGGGGACAGGCTTGTGACCGAGAAAGACGGCACAGCATGGGTCTGCTATCTCCGAAGCTGACGCAGGAACACGGCAAGCATGGCAAAGACGGCAAGGTTTTTATAGATACCTTAATGTTGCCGCCTTGCCTTGTTCCCTCATACCGACACCGCCCGATGATGAACAGTCACCGGGCATTTTTCATTTACAGGAGGATTTTGAATGAACAATACCGCAACCAACAGCACCACTTGCCCGACTGTCAGAAAGCAGATCGGCAAGACAACCTATATCGTCCGTGTGCATTTCAGCCAGACCGCAAAAGAAACGATGGAGGACAAAATCAAGCGTCTGCTCCGTGAGGAAGTCCACAAAATGTGACTTCTTTTTGAATTTGATGAAAAAGTCCTTGACTTTTCGTCTCTGGCAAAACGGCGAAAAGTATCTTAATTTCCGCCGCCGTCCGCCTGTCCGCCTTTATCCTCCCGCAGATCGTAGGCATCACCAGCCGGGACGATATGGAACTGGGACAGATGGGGGACCGCAAACAAGCCGTCTTTGCCATCATCCCGGACAATGACGGCACATTTAACTACCTTGTAGGTATGCTCTACACCTGCGCCTTTCAAGCCCTCTACTATCAGGCGGACAAGGTACACCAGGGGGCGCTGCCAGTCCCCGTCCGTCTGATGATGGACGAGTTTTGCAACGTGTCCCTGCCGGACGACTTCGGCAAACTGCAAGCCACCATGCGCTCCCGCAACATCATGTCCACCATCGTCCTGCAAAACATATCGGCTCTAAAGGCCCTGTTCAAAGACGATTGGGAGGGCCTGATGGGTAATGCAGATACGCTGGTATATCTCGGCGGGAATGAGCAAAGTACGCACAAATACATTTCCGAAATGCTGGGGAAAGAAACCATCGGAACCCGGAACCAGAGCATTTCCAAAGGCTCCCACGGCTCCACATCCACCAGCCACCAGCAGACCGGCCGCGAACTTTTGACCCCCGATGAAGTCCGGGCGATGGATAACGACTATGCCATCGTCTTTATCCGGGGCGAGAGGCCGGTCATTGACCGCAAATATGACATTCTCAAGCACCCCCATATCAAGCTTACCGAGGACGGCGGGGCCGCCCCCTACATCCATTATCCCGGCCTGACCTTTGAGCAGGAGGATCTGTCCCTGCCCTTCGACGGCCTGGACAATATTGAAATCATTGACGAGGAGGACTTTCACCATGAAAAAGACCGTTGACACCATTTCCGCCAGCCGCCAGCGCAAGGCCAAGCGCCGCTACTTCGGGGCTGCCCTGGCCCTGACCCTCTGCGCGGCCCTGACCTGTCCGGCCCTGGCTGCCGGGAGCGACCCGCTGACCATTGTAAATAATCTTTCTGATTTCATTTTCAATATCATCAAGGCCGTGGGCGTGATCGTTCTGGGCTGGGGCATCGTCCAGGTGGGTATGTCCATCCAGTCCCATGACGCCAGCCAGCGCACCCAGGGCTTCCTGTGCCTGTTCGGCGGCTTGATGATCGCTTTTGCCAAGGAGATTTTGACCGCCATCGGCGCGATCTGACCCATCCGGGGGCGGGCCGTCCGGCCTGCTCCCTACATTATCATATATTGTCGAAAAATGCGTCTCGAATTGAGACGCATTTGGGGAGGTGACTATGCTTTGAGCGATAACTGGATCGTCGGCAACCTGCAATCGGCCTTTGAAACCTGGAACGGCAAAATTTCCGAGATATGGAGCCTTATCACCACCACGCCCCAGGCGTTCCACGGCGGGGCCATCTGGACGACCATCGTGACCATCAATGAGGCGCTGAAAGCCGTGGGTTACGGCCTGCTGGTGCTGTTCTTCGCCATGAGCGTGTTCCAGTCCGCCGTCTCCTTCCGGGACTTCCAGCGCCCGGAATTTGTACTGCGGCACTTTATCCGCTTTCTGCTGGCAAAACTGGCCGTCGGCTCCGCGATGGACATTATGACGGGCATTTTCTCCGTGTGCGGGAGCGTGGTACAGACCGTGATGAACAGCATCGGCGGTATGGCCTCGGCCAGTGTCAGCGTCCCCCAGGAGATCGTTGACGCCATCGAGGGGGTGGGCTTTCTGGCCAGCATCCCGTTGTGGCTGGTCTCCCTGCTGGGCAGCCTGTTCATCACCATCATGTCCTTTATCCTGATCCTCACCGTGTATGGGCGCTTTTTCCGTCTGTACTTCTACACCGCCCTGGCCCCGATCCCGCTGGCGTCCTTCGCCGGGGAAGGCACCAGCTTCGCCGGGAAAGCCTTTTTGAAAAGCTATATCGGCGTTTGCATGGAGGGTGCGGTCATTGTCCTGGCCTGCCTCATTTTCTCCGCTTTTATGTCCAGCGGGACGCCGGTGGTAGATACGACCCTCTCCGCCGTCACCATGAGCTGGCAGTACATCGGGGAAACGATCTTCAATATGCTTGTCCTCGTTGGACTGGTGAAGGGCGCCGAGCGCATTGTCAGGGAGATGTTCGGACTGTAAGAATTTGTCGAAATGCGTCTCAATTTGAGACGCATTAAGGAGGAATTACAACATGGAAATCAAAATCCCCAAGGAAGTGCGGGCGCACAAGGAGACCATATTCTTCGGCCTGTCCGCCCGGCAGTTCATTTGCGCGGTGCTGGCCGTGGCGGTGGCCGTGGGCGTGTACTTCCTTATCAAACACGTTGTCGGCCCGGAGACGGCAAGCTGGGCCTGCATCGTGGCGGCGGCTCCCGTGGCCGTCACCGGCTTTTTCCAGTACAACGGCCTGACCTTTGAGCAATTCGCCTGGGCCTGGCTCAAATCTCAGATCCTCTGCGCCGGGCCGCGCACCTTCCAGTCGGAAAATATCTACTGCAAGGCGCTGACAAGGAAGGGAGTGCATGACTATGATTAAGACGTTAGCCGCCGCCAACAAGAGCGAGAGAGAGCATTTCAAAATCCCCCGCAGCGTCCAGCAGTCCATACCCATCCAGCGCATCTATCGGGACGGGATATGGATGGTGAACGGAAAATACAGCCGGACGTGGCGCTTCGCGGACATTAACTACTCCGTAGCGTCCCATGAGGATCAACAGGAAATGTTTTTGTCCTACTGCGGCGTCCTCAACAGCCTGCCTACCGGGGCCACGGCGAAAATCACCATCAACAACCGCCGTCTCAACGGCACCGACTTCCAGCACAGCGTCCTCATGCGGCTGAAAGGGGACGGCCTGGACAAGTACCGGCAGGAGTACAACGGCATCCTCATGGAGAAGGCCGTGGAGAGCAACAACCTCATTCAAGATAAATACATCACCATTTCCGTTGAGCGGAAGAACATCGAGGAGGCCCGCACCTTCTTCAAGCGGGTGGACATTGACCTGGGAAAGAGCTTCGGCAAGCTGGACAGCGGGGCCAAGGCCCTGGACAACCATGAACGGCTCCGCATTTTCCATGACTTTTTCCGCCCCGGCGAGGAACAGGACTTCCGCATCGACTTGTCCGAGGCTATGAAGCGGGGACACAGCTTCAAGGACGCCATCGCCCCGGATGGGATGCAGTTCAAGGCCGACCACTTCGAGATCGGCGGGAAGGTGGGCCGGGTGCTGTTCCTCCGGGAGTACGCCAGCTACATCAAAGACCGCATGATAACCGACCTGTCCGACTTCTCCCGGAACCTCATGCTATCCATCGACATTCTCCCCGTTCCCACCAACGAGGCCATCAAGGAAATGCAGGCCCGGATTTTGGGAGTGGAGAGCGACATTACCCGCTGGCAGCAGAAGCAGAACGCCAACAACAACTTTACCGCCACCGTCCCCTATGAGCTGGAGCAGCTTCGGGCGGAAAACAAGGAGTTTCTGGATGACCTCTCCACCCGCGACCAGCGGATGATCTTCGCCAACGTCACGTTGGTACACATGGCCGACACGCTGGAGCAGTTGGACGCCGATACCGAGACCCTGCAATCCATCGGCAACGAGAGCCTTTGCCAGTTCTCCGTCCTCCGCTATCAACAGGAGGACGGCTTAAACACGGCCCTGCCCTATGGCCTGCGCCGTGTCAAGACCACCCGCACCCTCACCACCGAAAGCACCGCTGTCCTTATGCCCTTTAGAGTGCAGGAGATCCAGGACGCGGGCGGTATTTATTATGGTGTAAACGCCGTAAGCCGCAACCTTCTAATCTGCAACCGAAAGCGGCTCCTGAACCCCCACGGCTTTATCCTGGGCGTGTCCGGCTCCGGCAAATCCTTCAGCATGAAGGAGGCCATCACCTTTATCGCCCTTTCTACCAACGATGATATTATCATCATTGACGCAGAAAGAGAATACGGCGACCTGATCCGCGCCCTGGGCGGGGTGGTCATTGAGATTTCCCCCAGCAGCCCCCACCACATCAATCCGCTGGAAATTGCCAGGGGCTACGGCACCGGCGAGAACCCGGTGGCGATGAAGTCCGAGCTGATGATGAGCATTTGCGAGCAGCAGATGGGCGCGGGCCAGTTGGGGGCCTTCCACAAGTCCATCATTGACCGCTGTACCGCCAATGTGTACCACGACCTAATCAAGAGCGGCGGCAAGGCCCGTCAGCCGATCCTGTCCGACTGGCGAAACGAGGTCAAGCGGCAGGAGGAACGGGAGGCCCAGGAGCTGGCCCTCGCGTCGGAGCTTTTCGTGGAGGGCAGCTTGAATATGTTTGCCCATGAGACCAACGTGGATATTGCCAACCGCATCGTATCCTTTGACTTGTATGAAATGGGAGAACAGTTGAAACCGACGGCTCTCAACGTCACTCTGGAGACCATTCAAAACCGTGTGGCGGCTAACCGGCTGGCCGGGAAGTACACATGGGTATTCGTGGATGAGGTGTATCTGTTCTTCCGCTACCACTATTCGGCGCAGTTCCTCTATAAGTGCTGGAAGCGGTTTCGCAAGTATGCCGCCGCCATGACCGCCGCCACGCAGAACGTAGAGGAATGTCTGCGCTCCGACACCGCCCGGCTCATGTTCGCCAACAGTGAGTTTCTGGTGCTGCTGAACCAGGCGGCCACCGACCGGGCGGAGCTTGCCAAGCTGCTGAACATCTCCGCAAACCAAATGTCCTACATCACCAGCGCCGAGGCCGGTCACGGCCTGATCCGGGTGGGCGGCTCCATCGTCCCCTTCGCCAACGAGTTCCCCAGGGACACGGAACTTTACCGCTTGATGACCACTACCCCCGGTGACAAGTAAAAATCCTGTCGAAATGCGTCTCAATTTGAGACGCATTTCGACCTCTTTTTTATATGGAGAACAACATGAAGAAAATCAAGGAAAAGCCCAAGACAGGCAAGGCCAAGGGGACGAAAAGCAAATCCCAGCCTGCCCTTGCCCCCAGGCAGGCGGCCAAGCTGATGAAGGACAAGTACCTCCGCCAGTTTGACCAGCGCCAGGAGGGGCGGGAGAGCGAGACCACCCAGGCCATCGACCAGTTGGAGGACGGCGGGCAGTTTGTGGCGGACGAGCTGGCCGTCCATACCCAGCCCCACCGTTCCCGCCAGCGTGACAGACGCATCAAGGAGAAACCACAGCCTGGACAGGAGGCCACCAAGCAGGCACCGGGGCCGGACGGCCCGCCGCCCCCGGAGGGGCCGCCAACAGCCCAGGAACGGCCCACAGCCGCTACTCCCAAGGAGAGGACGGCGCAAATCAAGACCCGGCAGGCGGAAGCGGCCAGCGGCGGCAAAACGCCCCCACGGACAGCCGACCAGCCGCCCCAGGCTGTCCAGACCATCAAGGAGCGCCCTGCCAGCGCCATTAAGAGCGGCAAGGGACAGCCGCAGGCACCCATCATCAAAGAGCGGGGGGCATACCGGCCAGCCCCGCCGCCTGGAACAGTACGACAGGCCGGGCCAGACCCCAGCCGCCAGAGGATGGAGCGGCCCGGCCAGCGGCCCCCCACAGCGCCCCAGGGGAGGGGGCGGGAGAGGCCGGTATCGTCCAACATTCCCACCCGGCCCATGCAGACCGTCCAGCGGCGGGGCCTTTCCAGCCAGCCGGGAACTTCCGCAGGCAGGGCCGCACAGAGTACCCAGGCCGTCCAGACCACCAAAACCGTCCCCGGCGAGGGGCGGCAGTTCCCACGGGGCAGGGCCAGCCCCAAAGCCCCCGTACCCAAGCGCCGGGGTATCGCCTATGCCAAAGCACCCTTTGCGCCCAAGACGGCCCGGACGCCCTTCAAGGCGTCGCCCCGGCCCCTCCGGGCCGCTGGACAGACCGCCCAGCGGCGTATGACCCAACAGGCCGTGAAGCGGGCGGGAAAAGCGGCGAAAAACACAGCGGCGGCCAGACGAGTAGTGCAGGCTGTGACAAAGGCTGTCGCCTCCTTGGTCAGTTCTCTTATAGGGCTGGTGGGCGGCGGCATCCTTTTGATCGTGCTGGTAGTGGTCATTATTATCGCCGCCGTCGCCAACTCGCCCTTTGGCCTGTTCTTTGCCGAGGAACGCAGCGCCCCGGACACCGTTTCCGTGGCCGAGGCCGTTGGGACGGTGAACGTGGCCTATAATACCAAGCTGGAGGAATTGCAGGCCGGGGACTATGACAGTATAGATGTGACCGGCGCCGCCGCTGACTGGCCCGACGTGCTGGCCGTATTCGCCGCCCGGTACGCCGGGGCGGAGGACGGTATTGACGTGGCCACCCTGGACGCTGACCGTGTGAGCAAGTTGACCGCCACCTTTTGGGATATGACGGCCCTGACCTCAACGGTGGAGACCATCGACCACCCGGACAGCGACCCGGACGATGATACGGATGATAGCTGGACGGAACGCATTTTGCACCTCACCATCACCGCCAAGACCGCCGAGGACATGAAAACGGCCTACGGTTTCACCGCCTATCAGATTTCCGCCCTGGATGAATTGCTGGCAGACCGGGCCGCGCTGTCCTCCCTGGCCGGGAGCCTTGCCATCACAAATGCGGATGTACGGGAGGTGCTGGCGGCCTTGCCCGCTGATTTGGAACAGGCCCGCCGGGACACCGTACAGACTGCCCTTCAGCTTGTAGGGAAAGTCAACTACTTTTGGGGCGGAAAGAGCCGCGCCATTGGCTGGGACTCCCGCTGGGGGCAGCTTACCAAGGTGTGGGCCGCTGGCAGCTCCACCACAGGCACCTACCGCCCCTTCGGGCTTGACTGTTCCGGTTTTGTTGATTGGACGTTCAACAACAGCCTGGGCTATATCATAGGCCACGGAGGGGGTGTTATCATGCAGCACCGATACTGTACCGATATTTCGCAGAGCGCGGCCCAACCCGGAGACCTGGCTTTTTATCCTGACGATAGCCATATCGGGATCATCGTTGGCAGAAATGAGGCTGGAAAGCTGTTGGTCTGCCATTGTGCCAGTGGACAGAATAATGTTGTTATTACCGAGTTTTCCGTGTCCGGCTTTACCGCCGTGGGCAGGCCGGACATTTTTGACTGACAGGAGGCGGGCCATGACGGAATATGAAAAGCTGATAACAGCGGAGCAGATTGCCCACACTGTTGAAATTACGGAATGTCTGACTGGAAAAACGGGGATGGCAAACACTTGCGCCGGTAGAGTGGCCCTGTTCTATGGCGCAGAGGATGGAAACGATGATAAGATTGTTACGCCCAGGACATTCAGCAGACAGTTCAAAATTACAGCGGCCATATTGGGATAAGGCAGCCGACCATCCCACGAAAATCGTCGGAAAATGCGTCTCAACTTGAGACACGTTTTAAGGCCCCATACTGGCAAATTTGCTGGTACGGGGCCTGTTTTTTATTTTTCTGCAAGATTGATAAGTTTTTTCGCATACTCAACGGTGTATACTTTGCCACCAGATGGCTTATTCAGATAGCAGATACACACGCTGCTGTAATCTGCCAGGTGTCTATTGCGCTCGAACATACAATCTCTTGTATATTCCTGGGATGTATAGACAACTTTGTTTGCCTGTCTCTCTCCCAATGAGTTCTCTGTCCAATATGTTTGACAAACCTACACTTCCTCGCTGTGGCGTATCAAGTGATCTTACTGAACATATGGCGCACCTTGTCCAGGCGGCTGTTTGGACGGCGGGGCTGGATGACCGGCTCGCCGACAGTGGCCTGATACCCTTTCAGTTCCGTCAGGCATACGCTCCGCCCGTTGGTGTAAAAGGCCAGATCAGTACGGTATGCCTGTATGCAGCGGACGGGAATCTCGCCAGTAAAGACAACTTCATCCTTTTTTACCTGGGCCGTTTCAATGGTGGCACAGTATTTCGGCGCATCATGATAAGCCCTGGAAAGGTATTCCTGGGGTGCATAGAGGGTGAAGGAGAGATAAGGTTCCAGCAACTGCGTTCCTGATTCCTTCAATGCCTGTTCCAATACAATCGGGGCCAATGAGCGAAAGTCCGCCGGCGTGCTGACCGGGCTATAATAAAGCCCGTATTCAAAGCAAATCTTACAGTCCGTTACGTTCCAGCCACACAAGCCTTGCTCCAGACCGTAACGGATACCATCCATGACAGCGTTTTGAAAACTCTGGTTCAAGTATCCCAGGGAAACCCGGCTCTCGTATTGTACACCGGAGCCAAGCGGGAGCGGCGTAACAGACAGTCCGATGGATGCCCAAAACGGGTTGGGCGGCACCTCGATATGGATAGTGTGGCTGGCCGCTTTGAGCGGCCGCTCTAAATAAATGACGGTGGGTTCCTTCACCGCTGTTTCAATCTTGTACTTTTCCGCCAGCAAAGCGGAAACAACCTCCAACTGCACCCGACCCAAAAAAGAAAGAATGATCTCATGGGTGATGGAATCCACCTCGTAGCGCAAAAGCGGGTCAGTATCCGCAATCTGCGTAAGAGCGTCCAGCAGCCGTTCTCTTTGCGCTGCCGTTTTCGGCGCAATCGTCGTCCGCAGCATGGGGAGGGGGGCATCGCGCCACCTTTCACGAGGAAGCCGGGTGTTGTCCCCCAATACGTCGTTTAATCTCACACTGTCGCTGGGGAGGATGACAATTTCGCCCTTATGGGCGGTGTCTGTCCGAACAATCTCCCCTTTGGATGGAATACGCATCTCTGTGATTTTCAGCTTTTCTCTCCCGGCCAGGGCCACCGTATCCCGCAGGCGCAGCGTTCCGCTGTATAGCCGCAGATAGATGAGCCGCTGGCCACAATCTGTATACTCCACCTTGAAAACGCTGCCGCATAGGGCGGCGCTCCCCTGTTCCCCAATCGGTTGGAACAGCCCTGTCACCGCATCCATCAACGGTTGAATGCCAAGGCCCTTTTTGGCGCTGCCATGATAGACCGGGAACAGGGAGGCGTCTTGAACCCGCCGCTGTTCCTCCCGCGCAAGTTCTTCCCGGCTGATCGGTTCTCCTGCGATATACTTTTCCAATAATTCATTGTTATTTTCGATGACCGCATCCCATGCTTCTATGTCGGTATTTTCCTCCAGGACTATTTCCGGGGACAGCGACACCGTCTGCTTGATGATAATATCGGCGGAGAGCTTATCCCGAACAGACTGATACACGCCTTGCAAATCAACGCCAGCCTGGTCGATCTTATTGATAAAGATAACGGTGGGAATGTCCATTTTCCGCAGAGCATGGAACAGAATACGGGTCTGGGCCTGCACACCATCTTTAGCAGAGATCACCAAGACGGCCCCATCTAAAACAGCCAAAGAACGGTACACCTCCGCTAAAAAATCCATGTGGCCGGGCGTATCCACAATGTTGACTTTACATCTGTGCCACTGGAAGGAAGTGACTGCCGCTTGAATGGTAATCCCACGCTGCCGCTCCAAAAGCATGGTGTCCGTCCTCGTTGTCCCTTTTTCGACGCTCCCCGGTTCTGAAATGGCTCCGCTGGCATATAGCAGGCTCTCCGTCAAGGTTGTCTTTCCAGCGTCTACATGGGCAAGAATCCCGATATTGATAATGTTCATGTCTATCCTCCATACAAGGCCCAAATGGGCGCAAAAATCCCCAGCGGCTAATACTTTTACCGCTGGGGATCATGACTTCGGATACACAGAAGTATGACGGCTTACATGAGCCGCTCTCCGTCACGATATTTACTAAAAAGGCAAAAGTATTCTTAAATTGGGTACAAAAACTAAGCCCCTGCAAGGGGCAATCATTTTTGCGCCCATTATCAAATTTTATTTAAGAATACCTTGCCGCATATTTGATAGACTCCTCAAATCAGGATAATAGCAGTATATCATAGTACGCTCTAAAAAGCAAGAAATTATTTTACCCGATTCCCCAAATATCCGCTGGTGGATATGGGCTGGACACGGCCCGACTGCTACACCTACAATAAGGATGTATGGGGATTGGCAACCAAGGCAAGCTGTTGCCTGTTTTGCCCGTTCCATACCAACTACTTTTACTGGCATGTCCAAGAACATGAGCCGGAATGTTACGCCTGTGCGCTCCTTGTAGATAATCTTGTGGAAACACATCAGGCCCGCCCGCTGCTGAGAAGCAAACTATTCCTATCAAAGTCTCGAAAACGTCTGCGGGATCTGACAGTAGAGGATTGCCAAGACACACAGGCATTTCTATATCGTCAAAGACCAGTGTGGAGCGGATTTTAATATGCTGCGGAGAATGTTGAAAAATGCGTCTCAAGTTGAGACGCATTTTTATTTGCGTTAGAGCCTGCTCTAGCTTGAGGATAGTTATAATAATGTAAAATTGTAGTTGCGCAAAATGCCTTGACCGATTCGGTCATATATGATATACTGTCCGAAAAAACCGATTCGGTTATCTCAGGAGGAAAGCAACATGGAGTTTTCAAGAGATGATTTGAACGAGGCTAAAAGGCAAATTGACTCAACGCTTCATAAACTAAGAGAAACAATAAAGACTTTTGAATCCAAAGAAAACCAAGGAAGATATAAGTCGCAGATTACATTGGCAAGAAGGCGAGTAAAAGCATTTGAAATTGCGAATTATCTCATTGAAAATGAACTCAAAAGCTAATATTTTCTTGTTTATGAAGGCACATCTGATATTTGGACTTGGAATAGACTGTTGCATTGAAACAGTTGAAAAACGTAAGCAAAAGTATATAAGCAGACTATTTTACTGGAACGAGCATTTAAGTGACTATAAAGGCGAATGGGCAGATTTTATGCTAAAATAGAAAATAATTACAAAGATGGTATCTGCTGAGGTAAGTGTTTCAATAGTAAAAGAAAAAATTGAAAGAAATATTAACTTTGGAGGCAAGTATAATGGAAAAATTTTTTGCTCTTTCAAACGAAAAACAGAATACTATACGTAATGCAGCTCTGGCTTGCTTCGCAAAACATGGATACGAAAAAGCGTCAATCAATGATATTGCGGTGGCGGCAGGTATCTCAAAAGCGTCCATTTTTCAGTATTTTGGTAGTAAACAGGCTCTCTATCAGTATTTGCTTGACTACTGCACAGCCCAAATGAAACAAGCCTATGATGCAAACACATTGGAGGAAAACACTGATTTCTTTGATCGGGTGTGGGAGGCCAGTGTGATGAAAGTGGAGAATTTGAAACAGCACCCGCATATTGGGTCATTTATTGCAAGTGCGGCGGTAAAACCCGCACCGAAATTAAAGGGGGTACTGCTTTCTCCGGAAAATACAAAATATGTAGAAGCATTGGCCTTGCACGAAGAAGATTACAAGAAATTCAAACGTCCAGGGGACGCAAAGCTGATGTTTCAGATGCTTATGATGCTTGCGCAGGGGATGGCCGTTCGGTTGGAAAACGGGGCAGATTATGATGGTATTATGAAAGAATTTGAAGAAATCCTGAATATGTTGAAATACAATTTTTACAAGGAGGAATATCTGCCATGAATGAACCAGTAATTGTCTTAAATGAAGTAAATTCAAAATAGTAGTATAAATTAAATTTGCAATGTCAGCAGTGATAGTTAATAGCAAGATGAATAGGTTGCACCAGCCCGGAGTATTGCTGAACTCTTTTCCAAGAAAATGACAAATATAAACCAATGGTATTTTTAATCAAAAAGGAGGATAACAATATATGTTAAGTCCGAAAGAAGTAGTAAAAAAATGGGTAGACGCTTTTAATGCTGGTGATGTAGACATGATTGTTAGTCTGTATGATAATAATGCAACAAACCATCAAGTTATAAATGAACCTGTTGTAGGAGTTGTGGCTATTAGAGAAATGTTTGCAAATGAGTTTTCAACTGCAAAAATGGTTTGTATTGTGGAAAATATTTTTGAAGATGGGCAATGGTCAATCCTTGAATGGCGTGATCCATTGGGGTTACGGGGGTGTGGTTTTTTTCAGGTAGTGAATGGGAAAATTCTATTCCAACGAGGCTATTGGGATAAGCTCTCATTTTTGAAGCAGCACAATCTTCCAATAGAGTAAATATGACATTCTAGGAGAAAATATGGAATATCGGACATTAGAAAATACAGATTCCGTTTGTATATACGAAGCGTTTACACAGGCGTTTTCTGATTATCAGGTTTCAGTTGATATGCCTTTTAAATCTTTTGAAACAATGCTGAAAAGAAATGGATTTATGCCTGCGGTTTCAGTTGGAGCCTTTGCAGATAGAACGCTTGTCGGTTTTATCTTGAATGGAGTGAGAGATTGGGATAACGAAAAGACAGTATATGACCTCGGAACAGGAGTTATCCCCGATTTTCGGAGAACAGGAATTATGGGGGAGTTATTGAATCTGGTTAGAACTATATGTATAAAAAATAAAATCAGCGTGTATCAACTGGAAGTGATTCAGGATAATGAGAAGGCGCTTACTTTATATAAAAAGCAGGGATTTCGAATTAACAGAATATTGAATTGTTACCAACTGACGGGCAAGATAAAAGAACCGGGCGTATATAAAGTGTGGAAACTGGAACATCCAGAAAAATTACAAGATGATCAATGGACAGCAGTCAAAGATTTTTGGTCTTATCCACCTTCATGGCAAAACGCAAAAGATGCTGTTTGTGCAATCGCTAAATCCTTTTCCTATACGATTGTTAAATTTGATGGAAACTTGATTGGATATGGTATTGTGGACAAAATGAAAGGAGATATTGTACAGTTAGCGGTACATCCCAAATATCGCAGAATGGGAGTTGCCACAGAGATTTTGTTAGATTTACTTAAACAAACAAAGAGTTTAGAGATGAGAGTAATAAATGTGGATGAACGAGATCAGGCATTGAACGCTTTTTTGAAGAAGTTGAAATTTAGTGTATTTGTTAAACAATATGAAATGAGAAAACATTTTTTTGCTTAGAATATTGTATAGATGAAGAAGCTGACTTTGAAGGCAGTTGTCAGTAAAGGAGCAGCTATGAGATATAACAAAATAATAATATTAAAGAATGGTATGGAATGTTGTTTGAGAAATGCAACTGAAAGTGATGGACAGCTTGTGTTAGATAACTTCAATTTAACTCATACCCAAACCGACTATTTACTTACATATCCCGATGAAAACACTTTTGATGCAGCACAGGAAAGCCGGATTCTGAAAGAGAAGGAAAATAGTGAAAATGAAATCGAGATTATTGCTATAATTGATGGCGCAGTGATAGGGACTGCTGGAATCGAGGCAGTAGGGGCGAAATACAAGGTGCGGCATCGTGCTGAATTTGGTATTAGCGTTCTGAAAAAGTTCTGGGGACTTGGAATTGGACAAGCATTGATGACTTCATGTATTGAATGCGCTAAAACTGCGGGATATAGCCAGCTTGAATTGAGTGTAGTTGCTGAAAATGTAAGGGCATTCTCCATGTATGAAAAAGCTGGATTTATCGAATATGGCAGAAATCCGAAAGGTTTTAATTCTCGTAAGACAGGGTTTCAAGAAGTTATTCATATGAGGTTGGAATTGTAATGGACAAAGAAAAGAAGAAAGCGCTTCGTGCGCAGTATGACCAACGAAAGCCCGACATGGGGATTGTCTGCTGGCAGAATGGCGAAAAAATGTGGATAGCAGTCTCAAAAGATGCCAAGTCTGATTACAACAGTTCCCTGTTTCAGTTGCAGCTTGGAATTTGGCCAAATCGCGAGATGCAAAAAGCCTTTACTGATAACCCCGACTCTTTTCAATGGTCGTTGCTAAAAAAGCTAGACTACAAGGAACGCGATGAGGAACACAGTGATGACTTGGAGTTTCTATACATGATGTGTATGGATGAATATCCGGATGCACAGCAAATGCGGCCCGGCAAAAGATAAATTCTCGTTTGCAGAATAAGCCTATATATCATCTTAGTGACAAAATTTATAAGGAAACTCTGAGCAAATCAACCATTTAAAACTTCAAGGAGGGAATTGCGGGTGAAAACTTGTAGCATATGCCAATTTTCATAGCGTTTTGCTCCATATACCTTCTCCATTGCGTTCTCTTGGGGCAAAAAAGGGCGCAATACCCCCTCGTCAGGAAGCGGCGAGTTTTCGCCCAGCCCTCGCAAGCATATACAGATTGGCGCAGGCAAACATTGCGTACAGACGGTTCTCGTTTTTTCGCAGGCCCCGGTACACGACTTTTCTGTAACCAAACAGGCACTTGATGATCCGAAAAACGTGTTCCACCTTGCAGCGCACGGAGGACTTCCGGTGTTCGATAAATCTTTCCCAATCAATGGCGTTGTCGGATACCCTGGGCAGGCTCTTCGGGCGGCGGTTGATGCGGTAGTCGATGCCTGAAAGGTGCGGATCGTTATTTACTTCGTCCCTTTTCTCAACGCCGAGATAGCCTGAGTCCCCGTAGACAACTTCATCGTCTTCACGGATCAGACTTGCCGCCTGTGTGATATCGTGGTCATTTGCCGCCGTGACCGTCATGGTATGAACAAGCCCTGTGCCAGCGTCCACACCAACGTGGCATTTCATCCCAAAACGCCACTCGCTGCCTTTCTTTGTCTGATGCATCTCCGGGTCGCGCTCTCTCCGGGCATTTTTCGTGGAACTGGGCGCATTGATGATCGTCGCGTCCACAATCGTGCCGCCCCTCATCATGTGGCCCGACTTCACCATTACCCGGTTGATTGCATCGAAAAACAGCTTGTTCAGCCCGTTCTCCTCCAACAAATGCCGGAATTTGCACAGTGTTGTCTCGTCTGGCACATCCCCCGTCATGAAGTCGATGCCTGTGAATCTACGCATGGCATAGCTATCGTAAATCGCGTCCTCCGTCGCCGGGTCAGACAGGTTGAACCAGATTTGAAGCAAATACATCCGCAGCATTTTCTCGATCCCCATCGGTGGGCGTCCGCGTTTTCCGGATGGATAGTATGGCTCAATGACTCTTACCCACTCGTCCCACGGGATGATTTCATCCATGATTTCCAAAAATTCTTCCCGCTTTGTTTTCTTCTTCCGGCAGCTGTATTCCACGTCCGTAAATGTTTCCTGTTTCATTCTGTACACCACCTGCGCCTTTCTTGTCCCTATTTTATCTCATTTTGCGCTGCTGCGGATGACTATTTAATCAGAGGCTCCATAAATATGCACTAATTTTGAGCTTAAAGACATTGGAAACACGAAAGCGAATTGGGAGATAAATAATAATATCTTTTCATCAAAATAGTTCTCACTGATGGATATGGGCGGAGGTCTTTAACAAGCCGTTTTAGACCTCCGCGTTTCTTAAAACTTGATTGCAAATTATGTCAAAATGCGTTTCAACTTGAGACACATTTCAGAAAGGGGGAATATCTGAATGGAGTACAGCGCCCTAACAATCGGACTGACAGACGAATTGTTTTCCAATATACAGACTTTGCTCACATCCAATCTGCGCTTTACTCCATCGCTGACTGTACAAGATGCCAGCCGGCTGCTGATTCAACAGGTATTCCACCTGCTGGTTGTGGATTTGGAGTATCTGCGGAGCATCCTGCAAGTTGACTGGCTACCCAGCGTCCGGCGGGTCACATTCGTTCCGATAGTCGTTCTGTCTGATACCCCGGAGCGTGATTTGCACTCTTTAATACATCATGGTGTGGATATATGTATTTCAAGCAAACAAGCGCCATTCCTGATTGCGGACATAATACTTTCCCAGTTGCGGCGTTACACAGAGTACAATCATTTCAACAATCCAGAAAACGCAGAAGCAGCTTCTTTCCAAGCCGGAGACATTTTTATTGATCCGCCCCGTCGTATGGTAAAAGTCCGGGGGCAGTCCGTAAACCTGCGACCCCGTGAGTTCTCTTTGCTGCTGTACTTCATGCGGAATATCAACATTGTACTAACCTCTGAACAGATATGTGAACACGCTTGGGGAATGGAGGGAAGCTATAAGCGAGGTGTGTCTGGCCCTATTGCTATTCTGCGAAAAATAATCGAAACAGACCCTACCTGCCCCCGTTACATCGAAACCGTCTCCCGAATCGGGTATCGCTTTACGGCGTATCATAGCGAAATTTGCGATAATTATAGCGATGATGAAGTCGCTCTGTAGGGGTTTTGTAGGAATTGAAATGTAAAATGCTGGTATTTACTGGAAAGGAGCATTTTACATGAAAACTCCACGAATGATAGCAAACCATGAGAAGGCCGTCGTCCCAAGGCAAGGGACGGCGGCCTTTTCCATTTCGACACAGTTCCACCAACTTCCAAACAGAATGGCATTTCCGGCCATTTCTCACGGGCGGGGTGAGAAATGCAGCACAATAGATAACCTTTTGCCGAAAGCCCACTACTTTCGCCGCGGTTTGGCAAAACACCCCCTTCCACTTGTAATAAGGATAGAGGGGCAAATAAAGCCCTTCTCCGGCCGGGAGGTATTGCCATGAGTATGGAGCAAAACAAGGAACACGCCTTTGACGCCTTTTGTAAGCGGGTGGTCAAGAACGAGGCAGTAAATATCCAGTTGGAGTATTCCAGGCAGGAGCAACAGGAGGTTGTTTTCTCTGACCTCACCCCGGAGGAACGGCGGCAGCTTCAATACATAGATACCTATGCCCCGGAACGGAGAGTATTCCGTCTTTTCGGAATGGATATGGAAATCTCGGACGGCAACCTGGGGCGGGCGCTGGACGCTGTTTCAAAAGAGCGGCGTGATATTGTTCTGCTGGCCTATCTGCTGGGAATGACAGATGTGGAAATTGCCAAACGGCTCGGTCTTAATCGCTCCACGGTGCAATACCGCCGTACAAGCACGTTGGAACAACTACGGAAGATCATGGAGGAAAACGGATATGAATACCACAAACAGTAAGCAGCAGAAACTCCGCACCCCCCGCTATAAGCTCCTGCCCTATGCTACCATCCAAGCGGCCACCCAAGGCGATCCTGACGCTATCGCCGCTGTCTTGCGGCACTATGAGGGTTATATCGCCAAGCTGTCCACCCGCCGCTTGTTTGACGAGATGGGGAATGTTTATCTCTGCGTGGACGAGACCATGCGGCGGCGTCTGGAAATCAAGCTGATCGCTGGAATCTTGACCTTCAAGGTAGCATGACCTTTTCATTGGCCCGGCTGGCAGCCTGTCCAGCCGGGCCGGAGAAATACGTCTCAAATTGAGACACATTTCGACACCGCCGCCATCCGGCCCAAGCCCACCGCACCCGGCGGGCCTGTGCGGGCTGGCGACAGCCCTTCTATCTGCTACAACATAAGGCAGACCCCCTTGTACCTTGAAAATTGCATGACCGGCCAAACAGGATATGCCTTTCCGGGAAAGTGTGCATTTGCGCGCCAAGGGGAGCAATACGTCGCTGAATGATGTGCAGGGGCAGGAACGGGTTTGGATAGAACGGCATTTATACCAGGGCTGCATCCGCATGAGGGTGCGGCCCTGCCATTTTACAGAAGGGAAGTTATGCTTATGAACAAAGCGGCTCCACTTGCGGCCCTGCCCGATAAAGGCCCGCAGGCCCAGGTGCTTTTTGTCGATGGTCATAAGGTCACGGTCAGATACAGCGGGGATAAAAATCCCCCGGCGCTCCAGGCCATCAAGGACGTGCTTATCAATAGCGTTTCCACTCAAAAAGACTGATTTTTTGCATATTTTGGTGAAATATGAGATAATAATGGTGTAGATGGCACCTTGAAAAATAAATAGAACTGGCCGCCATATAGCACCGCCAGAACAGGAGGTAATCTATATGGCGGAACAAATCATCCAACTTGCGAAAAATGTCTTAAAACGAGTGGTATGTCTTTACCGTGTTTCCACGGTGGGACAGGTAGAAAAAGACGACATTCCCATGCAAAAGCAGTTTTGCCGTGAGTTTGTCCAGCGTCAACCGGGATGGGAGATCGTCAAGGAGTTTTCCGAGAAAGGTGTTTCCGGCTTCAAGGTCTCGGCCAAGAAAAGGGACGCAGTACAGGAGATACAGCGGATGGCCCTGCAAGGCGAGTTTGATATTCTGCTGGTATTCATGTTTGACCGCCTGGGCCGAAAGGACGATGAAACTCCCTTTGTGGTGGAGTGGTTCGTGAAGAACGGCATCGAGGTTTGGAGCGCGATGGAGGGACAACAGCGTTTCGATAATCACGTTGATAAACTGCTGAACTACATACGCTACTGGCAAGCCTCCGGGGAGAGCATTAAAACCTCTGTCCGTGTCAAGACCCGCATTAGCCAGTTGACCGAGGAAGGCTATTATACCGGCGGCATCGTCCCCTACGGCTACCGCCTGGAAAATCGGGGCCGCACAAACAAACGGAATAAAGAGGTCTGCGACCTTGCCATTGACCTCGACGAGGCCGAAGTTGTTAAAGTGATTTTCCAGAAGTATGTCTATGAGGGCTACGGCTCCCAGCGCATTTCCCGGTATCTGGCCGAGCAGGGCTTCCGCAATCGCAAGGGGGGCAATATTCCCACCACCAGCATTAACCGCATTATCAAAAATCCCCTCTATATCGGTATCCTCTGCAACGGTGAGAGTAGGTCAGAAAATGTATTGACCGAGCTTCAAATCATCGACGTTGACCTGTTTGAGAGGGCGCAGAAGATGATAGAGAGCCGGGCAAAGCCCCGCACCGCCCACAAGGAGATCCCACTCAATACCAGAGGGCAATCCCTTTTGGTGGGGAATGTTTATTGCGGCCATTGTGGCAAGCGGCTGACGCTGGCGACCAGCGGACGGAAGTATCAGAAGAAGGACGGCACCGTAGTCAACAAGACCTACGCCCGCTATCAATGCTCTTATAACATTCAGCACCCCGGCGGGTGTGATGGGCCGTCAGGCTACGGCGCGGCCAAGCTGGACGACCTTGTGGATCAAATCATCCGCATCCAGTTTGAACGCATTAAAACGGCCCCGCCCCAAGCGTTGATACGGGAACAGCAGAGCCGGGAGGTAGAAATCGCCAAGGCAAAGCTGAACCTGCTGAACGGCCAGTATCAGCAGAAGCAGAGGGACTATCAGGACTTGAGGGCTGAAACGCTCCGTGTCATTCGAGGCGACAGCCGCTTGAATGTGGACTTTCTAAACAGCATTGTGGACGAGACCATTACGCAACTCAAAGAATTGGGACAGCAGGTGAAAGAAGCAGAAGCGGAGTTGCGTGAATTGGTGTCCGGGGCCGAACAGGTGAAAGAGGAATACGCGCAACTGATGAACTGGGCCGAGTTGTACGACAAATGCACCTTTGAAGCAAAGAAAATGATTGCGGCACAGTTTGTAAAGGCCGTACACGTCAAACGGGACTATGAGATAGATGTTGAGTTTAATGTAGCCTTTGACGAGTTCCAGAGCATTTACCTGGAGCCGGAGAAGGAGGACGAAAAGAAACGTGGAGCGTCAACGCTCCTGGCCCTGGGCGAAAATGTAGGGCAGGCGGTTTGACCGCTTGCCCCGGTTTAATCGGATGGTAGTCAACGGCGCTATAAGTGACAGGAACATTTTTCGACATTCCGTTTTCGTGCAAGTTAAATGCCTGCAAGCAACTAACACCAAAAAATATCTTTTGCTAAAACCGCACCGCTTGCCATAGCATGATCGTTGCGCAACTATGCCTCAGGTCGTGAAAACGAATGGGGCGCAATCCATATTTATTGAGGATATAAAAAAGGATGATCACTTCAAACGGAAGTGGTCATCCTTTTTCTATGCCGAGTAACCAGTCTGTTGATACATTCAGTGCTTCCGCAATGATAGGAAGCTCAAAGTCAGGGACAAGGCGTTTACCGCTTTCAATTCTGCTGATTGCCATCTGGCCCATTTGCAGGCCCGCTACTTGCAGCCTCGCCGCAAGCTGATCCTGTGTCAATTTTGCTTTGGCGCGTGCAGACTTAATCCGCTCGCCGGAGATATTGCATTTGCCGTCTAACGTGTATAGCCGCACCGTGTCGCCCCCATCATAATCATCTTTGACATATTCTTTGCTGACGGTAACACAAATATGAGCTATTCTTATAAAAAAGATGATTAAAGAGATCAAGAATACTTCACTTTTTGAGGAGAGAGAAAACCATGAAATGTAAGCATTGCGGAGCTGACAACTCCAACGAATCCAAGTTCTGTTTTCAATGCGGTTAAGAACTGAGCTCGGACGATGTACAGCATTCAGAAGATTCCCCTGTTGATCCGACACATCCCATTTGCAAAAATTGCGGTGCGAGTAACACGGCGGATGCAAAATTCTGTCATCAGTGTGGACAAGAGTTATCTTCCAAGGCCGAAGATCCCGAGCAGAAGTCAGACGACGATTTAGGAAAAGATGCGCTTGTATTTGGGGCGGGACTCTTGGATGAATCTGCCGCGAAGACTCATAACGATACGGTTTGCCCCTTTTGCGGAGAGCTTGATTGCCACCCTCTGCAAAAGAACGAAACTACCGTTACGAACAAAAGCTATGGTTGGGGAAGTGGTTGCTATGGTATGCTCCTGCTTGGGCCGTTTGGACTGTTGTGCGGCTTGTGCGGCAAAGGCTCTAAAGTGGAATCAAAAAGTGAATTGTGGTGGGTGTGCAAAAAATGCGGAAAAGCTCATATCGCCCTTGCCGATGCGTTAAAAAAGTGGGAAATTGCAACTGATGGAATCTATGGAAGTGCGGTTGCCGCTGCACTCGTATTGATTGTTGCAAAGTACCTATTTAATTTTGAAATTTTTGCGTATATTACAGCAGCGTTTCCCGCACTTGGGCTTGCCTCTGTTCATAGTGAGATATCAAAAGAACTGGGAGAACCTTTAATCAACTTCCTGACGCCTGAGCAGAAGAAGGACTGCTTATCCTCTATTGCATTCGCTACCGTGATCGTGATAGCGCTTGGCCTGTTCGGAGTCCCACTGTTAAATTCTTGGCTTGGTGACTGAACGTGAGCAGTAAGTTCTATTATTCCTGCATGAGCTTTGGGAAATTTGCAGGATGCCACCAGCGTCCAGACCGGAGTTTTTTTATCAACGGGCACCAATTTCCTGTATGTGCTCGCTGTACCGGTGTGTTGATCGGGCAGTACAGCGCGTTGATCCTGTACCGGATACTTTCTTTACCTGCTGTGATCTTAGTCAGTTTTTGTGCCGTCATGTTTCTTGACTGGCTTCTGCAATACTTAGATATGATCATCACGAACATATTTACGACTACCGACCCCGCCGCTCTGGCTGCGTGTGCAGGACAAGCTCTCAAACAAGGCACAGCTTCCCCGCACCAATGCGGGAAAGTACTCCTGGCTGACAGGCCTTCTCAAGTGCGCCAAGTGCGGCTACGCGCTCAAAGTGAGCTGCGTAAAAATTGAGCAGCGCTGCAAGCTCATCTGCTCCGGCCGCAGCAACTTCGGAAACTGCGATGCGGCGATCGACGTCGACCTGCGCGAGCTGGAGGACTATAACGCGCATGAACTGCAGAACATGATCGACGACTGTCCCGCCGAGCTTCCGGCTATTGAAGATAACGCGCAGGCGGAAGCCATTCTGGCCGTCGAACAGAAAATTGACCGTCTGGTCACAGCGCTTGCAGAAAGCAGCGAAATCTCGGCATCGTACATATCCAAACAGATCGAAAAGCTGCACGCCGAACGCGAACACCTGCTGCACGAGGTGTCTCATCCTGCGCCGCAGCTGCTGCAGTTCGATTTTCTACGGGCATCCTTTGATGAAAAGAAGCTTGTCGCCGCAGAATTCATCGAACGCATCGAGATCGAAGGAAAAAATGTGAACATCACTTGGAAGACCTGATGGGGTTGCAATGCAACAAACTCCATCAGGCTTTTTCCTGTCTTCTCGTAATTTTTTATCATCTTAGCAACATCTCGGTAAAGTGGCGTAAGACATCTGCGCCTCTTGCCAAGGCAAAGAAAGGAACAACCCGATGAATAAATCAAAAAACAGCACCAGTATCACAGTTCGCCTCTCTGCCGCCGAACGGCAGAAATTAGAACAGGATTCCCGCGCTGCGGGATTATCAACAAGTGATTATATTCAAACTCTTCTGCGTGGTGTTACCCCCACCGCAGACAGGAAGCGGCAGGAATAGCTGTGATAGCTGCAGCTGCGATGAGGACAAGAAGGGCCTAATCTAACAGATGCATCACAGGATCCCCACCAAGGTATAGACAGCAAGAGCCACGATCCATGCCACGCAGCACTGCATCATCACGACCCCAACTGTCTTCAGCGTTGAGCCGAATTCTCGTCGAATCGTGGCTACCGCCGCGATGCAGGGAGTATACAGCAGCGTGAACACCAGAAAGCTGATAACGGAACGACCGGTAAACATCGTAGAAAGTGCAGCCCCGCCTAACAGGATCTGCAGCGTACTGACCACAGATTCCTTTGCGATAAAACCGGAAATAAGGGAGGTTGCGCAGCGCCAATCCGCAAAGCCCAACGGTGCGAACACCGGCGCGATCCATCGACCAATGAGAGCCAAAAGGCTATCGGCACTGTCGGCAACTACATTCAGCCTGGTATCAAAACTCTGGAGGAACCAGATCACAATGGTAGCAAGAAAAATCACAGTAAACGCCCGCTGCAAAAAGTCCTCGGCCTTTTCCCAAAGCAGCAGCGCAACGCTCTTGAGGCTCGGAAGCCGATAATTGGGCAACTCCATAACGAAAGGCACGGGCTTTCCGCGGAACACGGTTTGGTTCATGATGAGGGCCGCAGCAATTCCAATCAGAATGCCCAGCAGATACAGTAGGATCATTATGAGCGCGCGGTGCGTTGGAAAGAACGCTGCGGTAAAAAATGCATAAATTGATATTTTTGCCGAGCAGCTCATATAAGGCGTGAGCAGGATCGTCATCTTGCGGTCACGGTCACTCGACACCGTGCGCGTTGCCATAATTGCCGGCACAGAACAGCCGAAGCCGATGAGCATAGGGACGATGCTGCGGCCGGACAAACCGATCTTTCGCAGAGGCTTGTCCATTACAAAGGCGACGCGGGCCATGTAGCCGGTATCTTCCAAGATAGAGAGGAAGAAAAAAAGCGTCACAATGATAGGCAGGAACACCAGCACACTGCCAACACCGGAAAAAATGCCGTCAATAATCAAGCTGTGTACCACAGGATTGATCTCATAGGCAGTCAAAGCTTGGTCTACAAGAAAGGTAAGGCCATCGATCCCGCCTTGCAGCCAGTCGGACAGACGCTGACCAATAACATTGAAGGTGAGATAGAAAATCAGCAGCATGACAAGCAGAAACGTCGGAATGGCTGTGTAGCGACCGGTGAGAATTCTGTCGATCTTCATGGAGCGGGCGTGCTCCCGACTTTCATGGCATTTCACCACAGATGATGCCACCACGCCTTCAATGAAGGTGTAGCGCATATCAGCAAGCGCCGCGTTGCGATCAAGTCCTGCCTCACTCTCCATCTGCACGATGCAATGCTCAAGCAACTCGCGCTCGTTTTGATCAAGTGCCAGACGGTCGGCAAGGTCATCGCCGCCTTCGATCAGCTTTGCTGCGCAGAAGCGAGCCGGCACACCGATGCGGTCGGCGTGATCGGCAATCAGATGCGTAACGGCGTGGATACAACGGTGAACGGCGGAATCATCCGCGCAGAAATCTGTCACCTTTGGCAGAGTTCTGCTCCGAGCCACAGCAAACGCCTGATTCACCAGCTCGCTCACGCCCTCACCCTTTGCGGCCGCGATCGGTACGACAGGGATGCCGAGCGAGGCGCTCATCTTCTGCACGTCGATGGAACCGCCGTTGGAACGCACTTCATCCATCATGTTCAGCGCCAGCACCATAGGTATCCGCAACTCAAGCAGCTGAAGTGTCAGGTACAGATTCCGCTCAATGTTGGTGGCATCCACAATGTTGATGATGCCGTCCGGCTTTTGGTTGAGGATAAAGTCACGGGAGACGATCTCCTCCTGTGTATAGGGCCGCAAGGAGTAGATGCCGGGCAGATCCACCACGGAGCAGCCTTTTTCGTCTATGATCTCTCCCATCTTCTGGTCTACCGTGACACCGGGAAAGTTGCCGACATGCTGATTGGATCCGGTGAGGGCGTTGAAAAGAGTCGTTTTCCCGCAGTTCTGATTTCCAACGAGTGCAAAGATCATTTCGGCTCGTCCTCCACTTCGATTTTTTGAGCCTCCTCTATGCGCAGCGTTAGCTCGTAGCCGCGCACGCGGATCTCGATAGGATCACCCATCGGCGCGACCTTCTGTAATGTCACGCGGGTGTGCGGGATCAAGCCCATATCCAGCAGGCGGCAGCGCAAGGCTCCATCTCCGCCAACAGTGGTGATCACGGCAGAATTCCCCACTTTTAATTGATTCAATGTCATTCGCTTTCCTCTTTCCTTGCCCGATTTCAATTTCATGGTAGCATTCCTACTGCGGACTGTCAATACAGCCGAACCGGCATAATTCAGAGTGTAATAGGAATATTCGGTCTTGTGCTGCAGAAAATGTTGAAAAGGTTCCTGCGGCAAGGAAAAGTCTTACAACTCTTTCGCAGTTTAATCGATCCGCAGCAATTCGTCATCGTCGGAGCATCCGAAGCGGTTAACATCAGAGTCAGGGAAAGACTGGTAAATGTGCACGTTCGAACGCGGAAAGCATTCTTGCAGAAAGTCGCGGACCGGGAAAAGATCATGGAATCCGCTGAAGTGCTTTTTGCCGTCTTCAAAGGAGACCGAGTTCACGACAAAATGCAGATGACAGTGTGCAGAGTCCATGTGCAGGGCATATACGACTTGGTGCCCAGGGAAAAGATGGCAGTTCTCCTTTTTTGCTGTGCACTGTTTCCGAAGCGGACATAATGCCGGATCATTTCCACAGCGGTCACATAAGCACTCAGGAGGCTTTTTGCCGCTTCTCTGCCGCTGCGGGTTTTGCTTACGACCATACAGGTCCAGTTTCTCGATCTGCTGATAAACTGCCGGTTCTGTCCGGCCCAGCTCCAGCGCAATCTCGGTGATACCAACGCCGCTGTCAAATAAAATTCTCAGTCGATGGAATACTATATGACCGACGAGAGAATTGCTGAGTATTTGAAAGCACTCGAAAACGAAGAACGTGCCGCAGCGACGATCGAAAAATATCGCCGTGCTTTACTAAGCTTTGCAGCCTTTTTGAGCGGCGCGGCGGTCACACCGGAGATGATCCACCTTTGGAAAGACAACCTGCGCGCAAGTAACTACGCGCCGTCGACCATCAATGCTTGTCTGGCTGCGCTGAACGGCTTTTTCTGCTTCTGTGGCTGGACAGACTGCCGAGCACGGTTCTTAAAAATTCAGCGCCGCCTGTTTCGCGATAGCAAACAGGAGTTAACGCGCGCAGAATATAAACGGCTCGTTGCCACAGCGGAAGCTGCGGGCGACCACGGTCTCGCGCTCCTGATGGAAACCATCTGCTCCACCGGTATTCGCATCAGCGAGGTGCAGTACATCACGGTTGAGGCCGCGAAGAACGGCAAGACCGAAATTGCTTTGAAAGGTAAAATCCGTACCATTCTGCTGCCGTCAAAGCTTTGCCGCAAGCTGCTCAAGTTCGCCGCGCGGCAAAAAACCGCCTCCGGCGCGATCTTTCGCGCCAAAAGCG
Organism: Hominicoprocola fusiformis; assembly: GCA_040095065.1. GTDB lineage: Bacteria > Bacillota > Clostridia > Oscillospirales > Oscillospiraceae > Hominicoprocola. Next base: position 58,184 of record JBBNGO010000003.1, read on the forward strand.
GCAAGTCCATGTCGAGATATCAAATTTGGTCGAAAATGAAAAAGCTGTGCGCTCGCGCAGGTGTCAACGCAGGGGAAGTTTTCCCGCACAATCTGCGCCACCTGTTCGCGACGGCGTTTTATCGCGCATACAAGGACATCGTCAAGCTGGCGGATGTTCTCGGGCATTCGAGCATCGAAACGACGCGCATTTACCTTGTCACAAGCGTGGCAGAGCACCGGCGACAGCTCGAACGATTGAGGCTCGTGTCATAGGCGCAGCAGAATCTATATTCTGTTGCGCAAAAATGATAAAGCGAATACAGTTACCACTATGTTCATAACTAAAGCACATGCAGAGATCGAGCTGTCTGCGCCAGAGAACGCTCAAATGGGTGCAGAGGCACAAGCTTACAGTGCGTTTTCCCCCTGTAAACTCCATAATTTATATTTGGAATCATAATTTCCCTTGCCTTTGTCGGAAGATTGTGCTATATTTTGCTACGAGTAAGGGAAGCGATAAGATCGTTTCGCTTCCTTTGCATATACTGAATATAGATTCCGTTCTCAAAATCTCATATTTTGGCAAAACCGTCGAAAGGCGGCGACGCAAAGCCAGATGGGTCTAACGCCTCTCCGAATGGAGAATACGCTATGACAGCCGGTTGCACCCTTACTGATGTATTCGTTTGTCACTGCTCCGTCCGGCTTTGCTGGAACGGAGCTTTTTTCGTGAGGGGGTGGCTGACGATCCGACGAACATTTCGAGCGTTTTGCGCGGAACAGGGAAAGACTGCTTTGCTTGCCCAGTGGGATCTTGAGCGAAATTTACCACTCACGCCGGATGATGTGACGTTCGGCAGTCACAAAAGAGTCTGGTGGACCTGTCCGAACGGACACTCGTGGCAGGCCATGGTTTACACCCGCAGCGAGGGCACAGGCTGCCCCTACTGCACGGGGCGCAAGGTTACGCCTAAACAGGGCGGCCTGGTGAAGCAGTTTCCACTGCTCACGGCAGAGTGGGACATTGAGAAGAACGCACCCCTGACGCCGCAGGACGTGACGACCGGCAGCCACAAGCTCATCTGGTGGAGATGCCCGAAAGGGCATTCCTACCGTTCCGCCGTCAAGACGCGGGCGCAGGGCAGTGGATGCCCGTACTGTGCGGGAAAGAACGTCCTGCCAGAGGAAACCTCCCTTGCGGCTGAGTATCCGACGATCGCGAAAGAATGGGATGCGGCAAAAAACGTGCCTCTTTTGCCTACGCAGGTGATCTCCGGCACAAGGCGCAAAGTCTGGTGGCGCTGTCCGAAAGGCCATTCGTGGCGCGCGGCGGTGTATTCGAGGACGACCCTCGGCACGGGCTGTCCGGTCTGCACCGGACGGCAGGCGTTGGCCGGCGAAAACGACCTCGCAACGCTGTACCCCGACATTGCCGCGCAGTGGGACGAGGAGAAAAACGGCGTGCTCCATCCAAACAATGTCACCGCGGGCTCGAACCGCCGTGTCTGGTGGCGATGCGAAAAAGGCCATTCCTACCACGCCGTGATTGCGCAGCGCGTGCAGCGCGGCGGCGGTTGTCCCTACTGCGCCAACCGAAAGGTGCTGCCGGGCTTCAACGACTTAGCGACCGCAGCGCCGCTCGTCGCGAAGCAATGGCACGAAACCCTCAACGGTGCGCTGACACCGGAGATGGTCACAGCTGGCAGCCACAAAAAAGCGTGGTGGCAGTGCTCCTACGGCCATGTCTGGAAAGCCACCATCTACTCGCGCGCAGGCGTGCAGCAGTGCGGCTGTCCCGTCTGCGCCGGAAGAACCAAGCGCAAAACCAAGTAAACCCAGCCCGCGGAGACGGGCAAAAGATAAAGAAAACTTTAGGAGGTAATGAAATGAAACGGTGATTATTGGCAGGCGTATTAACGTTTGTCATGGTGCTGAGTCTTCTGCCTACGGCGGTTTTGGCAGAAGAAACGAGTGGGCAAGAAGGCGAGGAGTCCACAAGCCCGACGGTGGAAGATATTTATGGCAACAAATGGACGTTTACAACATCTGTGGATAATAGCACTATCACAATGGTGCAGGGAGAAAATCAGATTGTTGCAGAGTTTGTTGACAGTACGCTAACGTTTACCGGCAGCGGTACAATGCCTGTGCTGAATGATTCCACAGATGCTGCCTCCGGCAATCAGTTCACGGCATACCCTTGGGCTGGTTGGAAAGATTCTGTTACGAAAATCGTGATCGGTGACGGCATTACGGGTGTTGGTGCAAAGTCCTTTATTACCTGGCCGAATGTGACAACTGTGGAACTGGGCAAGGACGTCAAGACAATTGGCGCCGGTGCATTTGCGCAGCTGACAGCTTGCACGCAGTTCACAGTTGACGCAAGCAATACTTCCTTTGAAGCAAAGGACGGAGTTCTTTATAGTAAGGGACAGGAGAAACTCTACTATTATCCCTGCAAAAAGACAGAGACAGAATTCAAGGTTCCTGATACTGTAACAGAATTGGGATACAACGCTGTTTGTAAAAATGATTCCTTGCAGACCGTTTCTTTTACAGGTGAGGAGGCACTGCATTTCGGTTTTGGTTCCATGTTTGGCAATACCGCTTTGACCACGGTAAATCTTGACCGCCCCAATGTCACCTTTGACACGTTGGTGTTTAGCAATGATACGGCGTTAAAAGTTGTTTATTGCAAAACATCTGAAGTCAAGGGTGCGGCGAATAAGCTGATGAACGATACCCAAAGTGGTGCAGTCGCACTTTTGAAGGGCGGAGAGTACAACCAGAAGGAAAATGGTTATATCTATGCTGTAGACAGCGAGAATGCAATTATTTACGGCTATGAGGGAAATGAAACCGTACTGGTGCTCCCTAACGAATTGGGAGGAAAAGCGGTCACAGTGATTGCTGCAAATACTTTTGCGAATCTGGACGGTAGTCGCAAAATTACCAAAGTGACAGTTCCGGTAAATGTCAAATCCATTGAACCGAGTGCTTTTTTGGGAGGAAAAGACTACCATAATTATGACTCGATGCTGACGGATATTACGATCCTCGGAACAGATGTTGAAATTGGCAGTATGGCCTTTGCCCGCCATCAGAATCTGAGAATCGATATGACGAAAGTTACAAATCTGAAAGCTGATTTGAATGCGTTCTCGAGTGTTTCAAAAATTATTGTTTCAAAAGATGCGCAGAAAGATATGCGCACCGCTTTGGCAGAGAACTCCAGCGTAAACCAGAATACGAAGGTTTATATTGATACAGATGAGAACAATGCTTTTTACTGGCACTATGTAAATGGCAAGTGGGTAATTGTTTCCAGTGGCACATCATCCTTTAAGGATGAGCAAGGGCTCATCTATACGGTAAACTATACGGTAGAAGGGGCGACGGTTGCCGCAACCGCTGCAATCACAGGCTACAATAAACCGGAAACTTCTACGGCTACGGGATTGGTCATTCCCAAGACGCTGCCATTTACAGACGCAAGCGGAAACGAAGCGCAGGCAACGGTGGTTTCTATCTCCGGACTGAGAGGTTATAATAACGAGGCCGCCAATAACGGGATTAAGACACTGACGGTCAAAGCAGACCTGCCGTCCTTAAATACGACCTTTGTCTATTGGAATGACTTGGAAACGGTCAACATTCTCGGTAATGTGGAGAGCCTTGTAAACTGCTTTACCGGCTGCAGCGCTTTGAAACAGGTGTACTTCGGAGATCAGGAAAACATAACGTTTGGTTCCTCAGCGTTTGGCAATGTCCCTCATTTAGGTGTTATTGACCTTTCTAATGTAAAGACTGTAACCATGACATCTACGCCTGGTTATAGCAATGCTATTACAAACTTCTACAGCAACACTTCCGGCAATGTGACCATGGTTTACGTTGGCAGCGAAGCTGTATATCAGGCGATTAACGAGGTGACAGTTGCGGGCGAGACAAAATCCGGATTTGATTTTACTAATAAGCGCAACATTGTTGCCGTCACCAACGGCGGCACTGTGGTCGGCGAGCGGGATGGCTTTAGTGCGGTCGTCAAGGGCGGCTACACTGCCGAGTGGCATGAAAAGGCAAACTTCTCTGATAATGCTGTAAAGACACCTGAGGCGGGCAAAGTCTACTATGCCAAGTGGACGATGGCAGATTCCATCTCCTTGACCGCAGATAAGTTCTCTGTTACCTATGGGTCCCCTATTACTTTGAGGGTTACTCCTGCAAACAGCAAATGGAGCTATGCTTGGTACAAGGACACCGATAAAAACGGGAAGTTGGAATTTGATCAAGACACACTGATTCCCAACAACGGCAGCAACCGTAGTATGCTTACCTTGGAGAATGTGTCCGACAGTGGTACGTATTGGGTTGTTGTGAATGATGGTAGCAGCACCAAAACCAGCAACCCAGTCAATGTGACCATCACCAAGGCCACTGGCACGGCATCCGTCAGCATGGATGACTGGGCGTATGGCGAAGAGGCTAAGAAGCCTGTCCCGACCAGCGCTACCAACGGTACTGACAACGTAACCTATCTGTACAAGGTCAAGGATGCGGCTGACAGCACTTACAGCGATGCGGTGCCGACTGCTGCGGGCAGCTACACGGTGAAGGCGACCTTCCCCGAAACGGTGAACTATAACGCAGTAACTGCAACGGATGACTTCACCATCACCAAGGCTACCTATAACATGACCGGCGTGAAATTTGAGGATGCCAGCTATACTTATGATGGTAGCGAAAAGACGCTGACGATCAGCGGTACTTTGCCCACAGGTGTGATCGTAGCGTATGAGAATAATAAACTGACCAATGCAGGCAGCGTGACAGCAACGGCAAAGTTCACTATTGCAGATAGCAATAATTACTGTGCAATTGGCGACATGACCGCCACATTGACCATCACAAAGGCCAAGCCGACTGTGAGTATTTCGGCCAAGCCTGATTCTTTGCGTGGTGGCGGCAAGGTCACGCTGACTGTGACGGGCGTGCCCAGTGAGGGCACGGCAATCGTGACGTGCGACAACGGCATCGAGGTGACCGATAATGGGGATGATACATATTCTGCCGTCCTGCCCAACCGTACCGTGGACTATACCTTTACACTCAACTACACCGGCGTGGAAAATGGCAACTATAGCGATGCAACGGACACCTGCACGGTTTCCGTGACCCGTCGCCACACTTCTTCCGTTACCCCCGGAAACACCGTTTCCGTTCCCTCCACCCCGCACGGCACGGTGACGGTCAACCCGTCTACCGCCTCCAAGGGCGAGACCGTGACAATCACGACCAAGCCCAGCGAGGGCTATGAGCTCGGTTCCATTGAGGTTCTCGACAAGAACGGCGATTCGCTCAAGCTCAAGGATCTCGGCAACGGCAAGTACAGCTTTGTCATGCCGGACGGCAAGGTCAGCGTCGAGGCGGAGTTCGTTAAGACTGCTGCTACCAGCTTTGCTGATGTTCCCGCGAACGCTTACTTTGCCGATGCAGTGAAGTGGGCAGTCGATAAGGGAATCACCAACGGCCTGTCTGACACGATGTTTGGCCCCTACGAGTCCTGCACCCGCGCGCAGATCGTGACGTTCCTGTGGCGCGCCGCAGGCAGCCCCGAGCCGAAGGCAGCAAGCAGCTTCACGGATGTCCCCGCGAGCGCTTACTATGCCAAGGCGGTTGCTTGGGCCGTTGAGAACGGCATCACGAACGGCATGACTGAGACGACATTCGCGCCCGATGCGACCTGCACCCGCGGCCAGAGCGTGACGTTCCTGTACCGCGCCCTCAAGGGTACTGCGAGCGGCAGTGCGAACTTCACCGACGTGAAGTCCGACGCGTTCTACGCTGATGCGATTAACTGGGCGGTTGCGAATAACGTGACGAACGGTACTTCCAACACGACGTTCAGCCCCAACGCGGACTGCACGCGCGCGGAGATCGTGACGTTCCTGTATCGCGCCTATCAGGGCAAGTAAAAAAAGCAAATACTCAACTTACAAGGCAGGCACCCGGTTTTGGGTGCCTGCCTTGCAGCAAGAGGTACTGCGCAGAGGTTAGATGCCTCGGCAGCAAAATGTTCGTCCCATTTGTGTCGGTAGCTATATCGGCGGGGAAATATATTAGAGAGAAAAAGGAGAAGTAACATGGCAGTTCGTAGATTAAAAGGTTTATACTTAAAATCAGAAGGTAAATACTTAGAAGACTACCCTTCGCGTTATGTTGAACAGACAGAGGCACTTTTTGAATGGCGGCAGAGCGCACCGAAGCAGGATGTCGAACTTCATAAGAGAGCTGAGAAGTTTTCCGGTCTGTTCAGGGAAGTATCCGCTGGGTAAAGTGCTTTGCTACAAAGTGCCCGGTTTTCCGTGTGAAGCATTGGTTGAGGATACAGAGAATTCGTAAGTGCGTTACTTGCTTTTAACGCAAAATGGGGACGTATATGAGGACATAGTCTTTTCTAACACTTTTCTAACACATTCCGGCAAAAGGCTGTTTTTGGGCACAAAAGCAATCATAATAGAGAAAGTAACGCTCCCAAGATCAAGATGATCTCGGGAGCGGTTTTGCGTTCAGATGACGGCGGTATATGGCCATAAGACAGGTTCAGTAGAATGCTTCTCTTTCTACTCATCCTACGTTGTGGGACATTTAAGGGGAAGTGCCTGCCTACTTGGTCAGAATGTTCGGCAGCTGGGCGCGCAGGGCGGCCACGCCCTCGGCAGAGCCGAGGTCATAGCGCTCCACCATGTTCAAAACAGACTGCAAAGAGGTTTTCGGGTTGCACCACAGGTCCGGGGCGTAGCCCTTGCCCTCCACATTTTCCATACTGTAGATAAAGTGGAGTGCCTGACCGAACTGGAAGCCAATGGCGGAGTTGGGAAGCATCCAGCCTCTCACATTTCCGACCAGCTGCGCGCCTCTCGTCGGGCTGCCGATCACAAGGCAGTTGTCAAGTGTCCTGCAATAGGTCACGATGCTCTCGCCGGCGGAGCCGGACATGCTGTCTGTCAGAAGAAGAATCGGAGTGCTGTTTTCCAGCAGCTTTCCCTGAAACAGCTCATAGTCCTTATCGCCTGTCCGGAAGGCGGCAAATTCTTCACCCAGGTCCGCGTAGGCTTGGGTCCTATCGAACATAGCAGTGCCCCAGTTGGAGATAATCGTTTTCTGTTCGGGTTCTTCTCCCGTGTAGCTTTTCAGCCAGTTTTTGATAAAGTCTTCATCGCCGCCGCTGTTGGAGCGGGCATCAATGATGATGAGCTTCGCGTTTTTAAGGTCAGAACCGGTGCGGACGAACTCGTCCATTGTCTCCTCATAATTCCAGTCAAACCTGCGAATCGTTATCAAGGCGATACCGTTTGATTTCAGATAATGATAATCCGGGACCTGCGAACCGTCTTCCAGATAGGACTGGCTCAGCGACCATGTGAGCGAAACCGTTTTTGTTTCGCCGCCCTTTGTCAGAGTAATGATGTCTGTTGTATGTGCTGCTGTTGCAGGGCAGAACTGGCGCAGGGAATAGCACACGCGGCCGCTCTTTTCAAGATACGGCTGCATTTCCGCGTTCGCGTTGCCGCAGGAGGTATAGTACCACTTTTCGCTTTCCCCCAGCAGATAATACCCGTTCGCATCCTTGCCGAAGCTGCGGTCACTGTAATAGTACAAATACTGGACACTGCTTTCATAGGCCGGTTCATACCGCCCGGCAATGCAGAAATGTCCATCCCGAACGAAAAGCAGGTTGGAGTACATCAGAGAGATCAATTGATCCCTTGTGATCGTCATGCAGGAGGAAAGCTTCGCGCGGATCGTGTTCTCCGCCTTTTGGAAGTTCTCCTCACCGAAGTAATAGTAAGCGCCGTAGGAGTAATGCAGCGCGCGGAAGTAAAGGTCCACATCCTCGAGCGCTTCCGCGCGGGTGAGCGTCGCCTTACCGGGGTGATTCAGGTCCATCAGGCTGTCGATCTCTGCCTGTGTGATCTCGACCTCGCCGCGGTGGTGTTGAAGATAGTCCTCAAACCCGTCAAAGGTCACTTCGCTTGCCATATCGGCACGGCGTTTTTCGTTCACGTCTTCGAGCAGCTTTTCAAACGCGTTTTGGTAGGCCGCCGTGGAGCCCTTGCTCAAAACGATGGCGGTATTGCTGTCGGCATCATAGTCGACGGTAAAGCCGAGCGCATCGCCGAGGTCGCGCAGCTTAAAATAGTTGTTTCCCCCGATGTTGTAGACAGAAAGACCGTCCGCAGCCTTTCCGTCGATCAAAACGGACTGCTTGCTGACAACGGCTGTTTTGGACTGATCCCGCCCGCGCTCAAGCTCGCCGCCGACAGGGGTATATTCCTTCCCGGAAACGACCGTGACCGCATTGCTTTGCTCATCGAACGAAACGGAAAAGCGGCTGCCCGTCTTGCTCAGAAGCTGCGCAAGATCGCGCAGCTTGAAATAGTTGCTGCCGTCGATGTTGTATTTGTCGCAGTCCGCATCGACGCCGTCGACCGACAGATTTTGCGGCGAAGCCACCACATTCGCGGCGGAGGCGTAAGGTGCGGCAATGCAAACCAGGAGCAGCGTCAAAATGATGGGCAATAGCTTTTTCATGGATGATTCTCCTCTCCCTTATCACGCTTTCGGTGCGCCGCTTTCAAAGAAGCGTTCCCCGTCAGAGCAATTTTTCACTTTAAGGGTAGCATACTCCATCGTATGCTGCAACGCAAATTTTGCATAAAAGCGGCATCGCCCGTCTAAAGGCGACCGATAGCTTCATCCGCGGCCTTTCAGCCGAGCTTCTGCGCAAGGTCCTCGAGCGCGGCGGTCATCGCCTCTTCAAACGAGGGGTGCGGACGCATGGCCAGCAGGAATTGATCGACCGTCATGTGGTTGGCGAGCGCCTGCGAGACGCCGCCGATCATGTCGCTCGCATGCTCGCACATGAGCTGCGCGCCGAGAAGCTCGCGTGTTTCGGCGTGGGCGACGAACTTCATAAAGCAGCGGCCCGGGTCGGCGATGAGCGTCTTGGCGTTGTCGAACATGACGTGTTTGCCGACCTTGACGGGGATGCCCGCCTCCTTGGCCTCGGCCTCGGTGAGGCCGACGACCGCGATCTCCGGACGGCAGTAGATGCAGCTCGGCACGACGGACATGGATGTGTGATTTTCCCTTCCGTAGAGCAGGTCGACGCAGGCGATGCCCTGCGCGGTCGCCACATGGGCGAGCTGAATTTTGGCCGAGACGTCGCCGATGGCGTAGATGTGGGGGATGCTCGTCTCGTAGCGCTCGTTCACGGCAATGCTGCGGCGGTTCATCTCGACAGAAATGCCATCCGCGAACAGGCCGTCGCAGTACGGGCGGCGGCCGATGGCGCAGAGCACGGCCTCGCCGGAGACGGTCTCGCTCTTTTCCTTGCAGGTGAAGTTGACGGCGATATCCTCACCCGTCTTCTCGACGCTCTGGACCATCGCGTTCGTGAAGACCTTCACGCCCTGCTTTTTGAGAATGAGCGCGAGGCTCTGGCCGAGCTCCTTGTCCATGTTGGGCAGCAGGCGGTCCATGCCCTCGATGACGGTCACCTCGCAGCCGAGGTCTGCGTAAAACGTCGCAAACTCGATGCCGATGACGCCGCCGCCGATGATGACGATGGAGCGGTACAGGTGGTCGCACCCCTCAAGCAGCTCGTCGGAGGTCATCGCGAACTCAAGTCCGGGAATCGGCGGGCGGGACGGGACGGAGCCGGTGGCGATGAGGATATCGTCGCAGGTGTAGTCGTTGGCACCGCCCTCGGCGTCCGTCACGCGGACAGCGCCGGGTGCGGTGATGAGCGCCGTGCCGCGCAGAAAGTCGATCTTTGCGGTCTTGAAAAGCGATTCAATGCCTGAGGACAGCTTTTGCGAAATTTCGCGCTTGTAGGCAAAAATCTCCGTCATGTCGGCGCGGATATCGTCGGTGTGGATGCCGGCGTGTGCGCCGTGCTTGGCGTCGTGGAAGATCTGAGAAGAGTGCAGCAGTGTTTTCGTCGGGATGCAGCCGCGGTTTAAGCAGGTGCCGCCCGCTTCGCGCTTCTCGACGACGGCGACCTTCTTGCCGAGCTTGGCCGCATGGAGCGCGGCTTCGTAGCCGCCGGGGCCCGCGCCGATGACGATGAGTTCATAATGAGCCATAATAGTTCGTTCCTTTTTGAGAGCAATGCCGCCGACTTTTCGGCGGCATTGCGTGATGTTGAGATATGCGCTGCCTTCGTCAGGCAAACTGATACCGTAAAACCATGTTGCGCGCCGCGCCGACCTCGTCAAGACGGCGGACGGGTGTGGAGTGGGGAGCGGTGTGGAGCGTCTCGGGATCGGAGTGCGCGAGTTCAAAGAGCTTGCAGTAGATGCCGCAGACCTCGTCCATGGTCTCCTTGCTCTCAGTCTCGCAGGGCTCGATCATGAGCGCCTCATGGACGATGAGCGGGAAGTACATCGTGGGCGGGTGCAGGCCAAAGTCGAGCATGCCCTTGGCAAGGTCGAGCGCGGAGACGCCCGTCTCCTTGTGGAGATCGACGAGCGACATGACGAACTCGTGCATGCAGATCTCGTCATAGGCTATGGTGAAGGTATCCTTGAGCCTGACGCGCATGTAGTTCGCGTTCAGCACGGCGTTCATCGCCGCCTCGCGGATGCCGGACTTGCCGAGCGTGAGCACGTAGGTCAGCGCGCGCACGACGACGTCGAAGTTGCCGTAGAACATCTTCACGCGGCCGATGGACTTTTCGGGGTATGCAAAGCCGTACTTGCCGTCCTTTTCGACGACCAGCGGGCCGGGCATGTACTTTTTGAGGAATTCCTTGCAGCCGACCGCGCCTGCGCCGGGGCCGCCGCCGCCGTGCGGTGTGGCGAACGTCTTATGCAGGTTACTGTGGATGCAGTCAAAGCCCATGTCACCGGGACGGACGACGCCCATGACGGCGTTGAGGTTCGCGCCGTCGTAATAGCACAGGCCGCCCGCATCGTGAATGATCTTCGTGATCTCGAGGATGTTCTTATCGAAAATACCGACGGTGTTCGGGTTCGTCAGCATCAATCCCGCGGTGTCGGGGCCGACGGCGGCGCGCAGCGCGTCGAGGTCCACGCAGCCGTCTGCGCCGGACGGGATGTTGATGACCTGGAAGCCGCACATCGCGGCGGTTGCGGGATTTGTGCCGTGGGCGGAGTCGGGCACGATGATCTTCGTGCGGTTAAAATCGCCGCGGTCGGTATGATAGGCCTTGATGAGCAGAACGCCGGTGAACTCACCGTGCGCGCCCGCCGCGGGCTGGAACGTGACAGCGTCCATGCCGAAGACCTCGCCAAGCTCAGCGCCCAGCGTGTGCAGCGCCTCGAGCGCGCCCTGCGCGGTCTCGATGGGCTGGAGCGGGTGGAGCTGGGTGAAGCCCGGCAGCGCCGCCATGTCCTCGTCGATCTTGGGGTTGTACTTCATCGTGCACGAGCCGAGGGGATAGAAGCCGTCGTTCACGCCATGGATGCGCTTGCAGAGGGCGGTGTAATGGCGGGTGAGCTCGTTTTCACTCACGTGGGGCAGGTGCAGCGCCTCGCTGCGCTCTTCGGGAAGCTGATATTCGGGGACGTCACACTCCGGCATGAGGGTCATGCCGCGGCCTTCGACGCCAAGTTCAAAAATGAGCTTCATTTACAGCACCTCCTTCACGATGGCAACGGCTTTGTCAAGCTGCGCCTTAGAGACGAGCTCGGTCACGCACCAGAGGATGCCGCCCTCGACCTCCGCGCCGCCGAGGATGCCCTCGGCTTCGAGCGCGTCGAGGATCTTCTTGCGGCAGTTGGGGCATTCGACTTCGGTGACGAACTCGTGGAAGAATTCACCCTTGTACTTCAAGGTGCAGCCGATCTTTTGGAGCTCAGAAGCGAAATAGTGCGCCTTCGAGGTGCAGAGCCGCGCGCACTGCTTCATGCCCTTCTCGCCCATCGCGGCCATGTAAACGCCCGCGGCGAAGGCACATAACGCCTGGTTGGAGCAGATGTTGGAGCTGGCCTTTTCGCGGCGGATGTGCTGCTCGCGCGCGGACAGCGTCAGCACGTAGCCAACCTCGCCGTCTACATCCTTCGTCTGGCCGACGATGCGGCCGGGGAGCTTTCTCGTCATGGCGGATGTCGTGGCCATGAAGCCGAGGAACGGGCCGCCGAACGCCGTGTCGAGGCCGAGGGGCTGACCGTCGCCGACGGCGACATCCGCGCCCATCGCGCGCGGCGTGGGCAGAATGGCGCAGGCGATGGGGTTCACGCCCATGACGAACTTTGCGCCCGCGGCGTGGACGATCTCACCGGCCGCCTTCGCGTCTTCGATCTGGCCGAAGTAGTTCGGCTGCTGGAGGTAGAAGCACGCGGTGTCATCGCCGAGCGCTTCCTTGAGCGCGTCGAGATCAGTTCTGCCGTCCTTTGCGGGGACGACGAAAAGCTCGGTATTCGAGGCGAAGCAGTAGGTCTTCATGACCTCGATGACCTGCGGATGGGCGCAGGCGGAGACGTAAGCCTTCGTGCGCTTGCGGTCCTTGCACATGGGGATGGTCTCGGCCGCGGCGGTCGCGCCGTCGTAGTGCGAGGCGTTGGAGACGTCCATGCCGGTCAGCTCGCAGATCATCGTCTGGAATTCAAACGTACCCTGCAGCACACCCTGGCTGATCTCCGCCTGATAGGGGGTGTAGCAGGTGACAAGCTCTTCGCGGGAGGTGACGGATTTGACGACCGACGGGATGAAGTGGCGGTAGGCGCCCGCGCCGCGAAGAACAGTCTTGAAGACCTTGTTCTTTTCGGCCATGGCGGTGACGGCCTCGCGCACCTCAAGCTCGCTCAGGCCTTCGGGGATGTTCAGCCCGCCGCTCCGCAGGAGCATTTCCTGCGGGACGGCCTTATACAGCCCTTCCAGGCTGTCGACCCCGATGGCGGCGAGCATTTCTTCCCGTTCCGCAGCCGTGGTGGGAACGTAAGAGCCCATCTCAGCCCTCCTGCGCGCAATGCGCTTCGTAAGCGGCGGCGTCAAGCAGCGCCTCAGTGTCGGTCACGGGGGAGACCTTGATGATCCATGCGCCGTAGGGGTCGGAGTTCAGCGTCTCGGGCGCGTCGGAGAGCGCTTCGTTGACCTCGCAGATCGTGCCGCTGACGGGGCAGATCACGTCGGAGACCGCCTTGACGGACTCGACATCGCCGAAGCTCTCACCGGCGGTGACGCTGTCGCCCTCGGCGGGTAGGTTGATAAAGACCACATCGCCCAGCGCATCCTGGGCAAAATCAGAAATGCCGATCACGGCGACGTCGCCGTCCATCTTGACCCACTCGTGAGACTTGGAATACTTCAGCTCAGCAGGGATGTTCATGGTAATTTCCTCCTCAAAATCGTTCTCAATGAATGTTGTTTGTGATTGACGGTCCAATGGTTTCCGAATATTCGGTCAAAAATCTCTATTTCAGCGTTCGAGCTTGTAGAACGGCATTGGCACGATCTCGAGCTCGACCATGCGGCCGCGCACGTCGGCGTTGAGGTGCTTGCCGATCTCGATATCTTGGGCGGGGATATAGCCCATCGCGACGCCGCAGCCGATATAGGGTGTGAACGTGCCGGAGGATGCCCAGCCGATTTTTTCTCCGTCCATCGTGTAGAGGTCGCAGTGCTCGCGCACGATGCCGCGGCCGACGACCTTCATGCCAATGCGCTTCATTTTCGGCGCGCCGAGCGCGACAAGCGCGTCGTGGCCGATGAAGTCCTTGCCCGTGAGCTTGCATGGAAGTCCCGCCATCTTCGGCGTGATCTCGTCGTTCATCTCGTGACCGTAGAGCGGCATCGAAGCCTCCAAGCGCAGCGTGTCGCGCGCGCCGAGGCCGCAGGGGATCAACCCCTCGGGCTCGCCCGCCTTGAGCAGGGCCTTCCACAGATCAACGGTGTCCTCGGCTTTGCAGTAGATCTCAAAGCCATACTCGCCGGTGTAGCCCGTCTGGGAGACGAGAGCATGGATCGTGCGCTCGCCGAGGTTCAGGGGCACGTCTTTGGTGAAGGTGTAGTACTTGGCGGGGATGTACTGCTCGTCGCAGAGCTTTTTGAGAATGTCGCCGGACTTGGGGCCCTGCAGGGCGATCTGGCCCCAGTCGTTGCCCTCGTCGCGGTAGTCGACGTCGCCGGAGAGATGGCTCTCGACCCAGGCGGCGTCCTTTTCGCGGTTGCCCGCGTTGACGACGAGCCAGTAATTGTCCGCTGCGCAGCGGTAGACGATGAAGTCGTCGATGATGCCGCCATTGTCGTTGCAGAACATCGAGTACTTGATCTCGCCGTCTTTCATGTTCGAAATGTCGGCAGTGATGATCTTCTGCACGTTGGCGACGGCGTCAGGGCCCTTGAGGCGAAGCTCGCCCATGTGGGAAACGTCGAACAATCCGGCCTTTTCACGAACGGCCATGTGCTCGGCAATCACGCCGGTGGGATACTGCACGGGCATCAGAAAGCCGCCGAATTCGACGATCTTGCCGCCCATGTCCACATGCGTTTGGTAAAGTGGGGTCTTCTTTTCCATAGTGCACATCCTCCGAAAACAATAATTTTAATGAATCTTATAAAAATTATTAAAATTAAGCATCAAAAAAGAGACACAAAACTCCCTTTTGAGCTTTGTGCCTCCGTTGATCACCTGAGAGATTCCCCGCCCGAGTCATCGCGGCAGGTTGCACCTTCGGCGTGCGTAAACGCACTTTTCGGAGCGTCGTCCGAGTTCGGCCCTTTTGCCTGAGAGCTTCTGCGTTCCCCTTCGGCGCCACGGCAGAATATTCCGCGGTCTCTCCCGAACTCATCATCCGATCAGTTGATTCATTTTGCATTTTAAAGCTAACATAAGAGCATGCCTTTGTCAAGAAAGAAAAAATAATATTTCGTTAAAATATTTTAAACGGAAATTCGGCAAACCGAAAACTGCCGAAACAGGTCAAAATTTGAAAGCATCCCGTTGTTATGACTGCGTTGCCGGCCAGGTTCCATTTCGCTTCGGCATAGCTTTATTTGTATTTCGCATTTGCATTTTGCCTAAAGCGGCGGCGGAGAAGTGATGGGGTGTCTATTTTCTTCGACGAAATCCGTCCTGCGCGGACAAAATTGTATTGACAACGGCGGAGGATGGGTCTATTGTACACACATCATTCGTCAAATGCTTTGAGCAGGACACGACTTCCCCGGATCACCGCTTTCAGAGAGCCGTTGGTGGTGCAAAACGGCAGCAAGGAACGGGCGGGCCATCCCCTGTGAGCAGCCGCGGTGAAAGGCGCAAACGCCGAGTAATCGCAGCCGGTCCCCCACCGTTAACAGGGTGCGCTCTCCGATCCATTCGGGCAGCGGTCGAGCGGCCGGTTTTCCGGCAAGCAAAGTGGTAACGCGGAAGTTGAGATCTGCGGCGGATATCGCCGCGATACTGGCCTTCGTCTTTGCGATGGGTTTTCGCTTCGGAAAACCCGCGGCAGAGGCGGGGCTTTTCTTTTTGCTCCCGGCATTGGCGAAGAACACAGTTTTTTTAGGAAAGAAAGGGAAATCACATGAACACACTCGTCATCGTGCTGATCGCGGCGGTCGTCCTCGTTGCCGCCTATGCACTCTATGGGCGCTGGCTCGCCAAGACCTGGGGCATCGACCCCAAGGCGCAGACGCCCGCCGTCAAGTATAACGACGGCAAGGACTTTGTCCCCACCAACGGCTGGACCGTCTTCAGCCATCAGTTTTCCTCCATCGCGGGCGCGGGCCCTGTCACCGGCGCGATCCAGGCCGCCGCGTTCGGCTGGCTGCCGGTGCTGCTGTGGGTGCTGCTCGGCGGCGTCTTCTTCGGCGCTGTGACGGACTTTGGCGCGCTGTACGCTTCCGTCAAAAATGACGGCAAGTCCATGGGCATGCTGATCGAAAAGTACATCGGCAAGCTCGGCCGCAAGCTGTTCCTGCTGTTCTGCTGGCTGTTCTGCCTGATCGTCATCGCAGCGTTCGCCGACATGGTCGCCGGCACGTTCAACGCCTACACCGTGGTCGATGGCGTGACGCAGCTCGCTGACGCCGCGCAGACCAACGGCGCAGCCGGTATGGTGTCCATCATGTTCATGGTGTTCGCCGTCGTCTTCGGCCTTGTGCAGAAGAAGCTGAACCTCTCGGGCTGGAAGGAAGCCGTGCTCGGCATCCTCTGCATCGTTGCCTCGTTCGCCGTCGGCATGAACTGCCCGCTCATCTTCGGCAAGGCGACCTGGAGCTACATCACGTTCGTCTACATCTTCTTCGCCGCCGTTCTCCCGATGTGGCTTTTGAAGCAGCCGCGCGACTACATGACCACCTTCATGTTCATCTGCATGATCGCGGGCGCGGTCGTCGGCCTTCTCGTTGCGCATCCGACGATGAACCTCCCCGTCTTCACGGGCTTCAACAATGAAAAGCTCGGCACGATGTTCCCCATCCTGTTCGTCACCGTCGCCTGCGGCGCGGTGTCCGGCTTCCACAGCCTCGTCTCCTCCGGCACGTCGTCCAAGACGGTCGAAAACGAGAAGGACATGCTCAAGGTCGGCTACGGCGCGATGATCCTCGAGAGCCTGCTTGCCGTGCTCGCGCTCTGCGTGGCCGGTGCGGCCGCCGCGGCGGACGGCACTCCCACCGCCGGTACCCCGTTCCAGATCTTCAGCCGCGGCGTTGCGGGCTTCTTCGAGATGTTCGGCGTGCCGAACTACGCCGCCACGGTCTTTATGACGATGTGCGTCTCCGCCCTCGCCCTCACGAGCCTTGACGCCGTCGCGCGTATCGCGCGCATGAGCTTCCAGGAGCTTTTCAGCGTGGACGACATGGCCCACGCCGAGCCCTGGCGCAAGCTCCTGTGCAACACGTATTTCTCCACGGTGCTGACGCTCGTGCTCGGCTACGTGCTCACGAAGATCGGCTACTCCAACATCTGGCCGCTGTTCGGCTCGGCGAACCAGCTGCTCTCTGCGCTCGTGCTCATCACGCTGTGCGTCTTCCTCAAGGTCACGGGCCGCAGCAACAAGATGCTCTTCCCGCCGCTCGTCATCATGCTTTGCGTCACGTTCACAGCGCTTGTCCAGCGCCTGATGGCCATGGTGAGCGCCATCCAAAATGCCGCTGCCGTCACCATCCCCGCGGGCGAAACGACCTGGGGCGCGGTGTTTATCGCCAACGGCTTGCAGCTCATCATCGCGGTGCTGCTCATCGTGCTCGGCGCGACCATCATCGTGAACTCGATGAGAAGCTACGTCGCCAGCAAGCACAACAGCGAGGCCAAGGTTTAATTTTGAAAAATGTGCAAAAAAGGAGGTTTCCCGTCGGGAAGCCTCCTTTTTTGCTTTATTACCAGCTTGCGACCGTGCCGTCGCATCTCGGTTCGGTGCCCGCGGCGTAAACGCCGTTTTCGCACTTCCAGATGATCTCGCCGCGGCCCATGGCCGTGCGGTCGTCGACGATCTCGACCTCGTGCCCCATTGCTCGCAGCTGCTCGGCGATCGCCTCGCCCGCCTCGCGCTCGATCTGGAGCTTTTTGCCGCCGATCCACTGGATGCGCGGCGCGTCGAGCGCCTCCTGCGGATTCATGGCGTAATCGATGGTGCTCGTCAGCACCTCGACCTGCCCCTGCGGCTGCATGAACGCGCCCATCACGCCGAACGGGCCGACGGCCTCGCCGTCCTTGAGCAGAAAGCCCGGGATGATCGTGTGGTAGGACTTCTTTCCGCCCTCCAAATAGTTATCGCTCTTCGGGTCGAGGGAGAAGTTCGCGCCGCGGTCCTGAAGCGAGATGCCCGTGCCGGGGATGGCGATGCCCGCGCCAAAGCCGCAGTAGTTGCTTTGGATAAGCGAGACCATGTTGCCCTCTGCGTCCGCGGTGCAGAGGTAGATCGTGCCGCCGCAGTGCGGGTCGCCCGCTTTGGGCTCGAGCGCCTTGTCTGTGATGAGTGCGCGGCGGGCGGCGAGATAGTCGGGCGAGAGCAGCTCGCTGACCTTTGTTTTCATATAGCGCGGGTCGGCGACGTAGGTCTTCGTGTCGGCAAAGGCGAGCTTGATGGCCTCCATGACCTTGTGATAGTAGTCCGCGTCCTCGCGCTGCTCGGGTAGTGTCAGCCCGTTGAGCATGCCGAGTGCCATCAGCACCGTGATGCCGTGGCCGTTGGGCGGGATCTCGCAGACGGTGTAGCCGCGGTAGTCCTGCGTGATGGGCTCGACCCATTCAGGGTGGTAGTTCTTGAAGTCGTCCTCGCAGAAGTAGCCGCCCGTGGCACGCGAATGGGCGACGATCCTTTCCATCAGCTCACCGCGATAGTAGCTCTCGCAGTTCGTCTCGGCAAGGGAGCGCATCGTGTCGGCATAGGCGGGGAAACGGAAGACATCGCCCGCGCGGTACGGCGAGCCGTCCGGCTTCATAAAGCTCTTCCACCAGTATTCATAGGGGGCGGGGTCCTGCACCATGACCCTGGCGATGCGCTTGCTGTCGCGCGCCCAGAGCTTGCCGATATTGACGGGCACGGCATAGCCGTTTTCGGCGTAGGAAATGGCGGGGGCGAAGAGCTCGGAGAGCGGCTTTGTGCCAAAGCGCGCATTGAGCGCCGCCCAGCCCGCGGGCGCGCCCGGGACCATCGTGGGGAGCCAGCCTTCCTCGGGCACCTCGGAAAAGCCTTTTGCGCGAACCTCGTCCGCGCTCAGCGCCATCGGCGCAACGCCGCTGGCGTTCAAGCCGTAGAGCTTTTTTTCCTTCTCGATCCACACGAGCGCGAAACAGTCGGACCCAAGGCCGTTGCCCGTCGGCTCGAGCAGCGGCATCGCGCCGGCCATGGCGACGGCGGCATCGACGGCGTTGCCGCCATTTTTCAGCACGTCGAGGCCGACCTGTGCGCCGAGGGGAACGGATGTGCAGCACACGCCGTTTTTGGCGTAGACCACGTTGCGGCGGGAAGAATATCGGTAAGTTAACGGATCAAAATTCGGCATGATCGTTCTCACTTTCGTCGTTTTTCCCAGTATAGCAGTCCGCGCGAAAAAGGGCAAGAAAAAGACGCTGTGCCGCGCGGCGGCGGGAAAGTCTGCGCGAGCAATGCGGAAAACTGAATATTCACCCGATAAGAGATTGAACATTTTGAGTTTTCCCGCTTGACAATCTGAAAAACTGCATTATAATACAATCATTCTGATATGAAATGCCTCCTTTGGCACCGGCCGGGGAGAAAAGGCATCCATGACTGAGCCGTAGGTATTCCGGGCGACCGGATAAGGCTGGGTCGTGGGTGCTGTTACTTTTTTATAGAGAAAAGGAGAACGATATGAACATCAAGCCCTTTGCTGTGGAAGAATGGATGAACGAGTACGAGGTGGGTGCGCTATACAACATCGCCGAGACCTGCGTCGACTCCGTTTCGCTCGATGAGCTTTTCGAGCTCACGGGCGAGAACAAGGAGGACTTTTTGAAGGACTTCTGTGCCCAGCGCTTGACCTATGGCGATATCTGGGGCAGCGAGGCGCTGCGCAGCGGCATTTCCAAGCTCTATCACACGATCAAGGCCGATGAGGTCGTGCTCACGCACGGCGCAGCGGGCGCGAACCATCACGTATTCTGCTCGCTCATTTCCGCGGGCGACCGCGTGGTCAGCATCATGCCGACCTATCAGCAGCTCTACTCCATCCCCGAGGCCATCGGCGCGGACGTCGCCATCATGCACCTAAAGCAGGAAAACGACTATCTCCCCGACCTGAATGAGCTCAAGAGCCTCGTCACGCCCGAGACGAAAATGATCTGCATCAACAACCCCAACAACCCCACCGGCGCGCTGATGAGTAAGGAACTGCTGGGGAGCATCGTGGAGATCGCCCGCGGCGTGGGCGCGTACATCCTCTGCGACGAGGTCTACCGCCACCTGACGCAGGAGGACGCGTGGTGCGAATCCATCGTCGACCTGTACGAAAAGGGCATCTCGGTCAGCAGCATGTCCAAGGTGTTCTCGCTCGCGGGCCTTCGCATGGGCTGGATCGCCACGCACGATGAAGCGGCGCGCAAGGCGTTCCTGTCGCACCGCGACTACAATTTAATTAGCTGCGGCATGTTCGACGATGCGATCGCGTCCATCGCCCTGCGCCACAGCGACGTGATGCTCAAGCGCAATCAGCGCATCGTGCGCGAGAACCTCGCCATCCTCGATGACTGGATCAAGGAAAATCCGCACTTTTTCTACACCAAGCCCAAAGCCGGTACGACCGCACTCGTTTACTACGATTTCGATATCCCCTCCTATGAGTTTTGCAAGCGCATGTACCACGAGACCGGTGCGTTCGTCACGCCGGGCGACTGCTTCGAGCAGCCCCACAGCATGCGCGTCGGCTACGCCTGCGACGTCAACACGCTCAGAGACGGCCTTGCCGCGGTGACGAAGTTTGCCGCGACACTGTGAGCGGCGAAAACACGCGATAAATAAAAGAAATCCGTCCGGTCATCGACCGGACGGATTTTTGACTTGTAAGGGGTTCACGCCTTGGCCCTGTTCCAGCGCATGAAGTGCAGAATAAGGCCGATGGCCGCGCCGATAAGCGTCGGGCAGATCCAGCCGAGGCCGAGGTCGGCAAACGGTAGGTACTGCTGACCGAACGCCTTGATGGCCGGACCGTGGATGGCGTTGAACACGCTCTCGGGCAGCGCGATGATCAGATCGTAAACGGCAGCGATGAGCGTGAAGCCGATCGTCCAGCAGTACACCGTGCGGTCGTGGCCAAAGAATTTACCGAGCAGCGCCAGCGCAATGAGCGCGATGGAGAGCGGATAGAGGAACATCAGCACCGGCAGCGAATAGCTGATGATGGCGCTGAGGCCGAGGTTCGCAAACAGCAGCGACACGAGGCTGAAAATGATTGCCCAGATGCGGTACTTTGGCCCGTCGGGGAAGAGCGCGCTGAACGTCTCGGCGCAGCTCGTGATGAGACCGACGGCGGTCTTGAGGCACGCGAGCGTCACCGTGGCGGCGAGGATGAAGAGACCGGCGGAGCCGAGGTAGTGCTGCGCGATCTGCGCGAGCGCTGTGCCGCCGTTCTCGCTGGCTTCAAGCACGCCGCGGCTCTGCGTGCCGGCGATCGTGACGGCGATATAGATGAACGCCATCAGAAGGCTGCTGAAAATGCCCGCGCGGACGGTGCTCCCCGCCACAGCGGTGGGATCGTCCACGCCGAGGTCGCGGATGACCTGCACGACGATGATGCCGAACGCAAGGCTCGCCAGCGCGTCCATGGTGTTGTACCCTTCGAGGAAACCAGCGAAAAACGGCTGGGACGCGTAGTCGCCGAGCGGCTCGACATCCGCGATGGCCGCACTCGGAGAGAGGAGCGCGACGACGACCAGAATGCCGAGGAAGACGAGAAAGCAGGGGTTCAGAATTTTGCCGACCCAGGTCAGGATCTTGCCCGGGCGCAGTGCGAAAAAGAGCGCCGCGGCGAAAAACGCTACCGAGAAGAGCAGCAGGTACAGTGTGTTACTGCCATTTTGCGGAAGCACCTGCTCAAGTCCCACGGTGAATGACGTCGTCGCGCAGCGGGGAATGGCGAAAAACGGCCCAATGGTCAGATACAGCGCGCAGGTGAAGAACATCGCGTAGGGGCGGTTGACCTTGCTGCTCAGGTCAAAAAGACCGTTGGAGCGGCTGATGCCGAGCGCGGCCACGCCGAGCAGCGGCAGACCCACGCCAGTGATGAGAAGCCCCAGAATGGCCTGCCAAACGTTGGAACCGGCCATCTGGCCGAGGTGTACGGGAAAGATGAGGTTGCCGGCGCCGAAAAACAGGCCGAAGAGCATGCTGGCAACATAGGTGTATTCTTTGGCGGAGAGCTTGCGTTTCATGGTGAGAAATATCCTTTCATGGCGGTGGGGCAAAAATGCCCCGTCCTGAATGATTCGGGTAACAAAAAAACCGGTCTGTTCCCGCGCTCTGACATTGCAAGGGGATACTCCCATGCTTGTGGAACATTCCACAAGTGCTTTGCCAGATCAATGGAGCATACCGGATCCATGCTGCCGATCATTGCAGGCAGCGAATCAAACCGAGCCTTGGAAAATGAGGTCGATCAAATCGCTGCCGACTGTTTTGACGACATAGATTCGGACGAATGCCCCTCTACGCCAACGATCAGTCGCCAGCTTACTCCAAAATTGACATTTTTGGACGTAACCATGGTGTTCAAACGATCGCCTCCTTTGCTGCGGAAATTGGCATCATTATACCATACCATTACATTTTGTCAAGCATTAATGAGAAAATGATATGTTAAAATCGGAAGCGAAAAATTGGGCCGATGGATGAAGCTTCATTCGGGCCACGCAAAGAAGCATGCGGCGCGATAATGCGCCACCTTGCGGTAAAGGCGCGAAAAAGGCACGAAAACAGACTGCTTTCGCACCTTTTCGGTAAATAAAAAGATCAGAACACCACGACGAGCAGCATCTTGAACTGCTCCTGACCGTACACCGCGTGCGGGTGACGCGCGGGCATGACGATGGATTCGCCCTCGTGCAGGATGTGCTCGACGCCGTCGATCGTGATCCGACCCACGCCGTCGAGGCAGGTGACCATCGCGTCGCCGCCGGATTCGTGGGTGCTGATCTCCTCACCCTTGTCAAACGAGAAGAGCGTGACACTCACGTGCTCGTTCTGCGCCAGCGTGCGGCTGACGACCTGACCGGACTGATAGGCGACCTGATCGCGCAGGGTCAGAACCTCTGCCTTGCTGATATTTTTCATACCGTCCAAGATAATTTCCTCCTGTTGAAACGCACGGCGCTGGCCGCCGCACACGATATTATCTCCTATCATGCCCCTTTTTGCGAAAAGAGGCAACGATTATTTTGCTTTGTGCGCCAGCACACAGTACCACTCGCTGTTTTCGATGTCAAACACGCCGAACTGTACGGGGAAGGCCTTGACCTGAATGTCCTGATAGCCGAGCTGCGTGAGCTTGTCGAGCAGTAATTTCTGCGGCACGGGGTGGTAGTGCTCCTCAAAACGCTCTTTTTGGAAGATTTTGTTATCGCGCTCGAAGGTGTAGATAAGATTGAAGACAATGGAGCCGTCGGATAAATGGTCCCAGACCTGCATGAGGTTCACGCGGTCGCCGTTTGGCAGAAAGGCGGGATTGTAGCAGTAAAAACGCTTTTTCTGCCCCACGATACGGTCCCAGTTGCGAAGGTCGAAGTAGAGGCAGCCTCCGGGCTCCACGAGCGCGTCCATCTGCTCCAAAACGCCGGTGATCTCGTTGTTTGTCACGTAGGCAAGGGAGTTGCCGGTGCTCATCACGCAGTCGAAGCTGCGGCCAAAATGAGACGTCAGGTCGCGGAAATCGCTCTGCCGCAGGTCGATGGCGATGCCACGCTCGTCCGCCTTTTTGCGGCAGCGCGCGAGCATGCTGTCGCTCAAATCGGAGCCGTACAGCGAGACGCCGAGCTGCCCGAGCGGCAGCGTGAGCGAGCCCGTCCCGATGCTCACATCGAGCGCCGAGCGAATGGGCCTGCCGTCGAAAACGGTCTGCCAGTGGGAGAGGGTCTGTGCATCCTTTTTCGGGGAGTCGAAGAGGTCGTAGATGTCGGTGCGGTCGTAGACGCTGGCCATAGAGCATGCTCCTCCTGACAAAATATTGGATCGCGCCCCGCGCTCAGCGCTTTTTGCGCTGGGACGAGGACGGAATGTCCATTTCCGCGCGGTACTTGGCGACGGCGCGGCGGCTGACCTCGATGCCGAGAGCCGAGAGCGCCAGACGAAGCGCCTCGTCCGAGAGCGGCGCGGCCGGGTCCTCTGCGCGAATGAGGCTTTGCAGCCGCTGCTTGACCGCGTGGGACGAGACTGCCGCGTCGGGACGGATCGCCGTGGTGAAAAAGCTGCGCACGGGGATGATCCTGCCCTGGAACTGAATGTATTTATTCTGCGCCGCACGGCTCACGGTGGAGGTGCTGACGCCCATTCTTTCGGAAAGCTGCTGCATCGTCACGGGCAGCAGTGCCTCGCCGCCACAGAAAAAGCCGTGCTGCTCGCGCCCGATGAGCGTGAGCATCTGTACGAGCGTGTCGCAGCGGGTGTGGACGCCCTTGATGAGGGCCTGTGCTTCGGAGAGCTTTTCTTTCACGTAGCGCTGGACCTCGGGGTCGTCGCTCGTGTTCATCAGCGCGGCGTATTCGGCGTTGACGGACAGGCGCGGCAGAATGCGCTCGTTGAGCTCGATGACGAGCTGGCCCTGCTGCACGGAAAATTCCGCGTCGGGGGCGACATAGGCGATCTGCTCGCTGCCGGCAAAGCTGCGCGAGGGGATCGGGTTGAGCGCGAGCACCTTGGAAGCGGCGGCCTTGGCTTCGTTGACGCTGACGCCGAGCAGAACGGCAAGGCCGGAAAAGTTGCGCTTGCCGAGCATTTCTAAGCCGTCGCGCGCGATCTTCAGTGCCAGCGGGTCGAGCGAGCGGCCCTGCGCGAGCTGAAGCGTCAGGCATTCCGACAGGTTCCGCGCGCCGACGCCCGGCGGGTCGAGCATCTGCACGGCGAAGAGTGCCTGCTCGAGCGAGAAGAGCGGGATGTCGAATTCGCGGGACAGCTCTTCGAGCGGGCAGTCGAGATAGCCGCGCTCGTCGAGACAGTCGATCAAAAAGCGGCACAGGCGCAGAAGCTCATCATCGACGAGCTTCATCTGCCCGATCTGTTCATTCAGGTGGTCACGGAACGTTTTTTCGCGCGCCAAAAAGGCGGTGAAGTCCTGCACATCCTCCATACCGGAGGAGGTGACGCCGCGCCACGAGTCCGTCTCGCGCACGTCGGGCGTTCCCCGCTCGGATGCGGAAGCTTCGCTCGGCAGCGCTGTTTCGTAATAGGTGGGCGACTGTACGTCGAGCAGCGGGTTTGAGAGCGCGACCTCCTGCACGTATTCGGTAAGCTCCGGCGCGGAGAGCTGCAAACAGTCGAGCGACTGGCGCATCGTCTGCGTCAGCACGAGCTTTTGGCTCAGCGTCTGCCTCTGTTCAAGCTGCACGGTGCATCTCTCCCTTGCATGATACTTATTGAATGAAATAAAGTATAGCAGTTTTCGCCTTTTTTCGCAACACACAGATGCGCGGGAATGGCCCCAAAAAAGCAAGGGGGCATTCAGATCGCGCAAAAAAGCAGGGCGGCCCAAGGCCGACTCCGCATTTTTCTTATGCGGAGTCGGCCTTGGGCCGCCCTGCTTGGTGCAAAGGGAATGTTGTGTTACGGCAGCGGGATCTCCTTGCTGTCGAAGAGCGTCTTGAGCTCGATCGAGGTGCGCGAGTCGCCGAACTTCTTGATGAGGGAGAGAAGCTGGTCGAGCTGCTGCGTGTCGCGCACAGCGAAGCGGAGCAGCGCGTTGAACTCACCCACCACGTGATAGTGGCTGATGATGGCGCTCTGCGAGGCGCAGAAATCGCAGAATTTGTCGTACTTGTCCGGCTCGAGCGCAACAGAGATAAAGCCCGTGATGTTACAGTCGAGCTTCGTGCGGTCGATGTCGATGTGATAGCCGCGGATCACGCCGCTTTCCTCCATCCGGCGAATGCGTTCCGACACGGCGGGCGGCGTCAGCCCCACAAGGTCTCCCATGCGGCGCAGCGTGCAACGGCTGTCGTCCTGGAGGAGGTTGAGGATTTGGTAGTCAGTCCGATCCATCATGTTCTCCCTCTACCGTTCTCTTACACGATCTCGCCGCGCTTGATGACGGTTTTTGCAAGATTGCTGCCAACGCGGTAGCAGATGTAGTCGAGGTCGGGCGCGTCCCAGATGACAAGGTCGCCCAGCTTGCCCTCTTCGACAGAGCCGACCTTGTCGGCAAGGTCGATCGCCGCGGCGCCGTTGAGCGTGACAGCCGTAAGGACCTCCTCCGGCGTCAGCTTGTACTTGAGGCAGCCGAGGTTGATGACAAACTGCATGTTCAGGCACGGGCAGGAGCCGGGGTTGAAGTCCGTCGCCATTGCAACGGGCACGCCGGCTTTGACCATGTCGCGCGCGGGCGCGAACACCGCGCCGAGGTTGAAACTCGTCGCGGGCAGCAGGCATGCGATGACGCCGCCCTTGGCCATGGAGGCAATGCCCTCCGGCGGGCAGACGATCAGGTGTTCAGCCGAGATCGCGCCGATCTCACCGGCGAGCTGGCTGCCGCCGATGGCTTCGATCTCGTCAGCGTGGATCTTGGGACGCAGGCCATACTTGAGACCGGCCTCGAGCACCTGACGGGACTCTTCGACGGTGAAGGTGTCGGCCTCGCAGAAGACGTCGCAGAACTTGGCGATGCCCTGCTCCTTGACCTTGGGCATCATCTCCTCGCACACGAGGCGGACGTATGCCTCGCGGTTGGACTTATATTCCGCGGGGACAAGGTGCGCGCCCATGAAGGTCGCGACGAGGTCCATGCGGTGGTGATCGTTGAGGTCCTTGATGACCTCGAGCGCCTTGAGCTCATGCTCGGTGGCAAGGCCGTAGCCGCTCTTGGCCTCGACCGTGGTGGTGCCGAAGCCCATCATCTCGTCGAGCGCCTTGGAGGCCTTGGCGGCGAGCTCCTGCTCGCTGGCCTGACGGGTGGCGTTCGTCGTGGACTGGATGCCGCCGCCCGCGTTCTGAATGTCGAGATAGCTTGCGCCGTGGAGCTTGAGACCCAGCTCGTTCTGGCGCCAGCCGCCGAAGATGAGGTGGGTGTGGGCGTCGACAAGGCCGGGGGTGACGAGGTGGCCCTCCGCGTCGACGACTTCCGCGCCCTCACAAGCGGGAACCGCGCCGGTACCGACGGAGGCGATGATGCCGTCCTCGATGAGCACCCACGCATTCTTTAAGAATTTGATCTTGCCCTGCTCCTCGCCGCGATGGGCGGATTTACCCTCCGGCGTCGCCAGCAGGCCGATGTTTTTGACCAGTAACTTTTTCATAGTAAATGTTGTCCTTTCTCACTGTTGGAAAGAGCATTCTGTTCGATGGCTTGTCAAAAAAGCCTCGCAGAGTTTTACCCGCAAGGGGTACGCGGCATCCGTGAGGCGGCAGAGCCGCCAACGGCTGCCCAGGCCGCCCGCAGGCGGCAAATAAATTGAGATCATCTTTCCGACGACATGTGCGTCGGAAAGATTCTTTGCGCTCCGCAAGTGTGCGAGCAAAGCGAGTGCGCGCAGCGGAGTGTATCCAGCTCAAAAAAGGGGCATATTTCTATGCCCCTTTTTTGAAGTAAATTTTAGTGCATGTATTCCTTCACGGCCTTCTCGCAGAGCTCTTCGTCCGCAACGTAAGGCATGGTGATGTGATCCTGACCCTCGTACATCTTGTTGTACTCGGCGACAGTGGTCATGGCGTTCTCGTTGCGCGCCCAGCTGCGGCGGGCAACGCCGACCATGGTATCCCAAGGCATGGACATGCGCAGAATGGTGTCGACACGCTCGGAGCCGTCGAGAACCATACCGAAGCCGCCATTGATGGCGCGGCCGATGCCCGTACCACCGCCGTTGTGCAGGGCGATGTAGCTCATGCCGCGGGCAGCGTTACCAGCGTAGCACTGGGTCGCCATCTCGGCCATGATGTTGGAGCCGTCCTTGATGTTGGAGGTCTCACGGAAGGGCGCGTCGGTGCCACCGGTGTCGTGATGGTCACGGCCAAGGATGACGGGGCCGATCTCACCGTTGCGAACCATCTCGTTGAACTTGAGCGCGAGGTTCATACGGCCCATGGCATCCTGATAGAGGATACGGCACTGGGTGCCGACGACCAGCTTGTTCTTCTCGGCATCGCGGACCCAGACATAGTTGTCGTAGTCCTGATAGCGACGGTTGTGGGCCTTGATGTACTCGGCGGCAGCCACGTCGGTCTTGTGCAGATCCTCGGGGTTGCGGCTCAGGCAGCACCAACGGAACGGGCCGTAGCCGAAGTCGAACAGGCAGGGACCAAGGATATCTTCGACGTAGGAGGGGAAGATGAAGCCGTCGAGGTCGTTCTCGCCGTTCTTGCAGATGCTCTTCACACCGGAGTCGTAAACAGCCTTGAGGAAGCTGTTGCCGTAGTCGAAGAAGTAGGTGCCGCGCTCGTGGAACTTGCAGATCATCTCATAGTGATGCTGCAGCGTCTTGTCGACGAGGACACGGAAGCCGTCGGGATCCTTGTCGAGCATTTCGGTGCGCTGCTCGAATGTGAGGCCCTGCGGGCAGTAGCCGCCGTCATAAGGCACGTGGCAGGAGGTCTGGTCGCTCATCAGGTCGACATGGACGTTGTTGTTGTACAGGTACTCGAGCAGGTCGACAATGTTGCCGCAGTAGGCGACAGCGCAGGGCTTGCCTTCCTTCTGGTGATCGAGAGCGATCTTGGTGGCCTCTTCGAGAGAGTCGGTGCGGTGGCTGACCCAGCCCTGGGTGTAACGGGTCTCGATACGGGAATCGTCGACCTCGGCGATGATGGAGGCAGCGCCGGCGATCTCAGCAGCCTTGCCCTGAGCGCCGCTCATGCCGCCAAGACCGGCGGAGACGAACAGACGGCCGGCGAGGTTCTGATCGTTGGGGATGCCGAGCTTCAGACGGCCGGCGTTCAGCAGCGTGTTGAACGTGCCGTGGACGATGCCCTGGGGGCCGATGTACATCCAGCCGCCGGCGGTCATCTGACCGTAGTTGGCAACGCCGAGCGCGGCAGCGCGGTTGAAGTTCTCCTGGTCATCGAAGGTACCGACCATCAGGCCGTTGGAGATGATGACGCGCGGAGCCATCTTGTGGGAGTGGAAGAGGCCCAGAGGATGACCGGACATGACGACGAGGGTCTGCTCATCGGTCAGCTGCTCGAGGTACTTCTTGATCAGGCGGTACTGCATCCAGTTCTGGCAGACCTGACCGGTCTCACCGTAGGTGACGAGCTCATAGGGATACAGAGCGATGTCGAAGTCGAGGTTGTTGTCGATCATGACCTGAATGGCCTTGCCCTCGATGCACTTGCCCTTGTACTCGTCGATGGGCTTGCCGTAGAGCTTGCCCTCGGGACGGAAGCGGTAGCCGTAGATACGGCCGTGCTCTTCGAGCTCCTGCGCAAACTCCTTGGCCATCTGCTCATGATGGTCGGGGTGGATGTAACGCAGAGCGTTCTTGATGGCGAGCGCCTTATCGGCCTCGGTCAGGTGGGATTCGCGGCGGGGTGCGCGACGGTAGCCCTCTTCGAACTTCGGGTACTCAGGAAGCTCGTAGTCCAGCTTGATCGTCATCGCATCGTCTGCAAGATTGATCATGGTGGGTTCCTCACTTTCATAAAAATATTTCTGTAAAAACCGATAAAAATGAAAACAGAATTCTCACTTTTCTTTACAACTTGCATTATAACAAAGATGTGCTATAATGAAAAGTACTTAATTTATCTGTATACCATACCGCAAAAGTATGACATGGAGGACAAGCGATGAAGCTTAGACAGCTGGAATACTTCTGTGCGGTGGCGGAGGAGAAAAGCATCTCCGCCGCGGCGCGCGAGCTGCACGTGGCGCAGCCGCCGATCTCGCGCCAGATCGCGCAGCTCGAGGAAGAGCTCGGCGTGCAGCTCTTCCTGCGCGGCAGCAAGGGCATGTCCCTCACCGACGCGGGACAAAGCCTGTATCAGCAGACGCAGCAGATCTTTCAGGACATCCGCCGCGTGGAGGACAGCGTGCGCAGCGTGGGGACGGGCATGAGCGGGCGCATCAAGCTCGGCGTCATCTACTCGGCGATGTCGTACGCGTTACATTATATAAATGAATATCACAGCCGCTATCCGCAGGTGGAGCTCTTCATCCGTGTGGGCTCGCCGCAGGAGCTCATTGAATCGCTCAACCGCGGCGAGCTGCATGCACTGTTCCTGCGCACCGCCGCGCGCGAGCCGAGCGGATTGCAGGAGCGCATTCTGGGCGAGGATAAGCTCGAGCTCATCATGCGCGAGGATCTGGACCCCGCGCCAGAACTGAACGAGGTGCCCATCGAACGGCTCGAGGGTGTGCCGATGTGCCTGCTGCGCTCGGACGACCTGTGGAGCTACAACGATTTTTTGGTGCAGGAGTGCCAGCGCAGCGGCTTTACGCCGAATGTGACCTGCCACTGCTACGATACGCCCATGGCGATGCAGATGGTGCTCTCGGGTTTTGGCATCAGCTTTCTGCCAAAGTCCATCCTGAGCACGCATCCGGGCGCGCCCTTAAAGGCAAAGCCCGTGCGCGGTCTGCCGATCCGCTCATATGCCGTTTTGGCATGGAACAGCGCGGTGCTCAGCGCCCCGTGCGTGCAGCGCTTTGTCGAGGAGAAGATGACTTAAAAAAATTAAGCCCGCACTGAAAAAAGAGAAAGAAAACCTGTTTACTCCCCCGATGGGCCGCGATATAATGGCAACGCTGAACAAAAATGGACGGGCGCGGCGCGCCTGTCTGAGCAAAATGACGATACAAAATAAATTGACGGAGGAAAACAACCATGGCAAAGTTGATCGAATGCATCCCCAATTTCAGCTGCTCCAAGGAAAAGGACGAGGCCACCTATAACGCCCTCGTCGAGACCGCCAAGAGCGTTCCCGGCTGCACCCTGTTTGACGCCCAGACCGACGGCAACCACAACCGCTGCGTCTTCACCCTCATCGGCTCTCCCGAGGCCATCGAGGAGGTCGCCTTCCAGCTGACGAAGGTCGCCACCGAGCGCATCGACATGAACAAGCATCACGGCGAGCACAAGCGCATGGGCGCTACTGACGTTATCCCCTTCGTTCCCCAGATGGACGTGACCGTTGAGGAAGCTGTCGAGATGTCCAAGCGCGTTGCCCAGCGTATCTGGGACGAGCTGAAGGTCCCCTCCTTCCTGTATGAGGACAGCGCCACCCGTCCCGAGCGCCGCAACCTCGCTACCTGCCGCAAGGGCGAGTTCGAGGGCATGCCCGAGAAGCTCCTGCAGCCCGACTGGGCTCCCGACTACGGCGAGCGCAAGATCCACCCCACCGCCGGCATCACCGCCATCGGCGCCCGTATGCCGCTGGTCGCGTTCAACTGCAACCTCGAGACCTCTGATGTTGAGATCGCCAAGAAGATCGCCAAGGTCATCCGCGGCTCTTCGGGCGGCTTCCGCAGCTGCAAGGCCATGGGCTTCATGCTCGAGGACCGCGGCATCGCGCAGGTCTCCATGAACATGGTCAACTACGAGGATACCCCGCTGTATGTCACCTATGAGATGATCAAGGCCCTCGCCGAGCGCTACGGCACCCGCGTCATCGAGAGCGAGATCGTCGGCCTGACCCCCGCCAAGGCCCTGATCGACTGCGCTGAGTTCTACCTCAAGGCCAAGGACTTCGACTGCAAGAAGCAGGTCATGGAGTATCACCTGATCGACATGGAATAAAAAATTCAAAGAAGCGGCGCTGCCGCTCCTTTGAGAGCCCACTCAAGGCGGCTCGCCGCCTTGAGTGGAATTTTCAGCGCGCGGCATTCACCATGTCGCGCGCTGCGAAGTATCGCTGCGGACGCGCATGGAAATCGACGAAGCGCCGCCTGCGGCGGATAAAGCGAGTCGGTTTCGAGGAAGCGGCACGATTGGCGCGCCTGAAGGGCGCGGGAATCGGAATGCCGCGACGGTGACCGTCCTCCGCGATGAATTAAATTTATTTGCCGCCGGAGGGCGGCAAAAGCTGCGACGCTGTGCGAATGCGCATGTCGTCAGAAAAAACGATTAAAATCGTTTGCCGCCGGGAGGCGGCAAAGGCTGCGACGCTTTTGGCTCGTGCGGGCGTTGGCTGCTCCAAGAGGGGCGGCTGACCGTAAAGGTGCGGCGATGCCCGCGCGGGACGAAAACGGCGCGAAATGATGAAAGGAATTATTCAACATGATGAAGTTAGCTGATATGACCGTTACCGGCTTTGCCGATACCGTTGCCTCCGATGCTCCCGCGCCGGGCGGCGGCTCCTGCGCCGCACTCTATGGCTCCATCGGCGCCGCGCTGACCGCGATGGTCGGCGGCCTCACTCAGGGCCGCAAGAAGTATGCCGAGTATGCCGAGCATGCTGCCGAGGTCGAGAAGAAGGGCAACGAGCTCAAGACCCGCCTGCTCGACGTTATGGACCGCGACACCGAGGCGTTCAACGTCGTCTCCGCCGCGTTCGGTATGCCCAAGGCGACCGACGAGGAGAAGGCTGCCCGCTCCGCCGCCATCCAGGAGGGCCTGAAGGGCTGCACCAAGACCCCGATGGAGATGATGGAGCTCATCGACGAGACCCTGACGCTTGCACAGTCCCTGCTGGGCCGCTTCAACGACACCTCCGCGAGCGACCTGGGCGTTGCGTTCCTGTCCCTCAAGGCCGGTATCCAGGGCGCATGGCTCAACGTGCTCATCAACGTCGGCTCCCTGAAGGATCAGGAGTTTGCCGCTGAGTACCGCGCCAAGGGCGAGGCCCTGCTCGCGCACGCTCTGCCCCTTGCCGACGAGTGCTACGCTGAGATCGTCAAGCTCATCGAGGGCTAAACGAAAAGATTCATCAAAAAATGGCTTCGGTGCGCGCACACCGAAGCCATTTGCATTGCAAAGGAGTTGTATTTTTCCATGACCATCCAGCATTTAACGCCGAGTGACTACATTACGACCAAGTGGTCCGGCGGCCTGACGACCCAGCTCGGCATCGCGCCTGCGGGCGCGGTGTACGCCGATCGCGACTTTCTGTGGCGGCTGAGCTCCGCGACCGTTGAGGACGCAGAGTCCGACTTTACGGCGCTGCCCGACTATGAGCGCCTCATTTCGACGCTTGAGGGCATGATCGAGCTCAACCACAACGGCGGCGAGAAGCTGACGCTGAATCCCTACGAGGTCCACCGCTTCGACGGCGGCGACGACACGCACTCCTGGGGCCGCTGCCGCGACTTCAACCTCATGCTCCGCAAGGGCAAGTGCGAGGGCAAGATGCGCGGCGAGCACCTTGCGGCGGGCGAGCACAAGAGCGCCCACGGCTGCGAG
This sequence comes from Hominicoprocola fusiformis, assembly GCA_040095065.1. Taxonomy (GTDB): domain Bacteria; phylum Bacillota; class Clostridia; order Oscillospirales; family Oscillospiraceae; genus Hominicoprocola. The sequence continues at coordinate 91,124 of JBBNGO010000003.1, forward strand.
GGCATGACGCTCATCTACTGCGGCGTGGGCGAGGTTCACGTCATCGTCGGCGACGAGAGCGTCGAGCTCAAGGCTGACGAGGCCGCGCGCCTCGACGGCTACGCGGGCGAGATCAAGCTCTGCTCCAAAACGGGCGCAAAGCTGATGCTTGCCAAGGCGAAAGAGATTTAAAAGAAGACTGAAAAAGGAGAGGCGAAAGCCTCTCCTTTTTCAGTCTTCAAAGTCGTTCGGGTCTTCGTCGGTCTGCTTGCGGAAGCGGTCGAGCGCGACGAGGACGGCGGCTGCCGCGGCGATGACGGCAAGGACGCCGATGAGAATGGATACGCATTTTTTCATAATAATTCCTCCTGTTGTGATAAAGTGTGGAATGGGTTACGGTTCGAGTGAGACGATATCATAGACCTGCTGCAAAAACACCTCCTGCTCGCTTGGGGTGCAGCGGAACGTTTTGCCGTCTATGGCGGTGAAAACGCGCAGGGTGCCGTAAAAATCCCTGCACTGGATGAGCGTGCCTTTGCCGGTGCTGCCGTCGGGAAAATCGGTCGGGCCAAAGTTGAAGCTCAAGTCCCAGATGAAGTCGCCGTCTTTCGGCCGGTGGGTGCTGCCGCCGCCTGGCGACAGCAAATTGATGAGCGAGCGGCGGTACTTCTGCTGTGCAAAAAGGTCGATGAGCTGCGAGCAGCGTTCATCCTCTGCGGAAAGCTCAAACGAGGTGAACTCCGAATCGGGGGCACGGCGGTGATAGCCGGAAACGGATTCGCATTGTGCGATATCCACTTTGCCGATCTCTTGCAGCGTCATCGGGCGCGTGTAGATCAAAGCTGCGAGGACGAGAACAGCCAGAATGCCGAGGAGAACAATGTGTCGTCTTTTCATAAAAATGACCTCCTGATTGTTACGGAGTGTCAGAAGAGAGCATGTCATAGACCTGCTGCAAAAATTCCTTCTGACGGCTCGTGGTGCAGAGCATGAGGTTATTGCCGGTGGTGGAGAAAAGGTTCAGCTGGCCAAAAGAGCTTTGAAAATAAAGATAATCCTGCCCGTCGTTGAAGGAAAAGTCGGCGTCAAAGATCAAATTATTCTGCGGCATATCGCTCGTCGTCTCCAACGGCAGGAGGTTTCGGAGCGAGCGGCGGAATTTCTGTTGTGAGAGAAGTGAAATCAGCGTTTCCGTGCGCTCCTCGCCGCGCAGCCATTCCGAGCTCTCCACGCTGCGGCCCGGTTCGTCGATGGAGACCGTAAGGTAGTCAGTGTATACCAGTTCACTCTGCGTGATATCCAGCCCGAACATCGCCTCAAGCGTCATCGGACGCGTGTAGATCAAAGCTGCGAGGACGAGAACAGCAAGAATGCCGAGGGGGAGAAGTTGTTTTTTCTTCATGGGGAAACCTCCTCAAAAGTTCTTCTACTCTCTTAGACGCAGAAAACGCGAAAAAGTGTCACGCTTTTTCAAATTTTTCGAACGAAGCATAAAAGGGGGCTATCCACAACATAACATGAAAGGCTGCGCTTTGCAAGTTTGCAGGCGCAGCCTTTCAGAAAATTTAAGAAGTGGGTCATCCCCGTCCGCGGCCGATCAGGCAGCAGAGGAGGAACGCCGCAAGGTCGCAGACGACGACCGTCGCGCCCACGGGGGTGGAGAGCAGATACGACCCCGTGAGCCCGAGGCAGAAGCACACGACCGAGAGCCCCGCGGCAAAGCACACGACAGAGCGGAAGCTCTTGAACACCCGCATCGCGGACAGCGCCGGGAAGATGATGAGGCTCGAGAGCAGCATCGCGCCCATCATGCGCATACCGAGCACGACGGTGAGCGCCGTTAGAACGGACAGGATCGTCTTGTACGTGCCGACGCGCACGCCCGTCGCGCGGGCAAAGGACTCGTCGAACGTGACGGAAAAGAGCTTGTGGTAGAAGAGAATGTAGAGCGCGAGCACGCAGAGCGCGAGCGTGACGCTCAGGATGACGTCCGAGCGCGACATCGCGAGGATGCTGCCGAACATATAGCTGTCGACGTCCGTCGTCATGCCGGTGGTGAGCGAGGTGACAATGACGCCGATGGCGAGCGCCGAGGCGGAGAACACCGCGATCATCGCGTCTGCGCTGACGCGGCTCTTTTCCGCGACGTGCATCAGGATGAACGCCGCGATGACCACAACGGGGATGGAAAACCACAGCGGCGCGAAGCCGCATGCCACCGCGACCGACAGCGCGCCGAACGACACGTGGCTCAGCCCGTCGCCGATCATGGAGTAGCGCTTCAAAACGAGCGGCACGCCGAGCAGCGACGCGCACAGCGAGACCAAAATGCCAACGACGAACGCGCGCACGATGAAAGGATAGGCGAACATCGAGAGGAGCAGCTTCATGTGCGTTCACCTCCAAACCGTTTTCCGGCGGGCGAAGACAAAAACTCGCTTACCGTGCCATAAAAGCAGCCCGCGCGGTCGACGCAGAGGATGTGCTTTGCCTCGCGCAGGGCGTTTTCAATGTCGTGCGTGACCATGATGATGGCCATGCCCTCGCGTTCGTTGAGGTAGCGCAGCGTTTTGTAAAGGTCCTGCATGCTCGCGGGGTCAAGGCCCGTGACCGGCTCGTCGAGAATGAGCAGGTCGTTTGCCGCGCACAGGGCGCGCGCGAGCAGCACACGCTGCTGCTGCCCGCCGGAGAGCTCGCGGTAGCACTTGTCCTTTAATTCCAGCACGCCGAGCTTGCCGAGGTTCATCAGCGCCGTCGAGCGTTCCTCCGCCGTGTAGAAAAAGCGCGCGCGGCGGTTTGAAAAGCCCGAGAGCACGACCTCTGTGACCGTTGCGGGAAAGTCGCGCTGCGTGGGCGTCTGCTGGGGCAGATACCCGAGCCGCCCCTCGCGCTGGGCGGGGCAGTCGATCTTGCCTGCGAGGGGCGAGAGAAGCCCAAGGAGCGAGCGCAGCAGCGTCGATTTGCCGCTGCCGTTCTCGCCGACGATGCAGAGGTAGTCCCCCGCGCGGACGGTGAGGGTCAGGTGCTCCAGGAGCGGTTTGTGCTCGTAGCCGAGCGTGACGTCCTCGCACGCGAGGACGATGGGCGATTCATTCATTCGTTGAGCCCCTTTCTGAGTGCTTCGTAGTTGCGCTCCATGAGCGTGAGGTAGGTCTCGCCCGCGTCAAAATCCGCGCGCGAGACGGTCTGCATTGAATACAGGGTGTCGACCGCCGCGCCGGTGCATTCGCTCACCACGGCGGCGACCTTTTTTGTGCCAAAGTCGATGGTGTAGACCACGGGGATATCCTCGTCCTCCACCTTGTCGATGAGGTACTTGATGGTGGCAAGCGACGGCTCGGTGTCGCCCGAGCAGCCGTGAAACGCCGCGCGGTAGTCCAAGCCGAATTCGCGGCAGAAGTAGAGCATCGGGAAGCGGTCGGCGAAGACGAGGAGCTTGTGCGGCGCGCTTTCGCAGAGAGAGGCAAAGCGAGCGTCCAGCGCTTCGATCTGCGCACAGTAGCCATCACAGTTCGCGCGGTAGAAATCCTCGTTTGCGGGATCGGCCTTGCAGATCGCGTCGCAGACGGCGCGGCAGAGGACAACGGCGTTTTTCGGCGACGTCCAGATGTGCTCGTCGTATTCGACCTCGTCGCTGTCGTGCTCATCTTCTTCATGATCGTGGTCATGGTCATCATGGTCATCGTGATCATCGTGGCTGCCATGCTCATGGTCGTGGTCATGGCCGTCCGCGCCCTGCATGCCCTCGACATATTCCTCGTCGAGCGCGTCGACGTAGTTCATCATGCGGGCGATGACGGCGATATTTTCGCCCGCGGCGCTCAGCATGCTGTCGACCCAGTATTCCCCCTCGCCGCCGTTGTAGAGGAAGACGTCGGATTCGGAGATCGTCACGGCGTCGAGCGGCGTGGGCTCGAAGCTGTGCGCCTCGCGCCCCGGCGAGAGCAGAAGCGTTACGTCCGCGCGGTCTCCGACGATGGCGCGGGCGAAGTCATAATAGGGGAAAAGCGTCGCGACGATCTGAAGCTTGCCGTCGTCCGCCTTTTCCACAGGCACGGTGCAGGCGGTGAGGGAAAATGCCAGCGCGAGCGCCAAAAAAAAGGAAGCAATGCGTTTCATGCGCCCTCCTGACACTCGCGGCACAGGCCGTAGAACATCGTCTTGCGGGGATTGATGGAAAAGCCGTGCTCATGCTCCAAATGCTCGTAGAGCGGCGCGAGCTGGTGGCAGTCGAGGTGCACGATGCGCCCGCAGCGCTCGCACTTAAAGAGGCAGCAGTCCGATGCGCAGCCGTGGGTGCAGAACTGATAGTATGCGCCCTCATCCGTCGTGACCTTGTGGACGCTGCCCTGCCGCTCGAGCTTTTCAAGCTGCCGGTATACCGTCGCGATGCCGATGTGCTCGCCCTGCTCGCGCAGCGCGTCGACGATCGCCGCCGCGCTGACGGGTTCGTCCGCGCGTTCGGAAAGGCAGTCGAGCACGGCCTTTTGCTGTTTGGTCGTATAGGTCGCCATATTGGCCTCCTGAATTTGAAAATGAAAATCAATTTCAAATTATAGCCGAAAATTTTCGCCTGTCAAGTATTTTGTGCAGGAAAATCTTGCCGTTTTCCGGTAAAAATGGTAAATTTAAGGCGAAAGCATTGGAAGTGAGAGACTGCGTACAAGAAGAACATCCTGTGGAAAAAGAAAGGAGATTTCGCATGAACTGCCCCTACTGTGCAAAAGAGATGGAGTCTGGCTACCTGCGCGGCGGCAGCGGTTACGAGCTTCTGTGGACCGAAGAGCCGTTCAAGATGACCTCTCTTCCGACCGGAAACGATTTCTTCGTCTGCAAGGCATCCGACGTCTACCGCTCTATCGCCCACCTTTGCCGCACCTGCGGCAAGATCGTCCTGGACATCAAAAAATAAGAAAAGCGGGGGGGGGGGCC
>JBBNGO010000040.1:0-24195 GCA_040095065.1 Hominicoprocola fusiformis
CGTGCAGCGCCGTAGGCGCTGCGATTTTGATCTTGTGCAAGAAAAATTGCAAACTTGTAAACCTTTATGAAATTTATAGGTTGACAATAGGCGGGCGTCATGTTATGATGAGCCCAGTTTTTTTGAGAAAAGGGAGAATTACCATGAAAAACATCAAAACAAGAGACCTGATCTACTGCGCGCTGTTCGCCGCGCTGACGGCTATCGGCGCGTTCCTGCACTTCCAGCTTTTCCAGGCGACGATCACGCTGCAGTTCTTCTTCACGGCGATGGCAGGATTGCTTCTGGGCGCGAAGCTCGGCGCGCTGTCGCAGCTTCTCTACGTGGTACTCGGCCTTGTCGGCGTGCCTATTTTCGCGGCTGGCGGAGGCTTTGGCTACATCTTTAACCCCACGTTCGGTTTCCTGCTGGGCCTGATCCCCACGGCGTGGGTCATCGGCAAGATCGCGGAAAAGGACCGCTCTGTGCCGCGTCTTTTGCTCGCGTGCTTTGCAGGCCTTGCGGTGCTGTACCTCGTGGGTCTTCCCTATATCGCGCTGATCGTCAACGTCTACAAGGGCGGCAACGTGAGCGGGATGACGCTCGCCACGGCCTACATGCTGCCCTATCTTCCCGGCGACTGCCTCAAGATCGTCGTGAGTGTGATCCTCGCGCCGCGCATCCTGAAGGCCATGGAGCGCAATTCATAAAAAATTCATCAAAATGTTGCATTTGCAACTTCTATAAAGCCGGTAAAGTGTGGTAGACTAACGCCAGTGAAAGGCAAGCAAAACAATTCACATTTCAAGATAAACTTTATGGAGGTAGCAATTATGAAAAAGTGGCTTTGCAAGGTTTGCGGTTATATCTATGAAGGCCCCGAGGCTCCTGCGGAGTGCCCTGTGTGCCACGCCAAGAGCAACATGTTCGAAGAGGTCAAGGGTGAGCTCAAGCTCGCTGCCGAGCACGAGTTCGGCGTTTACGGCAAGACCGTGAAGAACAACCCTGACATCTCCGAAGAGGACAAGAAGTATATCTTTGACCAGCTGATGGCCAACTTCAACGGCGAGTGCAGCGAAGTCGGTATGTACCTCTGCATGGCGCGCGTTGCGCACCGCGAGGGCTATCCCGAGATCGGCCTGTACTGGGAGAAGGCCGCCTATGAAGAGGCAGAGCACGCCGCGAAGTTCGCCGAGATGCTCGGCTCCGACCTCGAGCCCAACATGAAGGCAAGCACGAAGGACAACCTCAAGTGGCGCGTCGACTGCGAGTTCGGCGCCACCGCTGGTAAGTTTGACCTCGCCCTGTGCGCGAAGAAGAACGGCCTCGACGCCATCCACGACACCGTCCACGAGATGGCCCGCGACGAGGCGCGTCATGGCCGCGCCCTCAAGGGTTTACTTGAAAGATATTTCAAGTAAACCAGGGTTCCCATCAAAGCCCAGCGAAGCGGGTTTGATGGGAGAAGGACGAGCAGCGAAATAACTGAGCTTTGGCATTTATGCCGAAGCGAAGGATATGTAGCTTGTGAGGACGCGCTGGAGCGCTACTTCAAGTAAGATAAAACCCTTACAAATCAAGCGATTTTCGAGAGGAAGCTGAGAAATCAGCTTCCTCTTTTTTGCGCCGCGGGAAGTGTGGTGTGCAACTCTATGTGCAAAATATTTTTTCGGGGATGGCACAGAACCGGCAGATGTGCAGCTGTGAAAAGTGCAACCTTGCCAGTAGGATATGCCTTTGACTGTCTGTGCTCTGAAAAGCCGGAATGCTGCGGCATGCGCGCGCATAGAGATAACGGACGAAGGGGGATGGAGATATGAAAAAGGTATGGCCCGCAGTGCTTTGCTTACTTTTTTTGTGCTCCTGCGGCAAGGAGATCGACCGCGCGGAGGCGATGCAGGAGCAGTACAAAAATTTGGCGTCCTACGAAACGGACGTGCGCGTCAGCGTGCCGCGCGGGGACGAGACGCTTGTCTATGCCCTGCACCTGAGCGCGCAGGGCGACGCCGTGCGCGCGACGGTGAGCGAGCCGGAGGAGCTCGCGGGCGTCGGCGCGGTGCTTGAGGGCGACAAGCTGACGCTGACGTTCGACGATCTGGTGCTGGACGTGGGTACGCTTTCGCCGCGCGTGAGTGCGCTCAACTGCGTACCGCTTGTGCTGCAAAACTTCCCGAAGGTGTATCTCGACAGCTCGGGCGCGGAGACGATCGGAGACGTCGACGCGCTGCGCGCGGACTTTTCGCTGACGCTCAGCGGCGAAACGTTCGTCTGCTCGCTCTGGCTTGATGCCTCCGGCGCGCCGGTGTACGCCGAGATCGCGGAAAATGACAAAATTATTGCCGCGGCGGAGTTTACGAATTTTATTTTTGGTGATATACTATCGCCGGACGCGGCGCAATAGCGCGCGTCGAAACTGGAAGAAAAAGGGTGGAAGCGTCTATGGAAAGCACGCTCAAGAGGACCTGGGCGGAGATCGACCTTGACCATCTGACCCATAATTTCGAGGTCATCCGCCGCCACGTCGGCGATAAGGTGAAGCTGCTCGGCGTCGTCAAGGCAGACGGCTACGGCCACGGCGCGGTGGAGATCGCCAAGCGGCTCGAGCAGCTCGGCGCGGGCTATCTCGCCGTGTCGAACATCGACGAATGCGAGGAGCTGCGCGACAGCGGTGTGACGCTGCCGATCTTAATGCTGGGCTTCACGCCCGCGGATCAGACGGCGCGCATTTTGCAGCTTCATATGACGCAGGCGGTGCAGAGCTACGACATCGCAAAGGAATTCTCCGACCGCGCGGTCGCGCTGGGCGGGAAAATGATCGTACACATCAAGCTCGACACCGGCATGGGCCGCCTCGGCTTTTCGTGCGACGAGGCGCACTTTGACGCGAGCCTGCGCGACATTCTGCGTGTGCTCGAACTGCCGGGACTCGACATCGAGGGCGTGTTCACACACTTCAGCGTGTCGGACGAGGACACGGCGGAGAGCGTCGCCTTTACGAAATTGCAGCATGAGCGCTTCGCGCGCATGATCGAAAAGGTGGAGACGCAAAGCGGCTTCCGCTTCCAGCTCCACCACTGCTGCAACGCCGGCGGCATTGCAAGCTACCCCGAATGGGCGTGGGATATGGTGCGCTGCGGCATCATCCTCTACGGCTCGGGCGACTTAGCCGAAAAGATGGGCATGCAGCCCGTCATGTCGCTCAAAACGCGCGTGGCGACGATCAAGGACTTCGCCGCGGGCGAGCCCATCAGCTACGGGCGCACATACTTTACGCAGCGGCCCAGCCGCATCGCAGTCCTGCCCATCGGCTACGCCGACGGCCTGCACCGCGCGCTCTCGAATCAGATCGAGGTGCTCACGCCCTATGGCCGCGCCAAGCAGGTCGGGCGCATCTGCATGGATATGTGCATGATCGACGTGACCGACCTCCCGCAGGTGAAGTCCGGCGACGAGGTCGAGATCTTCGGCGAGCACATCCTCTGCGCGGACGATGCTGCGCTCTGCGATACCATCCCCTATGAGCTGATGTGTGCGGTCAGCAAGCGCGTACCGCGCGTTTACCGCTTGAACGGCGTACCCGTCGACAAGAATTTGCAGCCGCTTTAAGAAAAGCACGCGGCATCTGTCCTCAGCATACGATGGACTGGGGGCAGAAAGACGGGGAAAGTTGCGAGCCCCCGTATAAATTCCGCCCCCGCGTGGGAGAATGACAGTGGCCCCTGAAAGGGTACTTCTTCCGCTCGGAGTGTGAATAGCTAAGTGGATATCAATGTGAAACGCGGCGATATTTATTACGCCGATCTCTCGCCCGTGGTCGGAAGCGAACAGGGCGGCGTGCGTCCGGTGCTCATCGTGCAGAACGACACCGGTAACCGCTACAGCCCCACGGTGATCGCGGCGGCCATCACCTCGCAGACGAACAAGGCGAAGCTGCCGACGCATATCGCGCTCTCCGCGCCGGACTATGGCCTGCCGCGCGACAGCGTGGTGCTGCTCGAGCAGATCCGCACGCTCGACAAGCGGCGCCTGCGCGAGCGCATGGGGCGCGTGGACGGCGAGCTGATGGAGCGCATCGACGCAGCCATCGCCGTGAGCTTCGGCCTGCAAAACACACAGTTGGTCTAACCCCTCCGGCGCGTACGGAAAGAGTGCGCGCCGGGGAGAAAATGAGGAATACAGCATGAAAAAGAGAAACAACGCCTTTGCCCGTCTGGTGGGACTGCTTTTGGTGAGCGCAACGGTGCTAACGCTGACCGTCGCCGCGACCGGCGGCGCGGGCACGAGCAGCGACCCGCTCGTGACGCTGAGCTACTTAAACGAAAAATTCCTGCCGCAGATCCTTTCCGAGGTGGACAAGAAGACCACCTCGCGCGAACAGACGCTCTCGAGTAAGCTCACCGAGCAGGTGAAGAGAGAGACGCAGGCCTTCGAGCAGAAGTACGGCGCGTCGAGCGGAAATGCCTCCGGCGGCACGGCGGCGAGTTTTACGGTCGTGACGCTGAATCAGGGGCAAATTCTGTACATGGGCGTCGGCTGCGAGGCGATGCTGCGCACGGGCAGCGGCGTGTGCGTGGCGGCGAGCACCCCGGGGCTCATCGACGAGACGTCGGGCGCGGTGCTTGCAGGCGGCCTTGCCTTGCAGCAGAACCACCTTTACATGGCGACGGTCGACAGCCGAGGCGTGCAGGCGAGCGCGAACAGCACAAAGCTGCTCGTACGCGGCAATTACAGCGTGCAGTAAAATCCCTACATAAAGAAAAGAGCTTGTGCATAGAAATAGCACAGGCTCTTTATTTTGTGCCGACAGGAGGGGAGAGCGGTGGGGGACTGGAAAGCATTGCCGCGCGGCTCGTTTTTCCGCTCGGCGCGGCTCGACTGCGCGCTCTCACTGTTATCCGGCGCGATGGTGCGCGAGGAGAAGCGCGGGAAGCTGCTGGCACTGCCGTACAGCGAGAACGCGCCGTTCCCGCTGGCGGAGCTCTTCTGCCTTGCCCGCATCGGGACGGTCGGCGGGAGAAAGTGCGTCATCTACCGCGTGAATGAGAAAAATTCGCCCATCCTGTGAAAAAATGCAAATTATGTCTACCATCCCAAAAGAAAGTATGCTATACTCTCTCTGACTAAGATGAGAAAAGAGGTTCTGCACGATGAAATGCCCCTATTGCGGATACAAAGAGAGCAAGGTCATTGATTCCCGCCCTGCCGAAGAAGGCAGCAGCATCCGCCGCCGGCGCGAGTGCCTCTCGTGCGCCAAGCGCTTCACCACCTATGAGACGGTGGAGAGCCTGCCGATGGTCGTCATCAAAAAGGACGGCAGCCGCCAGAGCTTTGACAAGCGCAAGGTCTTGAACGGCATGATCCGCGCGTGCGAAAAGCGCCCCGTGCCCTTTGAGGTGCTCGAGCAGAAGGCGGACGAGATCGAGCAGACGTTACAGAACTCTCTCGAGCGCGAGGTCAGCACCGAGTACATCGGCGAGCTCGTCATGGACAAGCTGCGCGCCGTGGACGAGGTGGCCTACGTGCGCTTTGCCTCGGTCTACCGCCAGTTCAAGGACATCGACACATTTATGAAGGAACTCAACAAGCTGCTTGAAAGCAAGTAAAAGCGCTATAGAATGTTGGGGATGGAGATCTCCTGCATTTCAGACAGCACGCGAAGCTGGGACTGAAGCTCGGCGACACATGCGCGGAATTCCGCCTCGTCCTGCTCGAAGGCGAAGCTGTCTGCGCGGGCAAGAAGAGACTCGACCTCATTGAGTTCGTCGTGCTGCAAAATGATGTGGAAATACGTCGCGTGCGCGTCCCAGCTTTCGTGAAGCGCGGAGAGATCATCGCGCACGCTGTCCCAGTTCTCCGCCTGCGCGGTGTCCTGCAATTTGTCGAGCTCCGCGCACCAGTCTGTGACAAGACCGTCGGCGACGGCGGCATTCAAGAGCGCCGCGCCAAAGAGCGCGAGCAACAGGCAGAACGGGATCCAGAAAAATCGCTTCATTTGGCACTGTCCTTTCCGATGCACAGAATTTTGCCCGCGCCGTCGAGCGAGAGCAGAAAAATCTCCGACGGGGCGTGGTAGCCCTGCGCGCGCACGGTTTTGTCGAGCCATGCGCTGTCTAAACCTGCGAGCGAAAGGTTTTCACCCAGTACCCGCCCGTCGTTGATGAAGATATGCGGGAGGAAGGTGTCGTCCTTGACGGGCTTCCCGAGCTGCTTCGGCGTTGCGGGCTGCTCGTCGGGATAGAGCAGGACTGAGAGCTGCCCGTCGGTTTCGAGCACCGCGTATTTGACGCTTGTGAGGTCCGTCACGCCCTGAGAGCGGAGTTCCTCGATGAGCTCGTCGAGCGTGAAGCGGTTGTGGCGCATTGCGTCCTGCTGCACCTTGCCGTCTAAAATGAGCGCCGTCGGGCTGCCGCAGATCAGCCGCCGCAGGCGGATGGAGCGCACGCTCCCCCACGAGAGCAGCATCGAGAGCGAGAGCAGCGTCACGATCGGGATGACGCCGTTTAAAAGCGGGATGCCGAAATCCTGCATCGGCACGGCGGCAAGGTCCGAAATGAGCAGCGTGAGCACGAGCTCGATGGGCTCGAGCTCGCCGATCTGCCGCTTGCCGAGAAGGCGCAGCCCGACCATGATGAGAAAATAGAGCACGATCGTGCGGATAAAAGCAGTAGCCATAGTCATCCTCCCTTTTTGGGAGTTTGCCCCGCGGAGGGGCGAAATAACCGCTTTCATCCGGAGAAGTCCGGTTTGAAATATATTAAAAAAACGCAGAAGTGAAAGGAGCTATGGAGTTTCTCCATCATAAGCGCCAGCGCCCGCCTTTGGCGGGACGACGAGGTGGGAAGAGGATCGAAATTTCGGCGGATGCTTCCCCGTGCCCGTGGGCGCGCACACAGCCGACAAACATGCGGGCGACCGCAGAACAAAGGGGCTGTGACCACGGGAAAAGCGACAAATGACTGCGCATTTGTCCTTTTGAAGAAGCGGCTTTGCGCCGCAAAGGGGTATTTTTGCCCATTTTTCAAAAATCATCAAAAGGAGAATGTTATCATATGTGCGGAATCGTTGGATTCATTGGTCAGGAACAGGCGGCCCCCATCCTGCTGGACGGGCTCGCGCATCTGGAATACCGCGGGTATGACTCCGCGGGCGTGGCCGTCATCTCGGCGCAGGGAAAGCTGCAGGTCGAAAAAGCGGTGGGCCGGCTCAAGGTCCTCAGCGAGCAGATCCACGGCGGCGCGGACCTCGAGGGCTGCATCGGCCTTGGTCACACCCGCTGGGCGACGCACGGCGCGCCGAACATCATCAACTCTCACCCCCACGTGAGCGAAAACGGCAAGTTCGCCGTCATCCACAACGGCATCATCGAAAACTACGTCGAGATCAAGGAATTTCTGATCGGTCAGGGCATCCGGTTCAAGTCCGAGACCGATACCGAGGTCGTGGCGCAGCTGCTGGAATTCTACTACAACGAGTGCCACGACTTTTTGGAGGCTGTGGGCCGCGTGCTGCGCCGCATCGAGGGTGCCTACGCCCTCGGTATGCTCTGCGCCGACTGCCCCGACCGCATCATCGCCGCGCGCAAGGACGCGCCGCTACTGCTTGGCTACGGCAAGGGCTGCAACTTCCTCGCCTCCGACGTGACGGCCATCATCAAGCACACGCGCGACGTCGCCTACATGGAAGACGGCGAGGTCGCCGTGCTGACGCGCGAGGGCATCGAGGTCTACGACGCGCTGGAGCAGAAGGTCGAAAAGAAGCACTTTACCATCGACTGGGAGGTCTCCGCCGCGGAAAAGGGCGGCTACCAGCACTTCATGCTCAAGGAGATCATGGAGCAGCCCGAGGCGCTGCGCCGCGCGATCTCCCCGCGCATCAAGGACGGCAGGGTTGTCTTCGACGATCTCAAGCTCCCTGTCGAGAAAATGCGCGAATTTACCCGCATTTTCATTGTGGCCTGCGGCTCTTCGTACCATGTCGGCATGATCGGCAAGTACAATCTTGAGCATCTGCTGCGCCGCAATGTCGAGGTCGTGCTCGCGTCCGAATTCCGCTACAGCGACCCCATCGTGGACGATAAGTCGCTCGTCATCGTGATCTCCCAGTCGGGCGAAACGCTCGATACCATGGCCGCGCTGCGCGAGGCGAAGAAGCGCGGCGGCTACATCCTCTCCATCGTCAACGTGGTCGGCTCGTCCATCGCGCGTGAGTCGGATGACGTGCTCTACACCTGGGCCGGCCCTGAGATCGCCGTCGCGACGACGAAGGCCTACTCCACGCAGCTCGCAGTGCTCGACATGATCGGCCTTGCGTTTGGCGAGGTGCTCGGCACGGTGAAAAAGGAGGAGTACAACGAGGCGGTCGCAGAGCTTCAGAAGCTGCCGGAGAAGATGGAGCAGTTCCTCGCGAGCGAGAGCTGCGAGGCTATCCCCAAGTACGCTTCCCAGTATTTCAACCACAATTCTGTCTTCTTCATCGGCCGCAACCTCGACTATGCGCTCGGACTCGAGGGCTCGCTCAAGCTCAAGGAAATCAGCTACATCCACTCCGAAGCCTACGCCTCCGGCGAGCTCAAGCACGGCACGATCTCGCTCATCGAGGACGGCACGCTCGTTATCGCGCTCGGCACCTACGCCCCGCTTTTCGACAAGGCCATGAGCAACGTGGTTGAGGTCAAGGCCCGCGGCGCGGACGTTCTCGCGCTTGCGACCGAGAGCCACCGCGGCGAAATGGCAAAGACTGTCGAAAACGTCATCACCATCCCCGATACGGCGCAAATGCTGCTGCCGTCGCTCGGTGTTGTGCCGCTGCAGCTGTTGGCGTATTATATCGCGCTCCAGCGCGGGTGTGATATTGATAAACCGAGAAATCTGGCAAAGTCTGTCACTGTTGAATAAAAAGGGAGCACCCGAAAGGGTGCTTCTTTTTTTGCGCCCGCAGGGTGCACTCTATTATCCCCCACACCGTGTGGGGGACGCGGGAAAGGGGGATATTCTCTTTCTCGAAAGAGAATATCCCCCTTACACCCCCAAGAGAAAGGACGAGGGGAGCCCCCCTCGACCCCCAACATTGCGGGATTGCAGCTTGAATGACTGCACGCGCTGCGCAGTGTGGGTGCGGTGTACATGGCTGCGCCATGAATCCCTGCGATTCGGCACCGATTGCAACCGCGCCTTACTATCGTGAGGCGCGAGTGACGTTTGTCTGGCGACAGACTGCCTACCGAATGCGGCATTGCTGACGCTCGCCGCATTGATGAGACTTGCAGTAGACGGAAATTAGTCTGCACTTCTACGAGACAGGCAGAGCGGCAGCGGATAGTAGGAGCAAATCAAATCGTATAGCAACACCCAACGCGGCAACGCCGCGCGCAGGAAGTAGCAATCGGCAAGCGCTGCATCTCTTCGAGCTGCTCGCTTGCAATGGCGTGGTCGAGGGGGACGCCCCTCGCCTTTCTCTGGGGGATCTAAAGGGGGTATTCTCTTCGGAAAGAGAATACCCCCTTTATTCGCGTCCCTGCACGGTGCAGGGATTTACCCCACCAGCGCAGCGCTGACCGCCACCACCGTGAAGTCCGTCCACGCAAGGTCGTCCTTTGCGTTCTGCTCGGTGATGAAGGCGTCGAAGTCTTCCTCGCTGACGCTCTCGCCGTTCAGCGTATAGGTGACGCTGCCGCTGTCATCGCTGCTCACGGCGGCAAAATCGTCGTAGACCAGCACGCCGTTTTCAAAGCGGAAGCGGGCGTAGCCGTTGTCGAACGCGCCGTTCGACCAGGCAACGGTGCCGTCTGCCTTGGGGGTCAAAAAGCCGCGGTGAACGACCTGATTGGCATAGACCGCGCCGTCATAGCAGGTGAGGACGACGTATTCCTCGTCGCCGCTGTAGTCGATGGCGATCACCAGCTCGTCTGCGCCGTCGCCGTCCAGGTCGAGCAGGGCGAAACGGGTGATCGTCCAGTCCATGTCCGAGCCGTCGACGCCCTTGGTGGCGTAGACGGTGGGCGCGTGGAACGAGGCGGTCGTCGCCTCGACACCGGCGTTGATGAGATTCGCCGTCACAGTGCCGTCGCCGGTGAAGAAGTCTTCATACAGATTGCCCGCCTGTGCACTGGGCGGGGTGTCGTTTGCGTCCGCCTCCTTCTGCCCGCAGGCGGTCAGGAGCAGCGCGAGGGTCAGCGCGGCAGTGAGGCCGCACTGAAGATGTTTTTTCATATGGAATTCTCCTTTCCGATGTTTGCCGCACAGTCTGCGGCGATATGGATGGTAACATGACTTTAGACGCAAGTCGTTACAAAAAGGTTGCAGTTTGGAGAAAAAAGAAACAAAAAAGAGCGCCTGCGCGCTCTTTCCTTTAGAACAAAAGCGTGACCCCGTGCGTCAGCAGCGTGATGATGCAGCCCGCGATGACAACGCCGAGGAAGATGACAGGCACAGCGCGCTTTAGGCGCATGTTGAGTACGGCGGCGATCAGCGCGCCCGTCCACGCGCCGGTGCCCGGCAGCGGGATGGCGACGAAGATCAAAAGCCCCCACGTCTGGTAGCGGAGCACGTCGGCGCTTTTCGCCTCGGCGCGCGCTTCGAGGTGCGAGATGAAGCCCTCAAGCTTTGGAATATGTATGCGCACCCATTTGAACAGCGGGCGGACAAATAAAATGATAAACGGCACAGGGATCATGTTGCCGACGAGCGACGCAATGAACGCCACGGGGATCGGCAGCCCCATCGCAACGCCCGCAGGCAGGCCGCCGCGCAGTTCCACGACGGGGAGCATTGAGATGAGCATGGTGAGCAGCGTTTCGCCGAGCGGCGTTTCGTGCAGCCAGAGAGAAAGAGAGTCGAGCATGGTGCGCCTTTCTGAAATGCAAGCGGAATAATACCTCATTTTAATCAAAATGATAGCACGAAACGTACCTTTGCGCAAGGGCCGCGGGATTAAGGTTCTATAAAGGTGCAGGGCCCCGGAATTTCCGGAGCCCTGCGCTCTTGAGTACGATCAGCGGTTGTTCTTGTTCTGGTTGTTCTGATTCTGGCTGCCGTTCTGGTTCTGATTGGTGTTTTCCTGGTTCTGGTTCTTGTTCTGGTTATTGCGCTCCTTCATGGTGTCGCCTCCTTTCGCTTTTCTTGCTTGCAGACATAGTGTTGACGGGCAAAAGTAAAAATATACCGCGAATTTTTCACTTTTTCGGGCAAATTGTTGTTGACAAACCGGAAAATAGAGCATATACTACTTAAGCAAAACAAAGAAGAGCGGTGCATTCGTTCTCACCCCCAGCAAAGCGAAGGGGTCAATCATGGAAAACAAAGCCTTCGGGCTTTTTTGTGTCATGGTACGGGTGCAGAATGTTCTGTGCTCGTTTTTTGTTTGCCAAATTCTTTATGAAAAACGGAGGTGCTTCGGTATTAGCAGCAACGTGCATCAGATCAACGAAGAGATCCGGGACAGCGAGATCCGTCTCATCAGTGCGACCGGCGAGCAGCTCGGCATCATGTCTGCCGCACAGGCGCAGCACATCGCCGACGAGCAGGGGCTTGACTTAGTCAAGATCTCGCCGCAGGCCAAGCCGCCTGTGTGCAAGCTCATGGACTACGGCAAGTTCCGCTTTGAACAGGGCAAGCGCGAAAAGGAAGCCAGAAAGAACCAGCATGTCGTCGAGATCAAGGAAGTGCGCATGTCCCCCGGTATCGACGTGGGCGATTTTAACACCAAGCTCAAAAACGCCCAGAAATTCATTGCCGACGGCAACCGTGTCAAGGTCTCTGTCCGCTTCCGCGGCCGCGAGATGGCACACACGGACATCGGCCGCGATCTTCTTGTGCGCTTTGCAGAGTCCGTCGCCGAGGTCGCCAACCTGGATAAAGAGCCGAAAATGGAAGGCCGCAGCATGTCGATCTTCCTTTCCCCCAAAGCGGGAAAGTAACTTTGAGCGCCACTACAAATACGAAAAGGAGAAACTACTATGCCCAAGCTGAAAACCCACAGCGGTTCCAAAAAGAGATTCAATCTGACCAAGTCCGGTAAGGTCAAGGTCGCCAAGGCTTTCAAGAGCCACATCCTGACCAAGAAGCCCACCAAGCGTACGCGTCGTCTGCGTCAGGGCGGCTATGCTGACAAGACCACTGCCAGCACGATCCGCAAGATGATCCCCTACAAATAATTTACAACGATACGCTTTAAGGAGGCTTATACAATATGGCACGTGTTAAAGGCGCGATGATGACGCGCAAGAGAAGAAACAAGACCCTCAAGCTCGCCAAGGGCTACTGGGGCAACAAATCCCGCCACTTCAAGATGGCCAACGAGCAGGTCATGAAGTCCCTGACCTACGCTTATGTCGGCCGCCGCCTGAAGAAGAGAGACTTTCGCTCCCTGTGGATCACCCGTATCTCCGCAGCCTGCAAGCTCAACGGCATGAACTACTCCACGTTCATGCACGGCCTGAAGACCGCCGGCATCGAGATCAACCGCAAGATGCTCAGCGAGATGGCCATCAACGATCCCGCCGCTTTCACCAAGCTCGTCGAGATCGCGAAGAACGCCTGATTTTATTCGCTAAAAAACACCGCTGCATGAGCAGCGGTGTTTTTTTATTTTCTGCACAAAATGTAGAAAAGATCATAACGACGGAAAGAGGAAGAAACGCATGAGAAAAACGCTCAAACGAAACCTGTCGTATGACGACAGGAACCACCTTTACTATGTCTCGCTCTACTACGACGGCGAAAACGGCAGGCGCGTACGCCGCACGCGCACTTATCCCACGATGGAGCAGGCCGAGCAGGTCATTGCAGAGTATCGCCGCGCGCAGCTGCTCGGCGGCAGGAGCGCACCGAGCGACGTTTTTGTGGAGGACTGGCTGCGCTACTGGATGGATGAGCTCATCAAGCCGAACTGCGAGGAAACGACGTGCCACGGTTACGAGAATATCTTGAATACCCACATGATCCCCTCTCTCGGCAGGCTCTATGTGCAGGACTTAACGCCCGTGCGCGTGCAGCAGTATTACGGCGAGCTGCGGCGAAAGGGCCTTGCCAACAACACGATCCGCAAGCACCACGTGCTGCTGCACGCGGCGCTCGGCGCGGCGGTAAGGCAGGGCATCGTGGGGGCGAATGTGACCTGCCTTGTCACCCCGCCCGCGCGCGAAGCACCGCACCACCGCTTTTACGATTCCTCTCAGCTGCGCATGCTTTTTTGCGCGAGCGAAGGCACACCGCTCGAGGTGGCCGTCAAGCTCGCGGGCTGCCTCGGATTGCGGCGCAGCGAGATCTGCGGTCTTAAATGGCGCAATGTCGACCTAAAGCGCGGCGTTCTGACGGTTTGCGAGGTGCGCACCGCCGTGAGCGGCAGGGCGCTTGAAAAAGCGCCGAAGTCCTACGCCTCCGAGCGGCGGCTGGCCTTTGGCGGCAGCGAGGACCTTGAAGCGCTGCTCAAACGACTGTATCGCGACTGGGAAAGGCGGCGGAAGCAGGACCCTAAATATAACCCCGAGGGCTACGTCGCCGTGAACGAAGCGGGAAAGCCCTATCAGCCGGACGTTCTGTGCCAGCGCATCGCGCAGTTCATCGCCGTGCAGGGTCTCCCGCCGATCTCGCTCCACGGGCTGCGCCACAGCTTTGCGAGCGTCGCCAACAGCCAGAATGTGCCGATGTTCAGCATCTCGAAGGCGCTCGGGCACAGCTCAACATCCGTGACGAGTGCGGTGTATATGCACCTTTTCGACGACGCAGTGGCGGACGTGGTCTCGCAGGTGGCGAGCGCCATCACAGGGGCGGAGCCGTGAGCGTCAGGGAAACAGAAACGGCAGCGCGGGCAGGGCGAGCAGCAGCGACAGCAGCGATTGCAAGGCCTTTCCCCTGAGATAGTACCGCGCGGAGAGGGGAGAGGCCGCGAGCACACTGAGCGTCTGGCAGTGGACGCTCAGTCCGCCCCAGCCGAGCAGCGCCGCACAGGAAAGAAAACCCGCGCGTGAGCAGGGAAGCGCCAGCACGCCGCTCGTGAGCTCTAAAAATCCGAGCAGCAGCGCGCAGGGGAGCGATGAGGCGAAGGCCTCCGGCAGAAAATGCAGCAACAGCCGCGCAAGCACCGTGAAAAACACGACGAACGCGCTCACATTGAGGCATCCCGTCAGCGCGTTCTGCACCGCCGCGGGAAAGGCTGTGGAAAGATGCTGCGCTTTTGCGCTTTTGTGCGGATATGTTCCATGCGGTGCCGGCGGCAGCGCGCGGCAGATGAGAAGCCCGGCGCAGAGCGCCGCGGCGACGTGGATGAGGTACAGCGCCGCGCCCGCGCGGCTGGACGAAAACACGCCCGCGCCGCACACGCCGAGCAGAAATCCCGGTCCTGCGTTGTTGCAGAAGGCGAGCAGCCGCTCGCCCTCGTCTCGCGACAGCACACCGTTTTCCACAAGCTCGGCAGCTGTCCGTGCGCCGACGGGGTAGCCGCCGCAGAGACCCAGCGCCAGCGCGGCCGCGCCCGCACCCGAAAGACCGAACAGCGGCCGCATCAGCGGCGACAAAAGCGCAGAGAGCAGCTCCGACGCGCCGCAGGCGATGAGCAGCGACGAGAGCACGAAAAACGGAAACAGCGACGGGATAAGCGTCTGCGCGCAGAGCAGCATCGCGTCCCGCACCGCCTGTGCGCTGACCTCCGGCAACAGCAGCAGTGCGGAAAAGCAGCACAGCACCGCCAGAAGCGGCAAACGGTCTCTTATTTTCATGCCATCACCTGACCTTCCAGACGAGTCTATGCGCGGGGCAAGCCGAACTTGCCCGCCTGGGACAGGCAAATCCGCGCGAAAGGGCGCATAGGCTTTGCCCAAAGGGGAGATGGACGATGGAACGAAACGAACGGCCGCAGCGCATGCTGGCGCGCATGGCAGAGCTCTTTGACCTGCCGGCGGACATCGTGGCGGGGCTGTGCCATGTGGAGATGCTGGGCGACCGGCAGCTTTTTCTGGAGGGACACAGCGGGATCTTATCCTACGGAACAGAGCAGATCGACGTGGGGGCGGGCTCGCTCATCCTGCGCGTGCGCGGGCAGAATTTGACGCTGCGCAGCATGACCGACAGCGAGGTGCGCATCTTCGGCAAGATCGACGCCGTGGAATATGTGAGATGAGGGAGCTATGCTGAAAAAAGCCGTCAAGCTGCTGCGCGGCAGTGTATGCGTGCGCGCAAAGAGCGCTTACCCCGAGCGGATGCTGAACCTCTGCTCCGCGCGGGGCATCGAGTTCTGGGACGTCAGGTGGATCGACGATACGGCGCTGTCGTTCTGCGTGGCACGCGGCGACCTGCGCGCGCTGCGCCGTGCCGCCGAGGGCTGCGGGGCGGAGGTATCTATCGAGCGCACGGCGGGCACGCCGTTTTTCTTCGCGCGCCTGCGCCGACGCCACGCGCTGTTCGCCGGCGGCATTCTGTGTGCGGCGCTGCTGCTCGTCAACTCGCTTTTCATCTGGGATTTTGAGGTCACGGGCAACGAGACCGTCCCGACTGAGACGATTTTGCATGCCCTGCGCGAGCACGGCGTGCACCGCGGGACATTCATCTACTCGTTCCGCTCGCAGGACATCTGCAACCGCGTTTTGCCGGAACTCAAGGACCTCTGCTGGGTGGCGGTCAACGTGCGCGGCTGCAAGGCCTATGTGCAGGTGCGCGAGCGCGTGCGCGCACCCGAGCGGGTAAACGAGAGCGAGCCGACGAACGTCATCGCGGCAAAGCCCGGACTTATCACAAAAGTCCGCGCGCTGGATGGGGAGAAAAGAGTCCTGCCCGGCACGAGCGTACAGCAGGGCCAGCTTTTGATCGCGGGCGTGGTGGACACGGGCGGCACAGAAAAGCCGAGCGTGACGACGCGCTTTTTAGCGGGCAAGGGCGAAGTCTGGGCACGGACATGGTACGACCTCACCGTCCGCGTGCCGCTGACGTATGAAAAGAAGGTTTACACCGGAAAAGAAAAGCGCAGCCATACCTTGATTTGGGGCGAGAATCGGTTGAAAATTGGTGCAAAAGGGAGTAGCATTTGCAATGTTGATTGTGATAAAATAAAGAATCAAACACAATGGACGCTTTTTGGCCTTTTTGCCCTGCCCGTCACATGGGAGACGGAAACGCTGCTGCCCTACGAATTAGAAATAGCGGCGCGTTCCCGCGCCGACGCGGAGGCGCAGGGAAAAGACGTGCTCGAAACGTATCTTGCCGCCCTCTTGGGGGAGACTGGCAGCGTGACGCAGCGGCGCTTTTCGACCGCTGTGGAGGGCGATACCCTCGTCGTGACGCTCTCCGCCGAGTGTGAGGAGCAGATCGGAAAAGAGGTGCCCATTGCCGTCAGTGAAGGATAACACCGTCAGCCGCGACCGGCCGGCGTCAACATTTTTTCAGGAGGAAACACAGCATGGAACAGCGCATCAGCATCGAACGCATGGAGCAGGCGGTCAATTTGTTCGGCTCATTCGATGAGAACGTGCGGCTGATCGAATCGGAATTTAAGGTCACCATTTCCAATCGCGAGGGCGAACTGCGCGTAAACGGCGAGGTCGAGGACACGATGCTCGCCGTGAAGGCGCTCAATGCACTGCTCACGATCTCAAACCGCGGCGAGCCCATCACCGAGCAGAACGTGCGCTACGTGATCTCGCTCGTGCGCGCGGGGCAAGAGGACCGCATCAGCGAGCTGACGCAGGACGTCATCTGCATCAGCTCCAAGGGCCGCCCCATCAAGCCCAAGACCATCGGACAGAAAAAATACATCGAGTCCGTTTTGAAAAACACCATCACCATCGGCGTCGGCCCCGCAGGTACGGGCAAAACGTACCTTGCCGTCGCCGCAGCGGTCGCGGCGTTCCGCGAGCGCAAGGTGAACCGTATCATTCTGACGCGCCCCGCGGTCGAGGCGGGCGAGCGCCTCGGCTTCCTGCCGGGCGATCTGCAGAGCAAGGTCGACCCGTACCTGCGCCCGCTCTACGACGCGCTCTTCGACATGCTCGGCGCGGAGACGTACCAGAAGTATTTGGAGCGCGGCAATATCGAGGTCGCGCCCCTTGCCTACATGCGCGGCCGCACGCTGGACGACAGCTTTATCATTTTGGACGAGGCGCAGAACACGTCCTGCGAGCAGATGAAAATGTTTTTGACGCGCATGGGCTTTAATTCAAAAATGGTCATCACCGGCGACGTGACGCAGATCGACCTGCCGGCGGACAAGATGAGCGGCCTCAAGCAGGCCGTGCGCGTGCTCAAAGACGTGGAGGGCATCGGTATCTGCGAGCTCACGGACCAGGACGTGGTGCGCCACGTGATGGTCCAGCGCATCATCAAGGCCTACGCGGACTATGAGGCCGCGCGAAACGAAAAGAGGAAAAAGTGATGGCAAAGAGACATTATATTCCCATCACGTCGGACGTGCCCGGTGTGAGCGACAGCAAATGCGCCTTCATCCGCAAGGTCATCCGCACGGCGCTCGCCGCCGAGGGGGTGGACTTTCCCTGTGAGATCGACGTGCGGCTGACGGATGATGAGACCATCCACGAGATCAACCGCGAAATGCGCGAGGTCGATCGCGCGACGGACGTTTTGAGCTTCCCGATGTTCGAGCTTACCCCCGGCGAGCTGCCGGGTGAGGAGGACGCCGACCCCGGAACGGGCCTCGTCCCGCTCGGCGATATGGTCATCTCGCTCGAGCACGTCGCCGCGCAGGCGAAGGAATACGGCCACTCCAACCGCCGCGAGCTGGCGTACCTCGTGACGCACTCGGTGCTTCACCTTCTGGGCTACGACCATCTGGACGAAGGGCCGATGAAAGCGCAGATGCGGGAACATGAAGAGGCAATTATGAAATTGCTCGAACTCGAGCGGTGAGATTCCGCACAGGTGCGGAGGGCAATGCCGCCTGCGGGCGGCAAGACCACACCCCCCATTTTCTTTCCCGAGAAAGAAAACGGGCGGTGTGACCGTCCAAAAGAAAGGCGTTTAGATTGGCAGTCTCAGGTTTGAATAAGCCTTTTGCCTCCGGAATGAGAATGCCTGTGAACGGCTTTGCCGCGTTAGCATTGCAAGACGACTTGCCTCTGCTTCTATTATCCGCTGCCGCTCTGCCCATCTTGTAGAAGTGCGCAGTAATCATCGTCTACCGCCAGTCCCTACAATGCGGCGAGCGCCAGCAATGCCGCATTCGGCAGGCAGTTTGCCGCCGTTCTGACGTCACACGCGCCTCACGGTAGTAAGGCGCGGTTGCAAAACGGTCACGATTCGCAGGGGTTCATGGCGAAGCCATGTACACCGCACCCGATTGCGCAGCGCGTGTAGTTATTCAAGCACCAGACCGACAATGTCGGAGGTCGAGGGGAACACCCCTCGCCTTTCTCTGGGGGTTCCAAAGGGGGTATTCTCTTTGGAAAGAGAATACCCCTTTGCCCCGCGTCCCCACGGTAGTGGGACAGAACGCCGCGCCCTTTGGGCATCCAAAAAGAGAATACAGCTTTCGCTGTATGAATAAAAAACGTTCAACGAACAAAAGAAAGTTGAGGATCACCTATCATGAACAAAACGAAAACCGCTATGATCACTGTCTGCGGACGGCCGAACGTCGGCAAATCCAGCCTGACGAACGCCCTTGTGGGCGAGAAGATCGCCATCGTGTCGAACAAGCCCCAGACCACGCGCAACCGCATTTACGGCGTGGTGAACCGTGGCGACACGCAGTACATGCTGCTCGACACGCCTGGATTCCACAAGGCGCGCAACCGCCTGGGCGACTACATGGTCAAGGTCACGCGCGAATCCATCGCGGACGTGGACGCGGTGCTGCTGCTCGTTGAGCCAGTGGCGCACGTCGGCATCCCTGAGGCCGAGCTCATCGAAAAGATCAAGGCTTCTCATCTGCCGGCGATTTTGTGCATCAACAAGATCGACACTGTCGAGAAAAAGGACGACCTGCTCACCGTCATCGCGGCCTACAGCGAGGCGTATGCGTTTGACGCCATTATCCCCATTTCCGCGCGCACGCACGAGGGGCTGGACGATCTGATGAACGAGCTCGGCAAGTACGCCTCTGAGGGCCCGCAGCTCTTCCCCGACGGCATGACGACTGACCAGCCCGACCGTCAGGTCGTGGGTGAGATCGTGCGCGAAAAGCTGCTGCGCAACTTGGATAAGGAAATTCCGCACGGCACGGCCGTGGAGATCACGCGCTTTATTGAGCGCGACGACGAGGTCATCGAGGTCGACGCGACCATCTACTGCGAAAAGGCGAGCCACAAGGGCATTATCATCGGCAAAAACGGCGCGATGCTCAAAAAGATTTCAACCGAAGCCCGCCACGATATCGAGCGTTTCATGGGCACAAAGGTCTACCTCGAGACTTGGGTCAAGGTCAAGGAAAACTGGCGCGACAATATGAACTATATCAGAAGCTTCGGCTACGACGAACAGTAAGAAGGAAAAACATGTCCGATAAGAAAGAAAAGAAGGCCGATGACAGCGACAATTGTATGATTTTTGGTATGCTGATCGGCATGAGCATCGGCTTTGCACTGGGGCAGCCGCTTTTTAACAACATGGCCGCCGGTATGGCGAGCGGTACGTGCATCGGTATGGCGAGCGGCAGCTTCATTGACTGCATCAAAAAGCAGTAATAAATTTTCCCAGCCATAGTTCGCGGGAGTTTTCCTCATGCTAAGCATGAGGTGAGGGATTTGCGAAACGGATATTTCGCGCTGTTTTTGAAAACCGGGGAGCCGATTTTTTATTTACTGGCAGTAAATGATACCCCTTGAGGGGTGAGGGATTTTTCCCCTGCACCGTGCAGGGGATGCGGGAAAGGGGGATATTCTCTTTCTCGAAAGAGAATTCTTCCTTTTTCGCACAGGTGCGAATGTCAATGCGGCACAAGTGCCGCGTGATGCGACCCCCATTTTCTTTCCCGAGAAAGAAAACGGGCGTCGCCCGTCCAAAAGAAAGGCGTTTCCCATTGCAAGCGAGCAGCTCGAAGAGCTGCAATGCTTGCCGATTGCACTGCCCTGTGCGCGGCGTTGCCGCGGTTGGCGTTGCTATACGATTTGACTTGCTCCTATCATCCGCTGTTGCGCAGCCGTTGGCGGCTCTGCTGCCTTACGGATGCGGCACACCCCTTGCGGGTGCCGCTCTGCCCATCTTGTAGAAGTACAGCCTAATTTCCGTCTACTGCCAGTCTCCACAATGCGGCGAGCGCAGCAATGCCGCATTTGGCACGCAGTCTGCCGCCAAGTAAACGTCACTCGCGCCTCACGATAGTAAGGCGCGGTTGAGAGGTGTCGCGAATCGCAGAAGATTCATGGCGAAGCCATGTACACCGCACCCGATTCCGCAGGCTGCGCAGCTCTTCGAGCTACAAACTGCCGATGTGCGGGGTCAAGGGGGAAGCCCCCCTTGCCTTTCTCTGGGGGTTCCAAAGGGGGTGTTCTCTTTGGAAAGAGAACACCCCCTTTGACCGGCAGCAGCGCCTACGCGCTGCATTCCCCCTCCGCGCAGTGCGCGGAAAAAACCATCCTGCCTGCAAGGCAACCATCCTTTACACCCATTGGTGTAAAACAATTTAGAGGAGTTTTATGTCAGAAAAACTCGTGACCAAAGGCATCGTCCTTCGCGCGACGGCGACGAAGGAGGCCGACTACATATTGAATATTCTGACCGACTCGCTCGGGCGGATCGCGGTCGTGGCGCGCGGGGCGCGGCGCAAGGGAAGCCGCATCGCCGCGGGCAGCGAGCTTCTGGCCTTTTCCGAGCTGGTGCTCTATCAGCGTGGGAACTGGTACTACCTCGACGAGGCGTCGACGATCACGCTGTTTGACGGCATCCGGCGAGATATCGAGTTACTGTCGCTCGCGTCGTATTTTGCCGAGATGACCGAGTGCGTCACGGCGGAGGACGAACCCGTGCCGGAGATTTTGTCGCTGCTGCTCAATTCGCTCTACGCGCTCGACACGCTGCAAAAGCCGCAGAGCATCGTCAAGGCGGCGTTTGAACTCAAGCTGCTTGCGCTCTCGGGCTACGAGCCGCTGCTCGACGGCTGCGCTGTCTGCGGCACGCACAACCCGAAAGAGCCGGTGTTCGACGCGCAGCAGGGCGTGCTGCTGTGCAGGGAGTGCGCGGGCCACGGCGGGGGCGGCCTTCTGCCGCTGGACGCGGGCTCGTTCGCGGCGATGCGCCATGTGCTGTTTTCCGAGCCGAAGCGGATGCTGTCGTTTTCCCTCTCGGGCGAGACGGAAAAGCGCTTTGCCGCGGCTTGCGAGGTGTTTGCGCAGGTGCAGCTTGACCGGCGATTCAAGACGCTGGACTTCTATAAAAGCATGAAAATTGACAACTAAACGAAATATCTGTCGAAAGAAATACGAATCGGAATCAAAATTTCGGAGAAAACTATGAGTGAACTGTTTGAAAAATCCATCCGCGTGCTGGAACTGCCGCGGCTATTGGAGATGCTCGAGCATCACGCGGTGAGCGCGGAGGCCAAGGCGCGGGCGCGACGGCTGACGCCATCGGATGACTTCGGTGAGGTCAACCGTCTGCTCGACGAGACGGACGCGGCGCGCAAAATGATCATGCTGCGCGGCAGCCCTGCCTTTGGCGGCGTGCGCGACGTGGGCGAAGCGCTCTCGCGCGCCGAGCGCGGCGGCATGCTCAACACGCGGGAGCTTCTCGACATCGCGGGGCTTCTCACGAATGTGCGCCGCGTGCAGGAGTATTATAAGGAGGACGAGGAGGGCACGGTCATCGACAAGCTCTTCCTCTCCCTGCACCCGAACCGCTTTCTGGAGGAGAAGATCACGACCGCGATTCTCGACGAAAACGAGATCGCCGACGCGGCCTCGCCTGAGCTCGCGGAAATCCGCCGCCACAAGCGCGCGGCGGCGGCCAAGGGCCGCCAGATCCTGCAGCGCATCATTTCGTCCCCGAGCTACCGGAACGTTTTGCAGGACGCGCTGATCACGCAGCGCGGCGGGCGCTTCGTCGTGCCGGTGAAGGCCGAGTGCCGCGGCGAGCTGCCGGGCCTCGTGCACGACACGTCCTCGAGCGGCGCGACGATCTTCGTCGAGCCGATGGGCGTGGTGCAGGCCAACAACGAGCTCAAGGAGCTCGAAGCGAAAGAGGAGAAGGAGATCGACCGCATCCTCTACGCCCTCTCGGGCGAGGCGGCGAGCTTCAGCCGCGACATTCTGTGGGATTATGACATTCTCGTCCACCTCGACCTCATTTTCGCGCGCGGCGAGCTGAGCTACCGCATGAATGCCATGCGCCCCGAGCTCAAAAAGGACGGCAGCGTGTATCTGCGCCATGCGCGCCACCCGCTGCTCGACCCCGCGAAGGCCGTGCCCATCGACATTGAGCTCGGCCGCAGCTTCGATACGCTTGTCATTACAGGCCCGAACACCGGCGGCAAGACCGTGAGCTTAAAGACGCTCGGCCTCCTCTGCCTGATGACGCAGTGCGGCCTGCATATCCCCTGCGACGACCGCAGCGCCGTGAGCATCTTTTCCTCGGTGTTGGCCGACATCGGCGACGAGCAGAGCATCGAGCAGAGTTTGTCGACCTTCTCGGCGCATATGAAAAACATCGTGCAGATCTTGGACGAGGCGGACGAGCACTGCCTGATCCTCTTCGATGAGCTGGGCGCGGGCACCGACCCCGTTGAGGGTGCGGCACTGGCCATCGCCGTCATCGAGCAGGCGCGTTCGCAGGGTGCGAAGATCGCTGCGACGACGCACTACGCCGAGCTCAAGACCTTTGCCATGACGACCGCGGGCGTGGAGAACGCGAGCTGCGAGTTCGACGTGGAAACGCTCTGCCCGACCTACAAGCTGCTCATCGGCATCCCCGGCAAGTCGAATGCCTTTGCGATCTCGAAGCGGCTGGGGCTTTCCGAGGCCGTCATCGAAAAAGCCAAGGCGCAGATGGACAGCGAGAGCATCCACTTTGAAGACGTGCTGACGCAGCTGGAGCAGAAGAGACAGCAGTTAGAGAAAGAAAAAGCCGAGGTCGACCGCCTTTACGCCCAGCGCGAGGAGGACGCGCGCAAGGCGCGCGAATTCCGCACGCAGATGGAGCGCGCGAAGGAGAACGCGAGAAGTCGCGGCGAAGCCGAGGCCAAGCGCCTTTTGGCTGAGGCCAAGTCCGTCGCGGACGACACGTTCCGCGAGCTCGACGCGCTGCGCAAGCAGCAGAAAAAGCTCGACGCCCAGCAGATGAACGCCCAGCGCGCCGAGATCATGCACAACATCAAGCAGGCGCGCGACGCTGCGGGCGTGCGCGACGAGAGCGCGGAGCCCATCCCCAAGCCCTCGCGGCCCATTGAGGTCGGCGATCTGGTCGAGATCCCCGGTACGCGCCGTCAGGCCGAGGTCACGGCTGTCAAGGACGGCACGCTGACGCTTAAGGCGGGCGTTTTGCAGATGAAGGTCAAAGCCGACGAGGTCCGCCTCATCGAGGCGGCGGAGCGCGCGGCCACGGCCAAAAAGCAGCCGCAGTTTGCCCCCTCGCAGCGCATTCTGCGCACGGCGTCCGCTGCGCGCGAGCTCGACATCCGCGGCATGGAGACGCTGGAGGCCGAAAGCGTGCTCGATAACTACATTGACGCTGCCGTCATGGCGCATCTCGAGACCGTGACGATCATCCACGGCAAGGGCACGGGCGCGCTGCGCAAGGCGGTGCACGCGAGCCTCCGGCGCAACAAAGCCGTCAAGGGCTTCCGCCTTGGCAACTATGGCGAGGGCGAGTCGGGCGTCACTGTGGTCGAGTTGAAATAAATGCCTGCCCGGGGAAGCACTTTGTCTGTGTTTATTGCCAAATCCGCGCCATTTCGCGCGAAATGGCATTGACGAATCGGCCCCCGATGGTATATGATACGATAAAGTCCGAAAGATTTTTTTGGAGAGGGAGTAGTAACGATGTATACTCAGAATGTTACGATCAACAATGAAGTAGGCCTGCATGCTCGTCCTGCCACGTTCTTCATTCAGAAGGCCAACGAGTTCAAGAGCGGCATCTGGCTGGAGAAGGATGAGCGTCGCGTGAACGCCAAGAGCTTGCTGGGCGTGCTGTCCCTCGGGATCGTCAAGGGCACGACCATCACGCTGCTGGCCGACGGCGCGGACGAAAAGGAAGCCGTGACCGCTCTGTGCGAGCTGGTTTCCAACAATTTCGGCGAATAAGAAACAACCAGGAAAGGCGGCTTCCACAGGAAGCCAGATCG
>JBBNGO010000041.1:0-23488 GCA_040095065.1 Hominicoprocola fusiformis
GCGGCGGATGGTCCGCCGCGCCTGCGTTTTCTAAAAAATTCTTTTACACGCGCTTCCACTTTGCGCCGCCGGGCATGTCGGTCACTTCGACACCCTTCGTCTTGAGCTCGTCGCGGATGCGGTCGGCCTCGGCAAAATTCTTCGCCTTCTTGGCCTCCGCGCGCTGGCGGATCAGGTTCTCGATGCCCTCGTCCGCCGTGCCGTCCTCAGAGACGACCGTGAAGCCGCCCGCGCTCTGCTGGGACGCGGCCTTCTCCTTCTTCTCGCGCTCGGCTTCGGCCTTTTTGAGAAGGTCGAGGCTCAGTACCGTGTCGTAGTCGCCGATGATGGCGAGCTTCGTCGCGCCCGTGGTCTTGGCCTTGAGCACATCGTAGAGCGCGGTCACGCCCATGGCGGTGTTGAGGTCGTTGTCCATTTCCTTCATGAACTTTGCGCGGTACTCGGCGCGAACGGCCTCGTCCACGCCGCCCTCGTCCTTGATGTTCGCAATCTTCGCGATGAGCTTGTTGTACGCGGCGACCGCATTGTCAAGGTTTTCCCACGTGAAGACAAGACTCTTGCGGTAGTGGCTCTGTAAGCAGAAGAAACGGTACGCCAGCGGGTCATAGCCCTTTTCCTCAAGCAGCGAGACCGTCAAAAATTCGCCCTTGGATTTAGACATCTTGCCGTGCGAGGTGTTGAGATGCGCCACGTGGCACCACTGGAGGCACCAGGGATGACCGAGGTAGCTCTCGCTCTGCGCGATCTCGTTCGTGTGGTGTGGGAAGGCGTTGTCCACGCCGCCGCAGTGCAGGTCGAGGTATTCGCCGTTGTACTTCATCGAAATGCCGGAGCACTCGATGTGCCAGCCCGGATATCCGACGCCCCAGGGGGAATCCCACTTGAGCGCCTGATCCTCGAACTTGGACTTCGTGAACCAGAGGACGAAGTCGTTCTTGTTCTTCTTATTCTCGTCCTCCTCCACGCCCTCGCGCACGCCGACGGCGAGGTCTTCCTCGTTGTGGTCGTTGAAGATATAGTAGCGAGAGAGCTTGCTCGTGTCGAAGTACACATTGCCGCCGGCGATATAGGCATAGCCGGTGTCGAGCAGCTTCGTGATGATCTTGATATAATCGTCGATCAGGCCCGTTGCGGGCTGGACGACGTCGGGGCGCTTGATGTTGAGCTTCTTGCAGTCGGCGAAGAACGCGTCGGTATAGAACTTGGCGATCTCCATGACGGTCTTGTGCTCACGCTTGGCTCCCTTGACCATCTTGTCCTCGCCCTCGTCGGCGTCGCTTGTCAGGTGGCCGACGTCGGTGATGTTCATGACGCGGTTCACGCTGTAGCCCGAAAAGCGCAGGTACTTTTCCAGCACATCCTCCATGATGTAGGAGCGCAGGTTGCCGATGTGGGCAAAGTGGTACACGGTCGGGCCGCAGGTGTACATCTCCACATGGTTCGGCGTATGGGTCTTGAATTCTTCCTTTTTATGGGTCGCGGAATTGTATAAATACATGATAGATCTCCTTTGAGAAGATGAAATAACGGATTTAGTCCGCCTCTTTGAAGACGTCTAGGTTCTTTGCGAAATACTCAATGCCGGAGTACACGGTCGTCGCCACGATGACCGCGATGCACACGACATTCAAAAGGTTGCTCTGGAACACCAGCATCAGGCACAGGCACACCATGGTCGAGGCGGTCTTCACCTTGCCCGACCACGCGGCCGCGATGACGCGCCCCTGCTCCACGGCGACAAGGCGCATGCCGGAAACGGCAAATTCGCGCAGCAGCACGATGGCGAGACACCAGCCGGGCATCTGCCCATATTCGACAAAGTAGCACATTGCCGCCATGA
Source organism: Hominicoprocola fusiformis (assembly GCA_040095065.1). Lineage (GTDB taxonomy): Bacteria > Bacillota > Clostridia > Oscillospirales > Oscillospiraceae > Hominicoprocola. Next base: position 1,841 of record JBBNGO010000041.1, read on the forward strand.
CGAGCATTTTGTCCGCCAGCGGGTCCATGAACTTGCCGAAATTTGTGATCTGATTATAGTGGCGGGCGATGTAGCCGTCGACAAAGTCCGTCAGGCACGCGACGATGAAAATGCCGAGCGCCCACCACCTCGCACCCGCGAAGTCCAGGTACAGCACCACTAAGAATACGGGGATCAGCGCAATGCGCATGATCGTCAGCTTGTTTGCAGTTGTCATATCTCTCTTTCCTCCTGCCTTGCAGAGCATTTACTTATTCGACCGCTTCGCCGGTCAGTTCGCCGTCCATCGTGCCGGTCAGGCGGACATTGACGAACTCGCCTGCCATGATATCACGTTCTGCGGAAAAGTAAATCTTTCCGTCGATATCCACGGATTCCGCGTAGCTGCGGCCGACAAAGGACTGCGCTTCCTCGCTCCAGCCCTCGCATAGCACCTCGCGCACATCGCCGAGGACGGATTCATTGTATTCGTCGATGATATCGCTCTGCACGTCGACCAAAAGCTCCGTGCGGCGCTGGGCCTCCTCCATCGGAACGTGCTCCATCGTCGCGGCCTTCGTCCCCTCCTCGGGCGAGAACGGGAACACGCCCGCGCGCTCGATCTTCTCCTCGCGCAAAAAGTCGCAGAGCTCCTCGAACTCCTTCTCCCCCTCGCCGGGAAGACCGGCGATGATCGACGTCCGCAGCACAAGGCCCGGGATGCGCGCGCGCAGGTCGTGGAAAACCTTGCGGATGCTCTCTTTCGTGTCGCGGCGGTTCATTGCCTTCAAGATATCGTCGTTGCAGTGCTGAATGGGGATATCGAGATACGGCACGATCTTCTTTTCCTGCGCGATCGTGTCGACCAGCTCATCGGTGATATCGTCGGGATAGAGGTAGTGTAAGCGGATCCAGTGGAAATCGAGCTTGCACAGCTCACGCAGGAGTGCGGCAAGTTGGTGCTCGCCGTTCAAGTCCGTGCCGTAGCGCGTGATATCCTGCGCGATGACGATGAGTTCCTTCACGCCCGCGGACGCAAGCTCGCTCGCCTCGTCCAGAAGTTCGTTCATCGGGCGGCTGCGGTAACGGCCGCGCAGGCGCGGAATGACGCAGTAGGCACAGCAGTTGTCGCAGCCCTCGGCGATGCGCAGGTACGCATACCACGGAGGCGTGGAGAGGATGCGCGCGCCGCCCTGCACGCAGTTCTGAATGTCGCCCATGTAGCAGGGGCGCAGGCCGCCGGGCGCCATGACCTCGTCGACCGCGCGGGCGATCTCGCCGTAGCTGCCGGTGCCGAGCACCGCGTCGACCTCGGGCAGCTCATGGAGCACATCGTCCTTGTAGCGCTGCGCCATGCAGCCGGTGACGATGATCTTTTTGAGCTTGCCCTCTTTTTTGAGCTCCGCCATCTCTAAGATATTATCGATGGCCTCCTCGCAGGCAGAGGCCAGAAAGCCGCAGGTGTTGACCACGGCCACGTCCGCCCCCTCGGGCGAGAGGACGACGTTGTGTCCCGCGTGCTGCACCGTGGCCATCATCTGCTCGCAGTTGACCTGATTTTTGGCGCAGCCCAGGGAAATGAAAGAAACGTTATAGGGCATAGAACCCCTCCTGATCGTAAACTAATTGTAAAAAACAGCCAAACGACTACTCTTCGTAATCGAATTCCGTCGCATTTTCGCTGATTTGGGCGATTGCCGCGCGCACATCGCACCATGCAAAGCCCCGCCGCAGCAGCATGTCGGACAGTCGCTTGCGCCCCTTTTCATCGAGCACGCGGCCCTTTGTCTTCTGCGCGATCACGCGCGCGATGGCCTCCTGCGCGTCGGGCAACTTTGACAGCGCGTCCTCCCACAGTTCGCGCGGCACGCCGCGCCGGTAGAGCTCGTCGCGGATCTTCGCCTCGCCATAGCCCATGCCGCCGTAGTGGCGCACAAGCATTGCGGCATACTCCGCGTCGTTGAGTGCGCCGATCTCCTCGAGCCAGTCGCACGCCGATTCGGCGTCGGCCTCGACCGAGCCCTTTTCCCTGAGCTTTTTCGAAAGCTCTTTCTTTGACAGCGGGCGGGACGAGATCATGTTCGCCGCGCGCACGCGCGTTTCGCTCCGCGCGCCGGACTGCTGCAATTCTACCACAGTCCTATCGTCAATGTCCAGTCCTATACATAAACCGAAACGCAGAAGCTCGCTCTCGGTGATCCGGAGGAGGTCTCCCCCCTCCAGATACACGAGAACGCGCTCCTGCTTATGCTTCGATCGTTCGATCTTCTCAATCTTCATCCTTGAAATCGTCGGCGCTGACGTCCACGGCGCGGCCCGCAGCCTTCGCCGCCACGCGGGACTGGCCCGTCATCAGCTTGTCGAAGTTGCGGCGGATCTCCGCTTCGAGGTTGTCGGCAATCTCGGGATTGTTTTTCAGATACTGCTTGGCCGCGTCGCGTCCCTGACCGATGCGCGTTTCGCCCATCGAGTACCACGAGCCGCTCTTCTGCACCAATCCGAGCTTGACGCCGAGGTCGATCAGTTCGCCGATGAGCGAGATGCCCTCGCCGTACATGATGTCGAACTCCGCCTCGCGGAACGGGGGCGCCATCTTGTTCTTCACGACCTTGGCGCGCGTACGGTTGCCGATGATCTCGCTGCCGTTTTTCAGCGCCTCGATGCGGCGCACATCGATACGCACGCTCGAATAGAACTTAAGCGCGCGGCCGCCGGTCGTGACCTCGGGGTTGCCGTACATGACGCCGACCTTTTCGCGCAGCTGGTTGATGAAAATGACGATTGTGTTCGTCTTGCCGACCGCGCCGGTCAGCTTGCGCAGCGCCTGCGACATGAGGCGCGCGTGCAGACCGACAAAGCTGTCGCCCATCTCGCCCTCGATCTCCGCGCGCGGCACGAGCGCCGCGACGGAGTCGACCACGATGACGTCGATCGCGCCGGAGCGCACGAGCGCCTCGGTGATCTCAAGCGCCTGCTCGCCGGTGTCCGGCTGGGAGACGAGCATATCCTCGACCTTGACGCCAAGCGCGCGGGCATAGGTGATGTCGAGCGCGTGCTCGGCGTCGATGAACGCGACCTCGCCGCCCGCCTTCTGCGCCTGGGCGAGCACATGCAGCGCCAGCGTCGTCTTACCGGAGGATTCAGGCCCGTAAATTTCGATGATACGGCCCTTGGGCAGGCCCCCGATACCGAGCGCCAGGTCGAGCGCCAGCGAGCCCGTGGAGATGGCCTCCACATTGCTCACGGTGTTGTCGCCAAAGCGCATGATCGAGCCCTTGCCATAGGTGCGCTCGATCTGCTGCATCGCGGTCTCGATCGCCCGCTTCTTGTCGTCGGCCATCGCCGCAGCTGCCTTCGTCTGAGACTTTTCTGCCATGTTCGCGTTCCTCCCGATTCTTTATGTAAACTAAATTTGCTTCAAATGGTCTCCACGCGCGTGCCGTACACCACGCGGGGGATGTTGTTGAGGTCCTTGACGATCTGAATGTCGCCAAAGCCGTGCGAGCGCATGATGCGCAGCACCTGATCCGCCTGCCCGATGCCGACCTCGAAAAAGAGCATGCCGTTTTCACACAGGGCATCGCGCCACTTTTCGCAGATCACACGGTAGAAGTCGAGCCCGTCCGCGCCGCCGTCAAGCGCAAGGCGCGGCTCGTGCTCGCGCACGGAAGCGTCGAGCGTGTCGATGTCCGCGCTCGGGATGTACGGCGGGTTGCTGACCAGAAACTGGAACTCGCCCAGCGTGCGCGCGGGCTTTTCCCGCGCGTCGATCTTCAGGCTTGCCACCCGCGCCGTCAAGCGGTTGCGGCGGATGTTCTGTCGGCAGATCTTGAGCGCCTCTTCGTCATATTCGCCGAGCAGCACGCGCGCGTTCGGCAGGTTTGCCGCCGCGGCAAGGCCGATGCATCCGCTGCCCGCGCAGAGATCCAGAATGCGGCAGGCCCCCGCGCCGCGCGCCGCGTCGATGAGCTTTGTCGCCAGTACCTCGGTATCCGGGCGCGGGATGAGCACCGCGGGCGAAATGTCGAGCGGCAGACCATAGAACTCCCACTCGCCGATGAGATACGCCACCGGCTCGCCCGCCAAGTGGCGCTTAACGAGCTCGCGCGCATTCTCCTCCACCTCTGGCGAGGCGTAGAGCGAGCCGTCGCGCACCAGCTCCTCGCGCGTTTTTGCCGCCGCGGCGCAGACGAGCTCGCGCGCCGACTGCGTCGCCTCCTCGTCGCCCGCGCGCCTCAGCTCCGTGCGCAGATCCAGATAGAGATTATTATACGTCGTTGCCATGCTTACCACGCATCCTTGCCTTTTTCTTCGGGAATGACCAGCTCGAGCGCGCGGATGGCGACCTCGAGCATGCTGTCGTCCGGCTCGTTGGTCGTAAAGTTTTGCAGCCACAGGCCCGGACGCGCCAGAAAGCGCGTCACCTTGTTGTCGTGCCCGCCGACGTAGCGGTTGAACTCATACGTCACGCCCACGATTGGAATGAGCAGCAGCAGGTGCAGCGCCATGCGCACCCACATGTTGCGCCAGTTGACAAAACTGAAGACAAGGCTCGAGACTAAAATCGACACGACCACGACCACAAAGAGAAAGCTCGTGCCGCAGCGCGGATGGTGGCGCGGCTGGATGCGGCAGTTTTCGACCGTCAGCGGCAGCCCCGCCTCGTAGCAGAAGATCGTCTTATGCTCCGCGCCGTGGTACTGGAACACGCGGTAGATGTCCTTCTGCTTGGAGCACAGGATCATGTAAGCGAAGAAGATCACGAGCTTGATGACGGATTCGACCAGATTGTGCACCGCCGCGCTCTTGATATACGGGTCGATAAAGCCGGCCAGAAACGTCGGCAGCAGGAAAAAGAGCAGGATCGTCAGCCCCAGCGACAGAAAGACCGCCAGCGCCGTGATGAATTTCTGCATTTTTTCGTTGCCGAGCTTTTTTTCGAGCCACTGGTCGAATTTGCTCGGCTCGGCGACGTCCTCGTCGGGGAAATAGTCCGCCGAAAACATCAGCGCCTTGACGCCCTTGACCATCGAATCGACGAACGTCACCGCGCCGCGGATGATGGGTAAGCCCAAAACGGGGTACTTGTCGCGCACGAGCGTCAGCTCCTCGACCTTTTCGACCAGCCCGTCCGGCGAGCGGACGACAATAGCCTGCTTGCCCGGACCGCGCATCAAAACTCCCTCGATCAACGCCTGTCCGCCGATGCTCGTGCGGAACTTGGACGCGGAAGCCTTGTTTTTTGCTTCTTCTGCCATGAATGGTTCTCCTTTTTCTATGCGATATCATACCACGGGTTTTGCAAGAATGCAACACCCGTTCTATTTTTCACGACATGGGCAGCGAGATCGTCACGACCGCGCCGCCGCCCTCGGCGTTGGCGATGTCGAACGTGCCGCCGTGCAGGCGCACGATCTCGTCACACACGGCAAGGCCAATGCCGCTGCCGCGCGCCTTCGACGAGCCCTTGTAGAATTTCTGCTTGACGAACGGCAGCTCCTCCTCCGGGATGCCGGGGCCGTAGTCGCGCACGCGGATGACAAATTTTCCATCCTCGCACGCGGCGCTCACGTCGATGCGCTTTCCCGCGCCGCCGTGCTTGGCCGCGTTGTCGAGCACATTGCAGAAGACCTGCTTCATGCGCTCGCTGTCTGCCACGATCGGCGGCACATCCTCGTCAGGGCCCTTGTAGCTGACCTCGATGCCCTCCTGCCGGAAGAGCTCGAAATAGGTGTAGATCGCGTCCTCGAGCTCGCTGGCAAGATCGACGCTCTCCACGCGCAGCGTGAAGCGCCCGTCCTGCATCTTCGTGAATTCGAGCAGCTCCTCGACCATCGTCGTCAGGCGGCGGGACTCTTTCAAAATGATGCCGAGGCCGCGCTTCGTCTGGTCGATGTTCGCGCCCGGGTCAGCGGAAAGCGTCTCCGCCCAGCCGCTGATGGCGGTCAGCGGCGTTCGCAGCTCGTGCGAGACCGACGAGATGAATTCCTGCTGGATCTTCTCGGCCTGGCTGATCTTGAGTGACATGTCGTTGATGTTGTCGACCAGCTCGCCGAGCTCGTCGCGGTAGTGGTTCTCGATCATGATGCCGTAGCTGCCGCCTGAAATGCGGCGTGCCGCGTCGCTCACGACTGCAACAGGCTGGACGACGTTGTTGATAAAAATAGCATTCGACGCCGCAATCAGCGCCATGCACACGAGTGCCGCCGCCGAAGCGAGCAGCGACTCGACCAACACGCGATGCTGCGCCTCGCGCAGCGATGTCACGTACCGCAGCACGCCGACGACGCGGGAGTTAAAAAACAGCGGATACGACACCGCGAGGATATTCTCCCCCGTCTGCGGATCGCGGCCCTGAAACGACGCCATTTTACCGCCGATCGCGCTGTCAACGTCGCTCGTGCCGGGCAGCGTGCCCGCCGTCAGCCCGTAGGACGAGACCTGCACGCGTCCGTTTGTGTTGATGAACTGGAGCTCGATCGTGTCTTTTTCTTCAAACGTTTCGGCGGAGTACGACGCGAGGCGGTAATATTCGCTGTAGCTCTTCACGCCGTAGCCCGTGAAGGTCTCCGCCGCGATACGCGCGCGGCTCTCAAGGCCCGAGCGCATCGCATTGTAATAGTATTCCTGCACGCCCACGCTGAAAAGCGCCACCGCCAGCACCAGCAGCAGCAAGATCGGCAGCACCGCCGAAAACATCCACCGCTGACGAAGGCCACGGATGTGCAGCGCCGAAGCAAAGCCTTTTCGATTGTCCGGCATCGCTGCCCCTCCTTCGTTCGGTGCGCTCACACCGTCCATTTATAACCAAAGCCCCACACGGTGGAGATGTACTTCGGCTCCTGCGCGTCATCTTCGATCTTGAGGCGCAGGCGGCGGACATTCACGTCCACGATCTTGAGCTCGCCAAAGTAGCCCTTGCCCCACACGGCGTCGAGAATTTCCTCGCGCGCGAGCGCCTTGCCGCTGTTTTCCATAAAGAGCTTGACGATCGCGTACTCGATCTGCGTCAGCTTGACGCGCTCGCCGTTTTTTTCAAGCGTCCGGTTCGTCAGGTTCAGCAGAAACGGCGGCTGATACAACTCTCCGGTATGCGTGGCCGGCGTGTTTTCGCCCATGCGGCGCAGCAGCGCGTCCACGCGCGCGGTGAGCTCGGCGGGCGAAAACGGCTTTGTCACATAGTCGTCCGCGCCGGTCATCAGGCCCGTCACCTTGTCCATCTCCTGCGTGCGCGCCGTCAGCATGATGATGCCGACCTGCGCGTTCGACATGCGGATGCGGCGGCAGACTTCGAACCCGTCGATGTCCGGCAGCATGATGTCGAGCAGGCACAGCTTCGTGTCGGGATTTTCCTGCAATTTTTGAAGCGCCTCCTCGCCGCACTCAGCCTCCACGACCTCGTAGCCCGCACGCTGCAAATTGATGACAATAAAACTACGGATACTGGCTTCATCCTCCAGCACCAGCACTTTTTTCATATCGTTTCTCCTCTCAGTTGTCTCCCATCGTCCATTCCGCCGTGATGAGCGAGAATCGCTCGCGCAGCGATTGCTCATCAAGCGTGATATTCCATGCATCGCCGATCCGTGCGGCGTATACCGCCTCCACCTGCTGCGTGAGCACAAAGCGGCTGCCGATGTTGGCAAGTCCCTCGCGCGCCTCGCCCGTCAGGGTGTAGACGGTGAGCAGTTTCTCTCTCAGTCCGCCCTCGCCCGCGCGGTAGAAGGACACAGCGGTCTCGCCGCTGCCCGCGCTGCGCTCGACGGTCAGATGGTCCTTGTCCCACTCGTCCGGCAGCACAAGGCTCCAGCCGTCCGCCACATTGTGGAAGCAGCTCTGCACGTCCGTCACCGTGCCGTCGATGCTGTACTGCTCCCAGACAACGTAATACTGCAGCTCGCTCTCGCGGTCAAAGCGCTGCAAGGGACGCGTCTTCGGCGCTTCGGTCACGCCGTCGCTGTTTTCATCGCGCGGGAAAAGGCCGAGGAAAATTTCCTCCGCGGGTACCTGATTTGCGTCCGCGCCGAGGGCGATGTTCTGCAGCCGCCCGCTTCTGAGCGCCAGCACATCCGTCACGGTCAGGTTGTCGCCCGTCACGCCCGTGACGAACAGCGCGTTCTCCCCGCCCGTCAGCGTGCCGGCGGTCAGGCGGCTCAGCTCCGCCACCGAGGCGGACAGGCGCAGCGAGGACTTCGCGTGCAGCGCGCCGTCATCCCAGTCGTAGTAATCGACGCGCGCCGTACTCTCTTCGTCGCTGCAAATAATTAAAAGTTCCTGCTTCCCGTCGCCGTTCATGTCGAGGTTCGCGTAACGGGAATAGCCCGTCGTCAAAAGCGACTCCGACGTGCCAGGAGAGAGCGGATAGATGGCAAGCCCCTGCACATCCGAGCTGCTCTTGTAGCCGACCAGGATCTCCTTGAGCCCGTCGCCGTCCAGATCCGCGTAGTTCACGCTGTAGATCTGGCTCGATGTGCCCTCGATCACGGCGTAGCGCTCGTAGCTGTCGCCGTCGGCTTTGAAGATGTAGATCTTCATCGGCTTTTTGTCGCTCGCGCGGCGGAAGAAGGCCACCGCCTCTTCGCTGCCGTCACCATCGAGGTCGATCATCTGCACGCTCTGCAAATTGCTGCCCGACGTGGGCGCGGCATACTCCGCGCCGTTTGTGAGCAGCGCGTCGATCTGAGATTCGAGCGACTCATACTCGCCCGCGAGCTTCGGCAGGCGGTAGAGCGACGTCTCCGGCGTCGTGAACATGCAGCCCGAAAGCAGCAGTGAAAATAATCCGATCACCAGCAGTTTCCCCGCACGCTTCATCCTCTCCGCCTCCTCTTTCATACAGATACCAATACAGAATTATCATAGCACGCCGCCGCGCAAAAAGGTAGCCCCTTTTTGCGCATTTTCCGCAAAAAAGCAGCGCTCAATGTCCTATCTAAGCCTCATCAAAACGAAAGATGCGCCTTTTGCGCCCATCGGGCGCAAAACAGCATTCTAAAAAGCACGCATTTTGTGCTCCCCGATCACAAAACAGTGTCTCCGCACCACCCCAGACGCGCATTTTGCGCTCGAAGAGCGCAAAACAGCGCCCCGCACGCACTCCCCCGGCGCCTTTCGCGCCCCACGGGCGCGAAACAGCCCACCGCACCCAAGCGTCGCAGACTTTCGCGTCCGCAGACGCGAAATAATTTTGATCGTCATTTCCAACGACATGCGCGTTGGAAATGACTCTTCTCAGGCCGTAAGTGTGGAATTCGCCCGCCGACGGCGGGCGAATTATGCGCGCAGCGGCCTGCAATCCCCCTCTAAAATGAAAGGGAACGGCTTTGCCGTTCCCTTTCATTTTAGAATTTGTACAATACTGTCGCCACCTGTGCCCTCGTCATTGCGCCGTTGGGGCGGAAGCTGCCGTCGTCAAAGCCCGTGAGGATGCCCATTTCGCTGAGCGTGCTCACATACTCCGCCGCCCACGACTGGATCGCGCTGCTGTCGGTAAACTTGAGCGCGGGCTGGGCGTAGCCCTTTTCGGTCAGGCGACCGAGCATCGTCACCGCCTCCTGGCGGCTCACGTTGGCCGTGGGGTTGAAGTAGAGCTTGCCCGAGCCGTCGGAACTGCCCTTGATGATGCCGAGCGAGTACATCGCCTTCGCGCCGTTCAGCGCCCAGGATGCGATCTCATTCGTATCGACAAACGGGAGCTGCACGGAGGAATAATCCTGCGAAGAACCTAAGTAACGCGCGAGCAGCACGGCAAATTCCTGACGGCTGATGTTCGTATCCGGCAGGAAGTTACCGTTCGAGCCGTTCGAAATGCCGCTGCGCTTGAGGTACGCGACCGCGTCGTTCGCCCAGTGGTCCTGCATGTCGGCAAAGGCCGGCGTCGTACTCGACGTACCGGCGTTCACGCCCGCGCGGCTCAGGTTGCCGCTCGCGTCGCCCGCGACCACGCTCACGCGGTGCTGTGCGCCGTCCGCCGCGGGAAGCGTAATGCTCAGCGCGCCGCTGGACTGGTTATAGGTGTAGGACGTGTAGCTCTTGCCGTCGTAGGTCACGCGGACGGTCGGGATGGCCGCGCCGTCGATGTCATCTTTCACCGTGCCGGTCACAGTGTTGCTCGCCGCATTGTACTGGAGCGAGAGCTTCGGCGCGGTCGTATCGGTCAGGCCGCCGTAGGAGAGCACGAGCTGGTCAAGGTACACGGCGCTGATGAGCTCCGCGTCCGAAGAGACCGTCATGCCCGTGATCGCGGTCGCCGCGCCGAGGTTCGCCGTCAGGAGCTTCCAGCCGGAGAAGTTGAGCGCTCCCAGGTTCACGCTGCCAGTATCCGTCACCAGCGCGAGCTGCGCTCCGCTATTGTCGCCGTAGACCCAGAAGTTGAGCTGGTCGTAATTTGAAGGAATGGCATAGTTGAGGCCGATGTAGGCGTTGCCCTCGCTGCCGGTCGCATAGTCAAGCCGTGCGGAGGCGTAGCCGTTGTGCACGCGGGTCATCTCACTGTTGTAGGAGAGCATCGCACGCGTGCCGGTCGCGGTCGCGAACGAGGTCTCAAAGCCGTCGAGCGTGCGCAGGGCGCGCGCCGTCACCGTCACAGGGACCGTCACGGAAATGCGGCCGAGGCTCGCCGTCACGCTGCCTCTGCCGATGCTGCCGGACGCCGTGAACACGCCGTTTTCGATCGTGCCGACATTGCCCTGCACGGTCCAGGTAAAGCCCTTGTTGTCGCCGAGCACCGGCAAATGGCGGTACATCGCCGAGGCGGTCAGCGTCGCCGTCTCGCCCGCGCTCACGGTGATGGCGCTCACGGCCTTGCCGTTCTGCTGGACGCTGATGCTGTCGGGCTGCGTCACGACCTCGATCTCAAGCTCTGTGCTCGCGCCGCCCGCGCGCGCCGTCACCGTCACGGTGCCAGATTCGGGCGCGGTCAGGATATCACCCTCGATCGTGCCCCTGTCGGCGCGCAGCGTCACGTCCTGCGAGGACATCGGGATATAATTCGTGTCAAGCGCCGTCGCGCTCAGCTTGACCTGCGCGTTCGGGAGCACGCGGGTGCTCTCGCTTTCAAGATACACATGGCCCACGGAGTTCGTCGGGCGGCTGTCCGCCACTAAGAAGAGGTGGTTCGTCACCGCGCGCTCGCTGCCGCCGGAGGGCTTGTTCACAAGAGAAGCCGTCGTGCTGTCGGGCTGCGTCGCGACGAGCGCGGTTGAGCCGCCGCCGTCCAGACTCAGCGCCGTCACACAGCCGAGCTCGATCATGCGCTCGGCGACCTGCGTCAGCGTCGCGCCGATGGAATAGCCGCTCTGGCGGCCGTCGATCGTGTACATCACGAGCGAGCCGTCGCGCTTGAGGCCCACAGCCGTGCGCGGCGCGCTGCCGTTGACAAGGCCCGCGCAGACCTGACCGTTTTCGACCAGCTGATAGAGCGCGCCGATCATGTTTGTCACGCCGTTCCACTCGCTGCTGCTCGCGCTGACGGAGACCGTGACGCGGTCGCCGACCTGAAGCGCACGCATGGAGGCCAAATAGCTCTCGCTGGACTTGAGGTTGACCGACAGCACATACTGCCCCTTGCCGACCGCGGTGTCCACGCCGCTTTCGACAATGCTTTCGACCCGAAGTGTCAGCTCCTCGCCGATGCCCAGCTCGCCGCGATCCACAGAACAAACGATATCAAGGCCCGGCTCGCTCGTGCCGATCGTGCCGCGGGCATTGAAGCTGTCGTCATACAGGAAGATGCCGAACGACGTCTGGCGGACATAGTTCATGGCCGTGATGCCGAACGTGCTGCCGCTGTCGGTCTCGGCGTTGATGCGAAGATTCGGCTTGCCCATCACCGCCGTGCCGTCATCGTAGAAGCCGAGGGCATAATAGCTGCCGGAAATGTTGCGGAAAACGCCCTCGCTCATCACGCTGCCGAGCGCGATGCCGTTGGCGGTGTCGTAATAATCGCCGTTGATGCCCGCGACCACGCGGTAGCCGTCGGCCTCCAGCGTGCGCGCTGCTGCCGAGACGGTCGAGAGCTGCGTGCTGTAGCTGCCGCTACTCACAATGGGCTTCACGCTGCGGTTCGGCTCATAGACGACGTAGTTCTCCTGACGAAGGTCGGAGTGGGTATTGCTCCAGAACGTACCGGCGTTGAGCTCGGTGCGCTCGTTGACCTCGACAGTCGAGCTCGTCAGATCGTCGCCGAGCGCGTCAGACGCGAAGGCGTTGAGCGGAGCCGCCGCCAGCACGACTGCCAGCGACAGCGACAAAAACTTACGGATGATAGATTTCACGATTTGCCTCCTTGCTGAAAATGCCTTGAATTGGTAAACATAACACAGTATAGCAGATGCCCTGCCATAAGTAAAGACGCGAAAACGCGGAAAAAGTTTCCACTTTTTTCGCAAAATTTAGAGGGAAAGCGCCTCGAGCACCCGCACGATGACGGCGTTTGACACTAGAAAGCCCTGCGGCGTCAGGCGCCAGCGGCCGTTTTCCTTTCGGGAAAGGCCGTGGTGCGCGCACTCTTCGAGCACTGCCTCGGCGTCCCGCGTGTCCTCCTTGAGCGCCGACAGGTCGAGCCCCCGCGCGGTGCGCAGGGCAAGCATGACGCGTTCTTCTTCGCGCTCGCGTTCCGCGGGGCATGCGCTTTCGGAAAGGTGCTCCCCACCCTTGATGTAAGCATTCAAGTCGCGCGCGTAGGCGAAGCGCCGCCCGCCGAAGTCCGAATGCGCGCCAGGACCGAAGCCCAGATACTCCTGCATCGTCCAGTATTTGAGGTTGTGGCGCGACTCGCGCCCGGGACGCGCGAAGTTCGAAATTTCATACTGCGCGTAGCCCGCCTTTTCGAGCAGCTCGACCGTTGCAAGGTACTCCTCCGCCTGTTCATCGTCGTCGGGGATGCGCAGGGCGTCTTTTTTGCGGTCGAGCGGCGTGCCCTCCTCGATCTTGAGCCCGTAGCAGGAAAGGTGCTCAGGCTCAAGAGCGATGGCCGCTTGCAGGTTTTCCCGCCAGTGCGCCATTGTCTGCTCGGGTAGGCCGTAGATGAGATCGAGGCTCACATTGTCGAAGCCCGCCGCGCGGGCGGCATGTACGGCCTCAACCGTCTCTTTATGCGTGTGGACGCGCCCGATCAGGCGCAGCTCGTCGTCGCTCGCCGACTGCATCCCGAGTGAAATGCGGTTGAAGCCCGCTTCTCTGAGCTGCCGCAGTGCTGATACCTCCCGCGCGCTGTCGGGATTCGCCTCGGTCGTGATCTCAGCGTTTTTGTCCACGCGGTAATGGGCAAAGGCCGTCTCTAAAATGCGGCAGAGCCGGTCTGCGCCGAGGTAGCTCGGTGTGCCGCCGCCAAAGTAGATCGTGTCAACGGTATGGCCTTTTGCCTGATCCGCCCAGCGGATCAGATCGCGCTGCAAAGCCGCGGTGTAGGCGTCCATTTTCTCCTCCGAATGAGGAAGCGAGTAGAAGTCGCAGTAAATGCACTTCGCCTTGCAGAACGGGATATGGAGATACAGTCCCAGCGGTCGCATCGCGTCAACTCCTTTGCAAAAATGTCCTCGCCCATTGTAGCACAAACTGCGCCGCGCGCAAGATGGCTGAGCTCGGATATTTCATCCATTTTCCGCAAACACTACGGTAAAAGGAGTGATTTTCATGGATATGACGCCGCAGGAGTATCAGGAGTATGTCAAGCACCTTGCGCCCAAATCGCCCATTTTCAAGGATACCGCCTTTGCCTTTTTCATCGGCGGCGCGATCTGCGCGCTCGGCCAGCTCATCCAGAACGGCTTTCTCTCGCTCGGCCTTGCAAAGGCGGACGCGGGCACGGCGACCTCGATCTGCCTCATCTTCCTCTCCGCGCTTTTAACAGGCTTAAACCTTTACAATTCCATCGCGCGCTTTGCTGGGGCCGGCACGCTCGTGCCGATCACGGGCTTTGCCAACTCCGTCGTCTCCCCCGCCATCGACTTTAAGAGCGAGGGCTTCATCACCGGCATGGCGTCGAAGATGTTCGTCGTCGCGGGGCCAGTCATCGTGTTCGGCACGCTCGCGAGCGTTGTGTACGGCGTTGTTCTGATGCTGCTGTGAGAAAAAAAGGAGCGCCGCGGCGCTCTCTTTTTTCGCACACGTCCGCGCCATCTCGTCAAGGGGGCAAATTGACGAAATTTGCTTTCTCCCTCTTTCACCGCGTGGAGGAAGCGGAAGCATGTCCATTCATGGTTTATCCGCGGCTATTCTGTTGACATAACGATGTGGAAAACTCTGTGGAAACTGTGAATAACTTTGTTGTTCCAGTGCGTTCCCGCCGGTTGACGCTTTGTTATGTTCGACGCGCTTCGGCAAAAACTGTGCCGGAATTCCCGCGAATTTCTGCATTTTCCCGCCAAAGGCAAAAATCTGCCGCGGCCACTTGCTATTGTGGTCAAAAAATCGTATAATGTACTAAGTTTTGTGTTTGAAGATCAGAATCGTAAATTTCGGCGAAATGGAGAAACCCCAATGGCAGAAGCAAAAAAAACGAATTACGGCAACGAGAGCATCTCGTCCCTCAAGGGCGCGGACCGTGTGCGCAAGCGCCCGGGCGTCATCTTCGGCTCGGACGGACTGGACGGCTGCGAGCACGCCGTGTTCGAGATCCTTTCGAACTCCATCGACGAAGCGCGCGAGGGCCACGGCAAGCTCATCACCGTCACCCGCTACTTAGACCACAGCATCGAGGTCGAGGACATGGGCCGCGGCTGCCCTGTGGACTATAACCCCAAGGAAAAGCGCTTCAACTGGGAGCTCGTGTACTGCGAGCTCTACGCCGGCGGCAAGTACAACAACTTGGACGGCGACAACTACGAATACTCCCTCGGCCTCAACGGCCTCGGCGCGTGCGCGACGCAGTATTCCTCGCGCTATATGGACGTGACCGTCTGGCGCGACGGGAACAAATACTCCCTGCACTTTGAGCGCGGCGAGCCGACGGGCAAAAAGGGGCAGGAGCTGGCGGTCGAACCAAGCGACCGCGGCAAGAAGACCGGCACGCGCACACGCTGGCTGCCCGACCTTGATGTATTCACCGACATCGACATCCCCACCGACTACTACGTTGACACCCTGCGCCGTCAGGCCGTCGTCAACGCGGGCATCACGTTCCGCTTCAAAAACGAAGTTCTCCCCGGCCACTTCGAGACGCAGGACTTCGTCTACGAAAACGGCATCATCGACTATGTCGCCGAGATCGCGGGCGAAGACGCCCTGACCACCCCCGTCTTCTGGGAGACGGAGCGCCGCGGCCGCGACCGCGAGGACAAGCCCGAATACAAGGTCAAGCTCTCCTGCGCGTGCTGTTTCTCGAATAAGGTACAGCGCATCGAACACTACCACAACTCCTCGTGGCTCGAGCACGGCGGCAGCCCCGAAAAGGCGTCGAAGACTGCCTTTGTCTACGCCATCGACAAGTATTTGAAGGACAACAACAAATACCAAAAGGGCGAGGCGCGCATCGCCTGGCAGGACATTGAGGACTGCCTCATTCTTGTCTCCAACAACTTCTCCACGCAGACGAGCTACGAGAACCAGACGAAAAAGGCCATCACGAACAAGTTCGTGCAGGAGGCGATGACGGACTTTTTGAAGTCCCGCCTCGAGACCTACTTCATCGAAAACCGCGTCGACGCGCTCAAGATCGCCGAGCAGGTGCTCATCAACAAAAGAAGCCGCGAGAGCGCGGAAAAGCAGCGCCTGAACATCAAGAAAAAGCTCTCCGGCAGCATCGACATCTCAAACCGCGTCGAAAAGTTTGTCGACTGCCGCACGCGCGACGTCTCGCGCCGCGAGATCTACATCGTCGAGGGCGACAGCGCCCTCGGCAGCGTCAAGCTCTCGCGCGACGGCGAGTTTCAGGGCATCATGCCCGTGCGCGGCAAGATCTTAAACTGTCTCAAGGCCGACTATCCGCGTATTTTCAAGAGTGAGATCATCACCGACCTTTTGAAGGTCCTCGGCTGCGGCGTCGAGGTGCCGGGCAAGTTTGTCAAGGACCTGAACGCCTTTGATATCAACAATCTTCGCTGGAACAAGGTCATCCTCTGCACCGATGCCGATGTCGACGGCTTCCAAATCCGGACGCTCATCCTGACGATGATCTACCGCCTCTGCCCGACGCTGATCCGCGAGGGCTATGTCTACATCGCCGAGACCCCGCTTTTTGAGATCACCTGCGGCGAAAAGACGTGGTTCGCCTACACGGACAAGGAGAAAAACGACATCGTCAAGACCCTTGAGGGCAAGCGCTACAAGGTCGACCGCTCGAAAGGTCTCGGCGAGAACGACCCCGAAATGATGTGGCTGACAACGATGAATCCCGAAACGCGCCGCCTCATCAAGGTCATGCCCGAGGACGCGGAGGCCACCGCGCGCTCGTTTGATCTGCTGCTCGGTGACAATTTGCAGGGGCGCAAGGATCACATTGCCGAAAACGGCTACAAATACCTCGAAATGATCGACGTATCGTAATACGCACAGCAGGAAAGGAGCGTTACTTTATGGAAGGCATTTTACTTCACATTCTCTATCGCGGCGAAAAGGCCAGGGACTTTGCAGAAGAGATGGAGCGAAGCGGCCTGCGCGCCGCCGTCCTTGCGGAAGAGGGCTGCATACAGTATGACTACTACCAGCCTCTCGCCGAGGAAAACTGCGTGCTGCTCGTGGAGCACTGGCGTGACCGCGCCGCGCTCGATAAGCACGCCGCGGGCGAGCCGATGGCAAAGCTCAAGGCGCTCAAGGCAAGCTACGGCCTCGCAACGACCGTTGAGCGCTTTGAATGAGGAGGAGCGCATCCGGGGCAAAAAATCAGGAATCTACTAAGGAGTTTTGATAGCCATGAAAAAGATAGTTCTTAAAACTGTGATAGGGATTCTTCTTGCTTGCAGCTTATTTGTCGGTTTTCTTTATATAAGCAGCGACATTGGCATAGCGTCGGGCAATCTGGAAACAGACATTCGTTCGTCGCAGAAGATCAAGGAGGATTGGGCGATCGATGGAAGTGTTTCTGACACGATGGCTGCATATATTTCTTATCCGCAGGACATGAGCGACCACACTTTTTCCGTCTATGTCAATCGCCCGGGACTTTCCTTCGGATATTTCTTCCGCGCGGGCGGAAAACTCTCGGAGATCCAGGAAGGAATTGCAGAGTTCACCACAGAGGGCGCTAATGAGCGCGCATTGATTTCCATGAATCATCAGCAGGTGCAGCAGCTTCAAATTGATGATGGCCACGCCAAACAAACGATCGATATCGACAGCGATCAGCCCTTTGCGATCGTCCTGCCGATCAATGCGGGCAGCATTACTTTTTATGACGTGAACGGAAATGCTGTAGAATATTGGAATCATCCTCTTTAACAGCTTCCGGTTTGCCAAACCGGCTTCATCCCTTCAAGGGCAAAAAAGCCTCGCATCATTCGACCGCAAAAAATCCGTACACAAGCATGAAGACCCGACCGATGAGCATCCATCGGTCGGGTCTTCTGTCTGATGCGTCCCTTTTTTCACGCCTTCTGCGCACCGACGTCGCCGAGGGCGGCGGCCGCCGCTTTCTCCCGCCGGCGCACGCAGAGCGTGCCGTTTTCCGCCGCCAAAACCGCCGTGTCGCCGCTTGCAAGCGTGCCGTCCAAAAGGCAAGTCGCGAGCGCGTCCTCCACCTCGCTGCGGATGAGCCGCCGCAGGGGACGCGCGCCGTAGGAAACATCGTAGCCCCGCTCGGCGAGGGAGACCGCGCAGTCCTCGTCCGCCTCAAGCGTGATGCCGAGCGCCGCGGCGCGGGAAACGGTCTGCGCAAGCAGCCGCCGCGCGATCTCGGCGCAGTCCTCGCGCGATAAGCGGCGGAAGACGATCGTCTCGTCCACGCGGTTCAAAAATTCCGGCCGGAACGTCCGCCGCAGCTCCGCGATCACCGCCGCCTTCACGGCAGCGAACTGCGCGTCGGCGCTTTTCTGCTCCTCCGGCGCAAAGCCGAGCGGCGTGCCCGCCGCTGTGATGCTCTTTGCCCCGATGTTCGACGTCATGATGACCGCCGTGTTGCGAAAGTCCACCTTGCGCCCCTGCGCGTCCGTCACGACGCCATCCTCTAAAATTTGCAGCAGAATATTCCACACGTCCTCATGCGCCTTTTCGATCTCGTCGAAAAGCACGACGGAGTACGGCTTGCGCCGCACCTTTTCCGTCAGCTGCCCGCCCTCGTCATAGCCGACGTAACCCGGCGGCGAGCCGATCAGGCGAGAGACGGCGTGTTTTTCCATATACTCGCTCATGTCGATGCGGATCATCGCGTCCTCGCTGCCAAATACCGCCTCGGCAAGCGCTTTGCTGAGCTCCGTCTTGCCCACGCCCGTGGGGCCTAAGAAGAGGAACGACCCGACGGGCCGCTTCGGATCCTTGACGCCGACGCGCCCGCGGCGGATGGCGCGCGCCACAGCGCACACTGCCTCGTCCTGTCCCACAACGCGCGCATGAAGCGTTTCTTCAAGCGTCAAAAGCCGCGCGCTTTCGCTCTCGTTGAGCCTTGTCACCGGAATGCCCGTCCAGTTCGACACCACGGCGGCGATGTCCTCCGCCGTCACGCGCACAGCGGTCTTTTCCGCCTCGCGCGCCTGTTTTTTCCGCTCAGCTGCCGCCTGCGCGCGGAAACTCTCCTCCGCGTCGCGCAGCCGCGCCGCTTTTTCATAGTCCTGCGCGCGGATGGCAGTCTCCTTGTCCCGCGCGGCGGCGCTCGCCTTCTCTTCGAGCGCTTTCAGTTCGGGCGAGGCGCTGCGTGCGGACAGTTTCACGCTTGCCGCCGCCTCGTCGATAAGGTCGATAGCCTTATCTGGCAAAAAACGGTCGGGCAGATACCGCTTTGAGAGCGTCACCGCCGTGCGCAGGGCCTCGTCCTCGATGGAAAGGCCGTGATACGCCTCGTACTTTGGCCGCAGGCCTTGTAAGATCTGCAGCGCTTTTCCTTCGTCCGGCTCGCCGACCTGCACGCTCTGGAAGCGCCGCTCGAGCGCGGCGTCCTTTTCGATGAATTTTCGGTACTCCTCGAGCGTCGTCGCGCCGATGACGCGGATCTCCCCGCGCCCGAGCGCGGGCTTTAAGATATTCGCCGCGTCCACCGCCCCCTCGGCGCTGCCCGCGCCGACGATGGTGTGCACTTCGTCGATGAACAAAATGACGTTGCCGTCGCGCCGCACCTCGTCGAGCACAGCGCGGATGCGCTCTTCAAACTCGCCGCGGTATTTTGTTCCCGCCACCATGCCGGAGAGATCAAGCAGCAGGATACGCTTGTCGATAAGCTCCTCCGGCACGTCGCCCGCCGCGATCTTTTCGGCAAGCCCCTCGGCGATGGCCGTCTTGCCAACGCCCGGCTCGCCGATGAGCACGGGGTTATTTTTCGTCCGCCGCGTCAGGATGCGCAGCGCACGGGCGATCTCCTTTTCCCGTCCGATCACGGGGTCGAGCCGCCCCTCGCGCGCCATCGCCGTCAGATCGCGCGAGAATTCCAAGAGCGTCTTGCCGTTTTTCGCCTCCGCGCGGCTTGCACGCACCTCGGGCAGCGGGAGCTTGCGCGGCGACAGGCTCATCGCGCGCAGCGTGTCGCTATAGAGCTTCTTTGTATCCGCACCCAGCGATCGCAGCAGCCGCACAGCCATATTGCCGCTGTCGCGCAGGATACCAAGCAGCAGGTGTCCCGCCTCGATCTCTCCGCTGCCCGCGCGCAGCGCCTCGCCCACAGCCAGCTCGACCGCGCAGCGCGCGTGCGGGGTGAGCCCCTGCACGGTCGATCTTTCCGCCGTGCCGCGCCCCAGCTTTTCGATCATCCTCTCGCGCACTGCCGACTCGTAGATGCCCGAGGCATTCAGCGCGCGGCAGGCCGCGTCGTCCTCCTCGCGCAGCATCGCGAGCAGCAGGTGCTCGCAGCCCACATAGCCGTGCCCCAGCTCGCCCGCCGCCGCCTGCGCACAGCGCAGCACATGCTCAGCCTTCAGGCTGAATTTCCGGTCATTCATCGCTCTACCCTCCGCTTCCTTTTCGTCCTTTCATTTTTGACCGGTTTATTCAAAAATAAACACCGTAAATGACACAGAAAATTCAATATTTTCCTGCATTCTGACTCTTGCATTTTCGCTTTGACATGCTATAATAGCGACATCAACTTATGGAGGTACTAATTATGGCTTATCAGATTAGCTCTGCCTGCGTCAGCTGCGGTGCTTGCGCAGACGCCTGCCCTGTCGGTGCTATTTCCCAGGGCGATTCCCAGTATCAGATCGACGCAAATGCCTGCCTGGATTGCGGCTCCTGCGCTGATACCTGCCCCAACGGCGCCATCTCCCAGGCCTAAGGTCTAAGGGTACTTAAAAAATAAGGACGCGCAAAAGCGCGTCCTTATTTTTATCATCAGAAAGGGTCATCACATGGAAAAACGCGACGAGCTCTGGCCGCGCGGCCCCTGCTTTTATTACGACACCGCCCTCTTCCCGCCGGGGACGGACAGCTTTTGCCTCGCCTACTTTGCCCGCCCGTCCCGCGGCGACACGGTCTGCGACCTCGGCAGCGGGATCGGTCTTCTCGGAACGCTCCTGCTCGCGCGCCAGGAATCGCTTTTTATCGAAAATGTTGAGCTCTCCGCGCCCGCGGCAGCGCTTGCGCGAAAGACGTTCGCCGAAAATGGCTGGGCGGACAGAGCCGCTTTCCACGAAGGCGACCTTCGCGATGCCTCCGTCCTGCCAAAGGCCGGCAGCGTCGACTATGTGATCTCGAACCCGCCGTACTTTCCCGCCGGCAGCGGCGAGAGCGCCAAAGGCGAAGCGCGCCAAATCGCGCGCGAGGAAACCGCCTGCACGCTGGACGACGTCTGCGCCGCGGCGCAGCGTGTGCTGCGCTATGGCGGGCGCTTCACCCTCGTTCACCGCGCCGAGCGCCTCGCCGACGTGCTCTGCGCCATGCGGAGTCACGGCATCGAGCCCAAGCGCCTGCGCTTTCTCGCAAAATCGCCGGACGCCGCGCCCTCACTCCTCTTCGTCGAGGGAAAGCGCGGCGGCAAAAGCGGCCTTGTCATCGAGCCGCCGCTCGTCCCCAACGGCGAGGAGTGGGACGCCGTGTACTTCCGAAAATGAAAAAAGCCGCCCTTTTCAGGCGGCCCAACAGCTTTATTATACTAAAGCGCAGGATAAACCGCAAGCATTTTCTGCCGATTTTCGAATAATCAGCCCTGCGCACAAAATATCGCTCGCATCTTTATCCATTCCGCCGCTTGATTTTTGTGCTCATTCTTGCTATTCTTTAAGCACAGAAAGGGTGAGACCAATGTACAAGTGATCTTCACAAAGGCGATCCCAAATGGTTCCGATCATATCCATCGCGCAGCACTCTCTGATGTGTACCGTCATTCAGGTAAAACCGCCGCAACCGCGGTGTTTGAGATAGCAGGAGTGGAAACCGGAGTAAGCGATATTCGGCACCAGATCATTGAAGAAAGGAAGGAAAGAAAACAGAATATGAGAGATCCAAATATTCATCATGGCTGACCCTTGATCGTAGTTCAGTAATCGCGATCAAGGGTCAGTCATTTTTTGTTTTCTTTCACTTTTTTAGAAAAATTGAGGAAAAATATCCCGTGCTCTGCGCGGGAGGGGTGGCAGCGCCGATGGCGCTGCA
>JBBNGO010000042.1:0-23205 GCA_040095065.1 Hominicoprocola fusiformis
TCAAGGGGTAAGACCCCTTGCCTTTCTCTGGGGGTTCCAAAGGGGGTATTCTCTTTGGAAAGAGAATACCCCCTTTGCTCCCGCCGCCCGCAGGCGGCATATCCCCGCGCCCTTGGGGCGCGAAAACCCACCCTCTTTGGGCCTGCAAAGGAGAAAAGAGCCATGTATGAATACTTTCATGTAAAAGTCGCCGCCAATGCGTCTATTCTTGGCAGATTTTCGCTTGACCCCGAATACCGGAACATCATCGACCGTGCAGCGGAGGAAGGCTGGCGCTATGTTGGCTTTCTGCCTGTGTCGCAGACGGCGTATGGCGCGATCCTTGAATATGACCTCATCTTTGAGCAGGAGAAGAAATGAATCTGATTTTTGACACCCACGCCCATTATGACGATGAGGCGTTCGACGCTGACCGCGAGGAATTGCTCTCCCCCATGCCCGAAAACGGCGTGGGGCTGATCGTCGACCCGGGCTGCGACTTGGATACCTCGCGCCGCGCGGTGGAGATCGCGGAACAATATCCCCACGTCTACGCCGCCGTCGGCTGGCATCCGGAAAACTGCGCGCCCTACACGCGCGAGAGCCTTGACACGCTGCGCGCATGGGCAAAGAACCCGAAGGTCGTCGCCATCGGCGAGATCGGGCTCGACTACTACTGGGAGCAAAACCCGCCGCGGGAATTCCAGCAGGAGGTTTTCCGCGACCAGCTCGCGCTGGCGCAGGAATTAGGTCTCCCCGTCATCGTGCACGACCGCGACGCGCATGCTGACTGCCTCGCCATCGTGAAGGAGTTTCCGCAGGTGCGCGGCGTGTTCCATTGCTTTTCCGGCAGCGTCGAGATCGCGCAGGAGCTTATAAAGCGCGGCTGGTACCTGGGCTTTGACGGCCCGCTGACCTACAAGAACGCGAAGAAGACCGTCGAGGTCGCAAAGATCGTCCCGCTTGACAGGGTGCTTCTCGAAACGGACAGCCCTTACATGGCCCCCGTTCCCGTGCGCGGCACACGCAACGACTCGCGCAATGTATTCCATATCGCGGCAAAATTCGCAGAAATTCGCGGCATGAGCACAGATGAAATCATCGCCCTGACGAACGAAAACGGCCGCCGCTTTTTCGGCATTCAATCAGCGAAAGAGGAACGAAGCTGACCGCTTCCGTTCCTCTTTTTTCATTTCAAACCTGAACGGCGCGGCAAATTTGCTGGCAATATTACCCGATTTTGTCCGCATGTTTATTCTTCCGCTTTAGTCAAGTGTGACTAAGTTGCGAATTTTCCCGCATTTTCTGTTGACGTGTGCTTTTCGCGGTGCTATGATACCTACAACCTCAGTATGATTTTCGGAAAGGATTTCGACGAAATGTTCTCTTACACTTCTCGAATGTTAATGTGCATGAACATGGACATGGCGATGCCGATGCCCACGATTGCTCATGCTCATTTGCCTGCCCGATACGCACAGGAACGAAATTGCCGCCGCTGATTGAAAGCGCGCAGAAGGGTCTTGCCACCCGAACATCGTTTGACCTGAAGCGGGGGGCTCATGAGCTCCCCGCTTTTTTGTTTGCTTTTGGGATAAAGGAGGAATTCACTTGATCGAACTCAAGAACATTTCCAAGGACTTCGGCTCGGGCGAAAAGGCCGTGCACGCCGTGCGCGACGTGTCGCTCTCCATCGGCTCGGGCGAGATCTTCGGGATCATCGGCTTCTCGGGCGCGGGCAAGTCCACGCTCGTGCGATGCATCAACCTTTTGGAGCGGCCAAGCTCCGGCAGCGTCTTCGTCGCGGGACAGGACTTGACGGCGCTCTCTGCCAAGGACCTGCGCGCGGCGCGCAAGAAGATCGGCATGATCTTCCAGCACTTCAACCTGATGCCGTCGCGCACGGTGGCCGGAAACGTCGCCTACCCGCTCAAGGGCAGCGGCCTGAGCAAGGCGGATATCCAGAAGAAGGTCGCAACGCTCTTGGAACTTGTCGGCATCGGCGACAAGGCGGACGCCTACCCCAGCCAGCTCTCCGGCGGACAGAAGCAGCGCGTCGCCATCGCCCGCGCCCTTGCCAACGACCCACAGGTGCTTCTGTGCGACGAGGCGACCTCCGCGCTCGACCCGCAGACAACGAAGGCGATCCTGCACCTTCTCAAGCACCTCAACGAAACGCTCGGCATCACGATCGTGCTCATCACGCACGAGATGGCCGTCGTCAAGGAGATCTGTGACCGCGTCGCCGTCATGGAATACGGCCGCGTCGTCGAGCAGGGCGAGGTCTTCACGGTCTTCGCTGAGCCCAAGCAGGACATCACGAAGAGCTTCATCCACACGACCTCGAACCTCCAGAAGGTCGAAGAGCTCATCGCCGAGGATTCCCCCGTCACGCGTCTCCAGCCCGGCGAGCTCATCGTCCGCCTGTCCTATGTTCAGCGCAACGTCAACGAGCCGATCATCTCCGCCGTGTCGCAGATGTTCAACGTCTCGCTCAACATCATTTTCGCCGATATCACCATCGTGCAGGATTCTCCCATCGGCGGAACGGTCGCCATCATCAGCGGCGAGAGAAAGCAGATCACGAAAGCGATCGAATACCTGATCGAAAAAAATGTCGGAGTGGAGGTCATCAAAGATGCAAGAGCTGATCGTTAACATTGCCCCGAACCTTGCAAGCAAGCTGCCGGACTTTTATAAGGCCCTCGGCGACACGATGCTCATGGTGCTCTGGTCGGGCCTCATCTCGTTCGTATTCGGGCTTCTGCTCGGCGTGGTGCTCACGGTGACAAAGCCGAACGGCATTTTGGAGAACAAGGTCGTCTACCAAATTCTCGACAAGCTCGTGAGCCTGTTCCGCTCCATCCCGTTTATCATCCTACTGACGTGGGTCATGCCCATCACGCGCGCGCTGGTCGGCACGGTGCTCTATGTGCGCGGTGCGATCGTGCCGCTGGTGTTCGGCTCAGTGCCGTTTTTCACCCGTCAGGTCGAAAGTGCGCTCGCCGAGCTCGACGGCGGCCTTATCGAGGCGGCGCTCTCGATGGGCTCGAGCCCGCTTGAGATCATCTTCCGCGTGTATCTCAAGGAGAGCATCGCGGCCATCGCGCGCGGCACGACCATCACGATCGTGAGTCTCTTAAACCTCACGGCCATGGCCGGCGTCGCCGGCGCGGGCGGCCTCGGCGACTTCGCCATCCGCTACGGCCACGACCGCAACATGGCCGACATCACGAACGTCACCGTGCTCGTGCTGGTGCTCATCGTCTGCGTCATCGAATTTGTCGGCGGACGCATCGTCAAAAAGAACACGCATTAACGTGATCCCCATACAGTCCCTACCCACCCCATTACAAAAAATTATTTTAACGGAGGATATTTCCATGAAGCTCAAAAAGTTCTTTGCCCTCGCCCTTGCAGCCGCCACGCTCGCCCTCGCGCTGACCGCCTGCGGCTCCAAGGCCGACGACTCCGCTGACAACAGCGATGCCAACACCGACAATCAGGCCGGCGAGACCGTGACCGTCAAGCTCGGCGTGGTCGGCGGCATCTATGACGACCTGTGGGCGCCCGCGAAGGCCGCGCTCGCCGACGAGGGCATCGACCTCGAGATCGTGCAGTTCTCGGACTACGTGACCCCGAACAACGCGCTCGCCAACGGCGACATCGACCTCAATGCCTTCCAGCACCGCATTTATCTCCAGAACGAGATCGACAACTACGGCTATGAGATCCAGAACATCGGCAACACCTTCATTATTCCGCTGAACCTCTACTCCCAGAAGGTGAGTTCCATTGACGAGCTCAAAGACGGTGACGTCGTCGCCATTCCCGACGATCTGACCAACGGCGGCCGCGCGCTCAAGGTGCTCGAAGCCGCGGGCCTCATCGAGCTCGACCCCAACGCCGCCTTCAACCCCACCGTTGACGATATCACGAGCTACAAGGTCAACATCACCATCGAAGAACTCAAGGCCAACACCATCCCCTCCGTCCTGCCTGACGTGGCCGCCGCGGTCGTGAACGGCAACTACGCGCTCGACTTTGGCCTCAAGACCGACGAGGCCATCTACAAGGACAGCGTCCTCGACGTGGAGGAGTACTGGAATCTGATCGCCGCGCGCACCGCTGACGTCGAAGACCCCGACACCGCCGCCATCTATGAGAAGGTCGTCGAAGCCTTCCAGTCCAGCGCGACGGAGGACGTGTTCAACAACACCTTCGGCGGCTACTTCATCGCTGTGGGCTGGGATCAGGACTTGATCAATCAGTAAACACCATCTGACCGCCGCCGCGCTCCCGCAACGCAGGGAGCGCGGGCGGCGGTACGCCTTCCCGGGAGGAATTTATTATGGCACTTGATCTTTCCGCGCTGCGGCGCATCATTGCAGACGAAAACCGCCTGCTCACCGGCGCGGACATTCCCGCAGAATACCAGAGCGACGTGCTCGGCCGCGTCCACGGCAGCGCCGAGGCGCTCGCCTTTCCCTTATCCACCGAGGAGGTGAGCGCGCTCCTGCGCTACGCGCACGAGCACCGCGTTCCCGTCACGCCGCGCGGCGCGGGGACGAATCTTGTCGGCTCTACCGTGCCGCTCGAGGGCGGCATCATCCTCGACCTTTCCCGCATGGACCGCGTGCTCGAGCTCGACGAGGACACGATGACCATCACGGTCGAGCCCGGTATGCTCTTGCAGGACTTGCAGGCCTATGTCGAAGCGCGCGGGCTGTTCTACCCGCCCGATCCCGGCGAAAAGGCCTCGAGCATCGGCGGCAACATCAGCACGAACGCCGGCGGCATGCGCGCGGTGAAGTACGGCGTCACGCGCGACTATGTGCGCGGGCTCGAGGTCGTGCTCGCTGACGGCACGGTGATGCAAGTCGGCGGCAAGCAGGTCAAGGACGCGAGCGGGCTCTCGCTCAAGCACCTTCTCATCGGCTCGGAGGGTACGCTCGCCGTCATCACAAAGTGCCTGCTGCGCCTTGTTCCCAAGCCCGAGGCCTCGCTCAGCGTGCTTGTGCCGTATGCCGACCTGAAAACCGGCATCCAGAGCGTTTTGACCATCCTGCGCGCGAACGCGAACCCCACGGCGGTCGAATTCATGGAGCGCAAAGTCGTCGCGCTTGGCGAACGCTTCTGCGGCGTCTCTTATCCCCGCCCCGACGCCGGCTCTTATATTCTCTTGACCTTTGACGGCAGAAGCGAAGAGGTCACGGCCAATGCCGCGCGCGTGCGCTCTCTGGCGCTGCAAAACGGCGCGCTCGACTTTATCGAGCTCTCCGACGCGCGGCAGTGCGCTGACATCTGGCGCGTGCGCGGAGCGCTTGTCAAGGCCGTGGAGGCCGTTTCCGAGCAGGAGCCGGTCGATATCGTCGTGCCCATCAGCCGCACGGCGGACTTCATCCGCTTCATCAACGACTTGGAAGCCCAGAGCGGCATGCAGATGGTCAGCTTCGGCCACGCGGGCGACGGCAATGTGCACCTGTGCGTCGTGCGCGGCGAGCGGGATGAAGAAACATGGCAGCGCGAGCTGCACGAAAACATGGACAGGGCCTATGCCGAAGCCTATCGCCTCGGCGGCGTCGCCTCCGGCGAGCACGGCATCGGGCTATCGAAGCGTCCCTACTTCCTGCGCCAGACGGCGAAGGAAAATTTACAGGCCATGAACGCCATCAAAACGGCGCTCGACCCGCAGCATATCTTGAACAACGGAAAATCTTATCTCACAGGAGGAAACAATAATGCAGGCACTTTCTGACCGCACCGCGAGCTTTACCGATTCCGTCATCCGCCGCATGACCCGTATCTCTAACCAGTACGGCGCGGTGAATCTCTCTCAAGGCTTCCCCGACTTCGACCCGCCCAAGCCCATCCTCGACCGCCTCTCTCAGGTCGCCTACGAGGACTTCCATCAGTACTCCATCACCTGGGGCGCGCAGGACTTCCGCGAGGCGCTGGCGAAGAAGCAGTCCCACTTCATGGGCCGCGACATCGACCCCAACGGCGAGATCGTCGTCACCTGCGGCAGCACCGAGGCCATGATGGCCGCAATGATGACCGTCGCCAACCCCGGCGACAAGGTCGTCATCTTCTCCCCGTTCTACGAAAATTACAGTGCCGACACGATCCTCTCCGGCGCGGTGCCCATCTATGTGCCGCTCACGCCGCCGTCGTTCACGTTTGACCCCGAAGTGCTCGAGGACGCGTTCCGCCAGCACCCCAAGGCGCTCGTGCTGTGCAACCCCTCGAACCCCTGCGGCAAGGTCTTCACGCGCGAGGAGCTTGAGATCATCGCGGGTCTTGCCAAGAAATATGACGTCTACGTCATCACCGACGAGGTCTACGAGCACATCATTTACGCCCCGCACCAGCACACCTATTTTGCGACGCTGCCCGACATGTGGGAGCGCACGCTGTCCTGCTCGTCGCTTTCCAAGACCTATTCCATCACCGGCTGGCGCCTTGGCTACATCATCGCCCCGCCGGAGATCATCGACCGCGCGAAGAAGGTCCACGACTTCCTCACCGTCGGCGCGGCGGCGCCCCTACAGGAGGCCATCATCCCCGGTCTCAACTTCGGTCAGGACTACTACGACGCGCTGCAGGCCGAGTACACGCACAAAAAGGACCTGTTCTTAAAGGGCCTTGACGACCTCAAGATCGTCCACAATGACCCCGAGGGGGCTTACTACGTGATGCTCGACATCTCGGAGTTCGGCTACGAGAGCGATCTTCAATTCTGCGAGGACCTTGCAAGCAAGGTCGGCGTGGGCGCGGTGCCGGGCTCGAGCTTCTTCCGCGAGCCGGTCAACCATCTCATCCGCCTGCACTTCGCCAAGAAGGACGAAACGCTCACCGACGCGCTGAACCGCCTCGAATCCCTGCGCGAAAAGATCCCTGCCAAGGGTTAAGAAAGGAAATTCGCCATGAACGCCCTGAGAGAAGAGTGCCGGCAGCTTCGCGACGAGCTCATCGCACTGCGGCAGGAATTTCACCGCGATCCCGAGCTCGGCCTGCACGAATACCACACTGCCGCGCGCATCGAGCGCGAGCTTGACGGGTGCGGCATCCCGCACGAGCGCGTCGGCGAGACCGCCGTTGTCGGCCATTTGACCGGCAACGGCAATGGAAGCGGCCTTGTCGTGCTGCGCGCGGATATCGACGCCTTACCCATTCAGGAGACGAACGATGTGCCCTACCGCTCGCAAACGCCGGGCATGATGCACGCCTGCGGCCACGACGCGCACACGACGTGTCTTCTCGGCGCGGCAAAGGTTTTGAGCGCACACCGCGCGGACTTTGGTGGCGAGGTGCGCTTCCTCTTCCAGCCCGCCGAGGAGATCGGTCAGGGCGCAAGGCCGCTCATCGCCGCGGG
Organism: Hominicoprocola fusiformis; assembly: GCA_040095065.1. GTDB lineage: Bacteria > Bacillota > Clostridia > Oscillospirales > Oscillospiraceae > Hominicoprocola. The sequence continues at coordinate 7,355 of JBBNGO010000042.1, forward strand.
CATGCTGGATGGCGCACAGCGCGTCTTCGGGCTGCACACGGCGTCCGACCTTCCCGCGGGGACCGTCGGCGTCAAGCCGGGGGCCAACAACGCGGGCGTCGACCACTTTATCATCCGCATCCACGGCAAAAGCGCGCACGTCTCCACGCCGCAGCTCGGCGTGGACGCGCTCTATATCGCAAGCGAGCTCGTCGTCGCGCTCCAGTCCATCGTCACGCGCATGACCTCGCCGGTCGAGCCGGTGCTCATCGGCGTGGGCAAGCTGAACGCCGGCACGGCCTACAACGCCGTGGCCGAGACCGCCGTGCTCGAGGGCACGACGCGCATGTTCTCGCCCGAGAGCCGCGCGCACCTTCGCGAAACGATCAACGCCGCGGCCGCACACATCTCCGCCCTTTACGGCGGCACGGCAGAGGTCGAATGGGACGACTTCGCCACGCCGCTCACGAACGACGCCGGTGTGTGCGGGGAGGTCGCGCGCGTCGCCGACGCGCTCGGCATCCCCACGACGGCAAACCGCGCGCTGTCGCTCAGCGGGGACGATTTCGCCGAGTATCTGCTGCAAACGAAGGGCGCTTACGCCTACCTCGGCACAGCAAACCCCAAAAAGCCGCACACCTGCATCTCCAACCACCGCGGCGATTTCGACATCGACGAGGAAACGCTCCCCCTCGGCGCGGCGCTCTACGCGGCATATGCGCTGTCCGTCCTTGATCCGCAGTTTGCCAAATAATTGTTTTTTTCGATGAAATCGCCTTAGTCGTGTGCAAATTTCGATTTTACTTTTTGCGTTATTCTATCTAAAATATAGTCCTCGCCACTGTTACCGCAGCGGCGGGGATTTCTTTAGCAAATTTGGAAAAGAGGTTAATTATGAAAAAGCTGTTTTCTCTGTTGCTTTGCGTCGTGATGGTGCTCTCTCTGGTCGCCTGCGGCTCGAAGACTGACGACACGCAGACCCCCGACGAGCCTCAGGACACCGCTCCCGAGCTCTCCGGCACGATGAAGGTCGTCGCCACCGGCGACGTCTACGGTCCCCTGTTCGACGCGTTCACCGCCGACACCGGCGTGGAGGTCGAATGCCTGTCCATGTCCTCCGGCGAGGTGCTCTCCAAGCTCCGCGCCGAGGGCGGCACCCCGTCCGCTGACCTGTGGTTCGGCGGCGGCATCGACGCGTTCATGAGTGCCAAGGACGACGGTCTGCTTGAGCCCGTCACCTTTGACGCGGCCGCCGAGCTCGGCGACGAGTACAAGGATACCGAGGGTTACTGGTATTCCAAGGGCATCACCATTGTCGGCTTCCTGCTCAACAACTCTCTCATGGAGGAGCTGGGTCTGACCGCTCCCGAGAGCTGGGATGACCTGACTGACAGCCAGTATGAGGGCGAGATCGTCATGTCCAACCCCGCCGTTTCCGGCACCAACTACGCCGTGGTCAACGCGCTGCTGCAGGCCAAGGGCGATCAGGGCTGGGAGTACTTCGAGGCTCTGAACAACAACATTGCCTACTATGGCAAGCGCGGCTCCGACCCGAAGAACAAGGTCTCTTCCGGTGAGTTCGCTATCGGCATCTCCTACATCGACGCCAGCATCGAGCAGGCCGCCGAGGAGAACGACCTGACCATCGTTTACCCCTCTGACGGGATGCCTTGGGTCCCCGAGGGTGTGGCCGTGTTCAAGAACGCTGAAAACGTTGACGCCGCCAAGTACTTCGTCGAGTGGCTCTTCAGCAGCGACGATCATCTCCGCCAGCTCGCCGAGATCGAGCAGAAGAATGGCATCAAGGTCATCAAGCCCTCCATCGAAGGCATTGAGCTGTCCTATGATCCTACGCTCCTCATGACGGAGGACCTGTCCCTGTTCGGTTCCCAGCGCACCGAGATTCTCGATCGCTTTGAGCCCCTGATGGGCGACAAGGCCGCCGCGGAATAAATGAAGTCCGCTGGCGCTATCAAAAAAAACACAGAAAAAAGGGCATCTCACGATGTCCTTTTTTCCCTATGTGAAAACGCGGCCGACAGGCTGATCTTACTTGTCCTGCTCGGGAGCGTGCTGCTGTTCATTCTCTGGCCCATCGCGTGCATCGCGCTGCGGAGCCTGCGCGGCGCGGACGGCGGCGTGAGCTTTGCAATGTTCGGCACTGTTCTGCGCCAGTACGGCGAAAGCCTGCGCAACAGCGTATTTGTCGGTGTTTTTACGGCAGTGCTGTCCACTATCCTCTCGCTCTCAGCGGCGCTCGTATGCGCCACGGCGCGCGGGTGGAAGAAGACGCTCTGCATGATCATCATGCTCGTCGCCATGGTGTCGCCGCCGTTCGTTTCGTCGCTCGCCTATATCCAGCTCTACGGGCGGCGCGGATGGATCACCTACCGCCTGCTGCGCCTGAGCCTGAACCCCTACAATCGCTGGGGCGTCATCCTGATGCAGTCGATCTCGTTCGTGCCGCTCAACGCAATGTTTCTCTCCGGCATCCTCGAAAAGCTGGACGAGGGCAGCCTTCGCTCGGCGCGCGACCTCGGCGCATCGGGCGGCGCCATCCTGCGCGATATCGTGCTGCCGCTCATTCGGCCCGCGACGCTCGTGTGCCTGCTGCTCTCGTTCGTCCGCTCGCTCGCGGACTTCGGCACGCCCATCATCATCGGCGGGCGCTTCAGCACGCTGGCCGCGGACATCTATTTGCAAGTCGTTGGATACTCAGACCTTGAAAAGTCCTCGGCGATGAATATGTTCCTGCTCATCCCGTCCATTGTGTTCTTTTTCGTCTACCGCGCACTGATGCGCCGATCAGACAAGCTGACCGACGCCAGCCGCACCGCTCAGACGGAGCTCGGTCTTTCGCTGCCGCACTGCGGCGCGATGGGCTGGGGCATGATCGCGCTGAGCACTGTCTTCTTTGTAATGATCGTGCTGCAATACGGCTGCGTGTTCCTCTCGGGCTTTTTGAAGAGCACGAAGGGCGTCTACTCCTTCACGCTGCAATACTGGGATCAGCTCTGGCGCATCGGTTCGTCGACGATGCTGCGAAGCGTTGAATACGCGCTCATCGTCTCCATCGCCGGCACGGTTTTTGCGATGCTCTTCGCCTATTACATGGACCGCCGACGCATCATCGGCCGCAGCCTTTTCGACTGCCTTGCGACGCTGCCCTATATGCTGCCGGGCACGTGCTTTGGCATCGGCTACATTCTCGCGTTCAACCACGCGCCGCTCAAGCTGACGGGCACGGCCCTTATCGTGCTGGCCAACATGCTCTTCAAGCAGCTGCCGACCTCCACGAAGATCTGCACCGCGTCGCTCGCGCTCCTACCCGAAGTGCAGGAGCGCTCGGCGCGCGACCTTGGCGCGGGACGGCTCGCCGTGCTTCGCGATGTGGTCTTTCCCGCGCTACGGCCCGCGTTCTTGAACTGCTTTGTCTATAACTTCACGAGCAGCATGACGACGGCGGGCTCCATCATCTTTCTCATCGACGCCAAACGTCAGCTGGCCGTCTTCAAGCTCTTCGACGCGGTATATCAGGGCGATTACGCCCTCGCCTCGCTGATCGCGAGCGTCATCACCGTCATTGTCCTTCTTGTTGAAGGCCTCGCCTTCCTCATCACCCGGAAAGGAGAAAATCGCCGTGTATCTCGAACTTGACCGCTTGAGCAAGCAGTTTGACGGCAAATACGCCGTGCATGACCTCTCCCTCGGCCTGGAAGAGGGCGGACTTTTGTGCATTCTCGGCTCGTCGGGCTGCGGCAAGACGACCACGCTCAACATGATCGGCGGTTTTCTCAAGCCCGACGGCGGCAGAGTGCTCCTCGACGGACAGGACATCACCGCGCTCCCGCCCGAGCGGCGGCCGGTTTCGACCGTTTTCCAGTCCTACGGCCTGTTTCCGCACATGAGCGTGCTGCAAAACGTGACCTACGGACTCAAATTCCGCGGCTATTCCCGCGCGGAGGCAAAGGAAAAGGGCCGCCGGTACCTAAGTCTCGTCGGCCTTGCCGAGCGCGAGAACGCGCGCATCGGCGAGCTCTCGGGCGGCCAGCAGCAGCGCGTGGCACTCGCCCGCGCGCTCATCGTCGAGCCAAAGCTCTGCCTGCTTGACGAGCCGCTCTCGAACCTCGACGCGGCGCTGCGCGTGCGGATGCGCGGGGAGCTCAAGCGCCTGCAGCGCGAGCTCGGCACCACGATGGTCTTCGTCACACACGATCAGGAAGAGGCGCTCATTCTGGCCGACTCCATCGCCGTGATGAGCGAGGGCGAGCTCTTGCAGCTCGGCTCAGCAGAGGAGGTCTTCCGCCATCCTGCAAACGACTATATCGCGTCATTTCTGGGCCTCAACGACATTGTGTGGAAGGATGACGGCAGCGTGCTGAAGGTCATCCGCCACGGAGAAAAGGAGTAAACTTACCATGCTTGTTGATATGCACCTGCACGAATGCACCTACTCGACCGACAGCTTTCTCCACCTGGAGGAGATCGTCTCTATCGCCAGGCAAAAGGGGCTGGACGCGATCTGCATCACGGACCACGACAGCATGGGCCTGCGCGAGCGCGCGGAGGCCTATTCCCGCGAGATCGGCTACCCCATCTTCGTCGGCGTGGAATTTTTCTCGCTCTGGGGCGATATCACCGCCTGGGGCATCGACGGCATCCCCGACCACCGCATTGATGCGCAGGATTTCATTGACCTGGTGCGCGAAAAGGACGGCTTCTGCGTCTCCTGCCACCCCTTCCGCAACAACAATCGCGGGCTGCGCGAGCGCCTGCGCGATGTGCACGGTCTTGACGGCGTGGAGGTCCTCAACGGCAGCACGCCGCTTGATGAGAACCGGACGGCACTGCGCTTCTGCCGCGAGTTGGGGCTCAAGGCCATCGGCGCGAGCGACGCGCACGTGCCGGAACAGGTGGGAAAATACGTGACATGGCTGCCCGAAACGGTCACGACGCTGCCCGATTTTGTCACCGCGCTGCACACGCTGGAAACGCGTCCCGCCATCTGGACGGGCAGCGGGTACGATGTCGTCACCGAGTTTTGAGATGAATTTTCAGCGGGCTGGGGTATCATACTCCGGCTCCTTCTTTACATTCCACCGCGTCATATCCGATATTCATGCAGGAAAGCTGTGGTAATATTTCACAAGAACCCATTCTTCCATGTAAAAAGATTCTCAAAATTTGGAGAAGTGGAAAATTAGGGATTGACATTTTCCCAGCATGGGAGTATGGTAACGCCAACAATTTCAAACGCCCGATCGCGAGGTCGGGAAGATAGAGGCGCGGCTGACAAAAGTAGCGCGTTCGCACCGGCACAGGAAGCCGGAGCGCGCGAAAGGGGATGCCGCCGAAGTGGAAACGGTTCCTGTGCCGTTTGCCGCTGGTTCGTCGGAGAACATCCGCCGGACTGTCACGTATGTGGAGCGCTATCGAGGTCGGCAAGCTGTTTATCCCCCCCAAGGTGATGACCGGTTTGCCAGATTGCAGTACAGTTGCAGCCGTAAATGCTTCACAAAGCATTTACGGCTTTGTTTTTTGTCTGCATCGGGAGTGCGCTGAAGGCGTAGAAAGCAGGACTCCCCTGTTTTTGAAAAAATCAAACTCATCACAAGAAAGGAAACCACCACTATGAAGCTCAGAACCTTTACCGCCCTCCTGCTGGCGGCCATCATGCTCTTCGCACTCACCGCCTGCGGCAGTCAGGCTGCCGACGATTCCAGCAACGATCAGCAGCAGGAGCAGCAGGACACCACCACAAACGAAAGCAATGAATTCCGCGTCGGCATGGAGTGCGCTTACGCCCCCAACAACTGGCAGGAAAGCGAAGCGACGGACTCGAACGTCCCCGTTGAAAACGTCGCCGGCGCGTATGCCGAAGGCTATGACGTGCAGATCGCCAAGGCCATCGCAGACGGCCTCGGCAAGGAGCTCGTCATCGTCAAGCTCAGCTGGGACGGCCTGATCGACGCGCTCAATCAGGGCCAGATCGACGCCATCATCGCCGGTATGATGGACACCGCCGAGCGCCGCGAATCCATCAACTTCTCCGAGCCCTACCGTGAGACCACCTACGGCCTGATGGTGCTCGCCGATTCCCCGTACTTAAATGCCACCTCCATTCAGGACTTCTCCGGCGCGGCCGTCCTCGGCCAGCAGGGCACGGCGCTTGACGATGTCATCGAGCAGATCGAAGGCGTCGACCACTTAAGCCCCGTCGGCAGCGTGCCCGACATGATCTCCCGCCTGCAGCAGGGCACCTGCGACGCCATCGTCATCAACGTTGAGAACGCGCAGGGCTACCTCGCTTCCAACCCGAACTTCCGCCTGGTCACCTTCGATGAGGGCAGCGGCTTCACGCTCCCGGCCAAGGGCTCCTGCGTGGGTCTGCGCAAGAGCGACAATGAACTCCTTGATCAGATCAACACCATCCTCTCTGGCATCGACGATGACGCCCGTGCCGCCATGTGGCAGGCAGCCGTCGACGGCCAGCCGCAGTAATCGCCCACGCACCGCCGCCGCTTGAACCGCGGCGGCGGGTACGCGAAGCACTCAAAGAAAAATCAGGTGCTTCGCACCATAAAGGAGGAAACACCATGGCAGCATCCACCGCGCCCCGGAAGAACTTCATCACCCGGGATCACCGTTACGTTTATTTAGGCGGCAGCCTCATTGCCCTGCTGGGTCTCGGCATGTTCTACTCCGCCCCCAGCCCGTACAGCTTCATCCCCGCGCAGTCCGTGTTCGGCACGGCGCTCGCGGCGATCTGCTGGTTCTTCCTCGGCGTGAGCGCCATGGCGCTGCTCGTCAAGTGGGCCTATTGGAACAATTACAGCTCCACTATTATGAAGCGCCCCCTCATCGTGCGCGTCAGCCGTTACCTCTCGTATCTCGACGCCGCGGCCTGCGCGCTGCTGGTGCTCGACCGCTTCATCCTGAAGCTCGCCTACATCATCAACGCCGCCATCCATGCCGACAGCAACCCGACCGACACGCTCTCCACCATGGCCTACATGGCGTACAACCAGCGCTCGCTCTTCGCCATCGGCATTTCGTACACGGTGCGCCTCGCGCTCTTCGGCACGGCGATCGCGTTCGTGCTGGCGCTTCTCATGGTCTTCCTCCGCATTCAGGAGCCCGACAAACGCGACAACGACTTTGTGAAGTTCCTCAAGATCGTTGCCAACAAGTTCTCCCGCTTTTACATCTTCGTCATCCGCGGCACGCCAATGATGGTGCAGTCGCTCATCCTTTATAACGCCGTGTTCGGTCTTTTCAAGCGCACGGGCATGAGCGTTTCGGACATCAACCGCGTCTGGCCGCTCTTCTTAGCAGGTCTTGTCACCGTTTCCCTCAACTCCACGGCTTACCTCGCCGAGGTCCTGCGCGGCGGCATCCTCGCCGTGGACGCGGGCCAGATGGAGGCCGCGCGCTCGCTCGGCATGACGCACTGGCAGGCCATGCGCAAGGTCGTCTTCCCGCAGGCCATCAAGAACTCGCTTCCCGCCATCGGCAACGAATTCATCATCAACATCAAGGATTCGTCCGTTCTCTGCGTCGTCGGCGTGTCCGATCTGATGTTCATGACCCGCTCGGTCGCCGGTATTTATTATAAAGGTACCGAGTGCTACCTCATCGCCGCCATCGTTTACCTGTTCCTGACGTATCTTTCTTCGCTCCTGCTCAAGGCCATCACGGGAAAGATGACCGCGCCGGACAACACCAAGCGGCACCAGGGCAACCAAACCGTCGATCTGGGGCTTCCCAGCTCGAACTGACAGGAGGGCGCTATGACGAACGATCCCATCATCAAAATCGAACAGCTCGAAAAGTCCTTCGGCGACCTGCACGTGCTCAAGGGCATTGACCTTGAGGTCAACCGCGGAGAGGTCGTGTGCATCATCGGCGCATCCGGCTCCGGCAAATCTACGCTGCTGCGCTGCATCAACTTACTGGAAGAGGCCGACTCGGGCCACATCTGGTTCGACGGGCAGGATTTAATGGACTTAAAGGTCAACCTGAACGCCCTGCGCCAGAAGATCGGCATGGTGTTCCAGGGCTTCAACCTCTTCAACAACAAGTCCGTGCTTGACAACTGCACCCTCGCTCCCATGGACGTCAAGCACATCCCCAAGGCGCAGGCCGAGGCCACGGCCATCAAGCACTTAACGACCGTCGGCCTTGCCGACTTCATCCACGCCGACTCCCGCCGCCTCTCCGGCGGGCAGAAGCAGCGCGTCGCCATCGCGCGGGCGCTGTGCATGGAACCGGAGATCATGCTCTTCGATGAACCGACCTCCGCGCTCGACCCCGAGATCGTCGGCGAGGTGCTGGACGTCATGAAAAACCTCGCTCAGCAGGGCATGACGATGGTCGTCGTCACGCATGAGATGGCGTTTGCCAAGGAAGTGAGCGACCGCGTCGTCTTCATGGATCAGGGGGTTATCTTAGAGCAGGGCTCGCCCAAGGAGGTCTTCGGTAACCCCAAGGAGCCGCGCACGCGTGAGTTCCTCAGCCGCTATCTGGAGGATAAAATGGCATGATACAGAAAAAAGTGACCGATTTTTTTGCCCTGGAGGGCAATTATCCCGACTTGGACGGCGAGGGCGCGGCCGCGCGCCTGTCCGCCGCCATCCGGTGCAAGACCATCAACTACTTTGACCACAGCCGGACGGACTACACGGAGTTCGACAAGCTGCACGCGCACATCAAGGCAAGCTACCCCAACATCATGCGCGTGGGCACGTTTGAGCGCATCGGCCACCACGCCGTGCTCATCACCATCCCCGGCAGCGACGCTTCTCTGCGCCCCTGCCTCTACATGTCGCATCAGGACGTCGTTCCCGTTGTTGAGGGCACAGAGCAGGACTGGACGCATCCCGCCTTTTCCGGCGACATCGCGGACGGCTATATCTGGGGCCGCGGCACGCTCGACATCAAAGAGCAGGTCTTCGGCGTGCTGGAGGCCGCGGAATATCTGCTCGCCCACGGCAAATCCTTTGCCCGCACGGCGTATCTCGCCTTCGGCGACGACGAGGAGACCATCAACTTAGGCGCGCTCGCCATCGCCCAGCATTTGAAGGCGCAGGGCGTGACGCTCGAATTCGTTCTTGACGAGGGCGGCTGCAAAATTGAGCCCGGCACGGCCTTCGGCGCGCCGGAGACGGCCATCGGCAGCGTGCAGCTGATGGAAAAGGGCTACGCCGACTTGGAGCTCTCTGTCCACAGCATCGGCGGGCATTCGAGCCGTCCGTTCGGCGGCACGTCGCTCGCTCGTCTCTCCGGTGCGATCGCCGACATCACGCGCGCGCCGTTTTCCGTGCACCTCAACAGCGCCATGACCGGCGCGTTTGAAACCCTCGCTCCCTACATCACCGAGGAGCCGCTCAAGACTCTTGTGCAGGATGTTGCGGGCAACGCGGACGCCATCGCGGCCTGCTGCATGGGCTCGCCCGACCTCTTCCCGTTTGTCACCACCACCATCGCGCCCACGATGATCCACGGCGGCAGCGCCGCGTGCAATGTGATGCCGCAGGACATGACCGCGGTCATCAACTTCCGCTTGGCGGACGGAGACACGGTCGAGAGCGTCATGGCCCACTGCCGTGAGGCCGTACAGGACAAAGGCGTCGAGATGCGCTTTTTGCAAGCGAACGACCCCTCCGCCATCGCAAAGCGCGACGGCTACGGCTATCGCAGGGTCGTCGAGAGCATGCAGCGCTACTTCCCGGACGTCGTGTTCATCCCGTCGATGACCGCGGGCGCGACGGACGCGCACCGCTATGAGGAGATCTGCGACACGTGCCTGCGGTGCAGCCCGTTTATGACCGAGCCCACGGAGGCCGCCTCCGGCGTGCACGGCACGAACGAGCGTCTTCTCGTCCGCTCGTATTTGCAGGGCATCCGCGTACTCATCGACCTGATGGAGCACGCCAACGTGGAAACGTGAATATCCTTTCTTTTCAATGAAAAAGCCGGAGCAGCTCAGGCTGCTCCGGCTTTTCTTTCCTGTTCAGTTCTCGCCCATCGTGTAGACCATGTCCCAGAAGCGCAGGTCAAAAAGGCAGCAATTTTCGAAGATCTCGCAGAGCCGCTGCGCCTTCTTTTCGTCGATCACTTCGGCGAGCGCGTCGATCCGGTCGATCAAGGCCTGATTCGTCTGCCGGTACTCCTCGGAAACGTAGCCCGCGAACCACGCGCCGTAGTTCTCATCGTGCAGGGCGCTTGGGTAGCGCTCCACCATCTGCTCGGCAATATACGCATAGCTCCACGAGCAGTTCAAAAGCGTCACGAGCCCCGTCAGCACATCCCCCGCCTGCGCCTCGCAGAGCATGTAATGGCTGTAGGCGCTGTTGTCGATGTGCGGGCGCGCATCGGCGATCTCCTCCTCCGTGACGCCGAGGCGCTTCATGTACGGAAGATGCGTGCGGAACGTCTCGTCGATCGTGTTCGCCATCTCCCCGCTCAAAAAGCGGATCTGCTCGAAGTCGTCGGTTTTCTGAAGGATCGCCGCAAAAATTTTCACGTAATCCCGCAGGTACAGATAATCCTGCACCATATAGTAGCGGAACTTCTCTCTCGGCAGCGTGCCGTCCGCCATCTCCGTCACAAACGGATGGGTCAGATACCGCGGCCAGAGCGCCTTTGCCCGCTCGTAGATCCTCTCGGAGAGCTTCACTCTGTTCTCCCCGCTCATTTGTGGGCGATGAGCGCGACGTAGCCGCCGCTCTGATAGCCGGGGACGACGTCCTCCACGCTCTCGTTGGTGTACATGGGGTTCTTCAAGAGCGTCTGGTAGAAGTCAAAATCGTGGAAGCCGAGCGATTTGAGCGCGTCGACCTTTTCCTCGGTCGAGTGCCACACGCCCGCGCAGCACAGCTCGAGCGGATACGGCAGCTTGGGCATAACGCCGCGTAGGGACGGGTGGTCGAACGTGCCAACGGCCTTGGCCAGAAGGTACATGAAGCCGAACGCGCTCTCCTTGGGCACATCCAGCGAAATGAACTTGCCGTTCGGCTTGAGCGCCTTTTTGCACACGTCGAACGCGCGCGTCAGGTCCTCCATATAGCTGGAGCTGCCGTTCAAATAGATGATGTCGTAGGCGTTCTCCTCAAGCTCGACCTCCTCGATCGCGCCGAAGGCGATGACGTTGATGCCGCGCTTCTGCGCGATCGCGCCCATGTCGCGCGAGGGCTCAACGCCCTCGATGTTCTTGCAGTCGATCATACTCTCGAACAGGCCGCTGCCGCAGCCGACGGAGAGCACGCGCTTGCCCGAAATATCGCCGAGTGCCTTTTCAAACAGGCGGAATTCGCTCTGGAACACGTTTTCGTTTTCCATAAACCAGGCGTCGTACTGCGCCGCGTAGCCGTCAAATTTGGGTTTCATCGTCAAGTGATCCTTTCTGTTTTGTCAATTTTCAAGGTCCCGCCCGCCGTTTCCGTTTTCCTGTTATCCTGTGCCGCAGGACGCGGGAAAACAGGCCGAGCCTGTGCCTTTTTGATGAATCATAACACAATCAGCTCCCTACCGCAACGGTATGGTTGCGGTAAATATCCATCACCTTTTGCCCAAGTACAAGGCGCTTTTTGTCTATCTCCACGATTCTCCCAAACGGTGCAAAAGAGCGCTGAGAAAGTCGGCGGTTTCCCTGATGATTCCTCATTCGCACATCGCATTCCTTCATATAAATCGAGATGGAAAGAAGTCAGGCTTCTTTCCATCTCTTTTTTCAGATATGGGTCTTATTCTCACAAATCCACTGATCGCATGGGTTTTGAGCTTCAGTGATAGAGCTCGCTATAGCTGCCGAGAAAAGCGACGTTTTTGCCGTCCAGATCGCGCAGGCAGCCGTCTACCACGCTGCCCTTTTTGCAGGCGAAGCGCAGCATGATCTCTCCGGCCAGCGAGCGGTTGCATCCGCTGCCGCCATCTGCCACGATCACATCTCCCTCCTGCGCCATGTCGAGCGCCTGATGGAAAAAGAGATTGTCGCCGATCGGCGCTTTCACCGTGGCGGAAGGTCAGTTCCCCCTCCAGTTCGTCAGTCCCCTGACTCATCGTTCCATTTGCAGTGCCTCAATGATCTTTTCCCCTGCCTGAACGCCCATTTGACGCATCGGCTGGTAAATCGAGGAAATTCCTGGATAGACCAGCTCTGACCAGCCTAACGCATCGTAGCCGCACACACCCAGATCATCTGGAATACGCACCTTACGGTGTTCAAGCTCTCGAAGCACCAGGAAAAGCGTGTGCGTATTGATTGCAAATACCGCCTTTTCCCGTTCCGGTTCGCCGTGGAGCAATGCGTCGATTGCCTCCGGCACCCGCGTCTCCGTCCGGCCGACCATGGCAATAGTCTCGGTTTCGTTCATGCCGAACATAAACGCTGCCGTAAGGCCACCCCGGAAGATTTCGCGTACACAATACCACCGGCGTTCCTTTTTCACAGATCGCCTGATACGGTTCGATTGGCTCTACTGCGGGAACGATCACAAATCCCTCGACCTGCTGGTTCAGGCAAAGCTGGATCGCCTGAAGCTCCTTCGCCGGATCATTTTCACTGCAGCAGACCATCGTTCCGTAGCCGTAGCGGTTGCACACTTCACTGATCCCGGTCACGGTCTGTGCTCCGACCTGATAGCGCAGGGTGTGCACGATCACAGTGATGATCCCGCTCTTTCTGGACTTGAGCGTTCTGGCAACGCTGCTGGGCACATAGTCATTCTCCCGGATCACCTTTTCATCATAAAGCAAAAGCTGCTACCGGACACTAAGAAATAATTCTCTCTAAGAACGGATCTACTTTCTGTCCTATTATCTGAAATGTATATTTTTTTATGTTTCGAGTGTCTAACCCTCCTCGCTATAATAATTCCTTATTCTGTGAGCTGAACCCATTTCGTCCGATTGCCCTCGCACGGCTTTATTGTTGTCTCAGGACTACGCATACTACCCTCAAACACTTACGCTAAATTGTTGCGATTCGTATTGGAGTCTCTCACTGTTGAAACACGCCGAGCGTTACGTTTTTTACTGCACCGACGCCGCCGACTGACGCCAGCATGATCTGCTCTCTTTCACCCCCCGGCACACAGCGTCTCAAAAGCTTTCCTCTTCCGGATGCGCAAAATCACACTATTTTTACTTGTCAGCCTCGGCACACTTCGTTATAATATGTCAAGAAATTATCTGATGATTTTCGCTTCAAAATGACAAATTGTACGGGGAGGGGTCTATAATGGAATTACATTCTCAGCAGGTACGCGCACTTGCACCAGAGAGCGATCCGCTGAAAATCGGCATGGGATGGACGATTGATGATCTGAGCAAACCCCAGATCATGGTGGAGAGCACCTTTGGCGACAGCCATCCCGGCAGCGCGCATCTCGATCAATTTGTAAGACAGGCCGTGCAGGCGGTCAACGAGCACGGCGGCAAAGCCGCCCGCTATTTTGCCACCGATCTGTGCGACGGTATCGCACAGGGACACGACGGCATCAATTACTCCCTCGCCCACCGTGAAGCCATCGTCGATCTGGTGGAGGCGCAGGCGAACGCAAGCGGATTTGACGGCGGCATATTCATCGCAAGCTGCGACAAGGCCGTTCCCGCCATGCTGATGAGCATCGGGCGGCTCAAGGAAATGAGCGCCATCGTCGTCACTGGCGGTGTCATGGAAGCCCATCCCCTGCCGGAGGAATACACCGTGCAGGATCCCGCCTGCGCGATCAACGAGCTCTTGACGCTCGAGCAGATCGGCAAATTCGACGCATGGGAAAAAACCGGCGTCATCTCCAGCCAGCAGCTACGCTATTATAAGCACAACGCCTGCCCCAGCTGCGGCGCGTGCTCCTTTATGGGCACAGCCTCCACCATGCAGATCATGGCCGAGGCCCTCGGGCTGATGCTGCCTGGCACCGCGCTGATGCCCGCCACCGCCCCGGAGCTTAAAAAGGCCGCTTACGATGCGGGCGTCCAGCTGCTCAAGCTGGTGGAGCGGGGCATCCGCGCGCAGGACATCGTGACCAAGGAAAGCTTTGAAAACGCCGTCATGGTCCACGCCGCGATCTCCGGCTCCACCAACGCGACGATGCACCTGCCCGCCATCGCGCACGAATTCGGCATCGAGATCGATGCTGACACCTTCGACCGGATGCACCGCGGGGCGCACTATCTGCTCAACATCCGTCCCTCGGGCGACTGGCCCGCGCAGTATTTCTACTATGCCGGCGGCGTCCCCCGCGTGATGGAGGAGATCCGCTCTATGCTGCACCTCGACGCAATGACGGTGACTGGGAAAACGCTCGGCGAAAATCTGGACGCGCTGAAAAAGAGCGGCTTTTACGAGCACTGCGACGAGCTGCTGCGCGAAAAAACCGCACATCTGAGCCGCAGGCCGCCGCGCACCGACATCATCCGCACGTTCGAAAACGCCAAGGGCACAGACGGCAGCATTGCCATCCTCAAGGGCAACCTCGCCCCCGAGGGCTGCGTCATCAAGCACACCGCCTGCCCCAAAGAGATGTTTCAGGTCACGCTGCGAGCAAAGCCCTACGACAGCGAGGAAGCGTGCATCGCGGCCGTGCTGCACGGCGACGTCCGCCCCGGCGACGCGGTCTTTATCCGCTATGAGGGTCCGCGCGGCAGCGGGATGCCCGAGATGTTCTATACCGGCGAGGCCATCTGCGCAGACCCGGCGCTCGCTTCCAGCGTAGCTCTCATCACCGACGGGCGCTTTTCCGGTGCAAGCCGCGGCCCGGTCATCGGCCACGTCAGCCCCGAGGCTGCTGTCGGCGGGCCGATCGCGCTGGTGGAAGAGGGCGATCTGATCCGCATCGATGTTCCCGGCCGCGTGCTGGCGATCGTCGGCGTGAAGGGCGAGGAAAAAACGCCCGGCGAGATCGACGCCATTCTTGCCGCGCGCCGCGCGCGCTGGCAGGCAAAGCCGCCCAAATACAAAAAAGGCCTGCTCAAGCGTTATGCCGAGCATGCCGTGAGCCCCATGAAGGGCGCCTATATGGAATGATCCTGACCGACAAAAAATGGGATGTACCGCGCGGTACATCCCATTTTTCATCATTTTTTCAGCTTTTCCAGCTCGCCGAGAAGGCCGTCGCCGACCGCTTTGAATTCCTCCGCACTCAGCGTCACCTTCGGCAGCGTATCGGTAAAGGGTCCGCCCCACTGCAAACCGTCCCGATGCTTCGGAACGAGGTGCACATGGAAATGCGAAACGATATCGCCGTAGATCGCGTAGTTGATCTTATCCGCCTTCGTGTAGTTCGCGATCGCGTGCGCCACGAGGGAAACCTCGGCAAAAAAACCGCTGCGCTGCTCGTCATCGAGCTCGAACATCTCGTCGTGATGGCCTTTGAGCGCCACGACGCAGCGTCCCTTGTGCTTCTGGTCATTGAAAAGATAAACATCCGACCACTGAAGCTCGGTCAGCGGCGTCATCAGCGCCAGCAGCCGCTCGTCCTTTTCGCAGTAAAAGCAGCTCATCCGCTTTACCTCTGCACTCTTCCGGTGCCGTCGCCGCCCATGAGCTTGGTCACGTCGGAAAGATTCACGCGGTTGAAGTCGCCGATGATCGAGTGCTTCAGGCAGCTCGCTGCCACGGCAAACTCCAGCGCGGACTGCTTGTCCTCATAGTGGTTGAGACCGTAGAGCAGGCCGCCGGCAAAGCTGTCGCCGCCGCCGACGCGGTCCACGATGTCGCGAATCTCGTACTTCTTGGAAACGTAGAAGTCCTTGCCGTCGTTCAGGCAGGCCGCCCAGCCGTTCCAATCGGCACTGTGGCTCTCGCGCAGCGTGATGGCGATCATCTTCATATCGGGATACGCCGCGAGCACCTTGTCGCCGAGCGCCTT
>JBBNGO010000043.1:0-22151 GCA_040095065.1 Hominicoprocola fusiformis
TCCGACGCTTTCACAGCAAGCGGGCTCTCATCGCATACGCCGGCATCGATGCGCCGCCGTACCAGTCCGGCAAATTCCGCGCGAATAACCGGCATATCTCCAAGCGGGGAAATCGCTATCTGCGTAAGACCGGGTACGAAGTCATGCAGAGCTATGTGATGCACAAACCGGCAAACGATCCGATTTTTACGTTCATTGAGAAAAAACGCAGTAAAGGGAAAAGCGGTAAACTCGCTATGGTGGCGGGCCTGAATAAGTTCCTCCGAGTCTATTATGGCAAGGTCACAGAGCTCTACCGCAGCTTGCCGGCAATAGAATGAGCTGAGATCTCCAATGCTTTATTTGAGGCGGCCAAGTGTTCCGTTTTGCCGCCTCTGCTTTGCTATACTCTTTTTCTGCCTATAACTTTTTTTAATTAGGGCTTGACTTTTTAGCAGGTTTATAGCGATGCAAATACTGCGCCGCCTGTCCCTGCATAAAGGACTTGCTTAACCTCTCCAGCAGAGGTACAATGCGGCAAACCGGAGCGACGAAGCATCCGTCCGCGGCACTCCGGCAAACTATGAAAAACCGCTTTCTGTCCCCTGTCATGAGGGTGTTCAGAAAGCGGTTTTTGACCACATGTTTGACTACAGACAGCCGTGGAGTGTGCGGAAACAGTGGAGGTAAGAGTTGCGAAGAGCGTCAATAATAAAGCAAAAACGGCTATAAAGCACCGGAAAAAGTAGAAAAATTTTTATTCAAAAGTTTGGGAGCAGGATGTCGAATGTTCGAACCATGTGCTTGCCCTAAGATCTTTGAAACCAACTGATTTTAGACATCTTTATATCCGTATATACGTTTCAATGCTCGGAATAAGCTCTTCAAGGCAGCCATACAAAATAAAGCGAAAGCCAATCAGCGGCCATCATTCGTTCTTCACCCGCGCCGCCCACTCGCTTTCCTTGAACCCAACGAGGACGAAGTCATCGCCGACCAGCAGCGGGCGCTTGACAAGCATGCCGTCCGTGGCGAGGAGGCGCAGCATCTCGTCCTCGCTCATTTGGGGCAGCTTGTCCTTGAGTTCCATGGACTTATACAGAAGGCCGCTGGTGTTGAAAAACTTTTTCAGCGGCAGACCGCTCCGCTCGTACCACGCGGTCAACTCGCCATAAGTAGGATTCTCCGTTTTGATGTCGCGGAGCTCATAGGCGATCCTCTGCTCGTCCAGCCACTTTCTCGCCTTCTGGCAGGTGGTGCACTTGGGGTAACAAACAAAAAGCATGGTGTTCACTCTCCTAATATTTATAGTAAATTACCGTAATCAAGATAGCATATTCCATCGTAAAAAGCAACAAAACAGAGGGTACTGTACAGTCCATGTCAAATCTATTTGCGCCTATTAAAAATATCAGTTTTTGCCTATTGTGTCCTCATTTTGCTTGCGCGCATGCGCACAATTTGATATAATATATTAAAATATCCGTTGGTAAGTGTAGCATTTTATGATTCTGTAAAACGCGACGCATCTTTTTAATCAGACAGATACGGAGGATAATCCTATGGGCGGCACATCTGAGAAAACCACATCAAGTAGGTCCGACACCATGAAAGGTCTGTTCACTGCAATTAACAAAGCAAGGACTACCACTTTCAATGCAGTTCTTCCGCAGGTATGTCAGAAAAAATTGCTGCAAAACTCGACGGTATCCTGTAGCAACTAAAATGTAGTGGTACCGCAACGATCAACAGTGAAGTTCAACGTGAAAACAGGACTGAATTAAACTATCACATTGAATTCTGACTTCGCCGAATCGTGAATTGTATCACAATCGTCACCGGATTTTCCCAAAATCGCACGCAGTACTTAAATCACAAATCCGCTGTCATCATAAGTTAAAACCGCTTCCTGCTATTTGTAGGAAGCGGTTTTCTTCATTTCTTCTATCACCGCGGCGATATCCCCGTCGATCAAAATCGACCGTTCTTCGATCTCGCGCAGTGTGCTTGCCTGCCCCATGTTGATGCAGGCGTAGGTGGCCTTCGGGTTGCCCGCCGTCATGCGGAGGAACGGATATTTGATGATGACCGGCGTGTTGTAGCCGACGCCGAGCTCTAAAAAGAGGATCTTTTGTCCGTCCCGCGTGCGGAGGAAATTTTCGTACCGCTCCGCCGCGACGTGCCAGCCCTCGTCCTCGGCAAATTTGTTGTCGCAGCGCAGGTTCATCGTCATCGGTCTGCCGCAGTGCGGGCAGCCCGGAAGGAGTTCCGATGGCACCTCCATCTTTGGCGTCGCGTCTGCTGACGGTGTCAGCACGCCGTCCGCCACGGTGAAGCCCTGCGCTTCGACCATCGCGCGGACGGTTTTCTCGTTGTCAAACGTCTCCTGACAGCACGGCTCACTGCACTGAAACAGGCCGTAGTCACCCTGCGTGTAGAAAAGATGCTTTTTGTCAAAGCCCGCTTTCTGGAAGCAGTGGTCGACGTTCGTCGTGATGACAAAATAGTCCTTGTCCCGCACCAGCTCGAGCAGAACCTCGTGCACGCTTTTCGGCGCGTTTTGATAGCGGTTGATGAAGATATACCGGCTCCAATAGGCCCAGAACTCCTCCTGCGACGGAAACGAATAGAACCCACCGCTGTACATGTCGTGGAAGCCGTATTTTTCCGCAAAATCCGAAAAATACCGCTCGAACCGCTCACCATTGTACGTGAAGCCCGCCGCGGTGGACAGCCCTGCGCCCGCGCCGATGACGACAGCATCCGCCTCGTCAAGCGCGCGCCGCAGGCGCGCAATTTGCACCGAGAAGCCGCTCGTAGATCGTTTTGTCGAGATCCTTGAAAACATTGAAAACCACCTTTATTTTACTGCCCGTCTCCACCTTATAGCGCCGCACGGTCTCCACGGCGATCTCCGCCGCGCGCTCGTTTGGAAAATGGAACACACCTGTCGAAATGCAGCAGAACGCGATGCTTCGCACACTGTTTTTCTCCGCAAGTTCCAGACAGGATCGGTAACATGACGCAAGCAGCCGCTCGTCCTCTCTTGTCACACGGCCCGAGACGATTGGGCCGACCGTGTGGAGGACGTAATCGCACGGCAGGTTGTAGGCCTTCGTGATCTTCGCCTGCCCTGTTGGCTCCTCGTGCCCCTGCTCTGCCATCAGCGCGGCGCAGTCCTGACGCAGCTGCACGCCGGCAAAGGTGTGGATGCAGTTATCGATGCAGGCGTGGCACGGGATGTAGCAGCCCGTCATACCGCTGTTCGCGGCGTTGACGATGGCCCCGCACTTGAGGCGCGTGATGTCCCCCTGCCAGAGGTAAAGGTTACCACTGACCGGCCGCAGATCGTCGAGGTCGGTAATGCCCTCGTCTGCCAGCTCTTGCTGCAAGTACTCGTCCTGCACGCGCAGAAACGCTTCGTCTGCCACTTTCGGCATACGGACATTCATCAGCGAGCGCAGCAGCTTGCGCTGCTCCCCCGCGTCCCGCGGCACGTTCAGGCTTTGGTATTCCGTTTTTTCGTTCAATAGCGACCGGATCAGGTACAGCCGCCGCTCCGCCTGCGTCATGTTTTGCTCCTTTCTCAGGGCGTTTTACTTATTGGGGAAGAAAAAGCCCACCGTCATGTCAAGATAGTTCATTCCGCTGTAATCAGGATACTGTTCCTGCACCTTGGCCTTCATCTCGTCGGCGCTTTCGCTCTCCAGCGCGATCTCCTTGAGGCTCGTCAGGTAGTCCACCTTGGTCTGTGCATCCTTCAGGTCTTCGGGCGTGTAATGCGCGGTCAGGACAAGGTCAAAGCCCTTGCGGATGTAGTAGTTGAGCTGGGAAATGATGCCGTCTGCATGCGGGCAGCCCGCCACGATGGAGTGGCAATCGTGGCCCATCATGTGCGTGTAAACACAGTTGATCTCCAGAATTTCAAGGTCGAACGCCTCGGCATTGGGCTTCACAATAAAGCGGATACCCGCAAGCTCGATCTCACCCTCCTCCAGCACGTAATCCACCTCGCAGATGGCGGGATCGAAGCTGTCGCCGAATGCGTTCTTGAAATTCGCGACCAGCCCTGCGCCGCCGCCCGTCGTGTTATAGGCGACGGAGGATTCGGTGCCGTAGGCGGGGACCTCCGGCAGGAAGGACGCGCCCGCCGCGTGATAGGCAACGAACTTGGCCTCGACCGTGACACCCTCGCTCTTAAGGAAATCCGTCAGCTCGCGAATATTGTCAAAAAAGCACGGCAGCTCGATCACGACGCCGCGGCCTTTCTTTGCCAGCACAAAGACCTCGTTGTCGATGAGGTCGCGGGTCTGATAGGCGTAAAGGGCGACGCCGTTTTTAGTATAGATGTCCACGCGGCCCTTGTCCAGCGCTACGGTACGGTCAGCAGTCTTGTTCATGATAAATATCTCCAAAATGTTTTGTACTCGAAAGGTTGTATTTTTCTTTCGTTGGCCTTATCATAGCGCCATAGAGAACTTTCGTAAAGTAAGCACAATATTGTGGCGTAGTTACCAAAAGGATACTATTGTATATTTTCAACACTTTTTTCACAGCTGATGGAGTGATACCATGATCGACAAAATGCTCATTCGCGGGGCAAAGGTCCACAATCTTAAAAATATCGACGTCGACATCCCACTCGGTAAGATCGTCGGCATCGCGGGCGTGTCCGGCTCAGGAAAATCCTCGCTGGCGCTCGGCGTGCTGTATGCCGAGGGCTCGCGCCGCTACCTTGAAGCGCTGTCCACCTACACGCGCCGCCGCATGACGCAGGCGTCCAAGGCGAGCGTGGATGAGGTTCTGTATGTTCCCGCCGCGCTGGCGCTGCACCAGCGCCCCGGCGTGCCCGGCATCCGCAGCACATTCGGCACGGGCACAGAGCTTTTGAACAGCCTGCGTCTGATGTTCTCGCGTTTAGCCAGCCACCGCTGCCCGAACGGGCACTACGTCCCACCTTCCCTGCTCGTTGCGGCGGGCAAGGAGCTCGTCTGTCCCGAGTGCGGCGCGCATTTCTACGCGCCGTCCGCCGAGGAGCTGGCGTTCAACTCACAGGGTGCCTGCCCAAAGTGCAGCGGCACGGGCATCGTCCGCACCGTCGACTTAGACACACTCGTGCCCGACGATTCCCTGACCATCGACGGCGGCGCGGTCGCGCCGTGGAACAGCCTGATGTGGTCGCTGATGACCGACATCTGCCGCCAGATGGGCGTGCGCACGGATGTACCGTTCCGCGACCTGACCAAAAACGAAAAGAACATCGTCTTCCACGGCCCCGCGGAGAAGAAGCATATCTTCTACCACAACAAGAATTCCAACCAGGCGGGCGAGCTGGACTTCACCTACTTCAACGCTGTCTATACCGTCGAAAACGCACTCGCCAAGGTCAAGGACGAAAAGGGCATGAAGCGCGTCGAAAAATTCCTCAAGGAAGAGACCTGCCCCGAATGCCACGGCACGCGTCTCTCTTCTGCCGCCCGCGCGCCGAAGCTGCGCGGCATTTCGCTCGACGAGGCCTGCGCAATGACGCTCTCGGACCTTGTCGACTGGGTGCGCGGCGTACCGAAGAGCCTTCCTACGGAGATGCGTCCGATGGCAGAGAGCATCTGCGAGGCGTTTGAGAGCACGGCAAAGCGGCTCATCGACTTGGGCCTCGGCTACCTGACGCTCGACCGCTCGGCCTCTACTCTCTCCACCGGCGAGCGGCAGCGCATGCAGCTCGCCCGCGCCGTGCGCAACCGCACGACTGGCGTCCTCTATGTGCTCGACGAGCCGTCGATTGGTCTGCATCCGTCGAACATCGTGGGGCTTACCGGCGTGATGCACGATCTCGTCGCCGACGGCAACTCCGTCATCTTGGTCGACCACGACACACAGATCTTGAAAGAGGCCGACTGGATCGTCGAAATGGGCCCCGAGGCGGGCGCTAAGGGCGGCCATGTCATCGCCGAGGGGAACATCCCAATGATCGAAGAAAACCCGAATTCGCAGATTGGGCCGTTCCTCTCCGGCAAGGCTGAAACAAAGCTGCGCGAGCGCGCCAAAAAGGACGAACTGTTCGCAAACGGCACGGTTCATCTGTCTACTTCTCAGATCCACACTGTCAAGCCGCTTGAGGTCGACATCCCCAAGGGCCGCCTCACGGTCGTCACCGGCGTGTCCGGTTCGGGCAAGACGACGATGGTGCTCGAGAGCCTTGTCCCCGCGCTGGAGGCAAACATCAATGGCAACACTCTTCCCGCGCACATTCGCTCGGTCGAAGCCGACGGCATCGCGCACGTCAAGCTCATCGACGCGACGCCCATCGGCATCAACGTCCGCTCCACGGTCGCGACCTACGCGGGCGTGCACGACGAGCTGCGCAAGCTCTACGCCAAGTCGCCCGACGCGAAGGAACACGGCTATAAAGCGAGCGATTTTTCCTACAACACCGGCTCTCTCCGCTGCCCCGGCTGCGACGGCACGGGCGTTGTAAGTCTCGACGTGCAGTTTCTGCCCGACGTCAACATTCCCTGCCCCGACTGCCGCGGCTCGCGCTACGCAAGAGCCGCCTATTGCGTGAAGCTCACGAACAAGGAGGGCGAAACCGTCTCGCTTCCTGAACTCATGGACATGGACGTCAACTCCGCCATTGAATTCTGCGCGGACCGGAAGACCGTCAGCCAGAAACTCGGCATTTTGAAGCAGCTCGGCCTCGGCTACCTGACGCTCGGCGAGGAAACGCCGAGTCTGTCCGGCGGCGAGGCACAGCGATTAAAGCTCGCCAGCGAGATCGGCCGCACGCAGACCGACTCTGTCTTCGTCTTCGATGAACCGTCGATCGGCCTGCATCCGCTGGATGTTCGCGTGCTGCTCGGCGTCTTTCAGGCGCTTTTGGACAACGGCGCAACGGTCGTGGTCATCGAGCACGACCTCGACGTCATCCGCAACGCGGACTTTCTCATCGACATGGGCCCCGGCGGCGGTGAGGCCGGCGGCAGGATCGTCGCCTCCGGCACGCCGGAGGAAATTCAATTGAACCCCGACAGCATCACCGGTCAATATCTGTAACACGAAGGAGGTCATACCATGGAATTACCCGCCTGCCCTGTCGAGACGACGCTCATGCTCATCGGCGACAAATGGAAGGTGCTCATCCTGCGCGACCTGATGGACGGCACCAAGCGCTTCGGTGAACTTAAAAAGTCCATCGGCCATGTGACGCAGAAGGTGCTGACCGCGCAGCTGCGCGACATGGAGGCCAAGGGCCTGCTCACCCGCAAGGTCTACGCCGAGGTGCCCCCGCGCGTCGAGTACACGCTGACTGAGACCGGCTACAGCCTAAAGCCCATTCTCGACTCCATGGTCGTTTGGGGCACGCATTATAAGCAGCAGAACGCTGCGCAGGAGGAACACCATGATCCGTGAAATATGCAAAGACGAGATCTTTCTCGCTCAAAAGGCCGAGGCCGCCACGGCGGACGATCTCAACACCGCGCAGGACCTTCTCGACACGCTGATTGCCCACAAGGACGGCTGCGTCGGCATGGCGGCGAACATGATCGGCGTCAACAAGCGTATCATCGCTTTCGACTGCGACGGCGAATACATGGTCATGTTCAATCCCATCATCGTCAAAAAGTCCGGCCTCTACGACACCGAGGAGGGCTGCCTGTCCCTCACCGGCACGCGCAAGGCAAAGCGCTTCCAGACCGTCAAGGTCCAGTGGCAGAATGAAAAATTCCAAACACGCCTCAAGACCTTCACCGGCTGGACGGCGGAGATCATCCAGCACGAGCTCGACCACTGCGAGGGAATCGTCATTTAGACATCAGGAGGTGCATCATGCTCAAGCAGCTCAAATACTTTCAATCCGTCGTGCGTCTCGGGAGCTTTTCCGCCGCGGCGGAGAAAAATTTCATCTCGCAGTCAGCCATCTCCCAGCAGGTGCAGTCCTTGGAGCGTGAGCTGGGCTTTGCGCTGCTCGTGCACAAAATCGCTCATTTTCGCTCACGCCTGCGGGCGAATACTTTTACCGTAAGAGCCTGCTGCTCACAGCGGACTGTGACCGCATGTGTGCCGAGGCGGCAAAGATCGCCAAGGGCGAGGCGGCGAATTTGAAGATTGGCTACCTGCGCACCTACGCCGGCGGCGAATTTCACCGCGCGCTCGCGGCCTTTTCAGCGAAGTATCCCGACGTCAGCGTCTCTGTCGAATACGGCAGCCACGGGGAGCTGTGCGACATGCTGAGCGAGGATCGGGTCGAGATCACGCTCAACGACCAGCGCCGTGTATTTTCCGACGCCTACGAAAATCTGATCCTTGCAGCCCGGCCCGCCCTGATTGAAGTCTCCGCCCACAGCCCGATCGCGCAGATGAAGGTGGTCGCACCGGCAGAGCTCAAGAATTTTCCCTGCATTCTGATCGCCCCGCCGCCGGAGCGGGAGGCGGAGCAGGAATTCAGCCGCATTGTACTCGGCTTTCCAAGTGAATTCCTGTATGCCGAGAATCTGGAGGAGGCGCGCCTTCTGGTCGCGGGCAGCAGGGGATTTCTTCCGCTGGAGGGCGGCGAAAGGCAGGCAGCCGAACCGCTCACCCGTGTGCCGCTCGTGCGAAACGGTGAGCCGCTTCTTCGCACATACTGCACGTTCTGGAAAAAGGAGAACCTGAACCCCTACGTGCCGGAATTCGCACGGCTGCTCAAAGGACAATTTGATACCTGAACGAAAGCAGAAAGGCGGAGCCGATCGCTCCGCCTTTTTTCATATCAGTTTTTCTTATAGGAAAGCCGCAAAACCGGAATTGATACCCGCGGCGCGGCGGTTTACAATGGTGGTATCAACAAAACCATGCGCCGCTTTTGGCGCAAAGCGATAAGAAAGGAGCGAAACAATGGCAGCATTGATCGCATTTTACTCCCGCGCGGGAGAGAACTACTTCGGCGGCGCGTACCGCCGCATTTCCGTCGGCAACACCGAAAAGGTTGCTGAGATGCTCGCGGATCTGACCGGCGGCGAGCTGTACAAAATTGAGCAGGCCGAGCCCTATTCAGACGACTACAAGACCTGTGTGGCGCAGGCGCGTGAGGACTGGCAGAAAAACGCCCGTCCCGCGGTGTTGGATCTGCCCGATGACCTCGACGCCTATGATGAAATTTACCTCGGCTACCCCAACTATTGCAGTACGATGCCGATGGCGGTCTACACCTTCCTCGAGCACTACGACTTCACGGGCAAGACCATCCACCCCTTCTGCACGCACGAGGGCAGCGGCCTTTCCGATACCGAAAACGACATCCGCAAGGCTGCCCATGGCGCGGCGGTCACGAAGGGCCTCGCCATCTACGGCAGCCACGTGGACGAGGCGAAGAGCGCGCTTGCGCATTGGGTCGAGGAGGTAATGAAATGAAAAAGCTCCTGATCGTGCGGCAACACCGAGCGCACCGCAAAAGCGTTGCAGAGCGTCGCCGGCGGCGATCTTGCGAGGCTCGACACCGCCGTGCCGTATACCAGCAGCTACAACGATGTGGTCGATCAGGGCCAGCGCGAGGTGAACGCGGGCTTTGAGCCGAAGCTCAAGCCGCTTCCCGTCAACGTCGCCGACTACGACGTCATCGCCGTCGGCACGCCGACGTGGTGGTACACGATGGCTCCCGCCGTCAAGACATTCCTGCATGGACAGAATTTTGCAGGCAAGACCGTTGTGCCGTTTATGACAAACGGCGGCTGGCCGGGCCGCGTCATCAAGGATATGAAGGCCGCCTGCCCCGGCGCGGACTTCGCCTGTGATATGCAGGTGAAATTCGACTCGAATGGCGGCGACCATCTGGAAACGCCGGAAAGCAAGATCAACACCTGGGCACAGAGTGTCAAGGCGCTGCTGTAAGGAGAAAAACGATGAAAGATGTCATGTTATGGGCCGGTGCCGGACAGATCGGCATGGCCATCGCCCGCCGCATGGGCGCGGGTATGAAAATCGTTGTAGGCGACAAGTAATTAGAGAATGCGCAGGCTATCGCCAAAACGATGAACGAGGCAGGCTTCGATGTCACGCCCGTCGAGATGGACCTCTCGAGCCGCTCGTCCATCAAGGCCCTCATTGCCGGGGGCAGAGGTACGGCGAGATCAAGATGCTCGTCAACGCTGCGGGCGTGTCGCCCAGTCAGGCGCCCATCGAGGCGATCCTGAAGGTCGACCTCTACGGTACGGCGGTACTTTTAGAAGAGGTCGGCAAGGTCATCGCACCGGGCGGCGTAGGCGTCACGATCTCGAGCCAGTCCTGCTGGCGCATGCCCGCCCTGACGGCGGAGCAGGGCGAAAAGCTCGCCACCACGCTGACGGAGGAGCTGTTATCCCTCGACTTTTTGCAGCCCGAGAACATCCGTGACACGCTCCATGCCTATCAGATGGCGAAGCGCTGCAACGAGAAGCGCGTCACGGCGCAGGCGGTCGAATGGGGCAAGCGCGGCGCGCGCCTGAACGACATCGCCCCCGGCATCATCGTCACGCCGCTGGCACTCGACGAGTTCAACGGCCCGCGCGGCGACTTCTACAAGAACATGTTCGCTAAGTGCCCCGCGGGACGCCCCGGCACGGCGGACGAAGTCGCAAACGTCGCCGAGCTTTTGATGAGCGACAAGGGCGCGTTCATCACGGGCTCAACCTTCCTCATCGACGGCGGCGCGACCGCGAGCTACTTCTACGGCCCGCTGCGCCTCGAAAAAGCATGATTTTTCCCCCTCTCTCTCAAAAAAGCGGCAGAGCCGCCGGAGCATTCCGGTGGCTCTGCCGCTTTTTTTACTCAAATCTGCTCCTCGCATTCTGTCTTGATCGTCTTCACACCGAAGAGGAAGTAGACGAGGTGGCAGAGCCATACAATAGCGAGAATAGTGCAGGGAATGTAGAGCGCTTTTCGCAGCATCAGGAAAAAGCCGACGGCCATCAGCAGCGTCACAGACGTCAAAATGCCGGCCTTGGTCTGCGCGGTCATGCCCTTTTTCTTCACGAATGAGTCGAGGTGTTTTTGATAGAGCTCTGTGCCGAGAAACCATGTGTGCAGCTTTTCCGACGAGTTTGCAAAGCAGAACACCGTCGCAAGGAAGAACGGCACCGTGGGCAGCACCGGCAGCACGATGCCGACGCAGCCGAGCGCAAGGCACACACAGCCGAGGATCAGGAAAAAAAGGCGTCTCAGCTTCATCGGTTTTCTCTCTCCAGTCTCTTTTTTTCGCGCTTTGTCTCCACCACGTGGCGCACGGCGGCGACGGGGTGATAGAAAATCATCCGCGGGCCGGAAAAGCGCATCACGGCGCGGATCTTTTCGCGCATATCGGGTTTGTAGCAGTGCACGCGGCAGTTGGCGCAGAAGGTCTTCGTCTCCATGAACGGACAGTGCTCGGAGCGGGCGCGGGCGTAGTCGTTCAGCACCGCGCACTCAGGGCAGAGCGCGCCGCTTGTGTGGTGATTGCGGCGGCAGTAGAGGGCGATCATCTGCGAGACCATTCTCTTTTCGCGCTCGCGCTTGGTTTCGATATCCTTCATCAGCTCATTCTCCCGTGCTCGACGGAGTAGACCGTGTCGGCGATGCGCATGGTCGACGCGCGGTGCGACACGAGCACGACGGTCTTGCCCGCGCGCTGCTCGTGCAGCGATTTCAGGATGACCGCCTCGTTCAGGCTGTCGAGATTGCTCGTCGGCTCGTCAAGGAGCATCAGCGGCGCGTCGTGCAGAAACGCGCGGGCGAGTCCGAGGCGCTGGCGCTCGCCGCCCGAAAGCGTGTCGCCCAGCTCGCCGACCGGCGTGTCGTAGCCCTGCGGCAGCGTCATGATGAATTCGTGCACGGCGGCCTTTTTGCAGGCCGCGACGATCTCGTCGTCCGTCGCGTCGAGCTTCGCGATGCGGAGGTTATTTTTGATGCTGTCGTGGAAGAGATGCGTCTCCTGCGTGACGAAGCTCTCCATCTCGCGCAAATTCCCCGTGTTGATGCGGGAAACGTCCGTGCCTGACAGGCGGACGCGGCCCTTCTGCACATCCCAGAAGCGCATCAGGAGCTTTAAGAGCGTCGACTTGCCGCTGCCGCTGCGGCCCACGATGCCGACAACGCTCCCCTCCGGGAAGCGGACGGAGACGTCAGACAAAATATCCTCCCCGCCGTAGGAAAACGTGACGTGCTCGGCCTCCGCGCCGGTGAACTCAACTTCCGACTGGCCGGTGACCTCGTCGACGACGGGCGCTTCGTCCAGAATATCGAGCACGCGGTTGCCCGCGGCGAAGGTGTTTTGCAACGTCGCACCGAGATTTGCCAGCGCGACCGTGGGGCCGAACGACGAGAACAGCGCAAGGACCGCGATGAGCGCCCCGTCGAACGTCAGCTCTCCGCGCTGCACCAGCGCCGCGGAAGAAACCAGCATTGCAAGGTCGAAGAGCAAAATGGCCGTGTTCGTGATGCCCATGTTCTGGCCCGTGAGACGCTTGAGCTTGGCTTCCTCTTTGGATAGCGCATCGGTGCGCGCATCCATCTCGGCGCGGCGCTCTGCGCCCCGATCGTACTGAATGGTCTCGTTCAGGCCGCGCAGGCTGTCGAGCACGAAAGCCGGCAGCGCGCCCGACTCCGTGCGGAATCGCATCCCCGTATCGCCCGAGCGGCGGGACGTGATGAGCGGGATGACCACGCCGACGCAGACGTAAGCCGCGAGTGCCAAAAGGCCGAGCAACGCGTGATAATGCCCGATGAACAGACACATGATGAGCGTGAACAGCGCCGCGATGGCCGCGGGCGAGATCGTGTGCGCGTAGAAGACCTCGAGCAGCTCAATGTCCGACGTGATAACGGAGATGAGGTCGCCGCGGTCGCGGCCCTCGAGCTTCGCGGGGCAGAGACGGCGCAGCGCGCGGAAGACCTTGTCGCGGATCAGCGCAAGCAGCTTGAAGGCGATGAAGTGGTTGCAGGACTGCTCGGCGTAGCGGAAGACGCCGCGCACGAGCGCGAAGAGCAGCACACAGACGAACGTCGTCTTGAGCACGACAGGCGTTGTGAAGCCGAGCAGGTCAAGCACGGCAAAGCCACCGAAGATCATGATGAACGCGGCGCAGAGGTGGCCGACAAGGCCCATCAAAATGGCGAGCACCATGTAGCCGCTTAGTGGCTTCACGAGGCCGATGAGCCGCGCCATGACGGTAAAACCGCTTCTTTTTTTCATTTTGCCGCCTCCTCTCCATAGTGCTCCAATACCTGCTGGGCTGACCACAGCGCAGCGTAAGCACCGCCCTGCTTCAGCAGCGCCTCGTGCGTGCCGTGCTGAACGATATTGCCGCGCTCCAGCACGTAAATTTCATCCGACGCTGTGACGTTCGCCAAACGGTGCGAGATCAGCAGCACCGTCTTCCGGCCCGCCAATGCGTGAATTTGCGCCATGATGTCGTTCTCGCTCTCAACGTCGATGTTCGACGTAGCCTCGTCGAAGATGTACACCGGACTGTCGTGCAGCAGCGCGCGGGCGAGCGCAAGGCGCTGGCGCTGACCGCCCGAAAGGTTCTCGCCTCGCTCGGAAAGTAAGGTGTCGAGCCCCGCTTCCCCTCTGAGGAAGTCCGCGAGGTTGACCTGCGTGAGCGCGCTCCAGAGCTCGTCATCGCTCGCGCCAGGCTTGCCCATCAGCAAATTGTCGCGTACCGTACCCTTGAAGAGGTAGCTCTGGTGGCTGACGTAGGTGATGCGCCGCATCAGGCTCGCCTCCTCAATGTCGCGCAGCTCTGCGCCGCCGACGGTCATCGAGCCGGTGTAGCCCTTGTTCCGGCCCATCAAAAGCGCGGAGATCGTCGACTTGCCGCAGCCCGACTCGCCGACGAGCGAGACAAATTTGCCCTGCGGGATCGTCAGATCAACGCCGTGCAGAATTTCGTGCTCCGGCTCGTAGGAAAAGCGCAGGCCGCGGCAGACAATGTCGCCCGCGGGACAGCTGACGCCGCCGTGTGCGGGCTCGGACAGGTCGAGCAGGCGGAAAATCTTATCGCTCGCGGCCATGCCGTTCATGGCAATATGGAAAAACGAGCCGAGCTGGCGCATGGGGATGAAAAAGTCCGCCGCCAGCAGGATGATGAGCAGCGCGCCCGCAAGGTCGATCTTCCCCGCGCGCAGCCGCGTTGCGGCCATGATGACGCCGAGCGCCGTGCCGCCGTAGGCGATGAGGTCCATGATCGTGATAGAGTTGAGCTGCATCGTGAGAACCTTCATCGTAATCTTGCGGAACTTTTCGGCCTCGACGTTCATCTCATCATTTTTGAAGGCGTCGGCCTGATAGATTTTCAAGGTCGTCAAGCCCTGCAAATTTTCAAGAAACGTGTCGCCGAGCACCGTGTACTGCCCCCAGTATTTCGAGAGCAGCTTCTTCGCCCATGTCTGTACCGCCGCGATGGCGACGGGGATGAGCGGCACGCAGACGAGCAGCACGACCGCCGCCGGCACGCTCACGAAGCACAGCACGACAAAAAGCGTCAGCGGCGCGAGCATCGCGTAGAAAAACTGCGGCAGATACGCGCCGAAGTACGTTTCGAGCTGGTCGACGCCCTCGACCGCGACCTGCACTACCTCCGACGTTTTGACCTGCTCGGAATACGATGCGCCGAGGCACAGGAGCTTGTCATAGATCGCGCCGCGCAGCGTCTTCTTGACCGCCTTGGACGATAGATACCCCATGCGCGACGCGCCGACGGTACAGCCGTATCGCACGGCGACAGCTGCAAGCGCGATCACGGCGGTCGTGACGATCTTACTCTGCGTCATGCTGCCCGCGAACAGCGCGGCGAGCAGCGCCGTCACGGCGCTCATCATCGCGATGTTCGCGCACAGCGAGCACCATTGCAGCGCGACGTTGCCCGCGATATATTTTTTGCTCTCCGGCACCGCGTCGATGAGCCGTTTGTTGATCATCATAAGAAAAAGCCCTGCCTTTCGGTGGTCGTTCAGTTAGAGAATGTGAACCGCCAGTCGAAAACGGCCGACGGACACATGGTTCAAGATACCATATCCGCCCCCATTCCGCAAGCAGAAAATGCAGGAAACGCAAGTATACGAGAGGCAATATGCCTCTTTCGCCCCTTTCGGTTAAAAAGAAAAGCCGCGGCGATTTTTCTCTCAAGTTCAAGTCCCTTTACTCCGCCGGTTTTCCTACACAAAGCGCTTGTCTGCGCGCGCCACGGCTGGTACAATAGAAGCAATACAATATTCGGGCAGTGCCCAAGCAAAGACACAGGAGGTCGCCATGGTACTCTATTTCACCGGCACCGGCAACAGCCGCCACATCGCCGAGCGCATCGCACACGCGCTGAACGATACGCTCATCAGCCTGAATGACCGCATCAAATCAGGCGACATAACACCGCTCGCCGTCAACGGACGGCTCGTCCTCGTCATGCCGACCTACGCCTGGCGCATCCCGCGCATCGTGCGCGACCATCTGCTGCGAACAGAGCTGCGCGGCGCGAGGGAAACGTGGTTCGTCATGGACTGCGGCAGCGAGATTGGCAACGCCGCGAAGTACAACCGCGCGCTCTGCCGCGAAAAGGGCCTCGTCTACATGGGCACGGCGCAGATCGTCATGCCGGAGAATTTCATCGCCATGTTCAACGCACCAACCGTCGAGGAGGCGCGCCGGATCGTCGCCAAAGCCGAGCCGTTCATCGACCGCGCGATCGCCGCGATCCGCGCAGGACACATGTTCTCGCCGCCGCGCAAAAAACTCTACGACCGCATCGCGAGCAGCGCGGTGAACCCGGTTTTCTATCCGCTGTTCGTGAAGGCAAATCCCTTTACTGCAAGCGATGTCTGCATCGGCTGCGGCAAATGCGAAAAGCTCTGCCCGCTGAATAACATCACACTGCAAAACGCCCGTCCCGTCTGGGGAACCAACTGCACACAGTGCATGGCCTGCATCTGCTATTGCCCGACAAGAGCCATCGAATATGGCAAGAAAAGCGCCGGCAAGCCGCGCTACCATTTCGAAGAATTGTAAAATGGTTTCACTTTACAGAAGTTCAGCAAACAGAGCGCGTCTCTTACAAAAGTTTTTCTCTTTCGACATGGTCTTCCCATATGGGCAAAAACCTCGTGCTTTCTCAAAAATGTCATCCCTTTGCCGCGCATTTCGATCAGCGGCGATACCTCACAAAACTTATCAAACGCCGCGCCGCTGCGCGTCCCGAGCATAAAGCCGACCGACGGGCTCGCGCTAACGTACATGATGAGCGACATCGCAAGCCCCATCGCAAGCATCAGAAGAAGGCTGCTGCGAAACGACTCCTTCACACGCTCTTCCTTCCCTGCGCCCCGATTCTGCGCCACGAGCGCGGAGATCGCGGCGCTGCCGCTGTCGCCAAACGAGTTGGCAAAGTCCTCAACGCGCGCGTTTTCGCGCGCTGCGGCATCACGCCGAATCTCAAATTTTCCACGATGGATTCCCTTGCGACCTACTCGATGGTCGAGGCCGGTCTCGGCCTCGTCATGAACAACGTGCTCAATGGCCGCGCTTGGTCGGGCGGCGTGCGCATCCTGCCGCTCGACCCGCCGCAGATCGTCGAGATCGGCGCGGCGACGCTGTCGGACCTCTCCCCCGCCGCGCGGACGTTCCTCGATTTTTTGGAACCTCACCTTGTGGAATTCCTCTCGGAAAAATCTTAAGATTTTCTTAGCACCACGTTCATAATGCATTCACTTCCCTCGTGTAGGCTATGCCACAGTGCAAACAGAAAGGGTGATTTTTTGCGTAAGCAACTGAGTAAAAAGGCCGGGGTGCAGATTCTTTTTCTGCTGCTTGGCCTCGCATTTCTCGTCTGCGGTGTGATGCGCGGCGAGGCGGACACGGTGCTGAACAAGGCGATCAAACTATGTCTGGAGTGTGTGGGCATTGGATAAGAAAAAACCATTTTCCTTTCTGCTCGCCCGCTGGCGCGGTCTGGTACAGGCCTGTGCGGCACTGCTCACCAATCTCCACCTGCCGAACTTTTTCAAAGGCGAGCTCTACCGCGGCGCGGGCAAGACCGTCTGCGTGCCGGGGCTGAACTGCTACTCCTGTCCGGGAGCGGCGGGCGCGTGCCCCATCGGCGCGTTTCAGGCTGTCGTCGGCTCGTCCAAATTCCAGTTTTCCTATTACATCACCGGCATCCTCATCCTGCTTGGCGTGCTGCTGGGCCGCTTCATCTGCGGCTTCCTCTGCCCGTTCGGCTGGTTTCAGGAGCTGCTGCACAAGATCCCGACCAAAAAGCTCTCCACCAAGCGCCTAAAGCCGCTGACCTACCTCAAATACGTCATCTTGGTGGTGATGGTCTTCCTGCTTCCGGTGCTCGTGGTGAACGAAGCTGGCATGGGCGACCCGTTCTTCTGCAAATATCTCTGCCCGCAGGGCGTGCTCGAAGGCGCTATCCCGCTCTCGCTTGTCAACAGCAGCATCCGTGCCGCGCTCGGCAAGCTCTTTTCGTGGAAGCTCTGCGTGCTCATCACGGTCGTCGTGCTGAGCGTCATCTTCTACCGCCCGTTCTGCAAGTGGCTCTGCCCGCTCGGCGCGTTCTACGCACTCTTCAACCGCGTGTCGCTGCTGTCGATGCACGTTGACGAGAACAAATGCGTCTCCTGCGGCAAGTGCGCAAGGACCTGTCCCATGGACGTGGATGTGACCAAAACGCCGAACCACAGCGAATGTATCCGCTGCGGCAAATGCGTGACCGCCTGCCCGACGGAGGCCGTCCGCTTCCGCTACGCCTTCGGCAGCGGCGGAGCATGTTCCAAATTGTCTCAAAAACCGATCATTGAAGAAAACAAAGGAGAATAAACCATGAATTTTAAGAAGATCATTACACTGCTGCTCGCCTTTGCGCTGACGCTTTCCCTCGCCGCCTGCGGCAGCAAGGGTGACGGCAAGGGCGATGGCGATGCGCAGGGCGCGACCGCCGAGGAGATCTACGCTCAGATCCAGGAGCTCGCCGACAAGGAAAACGCCATCATGGAAGAGAACCTTGAGCTGTGGCAGAAGCTCTTCGCCGCCATGAACGAAAAGCGCGACGAGATCCCCGATGAATCGAACTACGGCGCTTACCTGCTTGCCGCCCTCGACCTCGTGAAGGACAAGTTCACCGAGGACGAACTCAAGACGCTGACCGAAGGTTCCGAGAAGATCCGTGACCTTGAAGACCAGATCCAGCCCCTGCAGGAGCAGTATGCCGCCCTCCAGCCCGCGGGCGACGGTGAAGACGGCGGCATGAACGATTCCGTCCCGGCCTTCCCCGCCTTCACCGGCAAGGACCTTGACGGCAACGATGTGGACAACAGCATTTTCTCCCAGAACGCCGTGACGGTCGTGAACTTCTGGTTCAGCGGCTGCAAGCCCTGCGTGGCGGAGCTTGGTGAGCTGAACGCCCTCAATGAAACGCTCAAGAAGCAGGGCGGCGCGGTCGTCGGCATCAACGTCGATACGCTCGACGGCAACGCCGATGCGATCAGCACGGCCAAGAACCTGCTTGAGTCCAAGGGTGCAAGCTATCAGAACATCTACTTCCCCTCCGACAGCGCAGCCGGCGACTTTGCGGGCGACATCATGGCCTTCCCGACCACCTATGTCATCGACCGCAGCGGCGCCATCGTCGGTGAGGCGATGCTCGGCGGCATCGACAATGAGGACAACATGGCAGCGCTCCAGAAGCTGATCGACCAGGCCCTCGCAAACGACAGCGCAAAGTAAGCTTTCCATCACAGCAAAAATACGCCCCGCGGATCATCCGCGGGGCGCGTTTTGTTTCTCTCTATCTTTTTACCCGAGTGATACCTCGCGGTAGAACGCGGCGTATGCCGCCTCCTGATAGGGGCGCAGCGCAAGGTTGCCAAGGCCGAACGTCAGCGAGCTGAGGAGCATCCAGCCGATGAAACTGAATTGCAGGCAGAACAGCCGCCAGCGGTTGCCCTCCATCATCGCCTTCGAGCCCTTCATCACCTCGCCCGGCGTCATGTCCGGGTGCTCGGCCAAAATGTAGTCCGTCATCGCGTAAGTGTAGCCCATAATCAGTCCCGGAATGACGAGCAGGATCGTCCCCAGCAGAATATAGAGGCCCTTCCAAAGCCGCGTCAGCGTCGTCGTCTTCCAGTTCGGAAGATAGGCGAACAGCGCCTCAAAGCCCGGCTCCGTGCGGTCGACAAGGCCGAGGTTATATTTGGCATACCCCACGCCCACGATGCTGCCGAGGATGAAGTACGCCGCCGCCAACACGAGCGTGATCACGATGAGATAGACCGCACCGCCGACGAGCAGTCCGCTCCACTTCGGGTCCAAACCGTAGCCTGTGGAGTAAACCGTCTGTCCGCCGTAGCCAAACGTCGTCGACACGCCCGAGGACACATCGTAATTGAATTTGACCTCCGGACCGCCGCTCCCTGCGCCGCCGAGCAGCACCGCCACAAGGCCGATCAGAATGGCGATGAGCCACTTGCCGCGCAGCGCCTCGCGCGCCGCCTGCCGAAAATCCGCCGCAAGCTTCATAAATTCTCCTCTCCGCCCTCCGCATGGGAGGGTCTCTCTCAAATCTTCTTGCTTCTGCTTATTTAGACGCATTCCGCGCCCGTTTTGTTTCACCGGGCGCCAAATCTTCTCGCATTCATGATATCATATGCCGCTGGGAATGGGAATCTCTCTTCTTTCTTTTCCTTGCAAGTCGTTTCCGCCTCTGGTAAAATACCAGAAAACGACAATGGAGGAGACGCATGAGACCAAGCGAACTGCTCGCCGCGCTGCACACGGCGGAAAAATTGAAGGACACCACCCGCCACTGCTACACCTCCGGCTGGCGGCACGAGAGCGTTGCCGAGCACAGCTGGCGCATCGCACTGATGGCGTTTTTCCTGCGCGATGAATTTCCCGAGGCCGACATGGACAAGGTGACGCGCATGTGCCTCATCCACGACCTCGGCGAGTGCTTCACGGGCGATATCCCCGCCTTTGAAAAGACCGCACAGGACGAATCGACGGAGGAAGCGCTGCTCTACCAGTGGGTCGCATCGCTTCCCTCCCCCTGCCGCGAGGAGATGCGCGCACTCTACGACGAGATGGCCGCACTTGAAACGCAGGAGGCCCAAATCTACAAGGCGCTCGACAAGCTCGAGGCCGTGATCTCCCACAACGAGTCCGACATTTCGACCTGGGAGGACCACGAATACGACCTCCAGCTCACCTACGGCGAGCAGAACGTCGCCTTTTCGCCCTACCTGACGGCGCTTCGTCAGGCTGTCCGGCAGGAATCGCTCGACAAGATCGCACGCGAGGGTGACCGGCGCAAATAAAATCTTTCGCAGCCCATGTACAGCAAAAAGCACTTCCCGCCGCTGGCGGGAAGTGCTTTTCTATGTCTTTTATTCCACAATCTCCGCGTCCAGCAGGTCAAGGATCGCCTGGTCGGCGCTCCAGAAGTAGGACTCCTCGCCGAGAAGCTCGGTGATGCCCGCGCGGTCAAAGTAGCTGCGCACCGCCTCGGTCATGCCGCAGCAGGCGACCGTCTTGCCTTGGCTCTTGAGCGACTCACATAGTTCGAGCATCGCCTGCGCGCCCGAGACATCCACGCTCGGCATGCCGCGCATCGACAAAATGATGTGGTCGTACTGTGGCATCTCCGCCATGCGGTGGTTGAACTCATCCACCGCGCCGAAGAAGAGCGCGCCCGTGATGTACGCCACGCCGGAGGTCTCAAGAATGGGGGGCTTACCCTCCACCGAGCGCAGCTTGTTCGCGTCGATATCGGAGAAATTCACATGGATATGACTCGACTTCGCCATGTACAAAATGGCGGAGTATACCACGCCGAGCAGGATCGCGACCGTCAGGTCAAAGACGACCGTTGCGAGCATCGTAATCAAAAACTGGCTGATACCGGACTTGAACTTGTGGCGGAAGATGTAGCGGATACCCTCCCAGTCGTTCATGCGCCACGCCGTGACCATCAGCACACCCGCGAGCGCCGAGAGCGGCAGGCGCGCCATCACGCCGCCGAGCAGAAACATCGAGGCAAGCAGGAACAGCGAATGGAACACGCTCGTAAGGCGCGTCTGCTGGCCGGACTTGACCGCCACGCTCGTGCGTGCGATGGCTGCGGTCGCGGGAACACCGCCAAAAAGCGGCAGCAGAATATTACCTACGCCCTGTGCGATCAGCTCCTGATCGGCGTTGAACGCTTCGCCCTTCATGCGCGAGGCCGACGCGCCGCAAAGCAGGCTCTCGATCATGCCGAGCGCCGCAATGGTCACGATGGGAGAGAGCAGGTTTTCGAGCATCGTGAAGCTCAGGCCGCCGAGCGACAGGCGGTCGGCGAGCAGGAGCGTCTTGGGAATGTCGCCGACGACAGCGAGCTGATCCATGCCCGCGACTGTCGCGACGATCGTCGCAAGGATGATGCCGATGAGCGAGCCCGGCACACGCGCGCCCCATTTTTTCGGCCAGAAGACTATCACCAGCACGACGAGAAGGCCGATGAGCACCGCCTGCATATTCGGGTGGAAGCCAAGACGGCCGTAGGACGCGAGCTTTTCCAGGTTCGAGCCGCCCTCCGACACCGTGCCGAAGAAGTTGTCGATCTGCCCCATCGCGATGATGATGGCAATGCCCGAGGTGAAGCCCATGATGACGGGCATCGGGATAAAGCTAATTAAGCGACCCAGCTTGAAGATGCCCGCGAGCAGCAGCAGAACGCCCGCGGCAAAGCAGGCAAAAAACACGCCCTGCAGGCCGTATTCCGCGACGATGCCGACCAACACTGCGCTCATCGCGCCCGTCGGCCCCGAGATCTGGAACGACGCACCGCCGAGAATGGCGATGACCACGCCCGCGATGATGGCCGTGACAAGCCCGGACGCCGCGCTCGCGCCGGATGAAACGCCGAACGCCAATGCCAGCGGCAGCGCGACAGCGCAGACCGTCAGGCCCGCCATCATGTCGGCGAGCAGCTTTTTCGAGTTGTAGCCTGCAAATTCCTGCTTCAGGCTGCGAAAAAAGGCAGAAAACATATTGATCCTCCTAAAAAACACATGCCTGTTTACTATACCACCTGCCCCGCGCCCGTGCCAGTAGTAAAAGGGACGGTTTTTAACGAGATTTTAACACTAATGCGTCGGTTTTGCACAAACAAAGTCGAAATCCTGACCGAAACGGCAAAAAAGCGCCCCGGCCCGCA